>CAMXPV010000018.1 GCA_947245585.1 uncultured Lachnospiraceae bacterium | reverse complement strand
TTATAGCGATCTTCTGCCTGTTGGCGTACTATCATATCATTGGGAAAAACGTAGGAGGTAATGCGCTCCGCGAGAAGCATCTGGGGCAGGCTTTTTGATGCAGACAAGTTTACAAAATCTTAGCCTTATCGCTTAGGTGATAAGGCTATTTTTACGGGGATAGCATTATGGATTATCAGGAAGGATATATTTACTATATATGGAATACTTCTGTCAGTGTTGATTGAAAATCGATAGAGAATACAGTATAATACAAGTGATAAATTTACGGAAAGATGTTTTATGATTGAAGTTTAGGAATACTTTCAGCGTGAACTGGAAGAAGCAGGGTTTCAAACAGTGCAAGTGTGAAAACTGGTAAATAGAGAAGGAGGGTGTATACATGAGTAATAGAGAAAGAATTATCGAGTTGTTGGATGTGATACCGGATTATAAGATTGGTTATGTATTAGCTTATGTCCAAGGGATGGCCGCAGATGAGGAGGCGGACGATATTTTTTGCCAGAGAATGGCGGAAAATTATAGAAACTCGCCGGATGAAGATAAGGAGGACATACCGTTGGAGGAGTGCTTAAAGGAATGGGGGCTTGATTGATGTACCAAATTATCCTCAAAAAGAAGGCCCAAAAGTTTATCGACAAACTTCCTGCAAATGAAAGAAGGCGTGTGGTATTTGCAATAGAGCGCCTTCCTAACGGTGAAGATATAAAGAAGTTAAAGGGCTATGATGATTTGTTAAGATTGCGTGTGGGTGATTATCGTATTATTTATACAGTAGATAATGGAAAATTGATTGTTTTTGTAATTGATATTGATAACCGCGGGGATGTATATAAATGATATTAGAGGGAGGGCGCGTATATGATTTATGAATTAAAACACTATGACGTAAGCCTGATACGCTTTTCTGCGACCGAAGATACCAATACCCCCGAGGTAAAGATTCTCTGGGAGAACGAGGCGAAAAAAGAATTGTTTCCGTTGGATCTGAAACCTACGGACGAAGGTCTTTCCGCTTGGTTAAAACGCAGGACAATACCCAAAAACCGTGCCTATGTCCATAATTTTCTCAGCAAATGCGGGCTGAATATCAACCGTCCGATGTCGATCATAAAGGTTTCAAAAGGTCTTTCCCTGAACGATTGCTACTGGATCGTTGAGGAGGGATTTGACGGCACATATGATAAATTTAATTTATATGAGAATCGTTTTAGCCATGTGCTTGCCTTGCTTGCATTTACGGGGTATGGCAACAGTATCCGGAGTTCGTTGGCATCCTGCCCGGAGTTTACCACAAACGGTATGCTTCCGAAATGTTGGAGAAGAAAAGGTGGAGAAATCTGGTTATATAAGGGCGGCACAAGCGGAGCGTCAAATACCGGAAACGAGCCCTATTCGGAATACTATGCGTTTCAGGTTGCAAAGGCTCTCGGTGTAAATGCAATTTCTTATTCCCTTTCAAAATGGGAGGGGGAATTGTGTTCGGTCTGCCGTCTTTTTACGTCAAAGGAGTATTCCTTTCTGCCGGTAGGAAGAATCGTTACCGACGGCGGAATGGAGGCAGTGAGGGAATATTATCGAAAACTGGGGCAGGAATTTGTAGACGCATTAAACGATATGCTTGTTTTTGATGCGGTGATTCTCAATACGGACAGGCATTTTGGAAATTTTGGTTTTCTTGTAAATAATAAAGAAAATAAAATAAATGCTCCGGCGCCGCTTTTTGACCATGGGAATGCCCTTTTCAACTTTGCGGGAAGGGATGATCTGGAAAATGAGGATGCGTTGGCGGCTTATGCAGGAACGTTGGTTCCATGCGTATATGATGATTTTATAGGGACGGCTAAAGCAGTTCTCACGCAGAGACACCGGGAGGGACTACGAAAACTTCTTACCTTTCGGTTTCAGAAAAACCCAAGATATAATTTGCCAAATGAACGGTTAAAATTGATAGAGAAACAAATACAGACGCGGGCGAAGATGCTGCTATGATCGGGGGAGGGCGGCGCATTCCTCAGATTGACTTTTCACCCCAAATCCTGTATCATTAGTACCAGAATGATACATCAGAAAAAGGAGGGGTAGGGAAATGGAATTACAAATACTAAAAGACGAAGAGAGAAGAATGAATTTTATCTTTTTTCTTTTCCTTTTGGCAATTCCAGTTGTAGCCTTCCTCTACGTGTTGCTTTTTAACGGGGGAGGGTTCAGAGACAGCGTGGCGGTGCTGATATCGGTGTGCAGTCTCTGTACGAGGCTATTTGAAAAGCCTTTGGGAGCGAAAGCCAAATATCTATATGCGTCATGGCTTCCATTGGTTGGTGCAGTGATTTTGGTGTTGGGAACACCCGGTGTTTTCGGGGCCATGGTGGAGGCGTATTTCCTGGTGCTGTTCATTGCCGTCGCTTATTATGATTTGTCGGTGGTCAAGGTGTGCGCGGCGGTGACGGTGGCTGCAAATGCGGTTGCACTGCTTTTGTTTAAGGATGCGTTTCTGTGCATGTATTCGCCGGCAATATGGGTATTCATCCTTATGGTGTATGCTCTGGCGGTTGCCGTATCTGTCTTTATTGTTCTGAGAACGAGATCTCTTTTTGCGATGGTAGAGCAGAAAGAGGGGGAAGTGGAGACGCTGTTAAATGATGTCAGAGGTGCCTTTGACGGCCTGCAGGAATCTTCTCAGTCAATTTATGATTCCTTACATAATTTTGAGGAGAGCTCTTCGGAGATCGCGGCATCCACGGAGGAGATTTCTTCCAGTGTGGAACAGCAGATTGAGCAGGTGGCGGGAAGCATTCAGATCTTTAACGATCTGGATGGAAAGATCGGAGATTCTGAGTCGAGAGTGCTGCAGACAGTTGAAAATGTAAAACTGCTGGAGGAGAAGAACAACGAGGGCATTGCGTCCATCGGCGAGCTCTCCAAAAAGTTCAGTGAAAATATTGAGGCTACGCGGGTGGCTTCTGAGGGAATGACGGCGCTTGCGCAGAAATCCAGTTCCATCGGGGAAATCATAGACAGTATCAGCCAGATCGCAAAACAGACGAACCTCTTAGCATTGAATGCGGCTATCGAGGCGGCCAGAGCCGGGGAGGCCGGCAAGGGTTTTGCAGTTGTGGCGGATGAGATTAATGCGCTGTCTGCGGAATCGGCGGAGGCGACGCAGAAGATTGATGCGATCCTGAAAGATATTATTGCCACCATTGGGGAAACCAACAAGGTGATTGACCGCAATACGGTGATTGTGAATGAGTCCAATGACAAGTTGGATGACACGGTGAAGATTTTCGACGCTATGCTGAAGTCTTCCGAGCAGGTAATCGCGGAGACAGACCAGTTAAAAGGCGGGCTTGAAAGCATTGTGGAGAGCAAGGAGAGATTACAGGCGGCTATGCAGCAGGTAGAGACAGTGTCCAAGATTTCCGAGCAGGGAGCGACAGAGATCAGCGCATCCACGGAGGAGCAGGTGACTGGTGTTGAAACGATTCTCGCGTCCATGGGCAAAGTGCAGGCAGGAATCGACCGGTTGGCGGAAGTGTTAAGTCAGGCTTAACTACAGATCATATTTTTAGTAAAATCAGGTGTCCCGTCATTCGGCGGGACACTTTCACGTTTCAGGGAAAATGACAAAATTTGCAGGGATAGCAGAGAGGTAATTATGGGTGTTAAAAGAACAGTGATAGGCCTGTTGGCCCATGTGGATGCGGGAAAGACGACCTTGGCGGAGCGCATCCTCTATTCGGCGGGAGAGATCAGAAATCCGGGCCGCGTGGACCACAGGGATACATTCCTGGACACAGACAGGCAGGAGCGCGAACGCGGAATCACCATTTTTTCCAAGCAGGCTCGTTTTTCATGGAAAGAGATGGAGGCGACGGTCTTAGATACGCCGGGACATGTGGACTTTTCTGCGGAGATGGAGAGGACACTGCAGGTTCTTGACTGTGCCGTGCTGATTATAAGCGGTGCGGACGGTGTGCAGAGCCATACGCTGACGCTCTGGCGGCTGTTGGAGCGCTATCATGTGCCGGTCTTTCTCTTTATCAATAAGATGGATCAAGAGGGAACGGATGCGGAAACATTATTGTCCGGCGTACAGAAGGAATTGGATGGGCGCTGTGTGTTATTTTCCCGGGACAGAAACGAAAAGGCTTTTTTTGAGGATGTGGCGGTATGCGATGAGAAACTTCTGGACAAGTATGTAATGTGGGAGGAAACGGGCGCTTCCGGAGGATCCGGCGCTCCGAAAGGATCGCCGTTTGATTCGGGGGAGATTGCTGCGCTTGTGAAAAAACGGCGGATCTTTCCGTGCTTTTTCGGGTCGGCCCTTAAGGGGGAGGGCGTGGAGGCGCTGCTTGACGCGCTTTCCATCTATGCGCCTGCGCCTGCGTATGGAGAAACTTTTGGCGCGAGGGTATTTAAGATTACCAGAGACGCATTAGGGAACCGTTTGACACACATTAAGCTGACGGGCGGGAGTCTCAAAGTGAAGCAGACGATAATGGATGACGGTGAGAAGATTGACCAGATTCGTCAATATTCCGGGGAGAAGTATGAAGCCGTACAGGAGGTGCAGGCCGGCAGTATCTGTACCGTTCTGGGGCTGGAGCACACCTTCTGCGGGCAGGGGCTTGGCATGGAGAAGGAGGCGGTTCTCCCGCTTTTGGAGCCGATTATGACTTATCGGGTCAATTTGCCGGAAGACTGTGACAGGCACGACATGTATAAAAAGTTATGTAAACTTGAAGAGGAGGAACCTCAACTTCACGTCGTCAGGCAGGAGCAGAGCGGGGAAATCCATGTCAGACTCATGGGAGAAGTGCAGATTGAGATCATCAGGAATCTGGTTCTGGAACGGTTTGGCACGGAAGTGAGTTTCGACGAGGGAAGCGTTCTCTATAAGGAAACCATCGTGGATGTTGTGGAGGGAGTCGGGCATTTTGAGCCGCTTAGGCATTATGCGGAGGTGCATCTGATTCTGGAGCCGGGTGAACAGGGCAGCGGACTCACTTTTCGCAGCTCTTGCAGTGAGGACAAGCTGGACCGGAATTGGCAGCGGCTGATTTTGACCCATTTGGAAGAAAAGACCCATTTGGGCGTTCTCACAGGTTCGCCGATTACGGATATGCAGATTACGCTGGCGGCGGGCAGAGCCCATGTGAAGCACACGGAGGGCGGTGATTTCAGACAGGCCACCTACCGCGCTCTCAGACAGGGCCTTTTCAGGGCTAAGAGTGTGCTGTTGGAGCCGGTCTATGCGTTTCGCATGGAGCTGCCGACGGCTTTGGTGGGACGTGCCATGACGGATTTACAGGCCATGTCGGGGCAGTTTGGGCCGCCGGAGACGGCAGGGGAGTATGCGGTCTTGTCCGGCACGGTTCCGGTTTCCGAGTTCGGAGGCTACCAGACGAAGCTGCTTTCCTATTCCGGCGGAAAGGGAAGGTTGTTTACGGAATGGAAGGGGTATGAACCCTGCCACAATGCGGAGGAAGTGATTGACCGGATCGGTTACGAGGCGGAGCGGGATCTGGAGAATCCCTGCGGATCGGTGTTTTGCGCCCACGGGGCGGGATTCGTGGTGGAGTGGGATCAGGTGGAGGCGTATATGCACCTGGAGGCTGTCTTGAAGCCTGATTTGGAAGAGGAGGAAGAGGCGGGGAATTTTGCCAGGCGTATTGCGAGACGTTCTGGCATTGACTCTATTGGTCAGGATGAGATTGAGGAGATATTTGAGCGGACGTTCGGGTCAAAAGAGAGGAAAAAACAGGGTTGGGCCAGAACCATCCGCAGGGAACAAAAACCTGCCGCAGAGACGGAGTATCGGGGCACGGCTGCGAACAGGGAAGAGTATCTGTTGGTAGATGGTTATAATATCATCTTTGCATGGAAAGAACTGAGCGAACTGGCGAAGCTTGACCTGAACGCCGCCCGTGCAAGGCTGATGGATATTCTCTGCAATTATCAGGGGTATCGGAAGATGCACCTGATTCTGGTCTTTGACGCTTACCGGGTAAAGGGGAATCCGGGCAGCGTGGAGCATTACCACAACATCGACGTGGTTTACACGAAGGAAGCCGAGACGGCGGATCAGTATATCGAGAAGGTGACCCGTCAGATGAGCCGGAAAAGCAATTTGGTGCGGGTGGCCACATCCGATGGGCTTGAGCAGATCATTATTATGGGCGCGGGGGCGGTCCGTGTTTCTGCCACGGAGCTTTACGAGGAGGTGCGGGCAGCCGGGGAGGAGATGCGGGAGAATTACGATATAAAATAGGCATAAGCAGACTCAAGATGCTTCGCATCTTTCGTTCGCGTTGCTCGTCATAAGTCGTCATAAACAGTCCTACATGCAAGCATGTGTCCTGTTTCCTCCGCCTTCTGACTCTGCTTATGCGCGGATGTTAAGATTTTTATAAGAAATCCAACGACTTTTTTATAAGGACTTCACTTTATGATGAGGACAGGCTTAAGGAGGAGGAAAATTTTCAGATGAACGAAAGTGTGCTTGTGGTGGACGATGACAGGGAGATTGTAAAGGCGATCGCGCTTCTCTTGGAAAAGGAGGGCTATCGGGTGCTGAAGGCTTACGACGGCATGGAGGCGCTGCGGGTTCTTTCGGAGAACGAGGTGCATCTGATCATCATGGATGTGATGATGCCGAAGTTGGACGGCCTGTCTGCCATGATGAAGATCAGGGAGCGGAAAAACCTGCCTATTATCGTTCTGAGCGCGAAGACGGAGGACACGGACAAGATTTTGGGACTCTCCATGGGGGCGGACGATTATGTGGCGAAGCCCTTCCACCCGCAGGAGCTGGCGGCAAGGGTGAAAAGCCAGCTTCGCAGGTATACTTGTCTTGGCGGCATTCACGCGCAGAACGAGGAAGAGGAGATCACAAACGGCAGACTCTGTTACCGCCTGAAAGAGCGCACGCTCTACGCTGACGGGGAGCCGGTCAGGCTGACCGCCACGGAGACGAAGATCATGGAGCTTCTCATGAAGAACAGGGGCCGCATTTTTCCCGCTGAGGAGATCTATGAGCGGGTCTGGGAGGAGCCTTCCTTTTCCCCGGAAAATACGGTGATGGTGCACATTCGCCATATCCGCGAGAAGATTGAACTCAATCCAAAAGAGCCAGAATATATAAAGGTGGTGTGGGGCATTGGATACAAAATGGAAAAAATGTAAAATTGCAATCAGCTTTTTGACTTTTGTTATGGGATTGACCATGGTGGTCACAAATTTGGTTCCGGCTGCGGGTATGGCGGCGGCCTTTAGCATGGAGGTCTTTCATGGGCCGATGGACTATCAGGAGAGCGGGGAGTTCCGCTACCTGATCAGCGAGAAGCTTTCTGATCTGTTGGGGGTGGCCACCGGGGGAAAAGCTTACCGCGGCGATTCTTCGGTGTCGGAGGTGACTGGCGTGGAGCAGTACGCGGTGGAGGAGTCTGCGGAGGCTGATGGCGGTCCGGTAACCTCGGTAACCATAGAGGATTTTGGCGGCAACTGGGACGACTATGAGGCCTATCTTGCGGAACAGCAGACGTACTATGAGGAAATGATGGCCGACATGGGATATGGATATGCGAGCGAGGGCGGCAATTACAGCGGCTATTATTACAGCGATCCGGAAATCCTGGACCGCTATATGGCGGATATGGCACAGAACAAAAACCTGCGTTACGCGGTCATCTATCAGAATAAGCTCCTCTATTCCAATATCGACGGTTTTACGGAAAAGGCGGGGGAGGAATGGACAGGCGCAGATTTCTATGAGTCGCTAGATAAGAATGTCTATAATTTTACGCTCTGGTTTAACAGGGGCGGCGACGGCAGGGTGGAGATCACGAAGGACGGCCTGCAGGAGGATGTGTACGATGAAGTGTACGGCGACGGCATGTTCAGTGAAAACAGCCGTTGGTGGGTGCCGGGTTACGCCAACTATACCATAGGAGAATCGACAAAGGATGCGGTGATCTTTCTGGCGGCGGCCAAAGACCCGAAACTGTATCGGGTAAAAAGCGACGGGAGCAGTCATACTGCCCAGTATGGCGGCAGGATGTACCAGATGCAGCAGAATTTGAATACTTTAAACAGCGCGGCAGAACGGATTGGTATTGTTATGTCAACCGCCATACTGCTTCTGGCGATCGCTTTTCTGATGCGAAAGAGCAGAAGACAGGCGGTGGAACGGATTGCAGACTTGTTGGGGAAGATCTGCCTGGAGGTCAAGATTCTCATTTCGCTTGTCCTGGTGGTGCTTCTCACAGGAATGAGTGGGGGTGTGTTGGGACAGCTTGGCTGGTGGATCAGAAACGGACTTTCCTACTATAACTGGAGCGGCGATTATATCTATGAGATCGCAAGGATGACAAAGGCCGGCGCATATCTGGCCCTCTGGTTCTGGCTTTTCTATCTGGCCGTACTGGACTTTCGGATCAACAGAAAAAAGCAGAAAACCCCTGTTTTTGATTTATTGAAGGAAAAGGACTTTCAATATCCGATTCAGAAACGGTTGGTGAAAAGACAGCGGCGCACGCTGATTGCGGAAATGAGTCTTTTGCTGTTGTTTGCGGCGGCGCTCTGTGCGCTCTGGATTTATCAGGAGGAGTTGTCTAACTGGCTTACGGGAGGCTATGCTTACGACGTAGCGTATGATGTAAGTGTATATGAGGCGGTAGCGGAAGAGATGGGCTATTCCTTTTCCATAGGGGATGCCTATATGCTGACAGCCTGTGTGATTTTTACCGCGCTGTTTGTCTTTACCGCGATAACGGTAGTCAGTTTAAAGAAAAACCATCGGCTGGCCAGAGAGATCGGCGCGCTGACAGACCAGATCCTTGCGGTGCGGGAAGGCAATTTGACGCAGGAGTTGGTTTTGTCTGAGGACACCGATTTGCGGGAAGCGGCGGAAAACTTAAACCAGATACAAAAGGGCATGGAGACGGCGCTTGCGGAGCGTATGAAGAGTGAGCGCATGAAGGTGGATCTGGTGACCAATGTGTCCCACGATATCAAGACACCCCTCACCTCCATCGTCAGCTATGTGGAACTGTTGCGTCAGGAAGAAAACCTTCCCCAACATGTGAAGGAGTATATTCAGATATTGGAGGAAAAGGCGGAACGCCTGCGAGGCATTGTGCAGGATGTGTTTGAGGTCAGCAAGGCAACCTCCGGACAGCTTCCCATCAAAATGGAACTGTTGGATATGGGCAAGCTTCTTCGCCAGACCATGGCAGATATGAATGATAAGATTGAGGCGAGCGGACTGACGGTGCGGACGGCCATTCCCGATGCGCCTGTGTCGGTACTGGCGGACGGCCAGAGGCTTTACCGGGTGTTCCAGAATCTGTTACAGAATGCTTTGCGGTATTCGCTGGCGGGCTCCAGAATTTATCTTGCGCTCACACAGGAGGACGGACAGGCGGTGGCGTGCATCAAGAATACTTCCAGTGTGGAGCTTTCCGGGGAGAAGGACTTTACCGAGCGGTTTGTGCGGGGCGATGAGAGCCGGACGGACGGCGGAAGCGGGTTGGGACTTTCCATTGCGAAGAGTTTTACGGAGGCCTGCGGCGGGAGATTTGCGGTGGAGACGGATGCGGATCTGTTTACGGTGACGGTGCGGTTTCCGCTAGATGGACAGGAAACGACGGGAGAGCAGCTTTGATAAAAGTTTCACGTTGTGTTGACGTTGCTTGCAATAATGGGTATACTAAGAAATAGAAAATGTATACTCGCGTGAGATGAAGGAGGCAGCTTACATGGCGAAGACTGCAAACATTAATATCAGAATTGATCCTGAGACAAAATCAAGTGCCGAAGAGCTCTTTTCCAGTTTTGGAATTACAGTTACGGACGCAATCAATATTTTCCTTCGGAAATCTATTATGGAGGGAGGATTGCCCTTTGAGATGAAGCAGCCGCGTTACAATACGGAGACGGAAGCGGCTGTGGATGAGGCGAGAGCTATTATGAAAGGGCAGATCCAGGCAAAGCGATATCCGGATGCACATTCGCTTTTTGAGGAATTAGATGCGGAAGGAGAAAACGAGTGATGTTGGAACTGGTAACGACCGGCCAATTCCGTAAGGATTATAAGCGTGTAAAAAAGAGAGGATATGATATGGGACTGTTGGAAGAGGTGATCAATCGTCTTTTGCAGGGAGAAGCGCTTGAAGAACGGTATCGGGATCATGGATTGGCGGGAAATTATCTTGGCTTTCGTGAATGTCATATTTTGCCAGACTGGCTTTTGGTTTATGCAATCGATCAAAAGCAGTTGATATTGACGGCATCCAGAACAGGGACACATGCGGATTTGTTTGCAAAATAATGGGCAGAAATCATAAAAAACAGGAGGCTTACGCCTCCTGTTTTTCTTTCCTTACAAACATCAATCCGAAGGTGCCGATGCCGCAGTTGCTTGATACGGTGGCGGAGGCCTTCTGGAAGATCACCTTGTCAAAGTGGATGTATTTTTCAGCGATCTCTGCAATCTCGTTGAGCTGTTTCACGCTGCATCCCGCGTAAGTGACAAAGAGGATGTGGGTGTCAATCTGGTTACTGTGCTGAAACAGCTTTTTAATATACTGCCTGACAACCCGGTGCATGCTGCCCGATTCCATGCGCCATAGCTTTAGACGGTTTTTGGACATGGCCAGAACCGGATGGAGATTTAACAGGGTACAGAGTCTGTGGACGCCGCCGCTCACCTTGCCGTTGCGGTAGAGCGTAGCGGTGCTGGGCACCAGGAAGTTGGAGAAAACGCGATCCCGGAATTCTTCCATTGCCAGACAAATCTCTTCCACGCTCTTGCCCTCCTCCGCCAACATGGCGGCGTAGAGAACCATGAAGCCATGGCCGCTGCTGATGTGGGTCGAGTCAATGACAGTGACGTTGTCGAAGGTTTTGGCGGCCTGGGTTGCGTTGGGATAAGCGCCGCTCAAATCCACGGTGGCGGTGATGTGAATGACATGTTCCGCCTCCGCCAATGTCTCCGCAAAGAAATACTCGTACTCGGAAGGATCAGCCGTGGAGGAGTGGGAGTGGCTGCCCTCTGTCTGGAGGTAGGACAGCAGACTGTCGGAGGAGATCTCAAAGAGATCGCAAAAGCGCCCCTCGTTTGTATGAACATAGCAGTACATCAGGCGGATGTGGAAACGCGAAAGAAGATCCGCCGGAAGGTCGCAGATACAGTCCGCCGTGATGGCAATTTTTCGTTTCCGGAGACTGCTTACCTGGTTGATGCCTTCCATATTGTCCTCGGCCGCCTCTTCCGGTTGGGCCATATACTCGATCAGGTCGGCGGGCAGGTATTTTAGGAGGCCCGCTTCCAAAAGCGGCGCGCTGATCGGTTTTGCCAGATAACCGTCGAAGCCCATGTTCTGGTAGACCTGTTCCGCGTCCGACATCACGTTGGCGGTCAGGGCGATGACGGGAGTTTTCTGACAGAACCCCTTTGTCTGGCTGCGGACGGCGCGCAGGGTGGCGGCTCCGTCCATATCCGGCATCATGTGATCCATCAGGATCACATGGTAAGCGGTCTGAGCTGTCTTTTTCAGAGCTTCCCTGCCGCTTTCCGCCGTATCCACTTTTACCTTGGTATCCCGCAGGAGTTTGACTGCCACCATCAGATTCATAGAGTTGTCGTCCACCACCAGAATGCGGGCATCGGGAGCGATAAAGCTCTGTTGGTAGCGGGTCCGGTTGCTCAATTGTTTCTGGGCGGCGAAATTGATGACGCCGATGGGGCGCACATTGATGATGCGCTGCTGTAACTCGATGGTAAAGACGGAACCCTTGTGGTAGACGCTGTCCACAGTGATTTTGCCGCCCATCATCTCTATGAGCTGTTTGGATATGGTAAGTCCCAGACCGGTTCCCTCGATGTTTCGGTTATCCGATTCGTCCACGCGCTTGAAGGAGCGGAAGAGATCGTCCAGGCTTTCCTTGCGGATGCCCATGCCGGTGTCCTCCACGGAGATGCGCAGCAGAATCTGATCCGCCGAGACGCGCTCTCCCTTGGCGTGCAGGGTGACGGAGCCGGAGTCCGTGTATTTGACTGCATTGGTCAGCATATTGGTGATGATCTGTTTGATCCGCACCTCGTCGCCGTAGAGCATGGAGGGGATTTCCGGGTCGATATCCACTTTAAATTCCAGATTTTTCTGATGTGCCCGAATCCAGATCAAATTGACCAGATCGCTGAACATGGAGCTGATCTCATACTGGGTTGGCATGATATCCATTTTGCCGGATTCCAGTTTGGAGAGATCGAGAATGTCATTGATGGTGGTGAGCAGCATCTTACTGGCGTTTTGGATGTTGATTGCATTCTCCGCAATCTCGTCGGAGATATCTTCCCGCAGGATCATTTCATTCAGGCCGATAATGGTGTTTATGGGGGTGCGGATCTCATGGCTCATATTGGCGAAAAAGGTGTCCTTGGAGCGGGCAATCTGTTCTACCTCTCTGCGCTGCTGTTCGGCAATCTGCTTTTCCTGTTCATAGGTTTTGGACTGCAGTTTTAAGAGGATGCCGATAAAAAGGCTTACACAGATCAGCGCGACAAAGGAGTCTGAAAAAGTGTAGAAGCGGGTGGAGGCCGGTATCAGTTCCGGGCGGTAGTAGGCCAACAGGTAGGTTCCCAGATAGGCCAGGAGGGAAAGGGTCATGGCGATTGCAAAAGAGCGTCCCTCAAACAAAAGGAAAATATAAACCAGTCCCAACACAAACCACACCGGCATACCGCTCTGGGTGCCGCCGCTTGTGATAAAGAGCAGGGGAAAGAAGACCACGTTGGTGCCGATGGCGAGGAGCCAGGAAGCCTGTCTGCTGTTATGCTGCCTGAGGGTGATCCGGATGGAAAGACCGGAAATTGCACCGATGGGCAGCAGTGCATATAAAACCCTGTGGTCAGCGCCTAAGAGAACGAGAATGACGCCGATCACAGAGCAGGCAAAGACCAGAAGCATGACCAGGCGGTTGATTCGCTCCTTAAAGTCGAGCTGTCCGGAAAACATCGTCTGAAAAAAGTGCTGTATATTTTTACGCATCGGTTATTTCCCTATCCTTTCCAGAATTTCAGAGGCACCAAGAAAATCAAAGTCGGAGGTCATCTTCCGTATTTCTTCCGCCGCCTGGGAGAGAGAACCGTCCTGGTGACGGGAGGCGGACAGTCGGTCAAGCAGTTCGCCCAACCCTTCGCTCTCAAAGGAGGACAGTTTTTCGCTGATCTGCGAAAGCAGTGTCTGCAGGGCGGAATCGTCCGCTGCGCCGCCTGTTTCCATGTCGGCCGTGTCCTTCTCACCGCCTGTTTTCAGCGATGCCTCGTCTGAGGCGGCGGTTAAGGCAGGCCCCTCCCCGTCAGGGTAGACAAAGACATTGCCGTCGAGTGCCGCAAGCAGCCGGTCATGGCTTTCCATCATTTCCTCGTGGTGTTCATGAATGTAATCAATCCGGTTTTCTTTGCCGGCCATTTCCAGTTCTCTGGCCATCTCCGAGAGGTCGCCTGCGCCGATGCCCTTGGCGTTGCCCTTCAGGGCGTGGACGCAGATGACGTAATTTTTCCAATCCTCTTCCTGATAATAGTGGTTCAGATTTTCCCGGCGCTTTTTGCCCTCCCCGTGAAAGATGGCGATGATTTCCCGGAATCCGTCTTCATCCCCGCAGTAGGCAAGGGCCTGTTCTAAGTTGACGCCTGCCCTGGTCAGATGCAGACGGCCCCGGTCCGTCTCGCTTTCCGGCGTATCCGCCTGGGCTGCTTCCACGTCTTCCACGGGAATCTGCATCTGGGTCGGGATATAGCGCCTGAGAATCCGCTCCAACACACTCAGTTCGATGGGTTTGGCGATAAAGTCGTCGAATCCCTCGGCAATAAACATTTCCCTGGCGCCGCCGATGGCGTTGGCCGTGAAGGCGATGACGGGGAGGGACTGGTAGTACAGGCCGGGTTTTTGCCGAAGCTTGTGTAATGTTTCCACGCCGTCCATGTCCGGCATCATGTGATCCAAGAAGACGCAGTCGAACTCCGGCGCATTCAGTTTTTCCAACGCTTCCTGGCCGCTGCTGGCCATGGTTACCTTTAGCCGGTAGGGCAGAAGCAGTCTGGCCATGACCTTTAAATTCATGGCGTTGTCGTCCACCACAAGCACGCTTGCCTGGGGGGCAATAAATTTATTATGTAAACTTGTTTGCCGGTCCTCGCCGTTCAAAATTTTCTGCCCGTTGAAGACGGCGGCGATGGACAAAACCGTGAAGGGCTTATAAATGCGGAGCATATTGCCCTGCACCAACATTTCCTGATCGTAATCAAGCAAAAGCACGACGGTCCTCTCCCTGGAAAGTCGGTCAAAGAAGCTGCGGTCTTCGCTGTACTCCTCCCAACCGATGAAAATGTGGGTGTAGGACTCGCGCTCCATGCGCCGTTTCAGTTCCGCCAGATTCCGGCAGATGCGGAAGGGAAAACCGAACTGGCTGACAATGTGCTGCATACAGGATTCATAGCCCTCACGCACTACGGTATAGTCGTACTTGTCAAGATTGATATAGCAGGCTGCAAAGAGCTGGCTCTTATCTTTGATGGAGACGATGGGCGTCTCGTCCAACACTTTTTGGGGAATGGTAAAGCGGAATTCGCTGCCCGTACCGGGCGTGCTCTCCACCGTCAAAAAGCCGCCCATGCTGCGGACAAGGGCCTGCGTGATGGCAAGACCCAGACCAACGCCGCCCTCCTCCCTGTTTCTTTTGGAGTTGACCTGGCTGAAACTGGTGAAGATTTTTTCCATGTCGGCGCGCTCGATGCCGATGCCGGAGTCCTTCACGCTGACTTGCAGGTTGATGCCGTACTCCTCCCTGCGGCTTTTGATCCGCAGAATCACGCCGCCCTCCCTGGTAAATTTGATGGCGTTGCCAAGCAGGTTCATGACAATGCGCCGGAATTTCTGCTCGTCCCCCAAAAGATTGCTTGGCAGATCGGTGTCGCAGTCCACGATCAGCTCCAGATGCCTGCCGTTGTCCATGGTCAATGCCATGTTGATGATATCGGTGATGGTGGAGGTGATGTTGTAGCTTTCCTCTGCCAGTTCCATCCGTCCTGTCTCAAGTTCCGAGAAGTCCAAAATATTGCTTACCGTGGAGAGGAGATTTCTGCCTGCGGTTTGAATATCCACCACATCGCGGCGCACGTCTATGGGAAGATCCTCCTGTAAAATAGCCTCGCTCATGCCGCAGACCGCATTGATGGGCGTGCGGATCTCGTGGGAAATGTTGACTAAAAAGTCGTCCTTGCTGCGCTCGGCGATCTCTAACTCCCGGATGTTGTCCACCAGAAGATCGCTGGCTTCCTGCCGGTTTTTCTGGATAATTAAGATGACAGAGGAAACCGTGTACAGGGAAAAAAACTGGACGAAGAGCCGCAGAGCGCCGCGGGGGCCGCTAACGCCGATGGTTTTTGCAATAAAGCCGTGATATAAAAGGAGAAAAATCGGGATGATGAATCCCGGATAGAGAAGCTGTTTACTGTTAAAGATGCTCAACAACACAATCACTCCCGCCATAGTGATGAGCAGGGAGGAAAAACTTGTGGTAAACAGGGCGTAGATGATGAATTCCGTCCAACACATAATACTGATGAAAGAAGCCCGTCTGGGGTGATCCCAGTATTCACGCCCGTGGACAAACCAACCCACAAGAGGCGGCAGAAAAATCATTTCCAGAATAAATATGCTCCAATCGGATAGCAGCCCTGTGAGAAAGGCGGCGATGGCATAGAGACTCAGGATCGCCAATACAATCCGTTCCAGTTTCTTTTCGTTCCGTTCCGTTTTCAGCTGCGTGTTGTCCAAGACAAATCACCCTTCCTTTACTTACTTTTCCAATATGTTTTTCAGCTGCGGCAGCATGTCCATAAACACGTCGATGATGACAGGGTCAAACTGTGTGCCGCGGCCCTCCGCCATGATCTGCATAATTCGTTCGATGGGACGGACGGGCGGTTTGTAGCAGCGCTCCTCATAGAGGGCGTCGAATACGTCGGCGACAGCCATAATCCGTGCGGAGAGCGGGATGTTGTCCTCCGTGAGGCCGGCCGGATAGCCGGTGCCGTCCCACCGCTCATGGTGGTAGAGGGCGATGTCCTCCACCAACCGCACATAGTGCTCGTCCTCGATGTCTCCGATGATGGTCTGAATGATTTTCCGGCTGTGGGTGGTATGTAACTTCATGGTCTCAAACTCTTCCGTCGTCAGCTTGCCGGGTTTTTGCAGGATGGCATCGGGAATTTTGATTTTTCCCACATCGTGGAGAGGGGCTGCCTTGCACAGATCCTCAATATAGGCGGGGGTGAGCTCGTCCGTAAAATAGCCCCGGGACAGAAGCTCGTTGGCGATCATGCCCACGTAAGTCTGGGTGTTTTTGACGTGTTTTCCGGTGCTTCCGTCGCGGCTTTCGATCAGGTTGGCCATGCCGATGATGACAGAATCCTGAATGCGGCCAAGACGCAGGGCATCCTCCGTGATTTTTTCTGCCTGCGCGTTCACCATCTCCTCCAGGTGATGACGATACTGGTCAAGCTCGATGGTCTTGCTCACGCGG
Organism: uncultured Lachnospiraceae bacterium; assembly: GCA_947245585.1. Classification (GTDB taxonomy): domain Bacteria; phylum Bacillota; class Clostridia; order Lachnospirales; family Lachnospiraceae; genus UBA3282. The sequence goes on along the minus strand of CAMXPV010000018.1, from coordinate 56,677 downwards.
CTTAACAGAATGTCTGGCACAAAGGGTTTGGTCACAAAATCCATCGCCCCCAACTGGAAACATTTGATCTCCGTCTCCGCCAGATTGTCCGCTGTCAGGAAGATGACGGGAATCAATTCGGTCTGTATGTTGGAACGGATTTTTTGCATGACTTCAAAACCGTTCATTTCCGGCATATTGATATCCAAAAGAATCAGATCGGGACGATGGGTCTCCAGATAGGTTAAGGCAGCCGTGCCGCTGTTGCAGGCAGCGATGCGGTATTGCGGTCCGAGAATACGTTGGGCGAGCGACAGATTGGTCTTGTCGTCGTCCACCACCAGAATGACATTTTTCACAGGAATAATCCTCTTTTCCTACTTTATTTTATATGATTTCATTGTAAAACAAACTTGGGATAAAATCAAGAAAGGACAGGGCAGGAAGCGGGAAGATATTAACAGGGGGAAAGGTTTGCGCAAAGGTCTTAAAATGTGATATGATTAGAATGAAAATCATGTGAGAGGAAGTTTTAACAAAAGCAGAAAAACAGGTACGAAAATGCAGGATGAGAAGAGAGCGGGAGATAAGGACCCGCAGCAAAAACAGGGGCAGCCGGACGACATTCCGAAAAAACTCTGGGCGGCATACGAGAAGGCCTTTTTCTCATTTCAGAAGGAGGAAAACCGCAGGTTTACCAGAAGCGTGGAAAAGCAGCTGGGGCAGTTGGAACGACGGATCGCCCGAAAGAAAAAACAGGAAACCCATCAGGTGCTTGGGGACATGAAGGAATTACATAAAAAAGTGGCGCAGATCGGGTACACGGTGGTTTTGCGGGATACCAGGTATCTGAAAAGATACCGCTATGCGGTGCGCCGCCTTGCCAGACTGGATATCAGCTTTCTGAAAAGGATGGCGGCTTCGGCAGTGCCGGAGGACGTGGCGGGGATGGAGAAGACGGCTGCGCTTCTTCGGACAAAGTCGCTTTACGAGATCTATAAAGACGAATATATGCAGTATCTGGTGGGACAGCGGATCGAGGAGCTGATGGAGGCGGAGCCGGAGAAACAGTATCCGGAAGCCAGAGGCATGAAGCGGCATTTTATTCTCCATGTGGGCCCCACCAACAGCGGCAAGACCTACGAGGCATTACAGCGGTTAAAGCAGGCCTACCACGGCATCTATCTTGGGCCTCTTCGCCTTTTGGCGCTGGAGGTTTACGACCGTATGATGACGGACGGGATTCCCTGCGATATGGTTACCGGTGAGGAGAGCATCCGCACGCCGGGAAGTTTTGTGCAGGCTTCCACGGTGGAAATTATGGATATCCGGGAGGTCTATGATATCGCCGTCATCGACGAGGCGCAGATGATGGCGGACGAGAGCAGGGGAAGTTACTGGACCAGGGCGATCCTCGGTATTCGCGCCAGTGAAGTGCATGTGTGCTGTTCCGGCACGGCGGAGCAGATTTTGACGAAGATGCTGACACGCTGCGGGGACGAGATCGAAATTGTCCGTCACGAGCGGAATACCAAACTGGTATTTGTCCCGGAGCGCTACGATATGGCCACGGATGTGGAACAGGGAGATGCGCTGATTGCCTTCTCCAAGAAAAATGTGCTTGCCATCGCGGCTGCCCTTGAGGGCCGCGGCATTAAGGCCAGCGTGATTTACGGAAACCTGCCGCCGCAGACCAGACAGGAGCAGGTACGGCTGTTTACGGAAGGGGTCAATCAGGTGGTTGTCGCCACGGATGCCATCGGCATGGGAATCAATCTGCCGATCCGCAGGGTGGTCTTCATGAATACGACCAAGTTTGACGGCGTGGGAAAGAGGCGGCTTTTGGCGGAGGAGATCAGGCAGATTGCAGGCCGGGCGGGAAGATACGGGTTTTACGATACCGGCTATGTGCAGTCCGCGATGGACATGGACTATGTTGGCAGGAAACTGGCGGAGCCTTTTTATCCGATCAGGAGAGCGCGGGTCGGGTTTCCTGAGATTTTGCTTGACATTGACATAGAGCTTGACCAGATCATAGAGGCGTGGGAAAAGACGGGAAATCCGCCCATGTACGATAAGATATCCATGAAGGAGAGCGTGGATAAGTACCGGTATTTGCGGGATTACCGAAAGAAAATCCCCTATATGGACGACAGAAAGCTTCTGCTTACCCTGATTACCTGTCCCTTTGACGTGAAGGACAGGGAGGTGTTAAAGCTGTGGCTGCGCTATTGCGAAAAACCGGAAAAACAGCAGAATTGTCCTATGCTGCCGCGGGATTTTTCTCTGGAGGGGTTGGAATCTTATTACAAACAGTTGGACTTGTACACGCAGTTTTCGGCCAGAATGGGTTGGGTGATCGACAAGGACGAGGTGGCCGCCAACAGGGAGTGGGCCCAACATGAGATTGGGGAGCTGTTAAAGGACGATAAGGGGCAGTTTGAAAAGAAGTGCCGCATCTGTGGAAGACCGCTTGCATGGAATGCTGCGTATCCGGTTTGCGACCGGTGCTATCGGAAGATGGAGAGGGAAGGATAATGATCCATACGTATTATGCGGATGTCAGATGTCTGGAAAGGGAGGCGCTGTTTCGGGAAAAATTAAAGCGGCTCTCGCCGTACAGGCAGCAGAAGATTGCCATTTTGCAGCACGAAAAAGATAAGAACAGAAGTCTTGGAGCGGGGCTTCTCCTGGATCATGGTCTTGCGGTTTACGGCCTGCAGGAAAGAAGCGTGGAGTACGAGATCGGCGAGTGGGGAAAACCCACCTTGAAATACCATCCGGAAATTTGTTTTTCCCTGTCCCATTCCGGGGATTATGCGATCTGCACCATAGGGGACAGGCCGGTGGGAAATGATATTGAGTATGTGAAGGAAGGGCGGCTTAAGGTGGCGGACCGTTTCTTTGCAGAGGAGGAACTCGCATGGCTTTACGATGTGAAAACACAGGATGAGAGAACAGAACGGATGTTTCGCCTCTGGACCATGAAGGAGAGCTTTTTAAAGGCGATCGGAAGAGGGATGTCCCTGTCCTTAAAGGATTTTGTGATCCACATGGACGAGGAGTCTGGCAGGGCAAGGGTAAGGCATTCTTTTGACGCAAAATACTACTATATGAGAGAATACCGGGAGATTGAGGGGTACTGTACGGCGGTCTGCGCGCAGGAGAGCGGGGACATGGCATACAGCATGATACCGGTACAGTTGTTTTGAAAGAGGGAATGGCACAGTGCAAAAGAAAAAGAGAATACGGGCCGCGGCGGTATGCTTCGCGGCGCTCTTTGCGGTGTATACCGTATTTGTCTATTTTCTGGTGAGCGCCTGTCTGGTTCCGTCCTTTATGGACCGGCTGAATGCGTTTGAGGATATCACGAGAAAATGTTATGCCGAACAGGTACAGACATCGGATATCAAGGAAAATCAAAGCAAACTTCTTGCCGATACCGCCGAGTGGCTGGAAACGGCGGACCGCAAAAAGATTTCTGCCCGGACGAGAGACGGGTATACCCTGATTGCGGCGGAATTTGCGCCGAAACAGGAGAGCGATAAATGGGCGCTTCTCCTGCATGGGTATACGGGGTGGAAAGAGGAAATGTATCAGTTCGCCTACTGGTATTATGAGCAGGGCTTTCATGTGCTTGTGCCGGATCTTCGCTGTCAGGGGGAGAGCGAGGGCGATTTTATCGGGATGGGATGGACGGATCACTATGACTGCGAGCTTTGGATTGCCCATATTTTGGCGCAGACGCCGGAAGCCAAGATTGTGCTCCACGGACAGTCCATGGGCGCGGCGACGGCCCTCATTATGGCAGGTTCTCCCGAAGTTTCCGAACACATTGCGGCGGTGGTTTCAGACAGCGCCTACACGGAAGCCTACGAGATGTTTGGCGATAAAATAACGGAGTGGTTCCATCTGCCGGCGGCGGTCTTTGTGGATTCAGCCTGCCTGATGCTGCAGCTTCGGGGCGGCTATGATCTGCGGGACGCTTCACCCCTTCGGGCTGTGGCAAGAAGCGGTGTTCCCACACTGTTTATCCACGGGGATCAGGACCGGATGATTGATGTGGGCATGTCTTACGAATTGTTTGAGGCGGCAGCCTGTGAGAAGGAACTCTTTATCGTGGAAGGGGCGGGTCATGCACAGGCGCAGGATAAGGACCCGGAGGATTACTACGGAAGGATTGACGCATTTTTGAAACGGTATCTGCAGGGATAGAAAGGCAGGGTTTCTATGGGGAAAAAATTTGGAAAAAAATGGAAGGGAACAGTGAGGGCGGCGGCCGGATTCATGGCGGCGGCTTTCCCGCTTTCTTTTCCTCTTGAACAGGGAGAAGCGGGTGTGGTGCAAGGGGCCGGGAAACGGCCCGTGCGGGTGAGCTTTTTCCCTATGGGCGGGTATCACGAGACACTGCCGGATGGAAACTTTTCCGGCATGGACGTGGAATATCTGGAGAATTTATGTGATTATGTAAGTTGGAATGTGGAATATGTGCCCTGCGAGAGTTGGGATGAGGCCCTGCAAATGCTGGCCGACCAGGAAGTGGATCTGGTGGGCTCCGCCCAGTATTCCAAGGAGCGGGCGGAGGTTTACCGCTATGCCGATCTGGCGAGCGGTTATACCTTCGGCACCATCGCGGTGCGGGGAGACAGCGCTCTTGCCTACGAAGATTTTGAGGCCATGCGCGACATCACTTACGGCGTTGTAGGAACCTATGTGAGAAAGCAGGAGTTTTTTGAGTATCTGGAGGGACATGGGGTGAAAAGTCCCAAGGTGCGCGAGTACGAGAATACGGCCGCGCTGCAGGAGGCCCTCGCTGCGGGAGAGATCGACGCACTGGTGCACTCCCTCACGGAGATTAAGGAGGGGCAGCGGGTGATCGGCCGTTTTGCGCCGATGCCGTTCTATTACATAACCTATCCCGAAAACGGGGAATTGCTGCGGGAGCTGAATCAGGGAATTGCGGATTTGAAGATGAACCGCCCGGAGTTGGAAAACGAGCTGATGGCAAAGTATTATGACAGCCGCCTGGATCATACGATTCTGCTCACCAGTGAGGAGAAGGATTACATAAAAGAGACAAAGACGCTGACGGTGGGTTGTCTGGACGGACACTATCCTTTTTCCTATATTGATGAAGAGGGGGAATATAAAGGGCTTGTGCCGCAGATGTTGGAGGAGGTCTCCGTGAGCACGGGGCTGACCTTTACCTATATTCATGTGAAGGATATGGAGGAAGCAAAACAGGATCTTGAGAATGGAACGATTGATATTATCGAGTATTGCAGTGAAGGGGCGGGCGATATCAGACAGCGCGGCGGTGCCTTGACGAAGGTTTACGCGAGGGTGCCCCAAGTGGTGGTGATGGAGCGGGGCAGCAGGACGGAGGAAATTAGCTCGCTTGCGGTGACGGATGACATTTTCTCGCAGGAGGGCGGAGTCTCTTACGGAGAGGGAACCGAGCTTTTATTTCAGAAGGACCAGAGGGAATGTCTGGAAGCGGTGCGCACAGGCAAGGCCTCTGCGGCGCTCTGCGACGGCTACATGGCGGAGTACCTGATGGGATCCCAGTTTGGCTACGGGCAGATGGAGATTCACACGGTCTTAAGCGAGGCTCACAATATCCGCATGGTGGTGCGCAATGATCCGGATTCTCCTCTTCTGGGAATCTTAAATAAAGAACTTCTGGACGTTACTGACACAATGGTGAACGACTATATGCTGCAGGATAACTTTTATTCCCGCATGAGCATAGACAGCTTTATCAGGGATCACAGTATTGTCATTATATTGATTTTGCTTCTGGCTGCGGCCCTCGTCATTTTTACGCTCTATCGGATGCTGAAAAACAGCAGGCGGATTGAGAAGCTGATGTACAAGGACACGGATTTCAATATCTGGAATCTCAACTACCTGAAATACAGGGCATCTCTGAAACTGGGAACGGGCGCCAACGAAAAGTATGCGATTGTGTACACGGATATCTGCCAGTTTAAGAGTTACAATGCGCTTTATGGATGGAGCGCGGGGCAGCGTCTTTTGGAGCTGACCATAGAGGAGCTGTCTTCGGAGATTGACAGTGAGAAAGAGCTTTATGCCAGAAGCTACGGCAGCCATTTTGTGCTCTTCGTGTGCTATGAGGATATGGCGCAGCTAGAGAGGCGGATGCAGGATATGGCAGACCGGATTTCCGGTTATATCTATGAGAAAGAGGAGATTCGCATGACGCAGGCTATGGGAGTCTGCGCCATCGGCGAGGGGGCGACGGACATCCAGCTTGCCCTCTCTTACGCGATCCAGACCGTGGATCCGATTAAAAACAGCCGAAACAATGTGGTTCGGGTTTACGACGAGGAGATGCGAAAGAAGTTAAAGGAGCAGCAGGAGCGTGAGACGCTTCTGGATTCTGCGGATTTGCAAAGGGATTTTGTGGCATACTATCAGGCGAAAGTGGATATCCGCAGCGAGCATGTGGTGGGAGCGGAGGCGCTGGTCCGTTTTAAAGACCCTACGGCTGACGGCGCGATCCGTGCGCCCGGCTTTTTTGTTCCTTACTATGAACAGACCGGCAGGATCATGGAGATCGATTTCTTTGTGATGGAAAGCGTCTGTAAAATGCTGCGCAGGCGGTTGGATCAGGGGCTTTCGGTGGTTCCCGTGTCCTGTAATTTTTCCAGATCCCATTTTGTGCGGGAAGAGTTTCCGGCCCATATCGAGGCTGTGATAGAAAAATACCGGATTCCCAAAGATCTGATAGAGGTGGAGATCACGGAAACTTTGGTGGTGGAAGAATTACAGCAGCAGAAGGTGAAGGAGAATGTGGAAATTTTAAGGGCAAACGGCATTCACCTCTCCATCGACGATTTCGGATCGGGCTACTCTTCTCTGGGCGTTTTTGAGCAGATTCCCGCCTCGGTGATTAAGCTTGACAGGTCCTTTTTATTAAATAATGAAAACCGCACAAGACAGGTGCAGATCATGAAAAATATAGTCAATCTGGCAAAAGATTTGGATGCGCAGGTGGTCTGCGAGGGTGTGGAGACACAGCAGGACACGGAACTGATGATGGAGATCGGCGCTTATGTCGCGCAGGGTTACCGCTACTGTAAACCGGTGCCGGAGGAAGTGTTTGAGGGTATGCTTGTATGAGGAAAAAGGTGATGATCTGTCTGTGTATTCTGGCGGCATTTTTGTGCTTGCTCTATTGTTTTATTGTGTTCCGCATCCGGTCGGGCAGCAAGTTTTATCTGATTTGGGGATTGGGCGGCCTGTTTTTCATCGGTCTTGCATTGGGAATACGATTTGACTTGTGGAGTCAACTTCCTTTGCTGTTACGCCGGATCATCTGCGGCGGCCTGATCGTGGGGATACTGGCCTTTGTAGTGGCGGAGGGCTGTATCTTTGTCCATTACAGGGATGCGGGCCGTCCGGATCTGGATTATATTATTGTGTTGGGCGCGCAGATGAAGCCGGCAGGCCCCAGTATCGTGCTGAAATTCCGACTGGACGCGGCTTATGACTATTTGGTAGAGAACGAAAATACCATCTGCGTGGTGTCCGGCGGTCAGGGGCCCAATGAGCCCTGCACGGAGGCCCAGGGGATGTATGATTATCTGGTGGAAAAAGGCATTGCACCGGAAAGAATCCTGATGGAGGACAAGTCCACGGACACCTCCGAGAACATAGCATTCAGCGCGGAAATTATCGGCGGAACCGATTATGACGTGGGGATTGTCACCAACAATTTTCATGTGTTCCGGGGGATGATGCTTGCCAGACACGCGGGGTTTGAGAACGCCTGCGGCATTTCGGCCCGGTCGAATATCTATTTTCAGCCCAACAATCTGGTGCGGGAGTTTTTCGGGATTGCGAAGGATCTGGTGTGCGGAAACCTACTATGAATGAAGAAAAAGAGAAAAAGAAAAGCGTGTCTTTGAATGCGGTCTGCGTTATCGCTCTTGCAGCTTTCGTGGTTGGGGCGGCTTTGGCGGGTGGTATCGGGTACGCCGTTTTGGAGAATCACGTGGAGGAGCCGGAGAAAAGAGAGATTTGGAAGGATACGAATGGCGTGGCCGCCACAGAAATCTGTGACCTTGACGGTGACGGCAGCGAGGAACTCCTTGTTATGCTGCTTGAAAATGAGCAGATTATCATGCGCATTTATGAGCTGAAAGACGGAAAAGTATGCAGAAATGCCGAAACCAAGTGGGAACGCCCGTCTGATCTGTCGGAGTATGATCTTTTTTGGGCGGTGCTTCGCGGGGAGGATGATAAGGCTTATATTTTCTTTACCGACAATTATCATGGGTTTATGCGTGATTACGATTTGAAAAACGCGGAACTGTACCGCTATGACGGTTGGAAGATCTACATGCCTTTGGCGGTCAGACAAACCGCTGATCGCTATGATGGAGGCGTAGCCTATACGGCATACTGGTATGATGCGGATCGCATGAAGCATTCGGAGGAGGTTATTTTTGACGAGAGGGAGAAAGGAGAGCGGGGGCTCGATCTTGCTTTCTATCGGTACGAGATCGGAAAACTGTTTGCCGAATACGGGATAAACCTTGACAGGGAAGCTGTCTTAAACAGCGGGCAGGGTGTCTACCAGAATCTTACGAAGGCCAAAGGGTATCGGGAGCTTCTGCGGTTACAGGTATGGAATGATGATATGGGCGCTTCCTATCCCGGCGATTACGGTGTTTATCATTTTAACGATTCGGATGTTTACGACCGATTCCTGAATAATGAACTTTCCGTGCGCATACGGGACGGCGTTTGGCATAGATATGATGAAGACAAGGATGTGGATAAGGACAGGGCGTGGACGTTTCGTGATCTCCAGTATATGGTGCACGATTACTATCTGGAGAGAACAGGATTCTGGCCTTATGTGGAGTATGCCTGTCTGGACTGCGGCGGCGACGGGGTGGAGGAGCTGGCCATCCGCTTTGTGGGTGTGGGCATAGACCTTTCCGGGGACGACAGTGATTTGACGATGGTGATCGCCTGTCATGACGGGACGCCGGAAATCGTATACGCCCGCGAATCGTGGAGCAGAAGTCAGGATCTGCTCCAGTATCACGGAGGCATCCGGTATTATGGTTCAAGTGGTGCGATGTGTCAGGCTTTCGGCAGGGATTATATCGACGAAAACGGCGACATTCAGAGCGTTTACGGCGCTGATCAGCTCAGTTATACCGTATGGGATATGAAAGGATGTCTGGAATATGACAATCGCGAGGGGGACGATAGCTCCAAGTATGGGGCCACTGTGATCACTTACGAAATCGGGGAGGCGTATTACTCGACGTTGGAGTTCGGGGAGGAAGTCTCGGAGCAGCTTTGTCAGGAATACAGGGCCTATCTGGAAGAGCACGGCGAAAACATTGTCACGGAGGAGGAAATCAAAGGGCTGATCGAACAGCGCGCGGAGAAACTCGGCATCGAAAAAGCGTGGATGGAGGAGGAAGACCTTGCATGGAGTTTCTGCCATTGGTAAATGGGTGCAAATCTCCCTTGACGGGCAGGCGGAAATGCAGTTAGAATAAAACAAGTACAGATGAAAGTATGACGAAATTAACTTGGAGATAAAAAGTGGAGAGACAGAGGAGAAAAGGCGGAAAAAGAACAGGTATTGCGGCATTCATGTTGTGCGTCTGTCTGGCAGGATGCGGGTCGGATGCGCCGCCCAGTTATACCAAACAGGGGATGGAGGCTGTGGAAGCCCTCGATTATGACAAAGCGCTCACCCTTTTCCAGACAGCGGAGGAAAACGGGGAGGAAAAGAGGCTTCTCTATCGGGGGATGGGCCTTGCCTACCTTGGAAAAACCGACTATGAGGCGGCCGTCGCTTATCTGGAGGCGGCACTGCAGCTTGGGGACGGCAGGGTGGAAGACCTGGATTTCGATATCAATTATTACCTCGCCACGGCATATTATAGAAACGGGCGGATGCAGGAGGCCGTAGGCGTATATGACGCGATTCTGGGGCTTCGGCCCGAGGAGACGAACGCCTATTATCTGCGGGGATGCGTGAAGCTTGCGGAGGGAAATTTTGATGCGGCGCAGGCGGACTTTGATACGGCGATCAGCAAAGATCCGAAAAATTACGACCGCATGATCCGCATTTACATGGTGCTTGAAGAGTACGGCTACAAAGAGGCCGGGTTGGTTTATCTGCAAAATGCCTTGAAGGAGAATGAGAAATCCATCTCCGACTATGATATGGGGCGTATCTGTTACTATATGGGGGATTATGAGAATGCCAGAGGGTTTCTGGAGAAGCTAAAGACCACGACGGACTACGGCGCGGCGCTCTATCTTGGCAGGACTTATGAAGCACTTGGGGATTACAATTACGCGGCGAGTATTTACGCGGGATATTCGGAATACGACCAGACGAAGGCGGAGATCTACAATCAGTTGGGCCTGTGCCGTATGCAGTTAAAGGAGTACGACGCTGCGCTGTCCGCATTTCAGACGGGGATGAATATTGAGGGGAACGACATGATGCAGACCCTGAAATTCAACGAGGCGGTCACCTATGAGTACATGGGGGACTATAAGACGGCGGCGGCTCTCATGAACAGTTATCTGCGCAGCTATCCGGATGATGAGACGGCGAAGCGGGAGTATGAGTTTTTACAGACAAGATAACAACAGATTCAAACCTGAAAGGAGGATATATTATGAAAGACACTTATGTGCGCGTAAAGGGCATTATCAAAAAGGGGGATACGTATCTTCTGCTAAAGAGGTGGGTGGACGACCATATTCCGGAACCCTTTGTCTGGGAGTTTATCGACGCGGAGGTGCCCCACGGGGATGCACCTGACGACACGATGCTGTCCGCGATCTCTGAATTTCTCTCCGTCAATGGTAAAATCGAGAAAATTGAGTACACATGGTCTCAGCTTCTCGGGGAGACGCACTGTGTAGGTATTGCCTATATTTGCTCCATTCCGGAGGGTGAGGAGTCCCATATCGTTTTGCCGGAGGAGTACGGGAGCTACGAGTGGGTGAAAAGAAAAGATTTCAAAAAATATATTGAGAATCAGTATGTGTTGAAAGATTTGGAGGGGAAGAAACTGTGATTAACGTACTGACAGAAAAAATTAAGAAACTGGAAGCGCCTATCGTGGTGGGACTTGATCCCACCATGAAGTTTGTGCCGGAACAGATCAAAAAACAGGCCTTTGCGGACTACGGCGAGACGCAAAAAGGCGCGGCAGAGGCAATTTTTGCTTACAATAAAGGAATTGTGGATGCAGTCTGCGATTTGGTGCCTGCGGTGAAGCCGCAGATCGCCATGTATGAGCAGTTCGGCGTAGAGGGGCTGATTGCCTTTCAGAAGACGGTTGCCTACTGTAAGGAAAAGGGATTGGTGGTGATCGGGGATATCAAACGCGGTGATATCGGTTCCACCTCCGAGTCCTACGCCATAGCACATCTTGGACAGGTGCAGGTGGGAAATACCATGTGCCGTGGATTTGATGAAGATTTTGCGACGGTGAATCCCTATCTTGGTTCCGACGGGGTGCAGCCTTTTATCAAGGTTTGTAAGGAACAGAAGAAGGGGATATTCGTTCTGGTAAAGACATCGAATCCTAGCAGCGGGGAATTCCAGGATCGTCTTGTACTGCCGAAGGACAGCACAGACGCGGAAAAGGCCAGACCGCTCTATGAAGTTGTGGGCGAGAAGGTGGCTGAGTGGGCCGCCGATTGCATGGGCGAAACGTACAGCTATGTGGGCGCTGTGGTGGGCGCGACTTACCCTGAAATGGGAAAAATTCTGCGGCGGATTATGCCGAAGTCCTATATTCTGGTGCCAGGCTACGGCGCGCAGGGCGGCAAAGGAAAGGATTTAAAACCCTTTTTCAACGAGGACGGGTTGGGCGCGATCGTCAATTCCTCAAGAGGAATCATTGCCGCGTACCAACAGGAGAAATATGCAAAGTACGGGGAGGAAAACTTTGCGGATGCGGCGCGGGCGGCAGTGCTCGATATGAAGGAAGATATCCGGACGGGTATTTCATAACGTATATTTTGTAAGAAAAGACGGCATACTATCCTTAATCATGTAAGAAAGGATCGTATGCCGTTATGTTAGGAAAGCAGAGCATTCAGTTTGAAAAGAGACCGTACATCATAAGCAGCGCGTCCGTCGTTGGCAGCAAAGAAGCGCAGGGCCCTATGGGAGAGCTCTTCGACAAGGTTGGATATGACGATAAGTTTGGCGGACAGACATGGGAGGAGGCGGAGAGCATTCTCCAGAAGGAGGCGTTGGAGATCGCGCTCTCCAAGGCGGAACTCAGGAAACAGGATTTACAGATGGTGTTTGCGGGAGATCTGTTGGGACAGTCCATAGCCAGCAGTTTTGGTATGGCGGGATATCAGCTGCCCCATGTGGGTCTTTACGGGGCCTGTTCCACCTGCGGGTTATCTCTGACTGTGGGAGGTATGGTGGTTTCCGGCGGGTTTGTGGAGAAGGCCGCCTGTATTACTTCCAGTCATTTCGCCAGTGCGGAGAAGGAGTTCCGTTTTCCGTTGGCATACGGAAACCAGAGACCAAAATCCGCCACATGGACGGTGACGGGAAGCGGCGCATTCATTTTATCGTCCAAGCCGGGAAAGCAGACGCGGGCGATGCTTGAGGGCGTTACGGTAGGTAAGATTGTGGACTATGGGATCAAGGATTCCATGAATATGGGAGCCTGCATGGCCCCCGCCGCGGCGGATACGATCAGGCAGAATCTGGAGGATTTCGGCAGAGAGGCGAAGGATTATGACAAGATTATCACCGGGGATCTGGGCGAGGTAGGTCAAAACCTTTTGTTTGATCTGCTTTCGGAGAAGCAAATTGATATTACCAGACAGCATATGGACTGCGGCATAGAAATCTATGAGAGCGAGAAGCAGCATACGGATGCGGGCGGTTCCGGCTGTGGATGTAGCGCGGCGGTGCTTTCGGCTTATATCTTGAAAAAGATCGAGGAAGGCATTTGGAAGAGAGTGCTCTTTGTGCCTACGGGGGCGCTTCTTTCTAAGACCAGTTTTAACGAAGGCCAGACCATTCCGGGGATTGCCCACGGCGTGGTGTTGGAGCATTATGAGGGATAAATCAGTATAGAAATGTAAAGGCCGGGCAGAACCCGGCCTTTTAGATTACCATACCATGTAGAATTATGTAAACCAAATAGCGGATTATGCCAAAAAAAATGCGATATATACCCGCCGCACAAAAGAATAACAGATATTATGGTATATTATTGAGAAAGATTGTAGAAAAAACAAAAAGCAAGGAAGGGATGCGGGATGACAATCGAAAAAAAGGTAAACGGAAAGGAAACGACACTGTTGCCTGCGGGGAGACTGGATACTACCACTGCGCCGTAGCTGGAAGCGCAGATCAATGAGGTTTCCGAGGAAACGGAGAGACTGATACTTGATTTTCAGGAGTTGGAATATCTCTCCTCGGCAGGACTGAGAATTCTGTTGGCGGCGCATAAAGTCTTTATGAAGAAGCAGGCGGGCGAAATGATTATAAGACATGTCAACGAGACCATTCAGGAGGTCTTTGAAGTTACCGGATTCATGGATATTTTGACCATAGAATAGTGAGGAGCGGCGTATGAAGGAATTAACGGTTGAGGCGACGGTGGAGAGCATTCCCGTCATCACGGATTTTGTGGACGAGCAGCTGGCCCGGTACGACTGCCCGATGAAGGCGCAGGCGCAGATTGATATTGCCATTGACGAACTGTTCAGCAATATTGTCCACTATGCCTATCATCCCGGCACCGGCCCGGCTACGGTACGGGTGGAGGTGTTAGAGGAACCCCTTTCGGTGGTGATTACTTTTATCGATCAGGGCGTACCCTACGATCCTCTTGCCAAGGCGGATCCGGATGTGACGCTCTCCGCACAGGAGAGGGAAATAGGCGGGCTCGGTATTTATATCGTGAAGAAAAACATGAACGAGATTACATACGAATATAAGGATGGACGGAATATCCTGAAAATACGCAAGGAGCTGTAGCGCACATGTTGGAGCAGAGAGACCATAAAGGGCTGTACAGGGAAATCGTAACGAATATGCTGGAGGGGGTCATGGTGATCAGTATGAATGGAAAGATCACCCTGTTAAACCCGTCGGCGGAGCGGATTCTTGGTCTGACCCAGGAAGAGATCGGCGATTCCTTCATCAATGTATTTTTGACCAGGGAGGGAACGGACGACTTTAACGAGGCAATTTTAGATACGGTCTATGAGAAGAAAAAAGTAAGCAATATGCCGGTAGACTATATGCTTGACGGGGAGACGAGAAATCTGTCCCTGACCACAAGCTATATCCACAACGAGGGGGAGAAGTCCGTGGTTGTGGTGATGGAGGATGTGACGGAGCTAAACGAGCTTCGGGATGCACAGACCGCTCTGGATAAGATACGGAAACTGAATGTGGAGTATGAGAAGGCGAAGGACGAGGCTGTCAGGGCGAACGAGGCGAAGAGCCTTTTCCTCTCCAATATGTCCCATGAGATCAGAACACCCATCAATGCGGTTTTGGGCATGAACGAGATGATACTCAGAGAGTGCGCGGACAAGCAGATTCTTTCCTATGCGGCCAATATCCGCAGCTCCGGCAAGACATTGCTGTTTCTGATCAATGATATCCTGGATATGTCGAAGATTGAGTCCGGTAAAATGGAGATTGTCCGGGTGGAGTACGAGCCGGAAAGTTTGATGATGGATCTGTGGAATGTAATCTTTCTGCGGGCCCAGGAGAAAGGCTTGGATATTCGGTTTTCATTGGATGAGACGCTGCCGAGAGTGCTTTACGGGGATGATGTGAGAATCAAGCAGATCGTGACCAATCTACTGACCAATGCAGTCAAGTACACCCCGCAGGGGGGCATAGAAATGAGGGCGGCGTATGAGAAGACAGGAGGCGAAGCGCTGAATCTGATCATATCCGTAAAGGACACGGGTATGGGCATCCGCAAGGAAGATATGGGGAAGCTGTTTGAAAGTTTTCAACGGTTGGATGAGGAGAAAAACCGCAATATCGAGGGAACGGGCCTTGGTATGAATATCACTATGTCGCTTTTGAAACTGATGGACGGCGATATGAAGGTGGAGAGCGAATACGGAAAAGGTTCCGTCTTTACCGTCACGATTCCCCAGAGAATTGTGTGCGGTGAACCGACCGGAGATTTTGAATCCATCAGAAAGAGACGGGAGGAGAATCTGTCTAAGAAGCGGCAGTTCTTTGAGGCGCCGGAGGCAAAAGTGTTGGTGGTGGATGATAACAGCATGAATCTTACCGTATTCCAATCGCTGTTGAAGCGGACAAAGATGCAGATCACTACCGCGGATTCCGGTAAAAAATGTCTGGAACTGGTGAAAAAGGAACCTTACCATACCGTTTTTATGGATCATATGATGCCGGAGATGGACGGCATTGAGACGCTGCATGAAATGCGCAAGCTCTCGGATTATCCGAACGCGGACACGCCGGTGATTGTCCTGACGGCAAACGCGCTGTCCGGCGCGAGAGAAGGGTATATGAAGGAGGGATTTGCCGATTTCCTAACCAAGCCCATCGACGGGGATCTGTTGGAGCAGACGGTGGAGAAATATCTTCCGGATACGCTAGTGAAAAGAACGGAGGAGACAGATGGGGAGCCGGGGGAGGAATCCGGCCAGATGGATCGGGAAAAATATCTGTCTTACGACATTTCCATAGAAAACGGACTGGCCTATGCGAAAGGCGATCTGGACATGTATCTGGAGCTAGCGCGGCTCTTTGTCAGGGACCGGACAAAGCAGGAAATGATGCGGGGGCTTTTATCGGAGGGAAATATAAAAGATTATGCAATACAGGTGCACGGCCTGAAAGGAAATGCCAGAACCCTCGGTGCAGACAGACTGGCGGATTTGGCTTTTGCCCATGAAAAGGAGAGCAAGGCGGGAAATGCAGCCTATGCGGACAGCCATTTTGAGGAATTGCTGGGTGTTTGGGAGCATACGCTTGCAGGATTTGAAGAGCTGTTAAGCGACTGTGGAAAAGGGGAGGAGGACAAGTATGGCGCGGCAGCAGGCGGCGGGGAGACAGTCAAGCTGTCCGAAAGCGACCTGGAGAGCGTTGCGCTTTTGTTGGATGACTTTGAGACACAGAAAGCCATAGAGAGGTTACAGGATTGGATCCGGAACCCTCTGGAGCAGCAGATGCACGAACGGATTAAAAATGTGCTGATCGCGTTGGAAGATGAATTTGACGAGGACAAGGCAATAGAACTTTTACGGAAAAAAGGAGGAGACGAAAGTGGAATTTAACAAGAAAAGTATTGTGGCGGTGGATGACAGCGGTATTGTATTAAAGATGCTGCTTAAGGTGTTGGGAACCAGATATGAACTGCATGTGTTTAACGGCGGAAAGCGGGCGCTTCAGTTTTTAAATGACAGAACGCCTGACCTGATTATTCTGGATATTGATATGCCGGAAATCAATGGATATGAGATGCTTAAGATGATCAAGGAGAAGGAGCATCTTATGGATGTGCCGGTTATCTTTCTCACATCGAACAACGACAAAAATCATGTGGTCAAGGCGGTGGCAGGCGGTGCAAAGGACTATGTGGTAAAGCCCATCGACGAAGACATCCTGACAGAAAAGGTGCGCGTCGTGTTGGGAGAAGACAGCGAAGATGCTGATATCACCTGGCTTGATTTCTAGTCGGGACAGTTTAGCTTCTTAAGGTAGGAGACGCAGAGCATGGTGATATCGTCAAACTGCGGCGCGTCTCCTACAAAAGCGTCGATGTCCGCCTTTACGGCAGAAAGAAGCTTTGCGGGAGGCTCTGCGGTATTTTTGGCGAGGATCTTTGAAAGACGTTCCATGCCGTAAAGTTCGTGGGCAGCGTTGGTGGCTTCGGTTACGCCGTCCGTATACTGAAAAATCTTATCACCCGGGGAAAGCTGAATGCAGCCGCTTTGGTACTTCATATTTTCCATGCCCGCAAGAACGAATCCCGGTTTCAGCTTGTAGGGCTCGTAGGCGCTTCCTGCCTTTGCGATAAAAGGCATTTCGTGTCCGGCGTTGACGAAGCGGAATTCTCCCGTCACGAGATCCAAGGTGCCTTCAAAGGCGGTAATAAACAGGCCTTCGCTGTTGGATTCGCACAGCAGTTCATTCACTTCTGAGAAAATGTCCCCCAGATCACAGCCCGGTTTTGTATGATCCTTGATCAGTGTCTTGCCGATCACCATAAACAGGGCAGCAGGAATTCCTTTTCCCGACACGTCGGCGATGACCACGGCGAGATGGGTATTATCCACCATAAAGAAATCGTAAAAATCGCCGCCCACTTCCTTTGCCGGATTCATGGAGGCGTAGATGTCAAATTCGGGACGCTCCGGAAAAGCCGGAAAAATGCAGGGAAGCATATCGGCCTGAATCCGTGTCGCCACATCCAGTTCCGTGGAAATGCGTTGGCGTTCTTCGCTGTCCTTGATCTGTTTTTCCAAAAGCCGTCTGGTCCGCGTGGCTATGGTGGTACAGATGGAAGAGATGCCCAAAAGAGTCAGGGCGCGCGGCAGCACAAAGAAAAGCGATGCCTCAAACAGCATCTTGCCGGTGATGACTCTTCTTGTGATGTCCGGCTCCGTAATTAACAGGTTCAGATCCCCCTCCCCGATGTACATGCCCACATAGATGGAGGCGGAAAAAAGCACCCATGAGGCCACAAGGGTAAGCTGTGTCAGCCTCTTAGAGTAGTAATGGCAGCTTAGGGAAATCGGCACGGCCCAGGCAAGAACACCGTGTTTTGGCATGGCGCTGGACAAAATAAAAATACTGGTAATGCCGCAGATCAGGATGACGTATTTTAACCAGACCGGCGTACCCTTTGTAAGTCTGCACAGCAGGGCCGGGATCAGGAAAAACAGGATGGTGAACGGCATGCCGATATTCATAACCATAGGGGGAATGATAAAAATACCCAACAGATTAAACAGCCATGCCAGAGCGCCTACACCGGCACAGACAGTAAGGCATTTTGCCGCATATTGGTTGGCCTCGGCCTCATTTTCCCGGATGGCAATCCATTCGGCTTCCGCGCTGATTTGTTCTGCTTTTTTCTTTCTGTACTTTTTCAAAACCGTTTCCTCGTCTGTTCAAAAAATGATTCATTTCTGTGTCTCTGTGACAGTGCGCATTGCGTCCGAATTGCGTTTGTGTTGTGAATTATGTAAACTAAAAAGGTATCATTCGGACTGCGCACTTATCTATAGTATAGCAGGAGAAAATGAGGGGTGGGATGCAAAATATGCCGTGAAAAATGCGATATATGCCGTGGGAATAATGTTTCAGGCATAAGAAATAGGAATTGTTTGTGTGAAAAAATAATGCTATACTATTCACGAAAGCAATGAGCAGTGTGTGAGCACGTGCTTTCAAGTTTATTACAAGAGGTATCCTTTATGCGGGAAATGGAATTTAAGATGGAACGCCCCGGCCTTCTTAAGGAGGGCGACCGGATCACGGTGACGGAGGGCGTTCTGCCCAGTAACTATTACTATACGATAGACCCGTCCCTTGCCATGTCCGGGAACTTTCCTTTCCGGGAGAGGATGTTGGAGCGGGAAGGGGTTGTCACCGAAGTGAAGGAGACGGCCAGAGGATATTATGTGGTAGCCAGATTTGGCGATTCATGAGAGAAGAATGTGAGATTGTAAAAAAGAAAGAGAGGTAAAGTTATGTTAGCTAAAGTTTCTACAGACAAAGCGCCGGCGGCCATCGGGCCTTATTCGCAGGGAATTATTGCGGGAGATTTTCTCTTTGCCTCGGGGCAGATCCCGATTGATCCCGCCACAGGGGAGATCACGGGTAAGGATGTGACGGAGCAGGCGGAGCAGGCCATGAAGAATGTGGGGGCGATTCTTGCGGAGGCGGGATGCGATTATACCAAGGTAGTAAAGACCACCTGTTTTCTTGCTCAGATGGCAGATTTTGCAGCATTCAATGCGGTGTATGAGAAATACTTCACAGAAAAGCCGGCGAGAAGCTGTGTTGCGGTGAAGCAGCTCCCCAAAGATGTGCTGTGCGAGGTGGAAGTGACGGCGTATTTGAAATGAGAAATATTATCCTAATCGGCATGCCTGGCGCGGGAAAGAGTACGGTGGGCGTGGTTTTGGCCAAAAAGTTGGGTTATGCCTTTGTGGACGCAGACCTGGTGATCCAGAGCAGGGAGGGAAAACTGCTTCATGAGCTCATTTCCGAACAGGGCGTGGAGGGTTTCTGGAAATTGGAAGAATCTGCAGGCGAGTCCATTGAGGCGCACAGAACCGTGATTGCCACGGGTGGAAGCGCGGTCTATGGACCAAAGGCGATGGCGCATTATAAGCAGATCGGTACGGTTATTTATCTGTCCCTGCCGCTTACACAGATTAGAAAAAGGTTGGGCGATCTGGACGAGCGGGGCGTGACATTGCGAAAAGGGCAGGATCTGGCAGGACTTTATAGAGAACGGGTTCCCCTTTATAAAAAATACGCGGACATCACAGTGGACTGCGGGGGACTTTCGATCCGGGAGATCGTGGAAAAAATCGCAAAATTAACTGCATAATTTATCAGAAAAGACAGAGAATATCGAAGAGAAGATAGTCTCTGTCTCTTTATGCGCGCATAAGCAGAGTCAGAAGGCGGCAGAGGCAAAAGGCAATATGGAGGTGGGAAGATATGATGGACTATATCAACGCTTTTTGGGTGGGCGGCTTGATCTGCGCGTTGGTGCAGATTTTACTGGAGAAGACGAAACTTTTGCCGGGCCGTGTTATGGTGCTTTTGGTTTGTACGGGGGCGGTAATCAGCTTTTTCGGATTGTACGCTCCGTTTATGGAGTATGCGGGGGCGGGGGCCAGTGTTCCGCTTCTCGGCTACGGAAATATTTTAATGAAGGGCGTGAAGGAGGCAGTGGACCAAAACGGATTTATCGGCCTGTTTCAGGGCGGCTTTAAGACCGGTGCGGTGGGCTGCGCGGCCGCTTTGATTTTCGGGTATTTGGCGAGCTTGATTTTCAGGCCGAAAATGAAGGGATAAAAAATTTTGCGGAAGTTGAAGACATTTGAAGATCAGGCTCGTTATATAGATAGGTGCGAAAAAAACAAAGCACCATAAGCGAAAGGAAAGGGGGCAAAGCGTATCAACAGGGAAGAACAGTTATCAGCGCTGATTGATTCTTACCAACATCTTGTTTTTTCCATCTGTTATAAGATGACAGCAGACTATTTTGCCTCCGAGGATTTGGCGCAGGAAACATTTCTTTCGGCTTACAGGCATCTGGCAGAGTTTGACGGCAGACATGAGAAAGCGTGGATCTGCCGGATCGCCACAAACAAATGTCTGGATTATCTGCAAAGCGCGGGAAGACGCAGTGTTCCCATGGCAGATTTGGGAATGGAGAGTACAAGCCCGCCAAACAGGGGCGGGCCCGGCGCGGCGGATACCGGATACGGCGGGGACAGCGCAGTGGTACGGCAGACGCCGGAGAGCATCTGTCTGGAAAAGGAAGTGCGGGAGACACTGCTTGCCAGATGCCGCAAGCTGAAACCGCCCTATGATGAGATTGCCAAGGCATACTACTATGATGAGATGGATGCGGCTGAGATTGCCAGGGCAAGGGGAAGCAAGAAAAAGACCATACAGACACAGATTTATCGGGCGAGAGGGATGCTTCGCAGGATGTATGAAAAGGAGAAAGGCGCATGATACATAATATAGCGGAAGAGAGAAAAAAACGGAATAGACAGGAATCACCTCTTTCCAACTCTATTGGCGACGAGGAACTTCTGCGGCTGATCAGTCAGGTGGAAGAGAGCGCCCTCATACATGCACCGGGAGGCCTGAAAGAGGAAATCTTTTTTCAACTTGGTGCGGAGAGGCAGAGGAGACAGAAAAGGCAGCTTCTTTCTTACCGTGCTAAAGTTCTGGTAGGAATGGCGGCGGCCCTGGCAGTGCTGATTCTGGTGCCGGCGGACAGGACGGGAGAGACGGATGCGTCGCAGATGTCTATGTTTGGCCGGCTGTATGGGGAAGCGGAAGAATCGGAAGTGTGGGAGCAGGAGCTTCTGGACAGACAGCGGGATATAGACAGGACGTGGGAGCGTTACCGAAAGGGGCAGGAGAGAGTTGGCGTGACAAAACACTACGTTGAGATTATCACAGACAAGTTGACGGATTATGAAGATTGGGAGGATTGATGAGATGAAAAAGAAGAAAAACAGGTTTTGGTTGTTTGTATTTTCCCTGATACCGGGGGCGGGTCATATGTACATAGGCTTTATGAAGATGGGGCTGAGTTTTATGTTGGGATTTTTCCTGGCGTGCGGTGTGGTGGGGATTACCAACATCGCTGTGTTGGCGGTGTTTCCGGTAACCATTTACATTTATGCTTTCTTTCATGCGAACAATGTCGGCAGTCTGGATGACGAAGCCTTTGCGGCGTTGGAAGATGAGTACCTATTTGGATTTGCGGATATGGATTACAGCCGTTTCAAGTTGAACAGAAAGAATAGAAATATCGCGGCGGTAGTGTTCATTATTTTGGGCATCTGTATGTTGTGGAATGTGGGATTCGATATGCTCAGAGACTATATGGGATGGGATAATCCGGTGATCAGAACCCTTTACTATTTGGTGCAGAATGAGCTGCCAAGGGCCGTGATCGGCATAGCGGTGATCTGGTTTGGCGTGTCGCTGCTTCGCGGCAAGAAGGATGCACCGGTGATGCAGATTGAGCAGAAAGAGGAACAGGCAAAGGATCAGGCGGATGCACAGGAAGATGAGCGGAAGGAGGCGTAGAGAGAGGTATGGAAATACAGGAAAAGACCGTTGCGGTGACGCAGCAGGAAGAGACCGGAGTCATAAAAACCCGCCGGGTAGGCTCTGTAACCTTCGGGCTGACCTTAATTGTGTTCGGCGTGTTGTTTCTGGTACATATGGCAGCCCCGTTTATTGATTATGATATGATTTTCAGGTGTTGGCCAGTGGTTTTCGTTCTGTTGGGCGTGGAAATTCTGGTGGAGAACCGCAGGAGCAATGCGGCCGGATGCCGGTTCGTCTATGACTTTCCCGCGATCCTCATGCTGTTTTTGATGCTGTTTTTCGCCATGGTGATGGCGGTCGTGGACTGCGCCATACAGTACGAGAGGATGTGGTGGTAATTTCGGAAAATTTCCGGCGTAGTTTTCGGGAATCTACGCCAGGATGTCGTAGACAATCTCCTTTTGGTCTAAAAACTGCCTGATCGCTTTATCCCAAAGACCATCAGGTGTTTTATCCATAAGGAATGTGTGAAAGGCGGTGCCGGTCACTAAGGTGAGTCCGGTGCCGTCGTATTTTATGTTCAGGACAAAGGCTTTGACCTGATCGGTTGTTACGGCGGTGTCTTCGCTTTGCAGGATGGCGGCCATGTGCTCGGGAATCAGGTGCAGCACAAAGTGAAAGGCCGTGGGTGTGCGTTTCCCCTTAATCAGGTCGAAGCAGACGGGCCGGATCTTTTTCCAGGCCGTAAATTCATAGGGCCGGATTTCCGGATCTTCCCATTCTTCGGAGGTGTAGAATTCTCTGTTTTCCCGTCCGTCTATGGTAAATGTATTGTAGGTGCTGATAGAAGCCTGCTCTAACAGAAAAGAGTCGAAGTCTTCTCCTGCCAGAAATTTGTTCATAAATTGTTTGATGTTTGTAATTTTTAATGCGATCATAGGATGCCTTTCTGCCGGATAAAATGATTCTCATTTGATTGTAAAATAACTGCCTTCTGTTTGCAATGGATATTTCTTGTTTGCAAAATGATGTATTATATGATACTATAGGTGGTAATGAAAACTATGTGCAATGGTTGTGGAGGCTTTATGAATTATAAAATTGTGGTGGACAGCTGCTGCGAGCTGCCGGAAAGCGATAAGAATGACAGCAGATTTCAGAGCGTACCGTTGGGATTAGAGGTGGGCGATTATATCATTTCAGATGACGAAACTTTTAATCAGAGGGAGTTTTTAAAAAAGGTGGCGGATTATCCGCTCTGCCCTAAGTCTTCCTGTCCCTCCCCCGAAAAATTTATGGAAGCCTATCACGATGATGCGGAGGAAATTTATGTGGTGACCCTGTCTTCCCATTTGAGCGGCAGTTATAACAGCGCGGCGCTTGCACAAAATCTGTACGTGGAAAAATACGGTGAGAAAAAAATTCATGTGTTTGATTCCGAGTCGGCAAGCTGTGGGGAGACGCAGCTTGTGAAAGCAATAGTCGCCTGCAAGGAAGAAGGACTTTCCTTTGAGGATACGGTCCAGAAGGTAGAGACTTTTAAACGGCAGATGCGCACCTACTTTGTTTTGGATAATCTGGAGACGCTCCGCAAGAACGGACGGCTGTCCGGTGTGAAGGCGCTTGTGGCATCCACATTGAATATCAAGCCGGTGATGGTGGGAAATTTGGGCGTAATTGAGCAAAAAGGACAGGCAATCGGCATCAATAAGGCGCTTGCAAAGATGGCTGATTGTATCGTGAGTGATGTGGAAAACCCGCAGGAGAGAACGCTGATGATCACCCACTGCAACTGCCCGGAGCGGGCGGAATTTATGCGCGGTCTGATGGAGAAAAGAGCGTCTTACCGGGATGTTTTGGTGATGGACACCGCGGGGGTCAGCAGTATGTATGCCAATGACGGCGGCGTGATCGTGACACTTTAAGACAGAATGGGATTCCGACGGATTGACTGAAATGGTCAGTCCGTATTTGTTTTCAGTGCCTTTTTGAGTTTGGAAAGCTCCAAAGGCGACACGGAAAATGTTTTTCCGTCCTTCATGGTCAGCCTCAGGAGAGAGAACTTTTCCACAGCGGTGGTGTTGACAAAACAATGCTCGGATATGATGACAAAATGGGTAAACATGGCCACCTGCGAGTAGAGATTAGGCAGGGTGCTCAGAATATCGAGCGTACGCCCCTCGGTCAGGACCACATGGAGATAGTTGCCGTCCTTGACGGCATAGAGGATTTCATCCTCATGGACATAGAGGGTGTCCTTTTCCCCGCGCAGTTCTATGGTGGGAATGGTTTTGGCCTTCATGTTCTGGGCGTGGTCTAACATTTCATCGAGTTCGTTTACCTTGATCGGCTTTTGCAGATAAAGGATTTGTTTCTGAAGCTGCCTGCGCAGGATATCGTGGTTGGACGCTTCCGTGACATCCTCCGGCACTTTGGCGAGGGCCGCCTCGATGACGGAGGGATAATTTATGGTAGAGATGCACAGCACAATGGGAGCCACAACGCCCGCGTCGATCAGTTTGCGCGCAAGCTGAAAGCCGTTGACGGGGCCGCTTGTCATGTCGATAAAAAAGGCGTCGTAGAGCATGGGAGAGCGCATGACCGCCTCCACATTTCCGTAAGAATCAATATAGAGCACGCCCGTGGTGTGAAGCCTCCTGTCGGAGGCGCGCCCGAGGAGACGCTCCATCTGCTTTCTGTCCGCAATGTTATCGTCACAAACCGCAATGTGCATAGATATCCTCCTACCAGAACCCCCACTCGATCGGTGAAAACACCAACGTAAGAATCAAAATAATCTGTAAAGCCAAAATCACCGGCATTCCGTAGAGGAAGTACCAGTGTCTTGTCTTGTGGTGAAAAAGATGCATACCTGCAATGGAGCCGATGCTGCCGCCAATGATGGCCAACACAAAGAGGGTGGACTCGGGAATACGAAAGGCACGCTTGACGGCCTTTCGTTTGTCCACGCCCATCATGATAAAGCTGACCACATTGACTGCAACGGCGTATAGGATAATTATATCAAATGAATTCATGGTTTTAAAGCAGTTTTTCGCCCTGTTCCTGCATTTTCATAGCGCGAACCTTACAGGACAGGCCAAACAGATTGATGAAGCCCTCCGCATCGTGGTGATCGTAGAGATCGCCGGTGGTGAAGGAGGCAATGCTTTCGTTGTACAGTGTGTAAGGAGAGGTGGTGCCTGCCTTGATGATGTTCCCTTTGTAGAGTTTGAATTTCACTTCTCCGGTCACATAGCGTTGGGTGGATTCGATAAACGCCTGCAGCGCCTCGCGCAGCGGTGTGAACCACTTACCTTCATATACGACCTGGGCAAATTTATTGCCAAGATCGGCTTTGAGCGCGTAGGTGTCGCGGTCAAGAATCAGTTCCTCAAGCTGCTGATGCGCCTCATAGAGGATGGTGCCGCCGGGGGTCTCATAGACGCCGCGGGACTTCATGCCTACCACACGGTTTTCCACGATGTCCACAATGCCAATGCCGTGTTTGCCGCCAAGTTCGTTTAAGGTGGCAATGATCTCAGACACTTTCATCTTCTTGCCGTTGACGGAGGTGGGAATGCCTTTTTCAAAGGTCATGGTAACGTACTCGCCCTCCTCAGGCGCTTTCTCCGGTGTGGTGCCGAGCACTAACAGATGTTCATAGTTGGGCTCGTTGGCAGGGTCCTCAAGCTCAAGCCCCTCGTGGCTGATATGCCACAGGTTACGGTCACGGCTGTAACTGGAATCCGCCGAGAAAGGCAGGTTGATGCCGTGCTGTTTGCAGTATTCGATCTCCTCCTCGCGGGAGTTTAAGGTCCATTTTTCGTTTCTCCATGCGGCAATGATCTTTAAGTCGGGAGCCAGCGCCTTGATGCCCAACTCAAAACGGATCTGGTCGTTGCCCTTTCCGGTTGCGCCGTGACAGATGGCGGTTGCGCCCTCTTTGCGTGCAATCTCCACTAATTTCTTGGCAATGACAGGTCTTGCCATGGAAGTGCCAAGCAGGTATTTGTTCTCATATACCGCGTGAGCCTGCACGCAGGGCATGATAAAGTCGTCGCAAAACTCATCGGTCAGGTCTTCTATGTAGAGCTTGGATGCGCCGCTTGAGAGCGCTCTCTCTTCGAGACCGTCAAGTTCCTCCGCCTGTCCGCAGTTACCGCACACGCAGATTACCTCATAATCGAAATTTTCCTTTAACCAGGGGATGATCACGGTGGTATCCAGTCCGCCTGAATAAGCCAGAACTACTTTTTCTTTCATCATATTCTCCATTCTGCGCACCTTTCAATCGATTTTGATCATAGCCGGACTTTTGGTCTGCCGGGTGCGCGCCGGCATTTGTCCTTTGCATTTTTTCATTCTACAACAAGAGAGGATAGAATGCAAGAGTTGTCAATGAGGGGAGCCCATGCTATATTATTTTAAGGAGGCTTGGCGCAAAATGGCAAAGCAGAATATCTATGATAATGAAATCTTTTTTGAGGGATACAGGAAAATCAGGGACAATGAGGTGAATGCCAACAAGTTGTTTGAGATCCCCGCATTGTTTTCCCTGTTGCCGGACTTGCACGGCAAAAAGGTATTGGATTTGGGGTGCGGTTTCGGGGAGCATTGCCGTTGTTTTGTAGAAGCGGGTGCGGCTTTGGTGACGGGAATCGACATTTCCGAGAAGATGCTTGCAGCTGCGAAAAAGGAGAACAGCGATCCGAAGATATCCTATATCCGTATGCCGATGGAGGAGATCGCGCAGCTTAAAGGGCAGTTTGATGTGGTGGTAAGTTCGTTGGCCTTTCACTATGTGGAGGATTTTGCGGGCGTTGTGAAAGATGTTTACAATAAATTGTGTGAGGGCGGCGTATTTGTCTTTTCGCAGGAAAATCCTTTGTGTACCTGTCATTCCGGTGGCGATAGATGGACGAGGGACGAAAAAGGAAACAAGATTTATGTAAACTTATCAAACTATGGGGCAGAGGGGGAAAGAGAGTCCGTCTGGTTTGTCGATCACGTGAAAAAGTATCACAGAACGTTCTCGACGATTATCAATACGTTGATTGAAGCGGGGTTTATGGTTGAAAAGATGGTTGAGCCCATACCGGATAAGGAAATGCTGAAAAAATATCCGGAATATAAGGATTTGCTCCATAAGCCGGATTTTTTACTGGTAAAGGCGAAGAAGTGAGATGGGATATTGGAGAGTTTCGATGCGAGGAAAATGCTTGCAAGTCATGTATGGGTATGGTACGATATGTATATAATATAGACTGTAATGCGTTACAGTTTTGGTCTGGGCAGACGCTCTTTGGACCACCGCAGGCGGGAAGAATTTCCCGCCATTTTTTGCACATAGGGGAAATATAAATGAAAGAACTGAGTGTTTTTATTGATGAATCAGGAGATTTTGGGGAGGTTAGGGGAAGGCAGACGTACTATTTGGTAACGTTTGTTTTTCATAATCAGGGTAATAACATTGACCGACAAGTTGCAAAATTGGAAGAAAGTATAAAGAGAAGCGGATTTGATTTGGAGTATGTACATACTGGTCCTGTTATTCGCAGGGAGGAGGTTTTCTCAAAATATTCTATTGACGAAAGAAGAAAATTGTTGTACAAGATGTTGAATTTTGTTAATGCGTGTCCTATTTCATATTTGACGGTTGTGATAGACCGAAAAGAAGCGCTGGATAAGATTTCGCTTTCAGGTAAACTGGCGAAAGCAATTAACATGGAAATATGTGCGCATCAGAATTTTTTTATTGGTTTTGATAAAATTATTGTTTATTATGATAATGGACAGAACGAACTTAGCACAATTTTAAACGCTGTTTTTTCCATTCGTTTTCCAAATGTTGAATTTAGAAAGGCTGAACCGCAAAAATATAGATTACTGCAGGCGGCAGATTTTATTTGTTCCATGGAACTGCTGAGGATTAAGAGAGCTGAGAAGCGTTTGAGTAAATCGGAAGAACATTTTTTCTATAAACCGCAGGAGTTAAAAAAGATTTTTTTAAAGAGTATTGCAAAGAAAAAATTATAGACAGAACCGGATGGAAAAGAGGATCGAACCCTTACCGGATAGGGGAATGCTTTAAAAGTATCCGGAATACAGGGAGGATGACAGATCATGATTTTGGAGACGGAAAGATTATATTTCAGGGAAATGGAACAGAGCGATTACGGCGCACTCTGTCAAATATTGCAGGATGAGGAGACCATGTATGCCTATGAGGGCGCATTCAGTGATGTGGAAGCGCAGGAGTGGCTTGACAGACAGCTTTCCCGTTATCAGAAATGGGGCTTCGGATTGTGGGCAGTGATCCTGAAAGAAACCGGGGAAATGATCGGGCAATGTGGGCTCACCATGCAGCCGTGGAAGGATGAGGAGGTGTTGGAAATCGGCTATCTGTTCCGGCGGCAGTACTGGCACAGGGGTTATGCCATAGAAGCCGCCGAGGCGTGCAAAAAATACGCGTTTACTGTATTGGATGCAGAGGAAGTCTGTTCGATTATCAGAGATACGAATACGGCGTCCCAGAATGTGGCGCGCAGGAACGGCATGACAGTGGCGGATCGTTGGGTGAAGCATTACCGGGGCGTGGATATGCCGCATGAGCTTTATGTAGTGAAACGTTGAAGATGAAGAGAGCTTAGAATCGTTTATATTAATTGGAAAAGCGCTTTTTAGAAACTACAAGAGTTGATTGCATGGAGGAAAGAATGCTTAAAATCATAGTGATCGGCAGTCCCGGCGCGGGGAAAAGTACGTTCGCAAGAAAACTGAGGGACGTGACAGGCATTCCGCTCTATTATCTGGATATGCTGTGGCACAAACCCGATCGGACTACGATTTCCAGAGAAGAGTTTGACCGGGGATTAGAGGAGATACTGAAAAAGGACAGGTGGATTATAGACGGAAATTATCAGCGCACGTTGGAAATCCGACTGAAGGAATGCGATACCGTGTTTTTACTGGATTTTCCGTTGGAAATGTGTCTTGAGGGCGCGACATCCCGTATTGGGGAGAAGCGGGAGGATTTACCATGGACGGAGCCGGAACTGGATGAGGAATTTAAGCAGTGGATTATAGATTTTCCAAAGACGCAGCTGCCGGAGATTTATCGGCTGATAGAAAGGTATAAAAAAGATAAGAATATTATCATCTTCCATTCAAGAGAGGAAGCCGATAATTATTTGGGACGTTTTTGTTAAAAAAATGTGGTAAAATAGGAGTGTGTTGACAACGCGCATGAGAGAAAGGCACGAAAGGGTATGAACATAATTAACGAAAACATAGATAATGGAACCCCGTTTGACTGGGGGAGGACATCCACAGATTATGCGAAGTTTCGTGACATTTATCCGCAGGAATTTTATCAGAAAATTCTTTTGCGGAATTTGTGCACAGCCGGACAGGCCATTCTGGATATCGGAACGGGGACCGGGGTTCTGCCACGAAATCTATATCGGTACGGGGCCAAGTGGACGGCGGCGGACATTTCGGAAAACCAGATTGCACAGGCAAAGGCGCTTTCTCAGGATATGGATATCGCGTATCATGTGGCGGCGGTGGAGGAGATCGGGTTTCCGGATGCTTCCTTTGACGTGGTTACGGCCTGTCAGTGCTTTTTCTATTTTAATCACAAAAAACTGATGCCGAATCTTTACCGTATGTTGAAACCGGGAGGAAGCCTTCTGGTTTTATATATGTCGTGGCTTCCCTTTGAAGATCAGATTGCGGGAGAGAGCGAAAAACTGGTCTTAAAGTATAATCCTTCCTGGAGCGGCGCCGGGGAAACCGTTCGGCCGGTATCGATACCTGACTGTTACAAAGAAAAATTTGATCTTGCGTATCACGAGGAATTTCTTTTAAAAGTACCGTTTACAAGGGAGAGTTGGAACGGAAGAATGAAGGCATGCCGCGGAGTCGGCGCTTCTCTTTCGGAAGAGGAGATAGTCAGATGGGAAGAGGAGCATAAAAAACTGCTTGCACAGACTGCGCCGGAAGAATTTACGATTTTACACTATGGCGCGATTGCACAGCTGAGTAAGAGGTAGGCGAAAACAGACAGAATTTATGGAGGCAATAAGGGCATGGGTTTTTTGAATAGATTAAAAAAGAAAAATATGGAAAATAGTGGGGAAAACAAAGACGGATTTTTAGAGATTGAGGTAAAACCGCTGATTGAATGGAAGGAACCGAACGGCGAAGGTTGTATTGCCTCAGATATGATAACGAAAGAAGGGTGGAAGGTCGGATATATGTTTCGGGACGAACCGCTAGAGAATCAGCCGGACAGCGGTTGGCATTTTTTCAAGGGGGATGAGGACGAGGCGTATTCCAATAATACGGACAATTTTCATGTGTTTGCCATAAACACAATCTGTAACTATGACCCGGATATTATTCCCTATTTAAAATCTCCTGTCGGAACCTATTTGATCAGAACTGAGAATGGAAAGTTTATAGAAGACGACGGCTCGCAGGCGATATATTTTGAAAGGCAGTAGAAAACTGGATAGATTGGGGAAATACATTTGACAGGATGGAATGGATCGACTAAAATAAAATTAGATTTTAGATTAGTCGAAGGAGGCGGAGCGTGGCATATATAGAGCGGGCGGTTGCTAAGATCGTAAAACAGCGGGCTGAAACCAGTAAATGTATACTTATCACAGGAGCCAGACAGGTTGGTAAATCAACGCTTGTTAAGCATGAATTTTCCGGCTATAACCGGGCAAATTTTGATGACAGATTAACGCGGCTGCAGGCCAAAGAAGAACCCGGGCTCTTTTTTTTGAATAACCCCTGTCCCCTGTTTATTGATGAAGTCCAGAAAGAAAGCGGTATTCTTGAAGATGTGAAGCGCATTGTTGATGAGACGGATGAGAGAGGCCTGTTCATTCTGTCCGGTTCACAAAATCTGGAACTGATGAAGGGGATGAGCGAATCTCTTGCGGGGAGAGTTTCGGTCACGGAGTTGGCGGGACTGTCCCTTCGTGAAATTCATGGAATAAAGTTTAACAGGCACTTTGTGCCTACAGAGGAATATCTGAGAGAACGTGAAAAAGAGCTGAAGCCTTATACGGATTTATGGGATACCATACACAGAGGGGCATATCCGGAATTGTATGATGTGGAAAGAGACTGGCAGGAATATTATGCTTCTTACGTTTCAACGTATCTTGAGAGAGATATAAACGAATTGATTTTGGCGGACAGCATTACTTTTACGAAATTTCTTACCGCTGTTGCCGCAAGAACCGGAGAGATGCTAAACTATGCCAATATTGCAGGTGAAATAGGGGTAAGCGAACCCACAGTCAAAACTTGGATTTCTATTTTGGAGCGGACGGGAATTGTATTTTTGCTGCAGCCCTATAGCGCCTCTGCCTTAAACAGAGCGATAAAAGCGCCGAAGCTGTATTTTAGAGATACGGGGCTTGCCTGTTATCTGACAAGGTGGCTGACTGCTGATGCGTTGAAAAACTCTGCTGTTGCGGGCAGTATGTTTGAGACTTTTGTAGTTTCGGAAATATTAAAATCTTATACCAATGAAGGAAAAGACTACAAGTTTAGTACTTATTATTACAGAGGAAAAGATAAAAAGGCGGACGGGGAAAATGAGATTGATCTTGTGATCGAAGAAAACGGAGTGTTATATCCTGTAGAAATTAAAATGACTGGAAATCCGAAAGCAAATATGGGAGCGGCAAATCCTGTATTGGATAAAGTGAAGGAGAAGCAAAGAGGAATGGGAGTGATTCTCTGCCTGATTGATAAAAAGACATATTTACGGGAGAATCTGGTGGCTCTTCCTATTGCATATATTTAGAAAAGTTGTCAGGAGACGCATATGGATTACAAAATCATACGGGTGGCGGACAGGCCGGAAATCAAAGAAGAGGCGGCACAGTGGTTTCACGAAAAATGGGGCGTTCCGCTGACTGCTTATCTGGAAAGCATGGAGGAAAGCCTGACGGGAAAAGAGCCGGTTCCACAGTGGTATGCAGCGGTGGAAGGCGACAGGATTATCGGCGGCCTTGGCGTGATTGAGAATGATTTTCATGATAGGAAAGACCTTGCGCCAAATGTCTGCGCCGTCTATACGGAGGAGGATAAACGCGAAAATGGTATTGCGGGCGCGCTGCTTGAGTATGTCTGTGCGGACATGAAAAAGAGGGGAATCGATACGTTGTATCTGTTGACAGACCATGATTCGTTTTATGAGCGTTATAACTGGGAGTTCTTCTGTATGGCGCAGGGGGACGGGGAAGAGAAATTGTCACGGATGTATGTACATAGAGCGTGACGGGAAGATGAATTTGTTAATCAGGAGTGGAGTGAGGAAACAAAATGATTTCTGCAATTTATGACAGACGGAGTATAAGAAAGTTTTTGAATAAACCCATATCAAGGGAAGATTTGACAGAGATTCTGGAAAGCGGGATAAAAGCGCCTTCTTCCAAAAACAGACAGCCGTGGAAATTCATTGTGGTGCAGGGAGCAGAGAAGGAAGAAATGCTGAAAGTTTTCCGCAGGGGGATTGCGAGGGAAGAAAAGGGAAACGCATTGCTTCCGCAAAGCAGGCAGCATATTCCGGCGGCAAAATATACGGTTGATATCATGGAGGAGGCGTCGGCTGCTGTATTTGTTGTGAATACATTGGGAAAAGATATTTTATCAGAAATGACGCCGGAAGAACATATTTACGAGATCTGTAATATCCAGTCCATAAGCGCGGCAATACAAAACATGCTTCTTACCGCTGCGGAAAAGGGAATAGGAAGTCTCTGGATTTGTGATATCTATTTTGCATATGCAGAAATCAGTGAATGGTTAAATAGCGAAGGGCAGCTAATAGCAGCGATTGCTTTTGGTTATCCGGATGAATTTCCGAAAGCGAGACCACGAAAAGAGCTTGAAGATGTAGTGGTCTGGAGGGGCTGATACGGGCGGAGAGGAATCTGTGTGACAGGAACAGAGAAGGGAAGGATTTGGCTTCAATGATTCAAATTGATACAAAAGGACTTTTGCTTCGGATTTTTATACCCACAGCAGTATTGAGTGGCAGCTATCTGATCTTGGGGCATTTTTGCAAGATACCGCATCTTCTGCTGTTTTGTATTCTGGCGACTTTCATTTTAGTGCCGATAGAGTTGGGATTCATTTTATCGGCGAGTAAAAAGGAGTATGGCGCATATTCTCTGAAAAGCGCTTTTGTCGCACCTGTTGAAAATCAAATATTTGCGGGGATAAGGAGCAGTGTACTTCAAAATTTGCCAACCGGATTTGACTGGACAAATTATGAATACATAAAATCATTTTCCAAGATGACGCTCGTTGTGACCTGTATCTATTACGGTGTTTTTAATGTAATCGTCGGGCCAGTTACGGAGGAGCTGTTTTTTCGGGGTTATCTGACATCGCATTATGAAAAGCAGGGGTGGCTTACGCCGATACTGATCGCGGTTTTGTTTTCGCTTTATCATTTCTGGCTGCCGTTTAACAATGTGTTTCGTATTTTGGTATTTACACCGGTAATGTATGTGGCATACAGAAAGAAAAATTTTACCATAAGCATTTTGTTTCACTGTATTTGCAACCTGCTTTCCACGGTTAGTTTTATATGGGCGGTTTTTGGGTAAAGGAGGTGCTGCTATGATCCGCTATGCCGACGAAAGGGATATGGAAATCGTACAACTGTGCGATAAATATATCAGTAAACAGGAACTGGAACAGGCAGTCCATTCAAAAAGAGTTTTGGTCATGTACCAAAATGACTGCTTTATCGGATGGCTGCGGTATAATTTGTTTTGGGATGAGATACCGTTTATGAATATGTTGTTTTTCCTGGAGTCATACAGGGGACGGGGCAATGGCACACAGCTAGTCGCTTTTGGGGAAAAGGAAATGGCGGACAGCGGTTATGAAATGGTGTTGACATCCACTTTGTCAAATGAGCAGGCACAGTTTTTTTATCGAAAGAATGGATATGTGGACTGTGGTTCTTTGCTGCTGCCGGGGATGTCGTTGGAGATTATTATGAGAAAGGAGTTTACATAACTAAACAGGAGGTTGAAATGGAGAGAAGAGACAAGGTAAACTATTATCTGGATTTGGCGAAGATGGTGTCCCAGCGTTCCACCTGTCTGCGCAGACATTATGGTGCGGTGATTGTAAAAAACGATGAGGTCATTTCCACAGGTTATGTGGGCGCACCAAGAGGGCGGAAAAACTGTACCGACGTGGGAGAGTGTATTAGGCAGAAAATGGCTATTCCAAGGGGAGAGCGGTATGAGCTGTGCCGCAGCGTTCATGCGGAAACCAACGCCATCATCAGCGCGTCGCGGGATAAGATGATCGGCAGCGCCATGTATCTGACCGGAGTGGAGGCGGATACCGGGGAGTACGTGAAAAATTCCTGCAGCTGTTCTATGTGTAAGAGGCAGATCATCAACGCGGGGATTGAGACAGTGTATGTCCGCGACACCGAGGATGAATACCGAGTGATTCCGGTGCAGAGTTGGATTGACGAGGACGAGTCTTTGGAAGGGACGTTCGGGTATTGATAGTTTACATAATGCGGAAGACGGCTAAAACAATAGATTGACATAACACAAACGATTGATTGCGGGAGAAAGGGATTACGGAGATGGAAGAACGGGACATGGCGCTAACGCCGGTTGACACAAAACCCTCACCACAGGGTAGACTTTTAAAAGAAATGGATGTATATGAGCTGCTAGATAAATTAGAGATACCGTATCTCCGTGTAGATCATGAGGCGGCAGCTACCGTGGACGACTGCCATGGAGTGGATGAGGCGCTTGGCATTCATATTTGTAAAAATCTCTTTTTGTGCAACAGGCAAAAGACGGATTTCTATCTTCTTATGATGCCGGGCTTAAAAAAGTTTAAGACAAAGGAGCTTTCCTCTCAGCTTGGCGTAGCGAGACTCTCCTTTGCGGAGGAGGAGTACATGGAGGAATTTCTGGACATTACGCCGGGTTCTGTGAGCGTGATGGGGCTGATGAATGATAGGGACCACAGAGTGCGGCTTTTGATTGACAGAGAGCTTTTGCAGGAGGAATTTGTGGGGTGCCATCCCTGCGTGAACACATCGAGTCTTAAGCTTAGGATGAAAGATGTTTTGGAGAAGTTCCTGCCCTATGTGGGGCATGAGTATACGGCGGTGGAGCTAGCGGGAGAGTAGTTTACATAATTACTAAATGAGTTTACATAACACAGACACAACAAATAGAATAGTTTACATAATTTGATTAAAATGAGAAACGGAGAATACAGATGGTACGCAAAATGGCGATAGAAGATTATGATGGCGTGAAAGCGCTTTGGATGTCAATAAAAGGATTTGCCATTAGAAGTCTGGACGATTCCAGAGAGGGGGTAGCCCGCTTTCTGATGAGAAACCCGGACACCAGCGTGGTGGCTGTGGAGGATGGCAGGATCGTTGGGGCGATTCTCTGCGGACACGACGGCAGGCGGGGATGTCTTTACCATGTGTGTGTGGCGGAGGAGTACCGTATGAGAGGCATCGGAAAAGCCATGGTGGTATTCTGCATGGAGGCGCTGAAGGCAGAGCAGATCAATAAGGTATCGCTGATCGCCTTTACAAAGAACGATATCGGCAATGCCTTCTGGAAGCAGATCGGTTGGACGAAGCGGGAGGATTTGAATTACTATGACTTTACGTTGAACGAGGCCAATATCACGGCGTTTAATCAATAGAAATGACGGGGAGTCTTTGTTATGTATAAAATACTTATCGTGGAAGACGATGCAGTCATTGCGGAGCAAATTGCAAAATATCTGGGGAAATGGGGCTATGAGGTGGAGACTGTCAAAGATTTTGCGGATGTGACGGGACAGTTTGCGGCTTATGAGCCCCAACTTGTGTTGATGGATATTGGCCTGCCTTTTTACAACGGGTACTACTGGTGCGGCGAGATCCGCAAGATATCCCAGGTGCCGATTATTTTTATCTCTTCGGCCTCAGACAACATGAATGTGGTGATGGCGGTCAATATGGGCGGCGACGATTTTGTGGTAAAGCCCTTTGATTTAGAGATTTTGCAGGCAAAGATACAGGCGTTGTTAAGAAGGGCTTACGCATTTACGACACCGGGGACGATACTGGAATACAAGGGTGTCCTGTTAAATATGACGGATATGTCGCTTTCCTGCCGGAATAAGACAGAAGAATCTTGGCGGATTGAACTGACCAAAAACGAGTTCCGTATTTTACAGACCCTCTTTGAAGCGGCAGGCGGCGTGGTCAGCCGCGATCTGTTGATGAAGCGGCTCTGGGATGACGAGTGCTTTGTGGATGACAATACCCTCACGGTGAATATGAACCGTTTGCGTAAGCGGCTTGGGGAAATCGGCCTTTCCGATTTGATTCAAACGAAGAAAGGCGTGGGGTATCTGTTGGGGGAGACAGGCTGATTCCGGCTTTTTCTCTACAAAAAATTATTGCTATTAAAGATTGCTATTATATGTTCTGTTGCGTATAATAAAAAGGTAAAGAAAGTAAAGAAGACCAAGTGGTGTATTTGAGAGGATGATGAAGAATGGAAGTAGCAAAACTTTCTAGCAAAGGACAGATTACCATTCCTGTATCGGTAAGAAATGCGCTGAAATTGAAAGCCGGTGATAAGGTTGTGATTTTAGAGGAAGACGGCAGATTTTATTTTGAAAATTCTGCAATGTTGGCATTTAAGCGGGCTGAGGAAGCATTCACTGGTGAAGCGCAAAGGGCAGGGTTTGCAACAGAGGAAGAAATGCAGGATTATATGAAGGAAATCCGAAGGGAAGTAAGGGGGTATTAATTTGCGGGTAATGCTTGATACCAATATCTTTATTTCAATGATTTTCTTTCCATCTACGCAGACAAGGAAATTGGCTAAGCGATTGGCGGATAGTCATCAGATTGTGGTGTGCGACTATGTGATTGAAGAATTACGGCTTGTGACTGACAGGAAATTTCCGGCAAAGCGGAAGTTTCTGGATCAGTTTTTTCTGGAACTTCCGTTTGAGTTGGTTTATACGCCGAAAGTACTGGATTTGAGCGAGTTTCCGCAAATGCGGGATGCAAAGGATTCTCCCATATTGGCAACGGCAATTATGGAGAGCAATGAGACATTTGTGACAGGCGACAAAGATTTTCTGGTTTTGGATGTGGATATGCCCGAGATTGTTACAATGGCAGAATTTTTGGAACGGTATTAGAGGATGGAAAAGAAAATTCAGATCCCGGCGGCATATCTGCGCGAGCGGATGGTCCCTGTTTTTTTCTATATTGCGGAGGCCCTCATTTTTATGATGGTAGCGGCGCTCTACGGTTACGAGGGCGTGCTTGCCAATATGACTTACGCGTTGGGACTAACAGCCTTTTTCGGAGGCTGCTATTTTTTGTGGGACTATATGAGATACCGGGAAAAGGTCAACACGCTGTCAAGGCTCCTTGCGGCGCAGGAGAGGGCGGGCGGCCTGCCGCAGACGTCTCTTGCCCTGGAAAGGGCTTATCAGCAGATTATTGCAGCGCAGGAGTCGGAGAAAAAGGCGTTGGTGACACAACTTGACGAGAGACAACAGAACATGTCGGATTATTATACGATGTGGACCCATCAGATTAAGGTGCCCCTTGCGGCCATGGATCTGCTGTTACAGAATGAGGAAACCAGTCAAAACCTGCACATCGTAAAACAGCTTCGGGAAGAAGTGTTCAAGACGGAGCAGTATGTGGATATGGCCCTTCACTATGCCAGAATGGAGAGCATTTCCGCAGATTTGGCTTTTGCCAGATTAGATGTAGAGGAATTGGTCAAAGGTGCTTTAAAAAAATATTGGATTCTTTTTAATGGTGCGGGACTGGGCCTTTATTTGGAAGAATGTCACGCGCAGATTGTTACGGATGGCAAATGGTTTTCCTTTGTGGTCGAACAGATTTTGTCCAATGCGATCAAATATACAAAAAAGGGTTCTGTTTCCATATACGGGACGGATGAAAGCGGCAGACGCGTCAAACAAGGATGCAGGTATCTTGTCATCGAAGATACGGGGATCGGGATCGAGGAGAGTGATCTGCCCAGAATCTTTGAGCGGGGATTTACCGGTTACAACGGGCGGTTGGGAAATAAGTCCACAGGCATCGGCCTGTATTTATGCAGGCAGATCATGGACAGACTGGGGCTGACCATCCGGGTGGAGTCGAAGCGGGGTGAAGGGACGAAGGTGTTTCTTGGAATTGCACAGGAGGAAATTCTTACAAAAATGTAAGTTGCGGGAAGGAAATGTAAGCCGGATGGATGGCAGCGCATTTCCTTTTTATTTATGATAATTAAGAAAAATCTGTAAGGAGGACGGTCATGTCGCTGTTAACAGTAAAAAATGTGAAAAAAGTATATACCACCCGCTTCGGCTCTGTCAAAGTGCAGGCTTTAAACGATGTGAACTTTTCCGTGGAAAAAGGGGAGTATGTGGCCATTATGGGCGAGTCCGGCTCCGGAAAGACCACACTGTTAAATATTCTGGCTTCTTTAGATACCGCCACAAGCGGACAAGTCCTGCTAAACGGGCAGGAGCTTTCGCATGTAAGCCAAAAGGATTTGTGCGTGTTCAGGCGGGATCATCTGGGCTTTGTCTTTCAGGACTTTAATCTGCTTGACACCATGTCTTTGCGGGATAATATTTTTCTGCCGCTAGTGCTGTCAGGGACGCCCTATGAGGAGATGGAGGAGCGGCTTGCGCCCCTTTCCCATAAGTTGATGATTGAAGAGCTTCTGGATAAATATCCTTACGAAGTTTCGGGAGGGCAGAAACAGCGGGCGGCGGTGTGCCGCGCCTTAATTACAAGGCCGGATATCGTGTTGGCGGACGAACCCACGGGAGCGTTGGATTCCAGAGCCTCCGGGAAACTTTTGAAACTGTTTGGAGAAATCAACGGGGAGGGGCAGACGATTCTCATGGTGACCCACAGCATTCAGGCGGCGGCCCATGCAGGGCGGGTGCTTTTCATTAAGGACGGCTGTGTATTCCATCAGATTTATCGCGGCGAGCACGACCGGGATGCAATGTACCGCATGATATCGGATGCCTTGACGGTGATTCAGGCACAACAGGGAGGGGAATCATGAATAAAATGAAATTGCTGCCTGTCATGGCATACAGAGGCGTAAAGCAGAACCGATTGGTATACAGACCGTATCTGGCGGCGTGTTTTTTTTCTGTATTCAGCTATTACCTGTTCTCGTCGCTTCTGCATAACGATTTGATGAAGAGGCTGCCAAAGGCGGCTTATGCGTGGCTGATGCTTAGTATCGGAAAGGGCCTGCTATCTTTTATTCTCTTATTATTTCTGCTCTATGCGGGCAGCTTTTTGCAGAAAAGACGCAGACGGGAGCTGGGACTTTACAGCATTCTGGGTCTGGAGAGAAAGCATATCGGCGTTATGCTTTTCTGGGAAAATGCGGGCATGTATCTGGTCAGCGTGTCGGCCGGGATTATCTTGGGTTTTGTGTTAAATAAGCTGATGTTTCTTTTGCTGCTTCGCCTGACAAGGCTGAATGTGGAGGCGGAATTTTATTTTTCCGCGGAGGCGGTAAAAGAGACGCTTGGGTATTTCGCCTTTGTGTTTGGCTGTCTTACGATCAGGAGCCTCTGGGGCGTTTTTCGCATGAAACCCACTGAGCTCATGGCGGAGAGTAAGAAGGGAGAAAGGGAAGTCAGGCATATCGGGCTGTGGTCTGCGGTCGGGGCCATTTTGATGGTGTGGGGGTATTATATTTCCGTTACCAGTAAAGTGGACAGCATGATTTTTACAAGCTTTTTTCTGGCGGTATTTTTGGTGGTTGTGGGCACCTATTTTCTGTTTACCTCGGGAAGCGTGGCGTTTTTGCGTTTTTTAAAGAAGCGAAAAAAGTTTTATTACCGGCCGGCCAATCAGGTGACGATTTCCGGTATGTTGTACCGTATGAAAAAGAACGCGGCGGGGCTGTCCAATATCTGTATTTTTTCTACCATGCTGTTGATTACATTGACCTGTACGGTCACCATGTGGATGGGGATGGAGCAGATTGCTTTTTACGATTATCCTTATGATGTGGAAGCATTCTGTTTGGAAAATGGCAGTGTGGCAGAATCGGCGCAGGAGAAGGCACAGGAGCTTGCAGAAAAATACGGGCAGCCCATAGCGAGACTGGATGAGTATTGTGCCACGGAGCTTAACTGCGGCAGGCTAGAGGGGAGCAATGCGTTTGTGTCCGCCGCCGGATTAGACTTTGCGGATCAGTATGCCGTCACACTGCTTACTCTGGATGACTATAACCGTATGGAGGGGCAGAACCAGAGTCTGCAGGAGGGGGAGGTGCTTTTGTACTCGACGGGAAGGCCCTTTGGCTTTAACAGCGTAAATTTTTTGGGCGTGGAGGCGGTTGTCAAGGCGGAACCGGAACGGATTTACCCTTTCCCGCAGGCAAAAAACAGGATGTTTCATTTTACAGAACAGTATGTGGTTGTGGTAAAGGATTGGGAAGCCTTTGACAGATTTGTGGCCGCATGGGCGTTGACAAACGGCGTGACCGATCTGGAGGGCTTCGGACGAAACGACGTGCGGCATTTGAATTTGCTGCTTGACGGGAAGGATAGCGAAAAGACCGCTTTTTTGGAGGAGTGGGCAGCGTGGTGTCAGGCGCAGCCGGATTTTATAAAGATTGACAGCGGCCTTGAGGGAAGGGACGAGGATCGCGCCATGAACGGCGGACTGCTCTTTATCGGGATCGTTTTTGGCCTTTTGTTTTTCATGTGTTTTCTGCTCATCATGTATTTTAAGCAGGTGTCGGAGGGGTATGAAGATCAAAACAGCTTTGAGATCATGCAAAAGGTGGGCATGAGTGACAGTGAGATCAAAGGGGCCATTCACAGACAGATTTTGTTGGTGTTTTTCCTGCCCCTTGCGGGGGCGTTTCTGCACACGGCGGCGGGCCTTGTGATGGTCAACGGCCTGTTGGCTGCACTGCGGTTTTTCGATACCGGACTTTTGATTCGGTGCTGCGTTGGTGTGGCGGGGGCTGTGGCGGTTTTGTATGCGGGGAGTTATGTGGTGACGGCGAGGACGTATTATCGGATTGTGAAGAAGTGAGGGAAGCGGGGAGCGAGATTATAAAAATTCATAAATGTTTGTTGCATGAACCGATATAAGATAATAAAATAGAGATAGAAAAGTATGAATTATCATGAAGGAACCATACTAACAAAGGAGGTGTTTCTTATGGCAACTTCAAGTATTACAAAGAATTTTGTCATTTCCGGCAAGGAACAGGTGGAGATGTTTATCAATGCGATAGAAGAATCTGCTAAAAACCGTCCTGAACGCACGCCTGTGGCTGCGAGGCAGATCAAAGGGGAAGAAGAACTGAGAAAATTCATGAGAGAATGGGAGAAAGCGAATGCCGATCAATGATAAGTTTTTCTATATCAACATTCGTGATTATCTGGCATTAGGAAGTGATAGTAAAGCCGGAGAGCCAATGCTAGCCAAGGTGCTTTCCGGTTTTTCGTGCCCGAAGAATCCGGATGTGGAGCGTTTTTTAAAGAACAGTGCGGTAGAATTTACCAAAAAGAGCCAATCGGTTACATATCTTGTGTTTTCCGTGGAAAGCAAGGAACTGTTAGGATACTTTACCCTTGCACTAAAGCCTTTGTCAGTCAGGGGTGAAACCGTAAGCAATACCATGAAAAGAAAACTGCTGCGTATCAGCGAACTGGACGAAAATTCAGATACATATACCATGTCGGCCTATCTGATTGCCCAACTTGGAAAAAATTATACAGATGGTGTAAATGATAAGATTTCTGGAAGCGGAAAATGAGGAAAAACTGCTATCTTTCTATCAGGACAACCGTTTTTCACAGTTTGATACCAGGCAGGCCGCATCAGATACAGACGAATCGCATAAACTGGTACAGCTTTTAAGGCTGCTCTAATTCTAATATCTCAATACTCTAATATCTTCCGGTATTACCACTAATATCTGCTAATATTATGTAAACCAATCTTACAGTCTATACCCCCAAAAGTGCAATCTATGCCAAATCCCTTTTTTCAATTTTTTTTCTATATATAATCCTGTTAAAGAGCGAATACATCCGCACGGGTGTCCCATACGGCATGTGAAATATCAAATCGCAGGCAGCAGTTTGGCCGTGAGAATATGCAAAGGCTGGGACGACTCACAGGCAGGATAAAAGGAATGAG
The DNA here is from genome assembly GCA_947245585.1 of uncultured Lachnospiraceae bacterium. Taxonomy (GTDB): domain Bacteria; phylum Bacillota; class Clostridia; order Lachnospirales; family Lachnospiraceae; genus UBA3282. The sequence continues at coordinate 14,597 of CAMXPV010000018.1, read as the reverse complement.
ATTGACAGAAGGAGTGAAGCAGGCTATGAACAGGAAAGACGATCATAACAGCGGCATGAATAAAAGGGGGAGAAAAACCGGGCGGCGCATTTTGACAGGTGTTTTGGCGCTTGCCATGGTGTTGACACAGCAGTCGGAGTTTGCGGGCATTCTCTCGGTGCACGCCGAGCAGAAAGAGGAGGCGTGCAGGATCACGGGCTTTGTTCCGCTGTCTGCGGATGTGCGGGAGCAGAGGGTTCCTGTGGGTACGGATATCGCGGATTTAAGTCTGCCGGATACGTTGGAGGCGTATGTCCTTACGGAGGATGCCGAAAATGAGTGGGGGGTAGAATCTGAATCCCCTAAAGAACCGGAGGAGGAAGACGAAGGCGAAGAGCAGAATCCGGGCGATGGGAACGACAGCGAAGAGCAGAATCCGGGCGACGGAGACGGTGGCGAAGAGCAGAATCCGGGCGATGGGAACGACAGCGAAGAGCAGAATCCGGGCGATGGGGATGACGGCGAAGAGCAGAATCCGGGCGACGGGGACGGCAGCGGGGAGCAGAATCCGGGCGACGGGGACGACGGCGAAGAGCAGAATCCGGGCGACGGCGGCGACAGTGGAGAAAAGGAACCTGGCGGCGACGATGAGAACCCTGGTGGAAACGGAGAAGAGAATCCGGATGCCGACAGCACAGATGGCAGCAGGGAGTCGGGCGCGGATGCGCAGGATGAGGCGCGCGCGGCACAGATCACACGGGAGACAGTCGGTTTTTCTATAAAGACCGGCTCCTTTGTCATACCCGCATACGGCTCGGAACATACGCAGGACGACCTGATTGCGGGGACACTGATGACAGACGGGCAGGACACGGACACCATGCCCGCGGAGGAAAAAGACGCGTCGGAGGATGTCCGTACCGAAAGTGAAACGAAAACGGAAGAAGTGACCATAGAGGATATCGTATGGGAGGCTTCGCCTGCCTATGACGGCGATAGGGAGGGCATCTATGTCTTTACGCCCGTTCTGCCGGAAGAATATGAGCTGGCGGAGGATGTCAGCCTGCCGGAAATCAGAGTGAGCGTGGGCTGTGTCCACGGCATCGTGGCGGCGGGGGAGGACTGCCCGGTCTGCGGACTGCAGGAGGAGATCGACGCCCTGCCGGACGCAGAAGAAGTGGAAGAGGCGTTGCAAGGAATGTTTACAGGGACATCCCGGATGAGCGAGGAGGAGATCGAAGCTCTGTACGAGCGCCTTCTTGCGCTTTCTGACACCTATGAGGGTTTCCCCAAGGAGTGGCAGGAGATGGTGGACGCCGAAAAGCTGGTTGCCTTGCTTGCCCTTTTTTCCGGGGAAGACAGGCTGATGACGACGGCAGGCGGGAAGGATGTGCTGATTTTCTCTACCGAGCTTAATCCGCTGTTCTATAATACAGAAATACAACCATGTGTGGAGGGTGTGGCGCAGGTCTTTTCGGAGGCAGGGTATGGTGTACGGTTAAAAGCTGATGACACAGTACGACATTTGTCAGAGGACGATATGGACGGTATCGGGCTTATGATTTTGTTTTTGCCAGAGTGGCCACTGATTGACGAGGATATCTCTCTGATGCGGGACTTCCTGGCAGGCGGCGGCAGGATTGTTATGATAGGGGAAAATTCAGCGGTGTTTTCTCATGAAGATCGTATCCTGTCGGAGGCGGCGGAAAAGCTGGGCGCTGATTTCAGAATTGAAGACAAATTCATAGGGACACGTACAAGTATTGCCAAGGGATCTGCCGATATGCCGGCAACCGCTCTGACACAGGATGTAAAGGAGAGTCTTACCTGCTATTATTTAGCGCCGATTACCTATACGGGAAGCGCGGAATCGGTGCTTTTGCTGAATGGACAGCCGTGGATGGTGGATCAGGCGGCAGGCAGGGGAAGAATTACGGCGCTCGGCGATTGCAACTGTTTTGATTCTCTAAATGGCAGCAACGGTTGGAAAGGAACCGAGCAGGAGAAGAAGGATACGAAGGCGTGGATTTTAAGGTGGCTGCTGGACGCCAGAGAAAATCAGAGGACGGTGCTGGAAGGGAAGGACCCGAATCTGGGATTTGCAGGCAGCCTGATTTTCAGCATAGATGCGAAAGAACATGTGGCGGAGCTGGGTGATTACACCTTTACCGTCACCTATACCGGTTCCGACAGGTCACCGAACGGTGAGATCAACGAGGCGACGGTGGGCACGGACGACGTGACCGTAAAGGACAGCGCCGGGGCGTCCCTTCTCATAAGCAAGGCGGAGATTGTCTCCGGACGGGGCACGAAGAAGCTCGTGGTGCGCTACACGGCGGAGGCGCAGCAGAGCAATTCCTTCACACCGGGGGATTACACCATCGACATCAACAATGCCGCCGTGGCGGACAAGGCGGGAAAACAGGTGGGCGGCAATCCGCAGGCGGCTGTCTTTCATGTGACCAGTTCTCCTTTGCGGATTACCGGTCCTGACAATCTCGTGATTCCGCAGGGAGGGACTGGCGCGCTCTCCGTGTCGGTGTCTTCCGTGGACGGGAAGAGCTATACCTATCAGTACCAGTGGTATCAGAAAAAGAACGACGTTTACGAGGCGGTGACGGGCGCGACCCGCGCTGCGTACACGCTGTCTGCGGCGCAGACCGCTGTTCCGGGGGAGTATACCTATCGGTGCGAGGTCTGGGCGAACGGGCATCCAGAGTTTCGGATTCCCTCGGAGGATGCGCTGGTGACGGTGGAGAAGGGGATTGCCATCGACACGCCGACCGCCGCGGAAATTGCCGGGAAGGACTGTGATTACACCTTGTCTGCCACGCTTTTGGAGCCGGGCAGCGACAGGATCGTGGAGACCGGCTTCGTGTGGGGCATCATGGGCAGCCCGACCCTGTCCTTAAACGGCGGCAGCGCAAAAACGGCGTCCCCGGTGACGGCGGCGAATCAGAAGATATCTGTTGCGGCCACGGGATTGACCAAGACGGTCACTTACTACGGGCGCGCCTATGTGAAGACGGCGGGAGGAAACGTGGTCTACAGCAATGCCATTCCCTTTGGCAAGACCGACAATCTGGGACAGTTTTCCGTGAAAAATAACGGGGACAATACCTTTACCGTGACGCTTGCGGACGGCGTGGGGGAGCAGATGGTGTTTTACCGCACGGTGAACGGCTCTGCCGTGGGCGGAACCCACTTTACCCACAAGGCGGGAATGCTGACCTTTAACGGCAGCGGCAGCCAGACCGTCACCGTGACGGAACATGCGGTGACAAGCGCCTATGGCGGGGAAACGGCCACGGCTTATGCCAATGCCGACAGGACATATTCGCTAGAAATTTATCGACCTATGGGCGGCGCGACGATTTTGGCGGGAACGGCCACAAGGACGATGGCGAAGAACAGCTCCTATGCGGTGAGCAGGGATGTCTATCAGGAGAAGGAGAGAAGCTATTCCACAAGCAATGATAACAAGTATGTTGTAGACAGAAGCAAAACGAAAAACCATCAGGTGTTTTATTCCAATAACAGAGGCTACAACACAAGTCATCTTGATAATGTTGGCTGTTATAAGAACTTTAATGTGCAGAGAACGATTGCGGCGTGGGACGACAAGGTGAATGCCTATGTCAAGGCGACGGCGGACGGGTATTATTATCGGCTGCGATTTACGGCCAGGGAAGAGGACGACGGGTATGAGCATATCTGGATTGCAGACCATGCGCCGAACAGTTTTAACAGTGGAAATGAATATGATGGCCCGGTTGCCCTTGAGGACAGCAATGTCGGATCGGCAAAATATACGGCCAGATGGGAAATGGAAGATGACCTGGAGGCGGCAGTGACTGTCCCAGGGGCAGGTGAAAGAAGCAATGTATATGGTTTTAATACAGCGGTGAGAAGCGGTGCCATAGAGGGTGATTATCTGGTCTTCGGTGTGTATGACGAAGCAAATATATGGTTTGCGGCGACAGGGGCAAAGGAAGACATATGGTATATGAATTCGTATAAGGACTGGACGAAGATTAAGGACGAGACGGAACCGCAGCTTCTCGGCATCGCGCCCATGGCGCAGACTGCCTACGCGGTCGGTGACAACATCACCATCGCGCTTGTCTTTGACGAGATTGTGGATGTGAAAAATTCCACCCTGGGCAGTGTGAAGATTAAGACCAACGTGACAAACGACTTAAGCTACAGCGGCGGCGGGGATACCAACGTGCTGTATTTTACGGGCAAGGTGACCACGGAGTTTAAGGGCGGCGATATCCAGCTTAAGGGCATCACCAATGCATCTTATATCAAGGATATGTGCGATACTTCCGGGACGGCAAACACGAATACCTCCGGCACTGCGACGATTACGACGACGGGTGCGAACGCGCCCAAAATCACCCTGACCAACAACGGCGTGACGGACGGCATGGCGAAGGCGCAGATCAGCGCGCAGAACGCGGATCTGCTCCAGTACTGCTTTACGCAGGATGCGGGCATGCCTGCGGCGGGATGGCTGAAAGCGGGCGGCTTAAGCTACACGGCCACAAACCCGGCGCTGACGGCGGGGACCTATTATCTCCACGCCATGGCGATCAACAGGAGCACGGGCGAGGCGGCCTATGAAAAGACTTCCTTTACCGTGACGCCACAGCAGCAACAGGAGCAGGAGCAGAAGCTTACACTGACTGCCGACACGGATAACAGCCAGTGGGCGAGAAGCCGCACGATTTTATTGGAGAAGCAGGGAAGCGGCACGCTGACCCTGAACGTGAAAAAGCCGGACGGGACAATCCAGAGCGTGACGGGAAACAGCTATACCGCTGCTGCCAACGGGAACTATGTGTTTACCTTGTCAAACGGATCGAAAAACGTGACGAAGACGGTTACCGTGGAAAAGATCGACCGCACGAATCCGAAGGTGACGGTGAGCGCGATTCCCACTCCATGGCAGGCATCGCCTCCGACAGTCACCATAAACGGTACGGATGTGGGCGGCAGCGGGATTGCCAGCCTACAGTACAAGTGGGTGACCACAAAGGGCGCGTACCCCACAGGCGGCCTGACCTCCCTTGGGAAAACGGGCACAAGTGTCAATGGAACAGTGTCAGGTTCCAGTCTGACTGATGGAGTCAACTATCTGTATTACAAAGCGGTGGACAGTGTGGGAAATACGGTGCAGGGATACAGCAGCGCCCTGCGTCTGGACCGGATCACGCCCACGATCACGTTGGGAGCGGCGCAGGCGGACGGCCCTAACGCCATCTTTTCCGTGCAGGTTACCTTTGGCCCTTCCGCAGGCAGAACAGTCTGCCAAAAGCAGGGGGACAGCTATGCCATGACGGTGCGGGGGAATACCTTTGGCGTCAATGAGGCGGGACAATATACGTTTACCGCCACCTCCGGCGTGGGCAAACAGGCCACGAAGGCTGCGCCTGGAATTTGCAGCGTAACGCTGAATGCGGGCGAAGGCATATTTGAAAGCGATATGCAGGCGGAGGATGAGGAACCGTCTCATACCGATACCCGGCTTGTGGTGAGCGGCGGTAAGATTGTGGAACCTGTATACGGCGCGCCGGTCAGGGAACATTATACCATTAAGGGCTGGTATACCAATTCCGCCTGCACGACACCTTACAATTTCAATACCGCAGTGACGGCAAACAGGACGCTTTATGCGGGGTGGACGCCGGACAGCTATTCTGTAACTTATGAGAAAAATGGCGGAACCATAACGAATGAGACTGCTTTCCAGAAATATACATACAGCAAGGGACTGATTCTGCCAACGGCGGCGCAGATAGAAAGGACAGGATATACCTTTGGAGGCTGGTATACGGACGAGGATTTTGCGCAGGACACGAAGGTAATTGAGCTCACGGCAACCGACGCGGACGATAAGACCTTCTACGCAAAATGGACGGCGAACGAGTATACCGTCACTTACGATTATCAGGGGGCGACTGGGGAAGCCGATTCGGAGACGAAGACAGTGACCTACGACGATCCTTATGGCAGTCTGCCCGAGCCGGAGAAGACGGGATACTCCTTTAAGGGGTGGTATACGCAGGCGGACGGTCAGGGAGACTCGGTTCTGGAAACCACGAAGATGACGGTGGCGAAGGACCATGAGCTGTACGCATACTGGGTGGACGATCTGAAGCCCGATGCGCCTGTTTTGCAGGACGGTACGACGCTGCCGAAAGACTGGACCCATGCCCAGAAAACGATTCCACTTACGCTCCACGACGGCGTGGGCGTGACAGAGCTGTGGGTGAGCGTGGACGGCGGCGCTTATATGAAGGTAAGCGGCTTTACCGGGCAGCCCGGCGACGATGATTACGATTATGTCTATGAGGGCGTGCAGGAGGGAAGCCATACTTACCGGTTTAAGGCAAAGGATGAAGCGCGGAATGAGTCCGCTCTCAGCGAATTGTTTACGGTAAAGCTAGATACCGTGACGGCAGTGCTTACCGTGACGGGCCCGGCTGCGGGCGCGGAGAAAAAGACGGGACTTGTCCTGAATGCAAAGTCAGGCAGCTTCGGTCCCGGCGGCGGTGCGCTGTCAGTCAAAAAGGACGGGCTGCTTGCCACGGAAACGACCATCATGAGCAGTGTGGCAGACGGCGTATTGTCGGCAGACTATACGGTGAAGGAGAAAGGAAGTTATCACTTTTACAGCCGTACCAATGCCAATAAGGCGGACGACGCAGCGGCAAAAGAGACCCGGTACGTGCATCAGGTGACCTTTGACAGCGACGGCGGCAGTGCAGTGGAACCGCAGCTCGTGTGGACGTCCCGGGAGGATGAAAATGATGGCGGCGATATGGGAGGCGGTGCGGACGGTACAGCGGAGTGTAAGGTGAAAAAGCCTGCCGACCCGACGCGGACAGGGTATCACTTTGGCGGTTGGTATACGGACAAGGCGTGCGGGGATGCGGATGCTTTTGATTTTGATACCCAGATTTATGAAGATACCACGCTTTATGCGAAATGGACGCAGGATTCCGTGCCGGAGATTACGGCGCAGCTGTCGGCACAGAGCGGTACAACCGGGTGGCATACGGAAAAACCGCAGATTACCCTGACTTATGCCGACACGAAGGGCGTGACGCAGGTTCTGGTTTCCGTGGACGGCGGGGAGTATGAGGTGCTTCAGGATTTCGCAGGGGACAGCCCGGCGCAGCTTCCCACGTCCGGGACAGATACTTATACAGAGCTGCGGCAGGGAGATCATACCTATACATTCCGGGTGGTAAACACCACAGCCTTAACGGAAGAGACGGAAAAGATTCGTGTCAAACTGGATACGGTGAAGCCAGAGCTCGGCGACATCTCTTATAACGAAGGTTATGTAAACCTATGGAACTGGATCATCCGAAAGGACAGCCTGCTTGTCAACATCCCGGTGACGGAGGAGGAAAGCGGGCTTGCGAAGGTGACCTACACGCTGACGCCTGGCAGTATGCAGAGTGCGGCGGCGGTTACAAAGGAGGCGAAGATCGAGAAGAAAGAGACGGATGCCGGGACGGTGTATACGGCGGTGATTGCCGTTGATCCGGATTACAAGGGCGTGATCGGGGATATCCGGGCGGTGGATGCTGCCGGAAACGTGTCGGAGACAAAGACAGCCTACGCGAACGGCATCGGTGTGATCGTGGAAAAGCAGAAACCGGTCATTACCGTGAAGGCGGATCGTCTGCCCACGGAAAGTTTGGCGGGAAGTAAGCCGGAGGGAGAAGAGCTTTCCACGGCATATTACCAGACTGCGCCGAAGCTTCTGGTGACGGTGCAGGACGGCAGTATGGCGGCGTCCGGCATCAGGGAAGTGAAGTGGCAGATTGGCAGCGGCAGTGAACATACCGTGTCCGAAGATTTTGTGACCGCCATGAAAACGGAATGTGCTTTTGATATCGACAGTTTAAGCGGCCTTGCCGGCGCGGTGCAGGTGAAAATCACGGCTGTGGACAATGCCGGAAACAGGGAGAGTCTGACCCTGACGGTAAGGATTAAGGGCAAGGAGCAGAAGCCGGGCGCGAAGCCCGACTATTTGGCGGAAAAGCTGACAGGGCTTATGCCGAATGCCGATTATCTGCTTGGGACAGCGGACGGTACGGAGATTTCCCGCAAGGCGGATGCCGAAGGCAATATCAGGATAGACGACGGTTGGTTCGGTACGGAAATTTCTATCATAAAGAAGGGTGACGGCACAAACACCGAGGACAGTGATGCCCAGAACCTTGCGCTTGCGGCACGCCCGGCGGCGCCGAACCTCGGAAAGAGCGACGAGACGATCAAGGGTAAGAAGGACGGAACGATTACGGGACTGACGGCGGCTATGGAGATCAGCACGGACGGCGGCAGGACATGGACGAAAGCTGTGGGAAATCTTTCCGGTGTGGCGGCAGGAACATACCATGCGCGGGTGGCGGCATCGCAGACCGCGCCTTACGGAAAAACGGCTGAGACTGTGGTGGGAGAGGGCAGAACCCTCACCGTTAGCTTTGATTCACAGGGCGGAAGCCCGGTATCTCCCGTGACGGGATTGTCATGGCAGGCGACTGTCACAAAACCCGCTGACCCGGCAAAGGCGGATTTGGCGTTTGTGGGTTGGTTCAGGGAAGCTTCCTGCAGGAACCGTTGGCATTTTGCGGCGCAGGATGGGGCGGACCGGGTGGAATCGGATGTGACCCTGTATGCGAAATGGCTTACGAGAGCGGAAACGCCTGCGGCGGTGATTGCTTACCGCACGGAAACCCTGACGGGACTGACACCCGGCGCGGTTTATCTGATCGAAGGAAAAGAGATTACCGCTTCAGCGGAGGGCGCTGTGGCAATTGACGAGAGTTGGTTTGGGAAAACGATTCGGATTATCAGGAGAGGAAACGGGGTAGATACGGGGGACAGCAATCCTCAGCTTCTGCCTGTGCCGAACCGTCCGGCGGGACCCGGGCAGGTGGAGCCGCAGGCCGAGAGCAGAGAAGGCGGAAAGGACGGAAAACTGACGAAAACGAACACAGCCATGCAGTACCGAAAAGTGGGCAGCACGGAGTGGATTTCCATTACAGGGATAGAGGTTACGGAACTGGAACCCGGCAATTACGAGCTGCGCTATGTGGCGACGGACACTGCCTTTTCCTCGAAAATTGTGGTGAAGACGGTTGGACAATACAGTCCGCCGAAGAAGGAGGATGACAAGAAGAAAGAGGACATTGACAAAACGGGAGACGGAGGAGGAAATCCCGGTGGAGAGACACCGCCTGCCGGGGATGGCACAGGCGGCGGACAGCCCGGCGGAACAAACCCGGGCGGTGGCACCGATCCGAAGGACGACATAACCCCGGGCGATGGCACAGACCCGGGCGGGGATAGAAAACCGGGCGACGACGGCACAAACCCTACGGGTGGCAGAAAACCGGGCGACGACGGTACAGATCCTGCGGGTGGCAGAAAACCGGGCGACGGCGGCACAGACCCGAGCGGAGACAGAAATCCGGATGACGGTATAGCACCCGGGGACGAGACCGATCCGAAGCGTGGTACGGCACCGAAACATACTGTGGAGGACGGCAGGATTGTGCCTGCATCGGGAAACGACAGCGGTATTGACGGAAAGGGTACAGACAGCGGAAACGGGGACGGCACGGGATATGGAGCGGATGGCAGCGAAAGCCAGACGAAAGTGTATCTCTACCCAGTCGGCAAGACTGTGGAGACTTTGACTATCCCCGTGGACGCGGGCGCAGTCATTGTGACGGTCAACAATGTGGATGAGACGCTGTGTACGGCGCAGGCGGCGGATGCCGTGGCGGTGACGAACGCGGTGCTGACAGAGGAGGAGATTGCACGGGTATCAAAGGGAGAAACCATTGAAATCCGCATTGACGTGGAACGGATCGACGACAAGGTGGGAAAAGAGGAGAAGTCCGTAATCGAACAGGGAATCGAGGACGCACAGAAGGAAGCGGCCGGTCTGACAATCGGCATGTACGTGGATATTTCCATGTTTATGCGCAGAGGTGAAGGCGAGTGGAACGCGGTTCATGAGACTGGCGAGCCGGTGGAAATCATAATTGATATACCAGAGGAGCTTTGCGAACTGACCGCAGACTTTTACATTGCGCGGGCACATGCAGGAGAGTGCACTTTGCTTCAGGATCTGGATGACGCGGCGGAAACGATCACCATTGAGACGGAGCGGTTTTCCACCTATGCGATTGCGTATCAGCTGCGTGCGGATCAGAACGGCGGACGCTGCGGACTGTGTCATATCTGCCCAACGTTTTTGGGGATATGTTACTTTATCTGGCTGCTTTTGATTGCGGCGATTGCGGTTTTGCTGATTCTCATTTTGCGGCGGAGGAAGGATAAGGAACCGCAGGAAGAGAGCTGAGGATTTTTATAAGAAGGTGCGGCAGAGAGGATGAGGGCAGCGTACATCGGGGAGGATGTGCGCTGCTTTTCTGTCAGTTTATCTTTTTGTTTTTAATTTAGTCATTTTTTCATATAATGATTAAATTAAACTTGACTATGATATAATTGAAAGATAAAATGGTAATATACGAAATATTATGTTTTGTTGATATTATGAGGAACATTTAATGAGAAATTATGAGTACGGAGATAAATGGAAATGCCTGTTGACACCGAAAATAGTTGCCTATTTAACTGCCATACATGAGTTTAGAGGCGAGCAAAGATTGATCGCGGACAAGCATGTAGATATTCTGGTGGATTTGGTGCAGATCGCCAAGATACAGAGCACGGGGAGCTCAAATAGAATTGAGGGTATCTGTACATCTGATGCGCAACTGAGAAAACTTGTTATGGATAAGATAAAACCCCGATCCAGAGATGAAAGAGAAATTGCGGGTTATCGGGATGTCCTCAATACGATTCACGAGAGCTATCTGCATATTCCTGTAAAGGCGGCTTATATTTTACAGTTACACAGAGATTTGTATAAATTTGAAGATAGCGCTACGGGCGGGCATTATAAAAATGCTGATAATGTAATTGAAGAAGAGGATGGAACGGGAAATAAAAGAGTGAGATTTCAGACTGTTCCGGCATGGGAAACGAAGGAATCGGTGGAACGGCTCTGCGAGGCGTATGAAAGGATAAGGGATGAGGAGGCGGCAGATTTACTTCTGATTATTCCCATGTTTATTCTGGATTTTCTGTGCATTCATCCGTTCAGGGATGGTAATGGCAGAATGAGCAGGTTATGGACGTTGCTTTTACTATATCAGGCAGGGTATTTTGTGGGAAGGTACATTAGTATAGAAAAATTGATCGAACAGTCCAAGGACTCTTATTACGAAGCTTTGGCAGAGAGCTCCATTGGTTGGCATGAGGAGGAAAATGATTATGCGCCTTTTGTGGAATATCTGCTCGGTGTCGTTGCGGCGGCCTACAGGGAGTTTTTTGACAGGACAAAAACGATCGTTCAATATAAGCTCTCAAAACCGGACAGAATTGCGGAAAAAATAAAAAATCATATTGGCATCATAACGAAAAAAGAGCTTGTACAGTTATTTCCCGATATCAGCCAGACAACTGTCCAGAGGGCACTAAACGATCTGGTAAAAGCAGGGAAAATCATAAAAATAGGCGGCGGGCGGTATACGAAATATAAGTGGAACTGGGAGGATGAACAGTGATGGTTACGGGAGAACTCAAAAATAGAATAGATGCTCTTTGGGATGCGTTTGCGGCTGGGGGACTTGTCAATCCTCTGGAAGTAATAGAGCAAATTACTTATCTGATTTTCATTCATGATCTTGATGTTTCAGATACGATGCGAGAAAAGGAAAGTGTAATGTTGGGACTGCCCTTTGAGAGTATGTTTGCGGGAGAGATTACAATCGGTGACAGGAAGGTTGAGGGGAAACAATTAAAATGGTCGGTGTTTCATGATTTTTCGGCACAAAAAATGTATTCGGTGGTGCAGGAATGGGTCTTTCCGTTTATCAAAAATCTGCATGGCGATAAGGACAGTGCATATTCGAAATATATGGAGGATGCAATTTTTAAGCTGCCGACTCCGCTGCTTTTGTCTAAAGTAGTGGATTCTCTGGATGATATTTTTGCATTCATGGAAGAAAAAAAAGATATGGATATTAGGGGCGACGTGTATGAATATCTACTTTCTAAAATTTCGCAATCCGGATTAAACGGGCAGTTTCGTACTCCCAGACACATTATTCGTATGATGGTGGAGCTGATGGCGCCTTCTGCGGAGGACGTGATATGCGATCCGGCCTGCGGTACATCCGGATTTCTTGTGACTGCCGGCGAATATCTGAAGGAAAAACATAAAGAAGAAATATTTTTTGACAGGCAGAAAAAAGATCATTATATGAACCACATGTTTTACGGATATGACATGGACAGGACGATGCTGCGCATCGGGGCAATGAATATGATGACGCACGGCGTGGAAAACCCCTTTATCGAATACAGGGACAGCTTATCGGAGCAGAACACAGACAGGGACAAATTCACGCTGATTTTGGCTAACCCACCGTTCAAAGGCAGCTTGGACGCGGAGGTAGTTTCCGGGGATCTGCTCAAAGTGTGTAAAACAAAAAAGACGGAGCTGCTGTTTCTTGCATTGTTCGTGAGGATGATGAAGGTAGGCGGAAGGTGCGCCTGCATTGTTCCGGACGGCGTGTTGTTCGGTTCCTCAAAAGCGCATAAGGATATCAGGAAGGAGCTGATGGAAAATCAGAGGCTTGAGGCGGTGATTTCCATGCCTGCTGGAGTGTTCAAGCCCTACGCGGGCGTTTCGACAGGAATTTTAATCTTTACAAAGACAAATCACGGTGGAACGGATCAGGTCTGGTTTTATGATATGCAGGCCGACGGACTCAGCCTTGATGACAAGCGAACCCCGGTAAACGATAATGATATTCCGGATGTTGTGGAAAGATTTCATAACAGGGATCAGGAAACAGAGCGGGAGAGAACGGAAAAATCTTTCTTTGTGCCGAAACAGGAAATTGTGGATAATGACTATGATCTGTCTATCAACAAGTATAAAAAGACGGAGTATGTACCTATAGAGTATCCGCCGACGGGGGAGATACTGGATCAGATCTTTGAACTGGAGCGGCAGATTGGGGATGGTCTGCGGGAGCTTCAGGGGATGTTGGATGAGTCGGAGGGGGATAATTGCTGAGTAATTTGCATTTTTTACATATTGCAAATTGAGTTGAGGCAGAAAGAAATTTGAGGATATTACATTATGGAATATGTTCAGGTAAGCGAGATACTATTTAAGGGAAGACAAAACATAAATTGGAAAGATGTCGAAAAATATTTAAAAAAATTTGCCGGATTGACTTTTACTGTAAGGGAATATGGGGATATATTACATATCAATGCTAAGTTTGCAAATGAGTATGCGGAATCGCAGTATACCAAGAAACTAAGAGGAAGTTTGGCGAAAACGAAAGCAAATATAGTTCAGGTGCTGCCACAATTAGTACAAACCGCAACGAATCGGCGGTGGGTTGAAAATAAGAAAGAGAAGCATATGAACCATGCAGGGAAGGGATGGTATCGATATGATACATATTTTGGGGTCCCCGTACAGGCAGAAAAAGAAGAAAGCATTCGTTGGAATTTATTCTCAGCAACAATTGTTGTGAGGATTAACGATCAGGGACTTTATTTACATGATATAATAAATATAAAAAAAGAAGCAAGTAAGCCGACAGAATCTTGAATATACAAGACCTTTCGGTAAGAAACTGCTTCTTTAGTGAAATAAGTATAAAATAAAAACGTAATTCTGTCAAGAAAAATATAAGAAATATTGGAGTGGAAGTGGTAGTCGCAAAATTTGCGACAGTTCAAAATGAGGGAGTAAAATTAATAGGTGATCATATTTTGGCTGCATTGACCATTATGATTGCAGAATCATGGCCGGAGGAAAGGAAAATGATGATTACGGTGGTGATGAGTGTATCAATTAAAAAGACAAATTTAGATTTGTGGGGATGAATGATGGCTAAACTGGTTGAAATTACAGGAAAGGCTCTTTCGGGAGAGTGGGGTATGGATGATATAGATGGGACAGGCATACCTGTTTTAAGGACAACGAACTTTACAAATGAGGGTGTTGTTAATTATGAAGATGTAGTGACAAGAAAAATCACTAAAAAAAATATTGAGGAGAAATATTTGAGACAGGGGGATATCATTATTGAAAAGTCAGGCGGAAGTGATAAGCAGCCAGTAGGTAGGGTTGTTTTTTTCGAAGAAGCCGGACAAAAATATCTTTTTAATAATTTTACAGGTCTGTTAAGGGTTAAGGATCAAACGAAGTGGGAGCCGAGATACATATTTTATTCGCTGTATTCAAACTATAAAAGAGGAGGAACCAAAGCGTTTGAAAATAAAACAACAGGACTTCATAACTTGAAGATAGACGATTATGTTTCAAAATATGAGGTAAAAGATATCACTGTAGAAGAGCAGAAAGATATATGCGGAAAATTAGACATGCTTCAAGTTGTTATTGGTTTGCAAAAAACGCAAATTGCTAGATTTGATGAGCTAATCAAATCCCGATTTGTGGAAATGTTTGGGGATCTTGTTCAGAACCC
>CAMXPV010000017.1 GCA_947245585.1 uncultured Lachnospiraceae bacterium | reverse complement strand
TAGCTGTTATTTTTATGCTGGGAATTTAATCTGCAGGAAAGCTGCAGTAGATGGGTATTTTATTTCGCCGCGTTACATCATTGAAACAGACGAAGACGGCAGGAACGTCATAGAGACCGGCATCTACAATCTGACGGCAGACCCGGAAACGGGAGCGCTGTCCCAGACAGATACCGATTATCTGATAACCGCAAAGAAAGAACGCCGCATAAGCAGAGTTTTTGAAAACGCATCATTGGGCGACACAAAAACTCTATCCTTATGAGAGAGTTTATTTAAAGAAACCGCTATTTGAAAGAAGAGATATTTGTTATGGGAAGAAAAGACAACAATCAAAAACAGAATCCATATGATATCTTTTCATTAAATCAAGAATATGATATAATGATTTTGGATGAAGTGTTGAATGCATTTAATATGAAAAAACGTATTCAGCAGACAAAAGCACTGCATCCTTATGAAATACATTACACAGAAAAAAGCGGATATTTTACTTTGGTTGATGATGACACAGCACCAACCGGCAAGAAAAAAATCCGTAAAAGTAGTGAAGAAAAACTGTGGGATGCACTTGCAGAATGGTACCTTGACAACCCGGACAGAAACTTGACGCTCGAACAAGTCTACGAAAAATGGCTTGACTGGAAAACAACTCCCAATAATGCGGAGAATATCAGACGGATTCAGACCGCATGGCGTACCTATTATCTGAATGAACCTTTAAGCGAGTTTTTGCTTCAAAAACCAATCGCTAAAATTACGTCACTCGACCTGCGTACTTGGGCAGAATCCTTAATGAAAAAGCATTCCCCAGACAAGAAGAAGTTTAGCCGCATGTTTAACATTATCAATCAGTGTTATGAATATGCTTCGGATGAGGATATTGCCCTAGTTTCTGAAAACCTTTGGCAAAAGGCTCGTAAGAAACTGAATAAGAGCCTTATCCTCTCAAGGCCTACTGCTTCGGACGAATCACAGGTTTTTACCGATGAAGAACGCAGACAAATCAAAGCGATGGTTTATGACGATTTGGAACACTACCCGAAACACGCATCCAGTGCCGGACTGCAAATACTGTTTCTCTTTGAGACTGGCTTGCGCATCGGGGAATGCTGTGGCTTAAAATGGTCTGACGTTAAGGGCAGTCGTCTATATATCAGCAGACAGGCTAACAATGACGGCATAAAGGATAAGACAAAGACAGCTTCCGGATTTAGAGATATTCCTCTCACAAAAGAAGCCCAAAGAATCCTTGAAGATGTCAAAGCATTTAATGAAGCACATGGTTTTACTGCCGAATGGATTTTCCAAAGTGATAATCCTGCTTTTGACTATCGTCTTGGCTTTAGTGCCGCCGACCACAAACTCCGCAAGCTATGTAACCGCTTGGGCATACAAGCAAAAAGCCCGCACAAATGCAGGAAAACGTGTATCAGTACCTTACTGGATAATCCAAACGTAAATAACCGTACTGTGCAACGCTTCGCAGGGCATCGGGATTTATCCACTACTTATACTTATTACAACTTCGAGAGAAAGTCTAAGGAGGAACAGGCAGAAGCCATAGACAGGGCACTTGCACTATAATCCGGTACGATTCGTACCGAACGTACCGTCGGTTTTGGTGAGACAAAATAAGGAAAACCCTTGATTTTGCGGGCTTTCCTTACTAAATAAAAAGAGCAGGCGAGGGGAATCGAACCCCCCTCCCAAGCTTGGGAAGCTTGTATTCTACCGATGAACTACGCCTGCAAATCTAAGACTTAATTAGTATACCATCTTCTCTAAAAAAAGAAAAGCGTTTTTTTCTCTTCCGCATAGACTATAGTAAATATGTCTATAGGGATTGCCGCAAAACCTCTGGGCAATCCGAGGAGGATCATGAAAAAAGCAGGCAGTTTATTATTGGCGGCGCTTGTCCTTGCAAGCTCCCTTACCGGCTGTGGAAAAACGCCGCAGGAGGGTGCCCCGTCCGGCAAAACGCCGGTGGTGTTAAACGAGGTGGCTCACTCTATTTTTTATGCGCCTATGTATGTGGCGATCGAGGAAGGCTACTTTGCGGATGAGGGCATTGAGCTCACTCTTGTCACCGGCTTCGGCGCTGACAAAACCATGACCGCTCTCCTGACCGGAGAGGCCGACATAGGCTTCATGGGAAGCGAAAGCACAATTTACACCTACAAGGAAGGGGCCTCTGATTACGCGGTGAATTTTGCACAGCTCACCCAACGGGCCGGAAACTTCCTGGTTTCCAGAGAACCCGTCGAAAACTTCACCTGGGATATGCTGATCGGTAAAGATGTGCTCGGCGGCCGCGCGGGCGGTATGCCGGAGATGGTGTTTGAGTATATTCTGAAAAAGAACGGCATTGACCCGGCAAACGATCTGTCCATAGACCAGAGCATTGATTTTGGTTCTACCGCAGCCGCTTTTTCGGGCGGACAGGGGGATTTTTCCGTGGAGTTCGAGCCCCATGCCACCTCCCTTGAGACCAAAGGTGACGGCTATGTAGTTGCCTCTCTCGGCGAGGATTCCGGTTATGTTCCCTATACCGCCTTCTCTGCAAGAAAGAGCTACATTGAGGAAAATCCCGCTGTGATTGAAGCTTTCACCCGGGCGCTGCAAAAGGGCATGGACTATGTGCAGACCCACACACCCGCGGAGATCGCCAAGGTGATCGCGCCCCAGTTTGAGGAGACGGATCTTGCCACCATAGAAACCATCGTCGGCAGATACGCTGCGCAGGACACCTGGAAATCCGATCTGGTTTTCACAGAGGACAGTTTCACCCTGTTGGAAAACATTCTGGAGGAGGCAGGCGAGCTGGACGGCCGGGTTCCCTACGGAGATCTGGTAAACACAACTTTTGCAGAGAAGGCCGCACCCTGATTCCATACCGACTTGCCACAAGAAAACACCCGGCATCTGTGCCGGGTGTTTTACACTATGCTTCTCCCAAAAGTTCCTTCAAGGCATCCACAACAAACCGATACTGTGTGAGCATCTCCTCAACGCCGACTTCCATCTCGGAATAATTTTCATCTTTCACCGCCTGTTCCTGCTCTGCCGCAAGTTGGGAAAGATAGTTCGCACCAATAGAACGCATGGCATTTTTCAGTCCGTGCACCTCAATGCGGTAGCGATCAAAATCTTTCTTCTCGTAAACGCTGCGGATCAGCGGAATTTTTTCCTGCCCCTCCTCCATGGCCGCCCAGAGCACCTCCATGTAGATCGCCTCATCTCCTCCGCACAGTCTGATACCCTCTTTCACATCAAATCCCTTGACCGTCAGATCCTCAAATGTCTGAATTGTCCCCATTTTACTCTTCCTCCTGCCCCTTTCCCTTTTTCTTTTTGTCTTCTCCACGCCTGTCCGTGATGGCATCGATCATTTTCTCGATCAACAGTTTTTTCACATAGACATCGAAGCTTAACATGCAGATAAAGGAGTAAATTTTCAAAAACTCCCGATCCTCCTCAGGCGCATCCTCAAATGTTTTCTGGGCAATCCGAAATTTTTCCTCCACATCCGCTTTTAAAACATCTTTCTGCTCCCGCTCCAAACTGAAAACCTCCTCGTAAACACGAGAAAGATCAAATGTCCCTCCGCTTGCGAAATAGCGTTCCGTGATCGGCTTTAAGAGCTCCTGAATGTCGCTGATTGACAAAATCCCTTTGTAATAGTAGATAAAGATTAAAAGAAGGACATGATCCCTCGAATATTTCTTTTTGGAGGGCGGCGGAAGGAGATCGTTTTTCGCATAATTATTAATCATCGTCTTCGTCAGTATTTTATCCGTGTCAGGATCTCTGGTCGTGTTTCTCAGATGCGCGTCCATAAACGTCGTCACCTGATCCATATAAAGACCAATATCCGGAATATCCGTCGCCTTGATATATTCTATCCTGTCCACGCTTCCCTTGATGCTGTTTAGCAGGTCTTCTATGTTAATTGTCATTTCCTGTGCCTTCCCTCTTTCTTTGTAATCTATTATAAAGTTTTCACCACGCCATGACAAGTGCAGTTTACAAAAAAGCTTGTCTGTGATATATTCATACATGACGCAATTAAAGTTTTAACGTGTGAAAGTATATTTTTCAGAATGGAGGCTCCTATGAATAAAAAAATTAAAACCGACGCTGTCGATCATTTGTTTCAGGCTATCCTCTGCCTGAACACACAGGAAGAATGTTATGATTTTTTTGAGGATCTTTGCACGGTCAATGAGCTTCTCTCCCTTTCCCAACGCTTTGAAGTTGCGTCCATGTTAAAGCAGAAGAAAACCTATCTGGAAATCGCCGAGAAAACCGGCGCCTCCACAGCCACAATAAGCCGTGTCAACCGTTCCCTGAACTATGGAAACGACGGATACGAGCTGATTTTCAACCGTCTGAACCCCTAAATCTCAAAAAACAGTTTGCAGGCTTATTTATCAAAACCTCTCCCATATTGACACCCATTTATGAACTTGTTAAACTAGGGATAACTAACAATTTTCGATAGGGATAAGAGGGAAGCCATTATGTATACTTGTTGTCTTCAAATATATATCACCGGGCATCCGAGTCACACACTGGATATCATAAAAAAGATGCCTTCTCTTGAAAACTTTACCCATATTTTTTCCGAGAGTGACGAGCCGGAAGAGGCACCGGCTGCAAAAGCGGACCTGATCATTGCAGATCTGACAAAGGCAGATTTGTCTTATACCGTGCACTCTCTTCTGGAAATGCGCCGCAAAGAAGCGCAGATTATTTTGCTTGCAGACAAAAGACAGAT
This sequence comes from uncultured Lachnospiraceae bacterium, assembly GCA_947245585.1. Classification (GTDB taxonomy): domain Bacteria; phylum Bacillota; class Clostridia; order Lachnospirales; family Lachnospiraceae; genus UBA3282. The sequence goes on along the minus strand of CAMXPV010000017.1, from coordinate 69,339 downwards.
GCAGGTTCTCTGCTCCGACCCAGTCATAAAGAATATCACCGATATCTGGATCACGCCCATGTCGGACGATGAAATCCGGTTTCGCTTTTTAAGATGGCAGCAAACCTGTAAGATGAGCCGGGATTTCTGGCAGACCAGCCATTTCCTTGAAGCCACCATTAACAATGTGCCCAATCTGATTTGGTATAAGGATAAAGACGGTGTCCACGAAAAGGTGAACGACAGCTTCTGCCGGGCCGTAAACAAGACCAAAAAGCAGGTGGAAGGGCGCAGACACGCTTACATATGGGATGTGGAGGAAGACGATCCCGCCTGTATCGAGTCGGAACATCAGGTCATGAGCACAGAGCAGACTCTTGTGTCCGAAGAGACCATCAAGGCCGGAAACGAACTGCGGACCCTTATGTGTTACAAATCCCCTCTCTACAACCTTGACGGCACGGTCATGGGCACTGTGGGCGTAGCGATCGATGTGACAAAAGAGCGCGCCTACGAAGCGGAAATCATTAAAAAGAACCGGGATCTGGAGACCCTTCTCGCCACCATAGACTGCGGCGTGATGCGGCATACTCTGGACACCTCCCGCATTCTGAATATCAACAACGCCGCCCTTAAAATCCTCGGCTATGAATCCACGGAGGAAATGATGGCGGACGGTTTCGACCTGATTGCCTCCTCCGTGATGGAGGAAGATCAGGAACATCTCCGCAACAGCATACGGATGCTGAAAAAAGCAGGCGACACCATCAACGTGGAATACCGCGTAAAGCATAAGAACGGCGAAGTGCTACATGTGATGGGAAGCATTAAACTCTATGAAGAAAACGGCGAGCTATACTGCCAGCGTTTTCTTGTAGACTGCACCGAACAAAAACTGCAGGAAAAGAAGAACGAAAGACGTCAGATGGAGCTTATTCAGGCGCTCAGCCGGGATTTCAGCCTGGTCTGCTTCATTGAACCCGAAACAGGCGCGATGATACCTATTCGGACCGATAATTTAAAATCGAGCATTGCTTTTGACAACAATATCTCTTATACGGAAAGTATGGAAGAGTACGTGCAGGACGTGGTCTACGAGGAAGACCGGGAAATGATGCGGCAGTTTTCCTCTCTGGACACCCTGAAAGAGAAACTGGCCGGCGGAAAGATGTTCTCCATCAATTACCGCAAATATGTAAACAACCAAATCGTTTATTTTCAAATGAAGGCCGTAAGCGCGAAGACCGATGATGCCGGCGTCGGCATTGTGCTCGGTTTTCGCAGTGTGGACGCGGATATGCGCAGGGAGATGGAACAGAATACGCTGTTAGAGTCGGCGCTCTCCCAGGCCAACAGAGCCAGCAAGGCCAAAAGTGTATTTTTATCCAATATGTCCCACGATATCCGTACCCCCATGAACGCCATTGTTGGATTTACAAACCTGGCGATTACCCATCAGGACAATCCGGAACAGGTTACGGAATACTTGAAGAAGATCCAGACCTCAGGCAATCATCTGCTGAGCCTGATCAACGATATACTGGATATGAGCCACATAGAAAGCGGTAAAATCCAGTTGGATGAAAAGCCCTGCAGCCTTCCCGATATTTTGTACAGTCTGCGGAACATTTTACAGGCGGACATTCACGCCAAGCAGTTGGAGCTGCAAATTGATACGGTTGACGTTGTGGATGAAAATATTTACTGCGACAAACTCCGGCTCAATCAGGTGCTTTTAAATCTGCTCAGCAACTCTGTCAAATATACCGGTGCCGGCGGAACCGTCAGTATGCGGATCACGGAAAAGGCCGGCGCGCCCGCCGGCTATGCCATCTATGAATTCCTGATCAGGGATACCGGCATCGGCATGAGCTCCGAGTTCGTGGCGCATATTTTTGAGCCCTTCGAGCGGGAGCGAAACAGCACAATCAGTAAGATACAGGGAACCGGTCTGGGCATGTCCATCACGAAAAACATTGTGGATATGATGAACGGCACCATTACGGTAAAGAGTGAAAAGAACGTTGGAACAGAATTTACGGTTACCTTTACCTTCCGCCTTCACGCAGAAAAACAGGAAGCTCTCACCATCCCTGAATTGAAAAACTGTAAAGCCCTGGTGGTGGACGACGACTTCAATACCTGCGACAGTATCTCCTATATGCTGGGACAGCTTGGCATGCGCGCGGAATGGACCCTCTCCGGCAAGGAGGCGGTGCTTAGAAGCCAACAGGCAGTCATGCGGAGTACAGATTACTCCGTGTATATTGTGGACTGGCTGCTGCCCGACATGAACGGCGTGGAAGTGACGCGCCGCATCCGGAAACAGACGGGAGAAAACGTGCCCATCATCATACTGACCGCATACGACTGGTCCGACATCGAGGCGGAGGCAAAAGAGGCCGGTGTCACGGCTTTTTGCAGCAAACCCCTGTTTTTATCGGAACTCAGCTCTTGTCTCCGCTCCATCCTGCAGCCAAAACCGTCGGATGAAAAGGACGAGGAAAAGAAAGAGCGCACCTATCATACCGGCCGTCTCCTTTTGGCAGAGGATGTGGAGATGAATCAGGAAATCGCCGTGGCCATTCTGGAAGGCGCCGGTTTTACCGTAGACGTAGCCGAAAACGGCCAGATTGCCCTTGACATGGTAAGCCAATCTGACCCCGGCTATTATCAGGCAGTGCTTATGGATGTACAGATGCCGGTGATGGACGGATATGAGGCGACCCGATGCATCCGACAGTTGGAAAATGTCAAGCTTGCCTCCATTCCGATCATTGCCATGACCGCAAACGCCTTTGCGGAAGATAAGGAAGCAGCGCTTAGCAGCGGTATGAACGGCCATATTGCCAAACCCATCGACGTGCAGATATTGTTTGAAACACTCGACAATATACTTTAAAAACAGTGCTTTACATTTTGTAAAATGTATGTTATCCTAACAATGTTGTCAATGTTATTTTTATATTTTTTGGAGGTATCTACAATGAACAAAGGTACAGTTAAATGGTTTAACAACCAAAAGGGCTACGGCTTCATCTCCGATGAGCAGGGTAACGACGTGTTCGTTCACTACTCCGGTCTCAACATGGAAGGCTTCAAGTCTCTCGAAGAGGGCGCCGAGGTTGAGTACGAAGTAGTAAACGGCGAGAAGGGACCTCAGGCCGTAAACGTAACAAAATTATAAGAGTTCACCTCTTATAACATCGATAATCAGTATCACGATGTGCCTGTTCTTAAATATATTGTTCTTAAAATAATAAGTAAGACTTTGTTATTTAGAACCAGCTATTGTTGTAACGGATTAGAGAAGAAGAAAAACCTGTCAATGCGATAGGTTTTTTTCTTTTATTTGATATATGCCAACACATCCCGAAAAGCCATCTTTCCTCCGAAAAGATCAAGCGCGCTTCCTATGGTCACATCTAGCCTGTCTCTTCCCAACTGTTTCAGCCTGTCAAGGTCTTCAAAGCTGTGCACACCGCCCGCGTAGGTAATCGGGATTTTCCCCCACTCTCCCAACAGCTCTGCCAAAGGTTCCTCAATACCGCTGCTCTTTCCCTCCACGTCCACCGCATGGATCAAAAATTCGTCACAATAATCGGAAAACTCGTCAAGCGTCTGTCCATCCAACTCCACTGACGTATATTTCTGCCACCTGTCGGTAACAATATAGTATCGTCCATCCCTGCTTCTCACACTCAGGTCGAGTACCAACCTCTCCTTCCCGACTTCCTTTACAAGCGTCCGCAGCCTGTCATACTGCACCAGTCCTTCGGAAAAAACGTAGGAAGTGACGATCACATGGCTTGCGCCCGCTTTCAAAAAAACAGCCGCGTTCTCAGGCGTGATGCCGCCGCCCACCTGAAGTCCTCCCGGATAAGCCGAAAGTGCCGAAAGCGCCTGTCTCCTTGTCTCCTCATAATAGGAGGAGGAAGGCGGGTTTAACAATATAATGTGTCCTCCGGCAAGTTCGTATTCCCGGTAAAGTTTTGCAAAAAAAGCAGCATCCTGCGCCGAAACAAAATTTTCCTGCGCCAAATCTCCCTCATCCGCAAGACTTCCTCCTACAATCTGTTTCACGCTGCCGTTATGAATGTCTATGCAAGGCCGAAATTTCATAACGACTCCTTTCTTTGTATAAATTTTATTTCTACCTGACATAATAACATAAGAACAGGAAGTTTATCAAACATTCTGTTTCAGAGAACCAGATATTTTTATTTGAGCAAAGGAGTGAAATCATGAAAAGAATAAAAACAACACTGTTTGTCTCTCTCATGGTGCTTAGTATGGCTGTCCTGACTGCCTGCGGCAACAGAGCCGCTAACGACAACGGCAACGGCAACGCTACACAAAACGGTACAGGCACCACAACCGAAAACGGTACGGGAACGACCAGCACCGGTACAACCGGCACAAATGATGCCGGAAGCACCACCGGCATAGACAACACAGACACCGGAACAGGAATGGGCGGTGCAGCAGGCTCCGACACAGGTACAGGTACAGGCACGGACGGCACAGGCACCATGGATGATAACGACAATGTAAACGATGCCACTGCCGGTACGGATAATACAACAAATGACACAAACGGCAGTTCTGTCGGCGACGACGCAGGCAACGCCATCGGCGATGCGGTAGACGACGCGGGCAACGCGGCCTCCGACATCATTGACGACGCGGCTTCAGGCGTGGAAAACGTGGTAGACGACGTAACCGGCAGCGGATCGGCAAAAACGCGCTGACGCAAAAAGAGTTCCCGAGGCAGATCCCTTGGGGACTCTTTTTTCCATTTTACACGATAACACTCATCCTTTTTCTATCAGAATACCGTCCCTGTATGCCTGCAAAAGCTCCTCCAGTTGGTGAATGCTCTCCCGCAGTTCTGCACCAATATCCGTATCCGCGATTTTCTGGCGCAGGGCCGTTGTCTCCAAAATAAAGGAATCTGAAAAAATATCCGATTCATGCAGAATCGCCGACTCTGTGGACTCAAAAGGTTCATGGGCCACCAACCGCATACCATGGGAATTCACCACCAGCGTATATCCGGCAATTCCCGTTTTATCCTGATATGCCTTGGAAAAGCCGCCGTCGATAACCAGAAGTTTTCCGCCGCATCGGATCGGCGTCTCCCCCTTTTTTCTCTCCACCGGCACATGGCCGTTCACAATATGGGAATGGGCCTCGTCCAGGCCGAACTCCTGCAGAATCCGGTTTACCACCATCTCGCTGTCCAAAAGCCGGTAGTACGCGTTTTTCGTCTCCTTGTGAAGTTCCTTGTCCTCCACCAGATACCGTTCAAAGGTAGCCATCTTGTCCTTGCCGAAAACCGGAGAATTGGGGCCTGCCCAGATGTACCAGATAATATCCTGTCCCTTCAGCTTCTCCTGCAGGTTATGGGAGTAATACCCCTTTCTCGCATAGTGCTCCAAAACATCGTAAAGCTCCTTGCCGCTGTACTCTTCCCCGTAAACGTTAACCTTGTTAAAGTTTCCCTCCTCGTCCATGGGCACACAGCCGTGATAGAGCAGATTGGAGTTGTACACCTTGTAGAGCCCGCCCTTGGAAAACAGAAACCTCACATGTTTTTGCAGCTTCTCACATTTGACAAAGGCCTGCCGCAGACGCTCCATCACCTGCTCCTCCCCGGCTGTAAGCTCATAAGGCCGGTTTCTGTTGATGGTGGGAAAGTCCACATCTTTCATCGGATAGGATACGCCGTCAAGCACGAGGGCCTTCTTCTCGTAATCAATATGCTCTAGCAACAGCCTGTCCTGCATACCAAATTCCGGCCGCCGCATGATGAGCTGCCCCTCCAGCTTAAACTGTAAAACGGCAATGGCTTTGTGCATCTTCATGTCCAGACTCAGGTCCTTGGTGTCATAATCCGTATTGTACTTGATGGCGAAAGCCTCGCAGTCCGTATCCTGATAAGTATCAAGCGCAAAAGTAGCCAAAGGAATCAGGTTAATGCCGTACCCTTCCTCCAGCGTGTCCAGATTTCCGTATCTGGCCGCCATGCGGATCACGTTTGCGATGCAGGCCAGATGGCCGCTTGCCGCTCCCATCCAGACAATATCGTGGTTTCCCCACTGTACATCCACCGAATGGTAATCGCAGAGCGTATCCAAAATAATATGCGGTCCCGGTCCTCTGTCAAAGATATCCCCGACAATATGCAGATGGTCGATGACCAACCGCTGAATCAGATTACTCAGCGCAACAATGAACTCCGGCGCCCTGCCGATGCGGATGATGGTGTGGATAATTTCATTGTAATAAGCTTCCTTGTCCTGAATCTCCGCCTTCTCCGTAATCAGCTCCTCTATGATATAAGAAAAATCCTTCGGCAGCGCCTTTCTTACCTTAGACCGGGTGTACTTTGAGGAGACCCGCTTTGTGATCTGCACCAGTCTGTGAAGGGTAATCTTATACCAGTCTTCGATAGAAGTCTCATCCTCCTGCTGCATGACGATATCCAGCTTTTCCTCCGGATAGTAGATCAGCGTAGCCAGACTCTTCTTGTCCCTGATACTCAGCGTATTTCCAAATTCCTCGTCAATCTTTCGCCGCACAGAGCCGGAACCGTTTTTCAGGATATGGTTAAACTGCTCATATTCCCCGTGAATGTCTGTCATAAAATGTTCCGTGCCCTTGGGCAGATTCAGAATTGCCTGCAGATTGATAATCTCCGTGGAGGCCGCGGCAATCGTGGGATACTGCTTCGCAAGGCTTTTCAGGTATTTTAATTCTAAATCGTCCATTTACTCTCCTCCTGAAACTCTGACATTGTGGTAGAGTTTATCCGATTACGTCCGCCATATCATACATTCCGGCAGGTTTGCCCTTCAAAAACTTCGCCGCCTGAATGGCTCCTTTGCCAAAAACCGCTTTGGAATAGGCTCTGTGGGAAAAGGTGACCACCTCATCCGCTCCCGCAAAGATCACATCGTGGTCTCCCACAATCGTGCCGCCCCTGACCGCGCTGATGCCGATCTCCTTCGCGTCCCGCTTCTGTCTGACCTGACTTCTGTCATAGACATACGCATAGGCCTGCTCCATCTCCTCATTGATGGAATCCGCCAGTGCAAGCGCCGTGCCGCTGGGCGCATCCAACTTCTGGTTGTGATGCTTCTCCACGATCTCGATGTCAAAACCGGCAGGAGCCAATGTCTTCGCCGCCTCCTTTAAGAGTTTCAAAAGCATATTGATTCCCAGAGACATATTTGCGGATTTTAAGACAGCTACCTGCTTCGAAGCTTCCTTCACCTTCTCAAGCTGCGCTTCCGATAGTCCCGTGGTACATAAAACACAGGGCACTTTCTTTTCTACGCAGTAGTCTAACAGCGCATCCACCGCCGCAGCCACGGAAAAATCAATCACCGCATCCGCCACAGCCGTACACTCTTGAATGGAAGAAAAAACCGGATAGGAATTTTTCCCCTCGTCTTTTGCATCCACACCCGCTACAATCTCTATCTCCTCGTCCGCCGCAATCAGGGACGAAATGGTCTGTCCCATCTTACCGTTGCAGCCGTGCATAATCACCTTTACCATCCTGTTCTCCTTTCTATGAAAACATCTGCCGAGGGACTCCCCCCGACAGACGTCTCTTGTTTTTCACAGTTACAGTATTCCGTAGGCCTGCATCGCTTTTTTCAGCCGCTCCACATTCTGCGGTTCCATCTCTGACAGCGGCATATGTAAGGGACCTACGCCCTTGCCCATCAGATTCAGCCCGGCCTTCACCGGAATCGGATTCACCTCGCAGAAAAGCGCGTCGCACAGCTCAATGGCGCGAAGCTGTTCTCTTGCGCTGCCTGCCACATCCCCGTCAAAGAACTTCTGGCAGATTTCGTGAGTCTGTCTCGGCGCCACATTGGACAATACCGAAATCACGCCGATGCCTCCGAGAGACATGATGGGCACAATCTGGTCGTCATTGCCGGAATACAGATCCACATGATCGCCCGCTAAAGACATCAGCTTGGCAATCTGCGAAATATTGCCGCTAGCCTCCTTGATCCCCACAATATTCTCCACCTCCGTGCAGAGTCTCGCCGCCGTCTGGGGCTGAATGTTGCAGCCGGTACGACTGGGCACATTGTAGAGAATAATCGGCAGCTTCACGGAATCAGCCACTTTCTTAAAATGGGCATACAAGCCGTTCTGGGTTGCTTTATTATAATAAGGCGTCACAAGAAGCAGACCATCCACCCCATATTTTTCGGCCTCCGTAGAGAGATAAACCGCCGTCTCCGTACAGTTCGACCCGGTTCCCGCAACCACCGGAACTCTGCCTTTCACCGTCTCCGCACAAAAACGGATCAGATCCAGATGTTCTTCATGGGTCAGCGTCGCGGATTCCCCCGTCGTGCCACAGACGATGATGGCATCCGTCCCTCCCGCAATTTGAAACTCCACAAGTTCCGCAAATTTTTCATAATTGATACTTCCGTCCTCATGAAACGGGGTGACAATCGCGACACCCGCGCCTTTAAAAATTGCCATACTGTTCTCCTTTCTGGCTCCGTCATTATCTGACTCTGCTTATGCGCGCAAGAAAGCCGGCCACACAGGGCCGGCCACACAGTTCTACTGTTACCGTTCTGGATAGCGCCCCATCGTATCGATGACAGTCATACAGCTCTTAACTGTATGCCCAAGGCAAAAACGTTCAGGCCGTCTCCCCTTTCGGCGTCTTCTCCTTTCCGGGCGCTTCTTCTGTGCCTGCCACATCCGTACCCGTACTGATAGAAAACGCAACCTCTATCAAAACTCTATAATGTTAGAACAATCATAGCATTCGTCTGCTCTTCTGTCAATCCCATATCTTAAAATGCATCGTCTCCACCTTCGTCACCTGATCCGCCAACGCGCAGACTTTGTCATTCAAAGTAATACCCGTCATGATAATCTCCATCTCATCCGGCTTTCCCGCAAGAAGCGTCTTTAACTCTTCCACTGTTATAATGCCGTTATCAATGAGTCCGAGGACTTCGTCCAAAATAAGAAGCGCACATTCGCCCGTATTCAGAATCTTCTTCGCAAAGTTTAAGCCGTTGCGGATATTCTGGCTTTCTTCCGCCTTGCGCTCATCGGAAAGCTGCGAAAAGTCTTCCTCCGATTTCTCAAAGCGGAATATTTTAATTTCCGGCTCCAACCGTTTCACGAACTCCGACTCTGCCAAGCCTCTCCCTTTCAGGAATTGTATGATAACGACATATTCTCCTTCGCAAGCTGTCTGGATTGCCCGTCCCAAAGCTGCCGGTGATTTCCCGTGGCCTTCCCCGCTATAGATCTGAATCCTTCCCTCTTCCATATCCCACCCCGTATTTTAAAAAGTTACATAAAGTACATATGCTCAGAATATCACAATCTTTTCGGGGATGCAACCTTTACTCTTCCTCCACAAGTTCCAATTTGCTGACGGAAACCTCATAGGCAATCCGCCGCTCCAACTGCTCCTCCGACAATTTTTTCATATATTCACGGCTTTGAATCCTGCCCCAAATCGCGCATCGGCTTCCCACCTCAAAGTTACTTGCAAATCTGGCGTTACGCCCCCAACAGATGCAAGGTATGTAATCCGATTTGCCGTAAGGCCTGTTCACCGCCAGAAGCAGATCCGCAATTTCCCTTCCAAGCGGCGTCTTGCGGTAAATTGGCGCTTTGCAGATATAACCGTCCAGAAAAATCTGATTTGTTTTGGCGCCCTCCCCAATCTCGTCCACAAACTCAATCTCCCGGGCAAAAACAGACAGCACTAACTTATTTTTTCTCTCCTCATGTCTATTATAAGACCGAAATTGCCCCGTAATACAGATCTTCATACCCTTGTAATCCTCATTCACGTCAATCAAACGCTCCGATACCATTACCGGTATGATATCTGTTGACTCACTAAGTCGATCTACACTGATATCCACCATGTAGAATCCTTCTCCGAAAATCTCATGGCTAAAGGTAAAATCGCTCACGATCTCCCCCATAACCGCCACCTGGTTGTTTTCAATCACCTTATCCGTCATGTTTTCCTCCATTCTGCTCAAGTATCTCAACGCCATACTGACTCTTGGCCCTGAACTGTTATTGTATTATCAATATATAAGATATGGCAGAAAAATAGAACTGTTAGGGGTCGCGCAAAGACAGCCTATGTGATGCTTTTTTCCCCTGTTTTGCCATATAATTGACCATAATCAGCTGAGAGCGCGTCAATATATTTTCTCTTGGTGTCCATGCTTGGATGCACATAGCGGTCCAGCGTAATCTGTACGTTAGAGTGCCCCAGGATCTCACTGAGACTTTTGATATCCATGCCGCTGTCAATACAGTTCGTGGCAAAGGTATGCCGCAGCGTATGAAAATTATAATTAGGTATCATAATCTGTCCCAAATACCGTTTAAAGTGATTTTGATAAGTCCGAGGCTCCATGGGTTTATCTTTACACAAAATATATTCCTGCCCGCTCGTCCGAAATGCCAAAAGAAGCGAAAGGAGCGTATCCGGCATCGGTATTTCCCGGTTGGAAAAAACACTTTTTGGCGTTGTCTCCAGAAGCACCGTCTTGGACGGCCCTTCCATACTTTTGATTCTCTGAACGGTTCTGTTTACATGAAGCAGCTTGCATTCCGGATCAATATCTACCCATTTTAAAGAACAGATTTCTCCCAGACGAAGGCCTGTGGAAAGGCATAGAAAAATTCCTGCCTTGGAAATATCCATATCCTTGTGTAAAAACTGCATGAGCTTTGCCTGTTCGGTGCGATTTAATATTTCAATGGAATGAGGCTTATTCTGCATAAAACTGTTGGTGATGGACGGCATGGGCCAGCCATATTTCTTCTCTGCATAGCGCAGGGTTTGTTTGATCATGGCAAGTATGCTGTGTCTGGTAAAATCCGATATCTCCAAAGCCGCAATTTGATTCTGTATATGTCCGTTTGTCATCTGAGGGCATGTATCACCAGAAAAAAGTTCCTGGATGTGCCTTTGATAAATCATTTTATATTTAATATAAGTAGAATACTTCCTGTTTTGTTCTATCTCGCAAAGCCATTCCTCCGCGAGCGCGCAAAAGCAAACGCTGTACCGCTCTTTTTCAATGCCCGCTTCCAAATTGTTTTCGCAAAAGCCATCAACAACATACTCCCTATGTATCACATTGGCAAGCTTTTCTTTCACCTCACTGTAAGATTTACCATAAACAGACCGGTAACGTTTCTCTCCGTTTTCCGATAAAACACGGTATCGTCCCTCCCATCTCCCGTCTGTCCGTTTTCTTATGTTGTCGCCTCGTCTGGACATATCTGTCGCTCCTTTCTGACCACTTTTGACCATAAATATATTATCAATGTAAAAATATGGTGAAAATCGCAGCAAATTTTACACATGGTTTATCAGAAACCACAAAAGCGAGTATCATTTAGAAAAAAGACATGTAACTTGCAAGAACCTCCCACAAGTGATATAATCGTCGAGGATTGCGGAGACTATGGCCGCCTGTGCAGGTTGTTTATCCCATGTCCCGCACATGAAAGAAAGGCACGGTACGACATGAAACAGACAAGAGAAGATGTAAGAAATATAGCAATTATCGCCCATGTAGATCACGGCAAAACCACGCTTGTGGACGAGCTGTTAAAGCAGAGCGGCGTTTTCAGGGAAAATCAGGAAGTGGCGGAGCGCGTCATGGATTCCGGTGATATTGAGAAGGAGCGCGGCATCACAATCCTGTCCAAAAATACCGCCGTCACTTACAAGGGTACTAAAATCAATATCATAGATACCCCCGGCCACGCCGATTTTGGCGGCGAAGTGGAGCGGGTGCTCAAGATGGTGGACGGCGTTATCCTTGTGGTGGATGCCTTTGAGGGCCCCATGCCCCAGACCAAATTCGTATTAAAAAAGGCATTGGAATTAGATCTTGCCGTCATCGTCTGCATCAACAAATGCGACCGCCCCGAGGCGAGACCCATTCAGGTCGTGGACGAGGTATTGGAACTTTTCATGGATTTGGATGCCAACGACGAACAGCTTGACTGCCCCTTCGTCTACGCTTCCGCAAAGACAGGCACGGCAACCACGCAGCTCACCGTCAAAGGCGGGAATATGACTCCCCTCTTTGACACCATCATCGAACACATCCCTGCGCCTCAGGGCGATCCCGACGCGGGTACGCAGGTTTTGATCAGCACCATCGACTACAACGAGTATGTGGGCCGCATCGGCGTGGGCAAGGTGGACAACGGCAGCGTCAAAGTCAATCAGGAAGTGGTCATTGTAAACCACCACGACCCCGATAAGCTGAAGAAGGTCAAGATCAGTAAGCTCTACGAGTACGACGGTTTAAATAAGGTGGAGGTGAAAGAGGCAAATATCGGCGCCATCGTGGCAATCTCCGGCATCGCGGATATCCATATCGGCGACACCCTCTGCTCTCCTGAAAATCCGCAGCCCATACCTTTCCAGAAAATTTCGGAGCCCACGATCGCCATGCACTTTATTGTCAACGACTCCCCGCTTGCGGGCAAGGAGGGCAAATATGTGACCAGCCGCCATCTGCGCGACCGTCTTTTCAAAGAACTGAACACGGACGTTTCTCTGCGGGTGGAAGAGACAGATACCACAGAAGCGTTCAAAGTATCCGGACGCGGCGAACTGCATCTCTCCGTCCTGATTGAAAACATGCGCAGAGAAGGATACGAATTTGCAGTGAGCAAGGCGGAGGTACTGTACAAAACAGACGAAAACGGCAAGAAAACAGAGCCTATGGAATTGTGTTATGTGGACGTGCCGGAAGAGTTCTCCGGGACTGTCATTGAAAAACTCAGCCAGAGAAAGGGCGAGCTGAAAAATATGGGCATGGCCTCCGGCGGTTACACCCGTCTGGAATTCTCCATACCTTCCAGGGGCCTCATCGGCTACCGCGGTGAGTTTATGACGGACACAAAGGGCAACGGTATCATGAACACTATCTTTGACGGCTACGGCCCCTACAAAGGTGACATCCAATACCGCAAACAGGGTTCCCTCATCGCCTTTGAGGCAGGCGAGGCCATCACCTATGGCCTTTACAACGCGCAGGAACGCGGCACTCTCTTTATCGGGCCCGGCGAAAAAGTTTACTCCGGCATGGTCGTCGGCCAGAACGGAAGGGGTGAGGACATTGAGTTGAACGTGTGCAAGAAAAAACAGCTCACCAACACCCGCTCCTCCAGTGCGGACGAAGCGCTGCGCCTTACGCCTCCCAAAGTGTTAAGCCTGGAGCAGGCGCTTGAGTTCATCGACACCGACGAACTTTTGGAAGTGACACCGGAAAGTCTCAGGATCCGCAAGAAGATTCTGGACCCGACGCTGCGAAAGAGGGCGGCGATTTCCGCGGCGGCGAAGAAATAATCAGGCTGTCAGATGTTCAGCACAAGCTCCGCCACGCGGAAGTAAATGAGCAGGGAAATCGCATCTACAATTGTTGTAATAAACGGGCTTGCCATGACTGCCGGGTCAAGCCCTATTTTTTTTGCCACCATCGGCAGAGTCGAGCCAACCATCTTTGCCACAATCACTGCCATCAGCAGGGTCAGGCAGACCACCAAAGCCACCTGCACGCTTACCTGATCAAAAAGCATCAGCCTTGCAAAATTACAGACCGAAAGAGTCAGGCCGCACAACACCGCCGTCCTGATTTCCTTCCAAATCACCCTGCTCCAATCGCTGAATGCGATCTCATCCAGAGATATCCCACGAATGATGATAGCGGAGGCCTGACCGCCCGCATTGCCGCCGGTATCCATGAGCATGGGAATAAAAGCCGTAAGCACCACATATTTGCTCAGCTCGCTCTCAAAAGAAGTGATAATACTCCCCGTGAAAGTTGCCGAGATCATCAAAAGCAGTAACCACGGAATTCTCTTCTTAAAAGCGTCGAACACCGTCATCTTCAGATAGGGCTTATCGGAAGGCACCACAGCTGCCATCTTCTCGATATCCTCCGTGGTCTCCTCCTCCAAAATATCCACCACGTCGTCCACGGTGATAATGCCCACAAGCCTGTCCTCATTGTCCACCACCGGCATCGCGGTAAATTCATATTTCTTAAACTGCCTTGCAACCTCCTCCTGATCCATCAGCGTGTGGATGGAAACCACATTCCTGTGCATCATATCGCCGATCACGGCATCCGGATCGCTGAGAAGCAGATAACGCAGGGCTACCGTTCCCACCAGAGTGCGTTTGTTATCTAGCACATAGCAAATGTTGATGGTTTCACTGTCCACCCCAACCTTTCGGATCCGTTCGATGGCTTCCGCAACGGTCTGATGCTCCTTCAGATCCATATACTCCACCGTCATCACACTGCCTGCGGAGTCCTCCGGATAACGCATCAAATGGTTGATCGCCTTTCTGGTGTCCGCGCTGGTATTGGCAATCAGACGCTTCACCACGTTGGCCGGCATCTCTTCCATCAGTTCCTTCGCATCATCGGACATCATGTTGTCAATGATGCGTCCCGCATCCTTGTCAGAAAGAGAAGTGATGACAGACTGCTGCTGATCGATCTCCAGATAGGAAAAGACATCCGCCGCCGTATCTTTGGGCAGAATGCGGAAGATCTTTACCACCTCTTCCTCTTCCATCTCCTCCAGATAATCGGCGATATCCGCGTCATTTAATTCCGCAATGATCTGCCTTAACCTTGTATACTGCCCTTTTCCAAGAAGCTCCCTGATATCAGCAACGCCAAAATCAGCATAGTCGTTGTATGCCTGATTCTCCTTTGTCTCCTCAACAACCGTTGTCTCCACTCGTTTCTTCTCGTCCATAGCGTGCCGCCTTTCCGCACAAAAGAACCGCTTCCCGGCGGACGCTCCCAGTCAGGCCGGACTATTCCCAAAGCTTTTCTCTGCGCTCTTATAATAGAAAGGATCCGAGAAGTCCACCCGCGCCGTGCCTGCGGTGGCCTCCGTGATATCCTTGATCAGTTTTTCTTTTTCTTCGTAAGGCACCTGAAACCTGATGGATACCTGCTGCGTGTAAACAGACTCCTCTATGGGAATCCCTCGCTGTCCCAAAAGATATTGTATCTTGCCGATGCCATTGTAATCCGTCTCAACCGTTATCCTGTGCCCGTAACGCATCACAGCCACACGGCTGTCTGCAAGCCCTGCCTGCGCCGCCTGTGTGTAAGCGCGCACGAGCCCGCCCGTCCCAAGCAGGGTGCCGCCAAAATATCTTGTCACCACCAATGTCAGGCCACGGATACCCGATGCCGTAAGCACCTCCAGAATCGGCCTTCCCGCCGTGCCGGAAGGTTCCCCGTCATCGGAGTACCTTACTGTCTGCCCCTGTTCCCCAAGGATATAGGCATAGCAGTGATGCCTGGCATCCCAGTACCGCTTCTTTTCGGACTCAATAAAGCTGACTGCCTCCTCCTCGGTTTCAGTGGCCTGTACATGGGCGATAAATCGCGACTTCTTCTCCACGATCTCACCCTCGCCCCCATATTCAATAATTTTATACGGTTCATGTTTATCCATGTATCAATCCTTGCACATTTCTTCCGACAGTGCAAGTATAAATGTGCACAGAATCGCAAACAATTCTTAAGAAAGCATAAATAACTTTATTTGCATCCGATTTTTTGCTATAATAACAAGTCGAGGAGGCAATAGCCATGAATTACAGCAAAAAAGGCGTCCGCAAGAAACAGCAGGCGCTTCATTCCACAGGAAAAAAGTGGGGCAGGAAAATCACCTTCACATTTGTGCAGGTATTTTTAATTGGCATGATCGGTGTGGCCATCATTGGCGCAAGCGCCGGAATCGGCGCTTTTAAAGGTATTTTAGATACCGCCCCGGACATCGGCAATATCGACGTGACGCCCTCCGGTTTTTCCACCTTTGTATATAACATAGAAGGAACACAGATTCAGAAACTAGTTTCCAACGACTCCAACCGTATTCCTGTCACCATCGACATGGTGCCGCAGGACTTAAAAGACGCCTTTGTCGCGATCGAGGATTCCCGTTTTTATGACCACAACGGCATCGATATCAAGGGCATTATCCGCGCGGGCGTGGTGGGGCTCCAAAACAGACATTTCTCCGAGGGCGCTAGCACCATCACACAGCAGCTTCTGAAAAACAATGTGTTTACGGATTGGACCAGTGAGGATTCTCTTGCGGACAAATTCAAGAGAAAATTCCAGGAGCAGTACCTTGCCCTGGAACTGGAAAAGGTGATGGATAAAGATACGATTCTCATCAATTATATGAACACCATCAACTTAGGCCAGAATACCCTCGGCGTGGAGGCGGCTTCCAGACGCTATTTTAACAAGTCCGTCAGTGACCTCAATTTGTCCGAGTGCGCGGTGATTGCCGGGATTACGCAGAATCCGTCCCGTTACAATCCTATCACCCATCCCGAGAAAAATGCGGAGCGCCGGGAAAAAGTGCTCAAGGATATGATGGATCAGGGCTATATTTCCGAAGAGGAACGCGCGGAAGCGCTTGCCGATGACGTATACTCCCGCATTCAGATCGCAGATTCCGAAAACGAAGACGCCTCCGTCAATACATACTTTGTAGACGCGTTGGTGGATGATGTGATGGAGGATCTGATTGCTGCAGGCTACAACGAGACGCAGGCCTTTACCCTGCTCTACAGCGGCGGCCTGAAAATTTATTCCACACAGGACCCTAAGATTCAAAAGATCTGCGACAACGCGTTTGCGGACGAGAGCAATTTCCCCGCCAACACCAAATGGTATCTGAATTACGAATTGACCATTGACCGCGCGAACGGGGACAGGGAAAATGTCAGCACGGAGATGTTCCGCAGCTACTGGCGGGAAAACCGTTCCTCCAGCTACAACTTAATTTATACCTCCCAGGAGGAGGCCTATCAGGATATCGAAGCCTACAAGGCGGATGTGATGGGATCCGGCGACGAAGTTTACGGCGAAAACGTCAGCCTAACGCCCCAGCCTCAGGTTTCCCTTGTGGTAGAGGATCAGAGCACCGGCTGTATCGTGGCAATGGTCGGCGGCCGCGGCGCAAAGACGGGCAGCCGTACCCTGAACCGTGCGACGGATACCGTCAGACAGCCCGGCTCTACCTTTAAGATCGTTTCCACCTACGCGCCGGCTCTGGACAGCGCGGGACTTACCCTGGCTACGGTCATGAACGACGCGCCCTTCAACTATGTGGGCGGCCGGCCGGTGGCCAACTGGTACGGCGAAAACTACCGCGGCCTCTGCTCGCTGCGGGACGGCATTCGGGACTCCATGAACATCGTGACCGTAAAGACGTTAACACAGATCACACCGCAGCTCGGTTTTGATTACCTGAAAAGCTTCGGCTTCACCACGATTGTGGAACGGGAAGAAATAGGCGGGGAAATTTTCTCCGATATCCAACAGACTACCGCGCTTGGCGGTCTCACACACGGTGTCACCAACGAAGAGTTAAATGCTGCTTACGCCTGCATTGCAAACAAGGGCACCTATATCAAACCAAAACTCTACACAAAAGTGTTAGACCATGACGGCAACATCATTCTGGACAATACCATGCCCCAGTCAAAGCAGGTCATCAAGGAGACCACCGCCTTTCTTCTGACGGACGCTATGGTGGATGTTGTCACCAGCGGAACCGGCGGCTCCGTCAATTTTGGAAACATGGCGATTGCCGGAAAGACGGGAACCACTTCCGATTATAACGATGTGTGGTTTTCAGGCTACACGCCCTACTATACCGCTACCACATGGGCCGGTTTCGACAATAACGTGAAACTGGTCGGCGAAGAAAAAAATCTGGCCAAAAAGATGTGGCGTGTTGTCATGTCCCAGATTCACGAGGAGCTTCCCAGTGAGTCCTTCAGTGTTCCCTCCGGCATCGTGACGGCAACCGTCTGCGCCCGCTCCGGGAAACT
Organism: uncultured Lachnospiraceae bacterium; assembly: GCA_947245585.1. Taxonomy (GTDB): domain Bacteria; phylum Bacillota; class Clostridia; order Lachnospirales; family Lachnospiraceae; genus UBA3282. Next base: position 51,413 of record CAMXPV010000017.1, on the reverse strand, counting down.
GCCCATTGCGGGTCTCTGCGACGGCACACTGCGCACCGAATATTTTGCGGAAGGCACCGTTCCCACCGCAACCTGCGATGTACACTATGCAGGACAGATCTGCCAGTACAGCAATCTTCCGGCCCGCGAGTTCTGCCCCTTCAAGGTGGAGGGCGTTATCGAACTGACGCCGATTGAAGATGTGTCCTTGCAGAGCGGATCTCCCAACGCCGTGGCTCCCACTGCACCGGAACCTGTCGAAGCGACAGGCGGGGAAGCTGTTGAGGGCGCTGAAGGTGAAGTACCGCCTCCGGCTCCTTTGACCAACATGTGTCCTCACGATGAAACCTTCTTTGCAACACCGGGTTACGAGGGATTGATCGAGGCGCAAAGGGCTGAAATTGAACAGAGAAACGCTGAGGCGGCGGCAGCCGCAGCCGCGGCAGCTCAGGCAGCGCAACAACAGGCAGGTGAACAACCGCCGGCAGAACAGCCACCGGCACAAGAATAACAAACCGAGCAAGCTCGATTAAGAGAATGCTCCGCATTCTCCCCCTACATTTACGTAAAAGCGGAGAGTGATTCAAATTAAATTCACTCTCCGCCCTTTTGTTTTAGCCTCTATGCTTCTATACTAGATTCCCTTCACTCTCTGAATCTGATCTTCCAGATCTAAAATCCCTGTTTTTGCGTTGGCAACCGCACGGCAGAACTCCTCGTACTCCTCCTCCGGCTCCTGCCCATGCTTCTCGTAATACAGCCTGCCGATCTCAATATAATTTTTCTTAATGACATCCTCGCAGGTGCCAATCTGGCTTTTCAGGTTGGCGATCTCCGCCAGATCCTTGGCCTTTCCCGTCACCTCTTTACCCTTCGTCGTGATGGTATCCCCTAATTTTTCAAAAAAGTCCATATGTTCTCCCTTCTGTGTCATGTTAACAGCGCGCATTCGGAAAACCTTCGGTGAGCAAGCTCCCCTCTTCGTTTATCCTCTGTCCACGCACTGCTCATTGCCATTGTGTACATTATACCACAATCTACCGCTAATTTCACTCCTCTTCTTCATAACTGCGCACCATTTCCGCCGCAATGTGCTCTGCAAGAATCCGATATCCTGCCTTGCTTGCATGTACGCCGTCCGGCACATAGTCAGCCACGATATCTGCATCGTGGGAATCCAGTATATTGGAATTGTACAGGTCAATCACCTTAAAATCATATTCCTCGGACAGTGTCAGTATCACATTCACCAGATTACTCTGGGGCAAAAGATAGTCGCGCTCCCTCATCAGATAATCCTGTAAAATATTCGGAAGTGGTGTGACAAAGTATATCTCCGCATCCGGATAATTCTCCTTAAGCCCCCGCATCAGTTCATCCAGATCACCGCAGAAAGTCCATGGCTCCCTCTCCGAAAGCGTACCAAACTCCTCCTCTGAAAGACAGAACCCATCGTTCGTCCCTCCCATGACAATGATGATATCCGTATCCTCCGGAATCTCGGTATAGCGCTCCACAAAAGCATCCGCCCAATACCGCCCGATGGAGGAACCGCCAATGCCCAGATTGTACACCTCGTCAGCATCCAGAATCTCTCCGAGCACCGCAGGGTAGGCATAGGAACGATAATTCTCCTCATCCTCCAGATTGGCTGCCGCCGTAATGCTGTCTCCCAGACAGGCAATCTTTTTATCGGAAAAATCAATCCGGCTGTTTTCCAGACACATTTGGTCTTCCATGTTGGCCACGAAGGTCTCCTCCAGAGATGTTCTGTTCCGCCTGCGCTCCTCCAGTGAAATCTTCGGCCGCACAAGCCCCGTCAAAACATCCAACATATTTCCGGACATGGTAGAGTTGCCCGACATGCTAAGGCCGTTCCCTGACATCGTGCTGTTATCAGACATGCTAAGGCCATTTCCCGACATGGTAGAGTTGCCTGACATGCTGAGCCCGTTCCCGGACATAGTAGAGTTGCCCGACATACTAAGCCCGTTTCCTGACATGGTGCTGTTACCCGACATACTCAGTTCATTGCCCGACATACTCAGTTCATTACCGGACATCGTGTCATTGCCGGACATACTGGACTGCACCATATCTGCCGGGATATCCGGCGTATTCTCCGACATACTTTCATGTCCGGACATTCCGCTGTCCCCTGGTTCAAACGGCTCCGTCATGGACGCAGCCGGAACTGTCTCCTGATTTTCAAGCCGTATCTCATCCAAAAACTGCTGCAGCTTTTCCCTGTCCGCCGACAACTCCTGAATCTCCTGACGCATCTCCTGCACACGGTCATGGTTCTCCCGGTTTCTGGCGAGAACCTGCTCCTGTTTTTTGATCTGCGTCCTGATCTCCCTGTTTGTCATATAAGTGTCGTATACCCGCAGTCCTACCGCCGCCACAAGTACTCCCATCAGCGATATGATGACTACGGCCAAAATTTCATTTATCCTCTTCATCTCAACCTTTGTCTTACAATCTCATAGGCCAGAATCCCCGCCGCCACCGAAGCATTCAGGGAATCAATATCACCCCGCATGGGAATCTGTGCGTTCATATCGCACTTTTCCCTGACCAGACGGCTTACGCCGCTTCCCTCCGCGCCGATCACCAGCCCAATGGGTCCTTTCAAATTCAATTCATACATGGATGTGCCGTCCATGTCCGCGCACACAAACCAGAGTCCTTCTTTTTTCAACTCCTCAATGGCCTGTCCCAGATTGGTCACCTTGGCCACCGGCGTGTAATTCAATGCGCCTGCCGATGCCTTGGCCACCGTAGCTGTCAACCCAACCGCCCGGTTTTTCGGAATGATAACGCCGTGGGCGCCGGCCTGATTCGCCGTGCGGATGATTGCCCCCAGATTATGGGGGTCTTCTATGCCATCCAAAAGCAAAACAAAGGGCTCCTCCCCCTTCTCTTTCGCCCTCTGTAAAAGATCGGAAACTTCCGCGTACCCGTAAGCCGCCGCATCGGCAATCACGCCCTGGTGTCTGCCCGTCTCGGACATCTGATCCAGGCGCTCTTTCGTCACATATTTGATCTGGCTTCCCTGTTTGGCCGCCTCCCGCTTGATGGTCATAATGGGGCCGTCCTTACAGCCGTCCAACACATACAGCCTGTCTATCGTTTTTCCCGCCCGAAAGGCCTCTATTACGGCATTTCTGCCTTCTATCATGCCGGTGTTTTCTTCCAATTTATGTAAACCTCTCTTCCATGTCTTCCCTATTTTCACACTCGCAAACCCGCGCTTACGCGGCTGTCAGATCTTCATCCCGACTAGCTCCACCGCCTTCTTAATCAGCGCAAGCATCCGCTCCTGTTTCCCCGTCAGATACAGATAACCGCATAACGCCTCAAACCCTGTGGCCTTGCGGTATTCGATGACACTGGCGTTTTTGGCGGTGGTGTAAGACTTGGCGTTCCTGCCCCGCTTATAGACTGCCTGCTCTTCCTCTGTCAGCTCGTCCAAAAGCGACTCTATCATCTTCGCCTGCACACGCGCATTCACATAGCCGACCGTCTTTTTGTGCAGTTTGTTTGCCGAGGTATTCCCCCGCTCTACCACAATGGTGCGAATCACCAGATCGTAGATCGCGTCCCCAATATACGCTAATGCGAGCGGAGAATACGTGCGGATATCAATGTCCCTGCATGCAAAGTCCCGCTTGATGGCCTCAAGAATCGTCAAGCCCTCTTCCATTTTACACCCTCTCGCGTATCTTCCAACACAATGCCCTTCTGCGTAAGAATATCCCTGATCTCGTCCGCCCTTGCAAAATTTTTCGCCTTTCTGGCCTCCTGTCTTTCCGCAATCAGCGACTCGATCTCCGAATCCAAAATTTCCTCGCTTCTCTCCACCGTAAGCCCGCAGATATCCGTCAGGGTCACAATCTCGTCTTTCAGCGCTTTGATAAAGGCCGCACTGGAGCCCTCGCCTGCATTGGTATTAGCGAATTTTACTAACTCGAACACCGCGGAGATCGCGTCCGCCGTGTTAAAGTCATCGTCCATGGCCTCGTCAAACTTCTTCGCCAGTTCCGCCGCCTGCGCCGCCTGCGCCTTCTCCTCTGCGCTCATCTCTCCCGCTTTCGCCTTCTCCAAGAGGAAGTTCAGGTTAGAGACACAGGTCACGATCCGATCCAGTCCGTTTTTTGCCGCCTCCATCAATTCCGCGCTGAAATTCAGCGGACTTCTGTAATGGGCGGAGAGCATGAAAAACCGCAGAATCTGCAAATCATATTTCTCACCGATATCCCGCACCGTGAAAAAGTTGCCCAGAGACTTGGACATCTTTTTATTGTCGATATTCAAAAAGCCATTGTGCATCCAGTATTTTGCAAACGGCTTGCCGTTTGCTGCCTCCGACTGGGCGATTTCATTTTCGTGGTGGGGGAAAATCAGGTCTTCGCCGCCCGCGTGAATGTCAATCTCCTCGCCAAGATATTTCTTGCTCATCACCGAGCACTCGATATGCCAACCGGGCCTGCCCTCACACCAGGGCGACTCCCAGAAGGGCTCCCCCTCCTTCTTCGGCTTCCAGAGTACAAAATCAAGCGGGTCCTCTTTCTGATCCTCACCGGACACCAAAAGGGATCTGCCGCCGCTCCTCAGATCGTCCAGATTCTTGTGGGAAAGCTTTCCATAGCCGGGAAAACTTCTGGTCTTGAAATAGACCGTGCCGTCCTGCGCCACATAGGCGTGTCCCTTGTCAATCAATGTCTGAATCATCTCAATCATGCCGTCGATCTCGCAGGTCGCCTTCGGATGGGTGGTTGCAGGCTTCACATGCAAAGACTCCATATCCTTCTTGCACTCTGCAATATAGCGCTCGGAAATCACGGAAGGGTCTGTCCCTTCCTCGTTGGCTTTCTTGATGATTTTGTCGTCCACATCCGTGAAGTTGGACACATAGTTGACCTCATATCCCTTGTGTTCCATATACCGGCGCACCGTGTCAAACACAATCATGGGCCTTGCGTTTCCGATATGAATCAGGTTGTAAACCGTAGGCCCGCAGACATACATTTTCACCTTTCCTTCTTCAAGCGGTGTAAACTCCTCTTTCTTTCCGGACAATGTATTGTAAACTTTCATAATCTCCTCTTTTCCCTCTCCGTCTCATATTATGTCAACCATTTTCACCATCACCCTGCGCCTTTTCTTTGCGCAGACGCTTCATCTCCTGCTCCAAATCGAGCAGACGGTTTGTCAACTCCGCATTGGCCCGCTGCAAACCCATGATATCCTCCCGCACAGGGTCCGGCAGATGGGTCTGGTCAAGCTCTTCCTGTGGAAGCGCCATGTTATCCCGCTTCACCACACGGCCCGGCACGCCCACAACCGTGGAACCCGGCGGCACCTCATTAAGCACCACGCTTCCGGCCCCGATCTTGCTGTTATCGCCGATTTTAAAGGAACCCAGCACCTTCGCGCCGGTGCTGATCATCACGTTATTGCCGATGGTGGGATGCCTCTTTCCCTGCTCCTTTCCCGTTCCTCCCAATGTTACCCCCTGATAGAGCGTCACATTGTCACCGATCACCGTCGTTTCCCCGATAATGACACCGTGTCCGTGATCGATGAAAAAGCCTTTCCCAATCTGCGCACCCGGATGAATCTCAATGCCCGTCCTGCGCGCACCCTTCTGGGAAACCCAACGCGCCCAAAAATAGTGGCGGTGCAGATAAAGCTTATGGGCCAGACGATAATAACACATCACCTTAAAACTGGGATACAGAAAAACTTCCATATTAGAGTGGATCGCCGGATCCCTCTCCCGTATGACACGGATTTCCTCCTTTATGTTTCCAATCAAGCCCATTGAGCCGCTTCCCTTCTATCTCCCGCACGGCGTTTGTCCCGCCAACGCCACAGAAATTTTCTACCATATTTAAGAATATGCAACTTAAGGCGTTTTGTCAAGAAAACTCAACCGATTCAGGTATTGACAAGATTTTTTCTTTTTGGTAAACTATAACACGGTGACAGAAAGCTTGTCTATCCTGTCAGGCTGCTGTGGCTCAGTCGGTAGAGCGTCGCATTGGTAGTGCGGAGGTCACGGGTCCGATTCCCGTCAGCAGCTTTGTTAGAAATGTCGAGAACCTTGATTTTACAAGGTTCTCGCTTTTTATGTGTCTATAGAATTGGTAGACAGTTGTAGACAGCAACTTATTCCTTAAAATAAATCAACTTTTTAATTGCCCCGATAGAATCTTTACAGCTTGTTTTACATTCTCCTTGGTCAGTCCTATTGTCTGATCTGTTTTCACATGATGCTGTCTGATGACTATCATTCCAAAAATTTGAGTTGAGCACACCATCTATATCCAGAAATATAGCTTTTGACATTATTTCGATCCTCATATAAATATTATTGTTTTTTCTATATAATTTTGTTATACTTTGATTGTAATTATATCATATTTTAAAATGATAGAAAGTACGCTTTATAATAATTTATATATTTGCATATATTATTACCTAAATAAATATATCATGTCTCGAAAGGGTGTGTGTTTATGGCATATGATATTTTAATTAAAGAAGCGAAAGATCTTTCCGAAGATAAAATAGAGCAAGTAATCGAATTTATGAGATTTTTAAAATATTCCGCTCAAAACGAACAGAAAAAACCTACAAACAATAATATTGCGTTTCATAGATCAATAAATCCATTAGCTGATGAATTTATTATGATGGCAGAAAATTTCGATGAAACACCGGAATGTTTTAAGGAGTATATATAATGTATCTACTGGACACAAATGCTTTATTATACTTTTTATATGACAGTGGAAAACTTTCCCCAAAAGCATCGAACATAATTTACCATAATGACGTTAAAATCTGTGTAAGTATTGTTTCCATGTGGGAAATTGCAATTAAATCAAGCATTGGAAAACTTCAAATTAAAAGTTCTATTTCTAAAATTGCAGAAACTTGTGAAAAAGAGCAATTAGATATCCTTTCAATAAAACCACTTCATCTTGACCAAATCAGTCAAATCCCTGCAATTCACGGAGACCCATTTGACCGGTTAATTATTTCACAGGCTATCGCGGAAAACTATATCATTATTACAAAAGACAGCACAATACCTAAGTATAATGTCAAAACTCTATGGTAATCAAAACATGATAGATAACAATGGGAAAAATTTTATTTGGCATCATTTAATTTGAAAGGAAACCTTATGCCACTATTAACAAATGAATATTTAAACTATTCCCCTAAGGTTCCAAAAAAATTATATCATTATTGTTCAACACATACTTTTTAAGTATAATAAACACATTCTGTAATATCCTCAAGTATCATTTTCCCTTTTTACCAATCTTTCCGCTGTTTTTCTCGCTTCATCATGCCTTTCGCTTCTAAAATTAAATGACTTCATGATCTGTTCTTCATCAAATAAACGCATCATAATTATCACAACTCCTTTTCCCTGTCAATCAATTATTCTCTTAATACATTCCTATCCCTGCATATGCGGATTGTTTCTGTGACTGTCTCTCTAGTCATCCCGTGCTTTTTCGTCTATTCGTTAAAAACCTTGCAAAATAAAACGCCTATCCCTACAATACTATTTCCATATATCCGCAAGTAAATGGGAAAAAATCAAATTTCTTCGTTCCAGTATGTATAAACCCGTTTTCCATATACCATTCTTTTAACACTTTATTTTCTTCCACAATTCCAATATTCATTTTTTTACACCCCGCCTTTTTTGCTTTTACGCAGGCGTCTTCAAGCAGACATTTCCCAATCTGTTTGTGGCGATATTGAGGGAGAACACATAAATTGTTAAGTTCGCATTGATTATTATCCTGTAATTCCAACGAATAATAGCCAATGATTTTACCACTATTATCATCATAATATGCATACATTTGCCTATGCTCATTTGTTAATTGATATAGCAGCCTATCTTGTGTTGTAGCAAATGCCGTAAAATGCGGGGCATTATCTATTGTAAAGCCCAATTCCTCCGCAACCGTATAAAAGCTTCTTCTAATTACATCAACACATTCTGCAATATCATTTTCATTTATCTCTTTTATCATAGCTTTCCTGAATCCCTTTTCCCTATCTTTCATACCATATCCATTCCTAAAAATTAATCAACTTTTTAATTGCCCTGAAAGAATCTTTACAGCTTGTTTTATATTCTCCTTAGTCAGTCCTATCGTCTGATCCGTTTTAACATGGTGCTTTCTGATTAAATCATTGTGCAAATCGAGGTCATCAAGAACTACCCATTCTGTAACGCTATTATGTAAATTTAACCATAACAAAATTTCATCAGCTTTTACCAGACTAAATTTCTTTGTTTTTCTAATTTCTTCTGTCGTCAAATCTGGAGTTATTCCGCTTATATACAAGTTCACTTTTTCTAATAACTCAACTAATCTATTTGCCTCCACACATAGTGGTTTTAAGTCGGCATCAAACCAAAACCGCCATCCTGAATGAAGAATGATTTCTGAATCTGTCTCGTTTACCAAACCCGCAAGCAGTTTGATTTTCTCCTTGTCAATCAACGTGCCATCGCTGATTTCTGTCTGATGACTATCATTCCAAAAATTTGAGTTGAGCACACCATCTATGTCCAGAAATATAACTTTTGACATTATTTCATTCCTCGTATCAATTTAGATTTTTTCACCTTTTCTAATATAGCTAACACATTCGGCTGCGTTGGTGTAAATTTCATACCACGTTTCAACATACCCATAACCTTTTTGGCTTTCTGTTCAATTTCTTTAACAGTATGCTCACTTGTCAACATCAAATGATTTCCGGCTATGGTATATTCCCGTTCTATGTACTCATCTGTTATCGGAAACATATCCTGTATCAAAAATACACTCTGTCTGCTATCATCTAATTTCACAATATGAATAATGTCACAGGGCTTTCCCGCTTTTTCTTTCTTTTCTACAATCCGCTTATATTTATCAATTTGACTGGACAAAGGTATCATCCAGTAAATTCCTGTATTCGTATCTTCAAAGCAATAATAATGTGGTCTGTTCCCTGCTTTATTACTTTTGAGGTACGGATCAGCCATACCCTCAAAAAATTTATCCTTTATGATATAAAACCCCGTTTTCTTCATTCGCTTATCCTCTTGATGGAAAAAGTCCCCCGCCTTACGGCGAAGGACTATACTTTCGACCCAACCATTTATATACCGCATATTGGTCAGCGGTAAACTTTCAACCCGACCATTTATATACCACATATCGGTCAGTGGTAAACTTTCCTTATGCTTTTATTCTAGCTATCACAAAGAGGAAAGTCAATAGAACTTTTCAAAATAATTTTATGCCAATTCGCATTGATTATTCACATTTTAAAAACTCATGAATGTCTTGATAAAGTCATTTATTTGGCATCATTTAATCTAGCATATACATAAGTATCTTTCCAAATTGCGTTTCCACTTTCATCTTTCCAGAAATACACATTTTTTCTAAAATGAGCTTCCCGCTGAAATGTTAACGCTTCCAGTAATTTCCACGAGTTCTTGTTATCGGGATCGCATTCTGCATATATCCTATGGACACCATTGGAAAACGCCTGTTGAATTAAAGCATTGCAGCTTTCCGTTGCATAACCATATCCCCAATAATTTCGATTAAATACATATCCCATTTCGATCGCTTCAAAGTCGCGCTTGCCCATATATACATTCCCAATCATTTTGTGGGATTCCTTCAATTCGATAGCAATCATTTCATCTGTGCTAATACGCCACTCAAGGTTTTCTTTCGTTTCATCAAAGGTTAACGGTTTATATGGTTCGTATTTCACAACTTCCTTGTCAGATAAATATTCAAATAAGTCCTGCACATCTTCCTTTTTGTATCTTCTTAAAAGTAATCTTTCCGTTTCTGCTATCATTATTGTATTCTCCATGTCATACACTCATAAAAATTTGTTGATTTCCTATAAAGATGCAATGGGAAAAAACAGCTTATTTTTTCCCGTCGCAGGCTCAGTATAATCACACACTGCCCCCGCAAGTTTCATTCCCTTTTCAGAAATGGTATTATTTATTACCTCGTCAAATATTTCGCCATATCTGTCTGGTTCAACGTCCACAACCATATATTTTCGCGCCGGCATAACCCATTTCGTCCATCCTTCAGGCGCAGCCACCTCATTAAAATGAGAATTGGCTTCCTGCCATAACTGTTGCGCAATATTTTTTTCTGCAGTGCATAAACCCTCTTTTCCAATAACAGTAATCATTGGTAAATCAATAATCTTTATTTCCATAAACAATGCCTCGCCATTTTTATTATATTCAACAACTCTTCTCACAAAAATCTATATCGTATTTTGTTCCATGTGAGAACAAAACACCGTCTGTCAGTTCAATGCAAAGAATACATGTGTTTTCATCATCAAAATTGTTGTGTCCATTGTCAATCCATTCCTGAAAAGCCTCTCTTAGTTTTCTGGCAATATTTCTATTTTTATCCGCGCAAAACCAACCTAAGTTTGCTCCCTTTCCATGTGCCGTAAACCAATCGCCACTAATCGCCACATATGGACATTTTTCGATTTGTCTCATTTTATTGGAAAGTGCATATGTAATCACATAAAATGAACGATCCTCATAAAATCCATTTACATTACGGACATATGGCATACCCTCTTGTACAGTCGCCAGAGCAATGATACTGTCCTTATGAAACCGCTCGTTCAGTATTTTCTCTACCTCAAAAGTTAGTTTCCCCATGTTGATTCCTCTCTCTACTTAATAAACACACTATCAATGTGGCTATTTACCAGAACCGCACACACAATTCCACTAAATTCTATTGAACCCCTATGGGTACAACTACAACCGCATCGTCATATAAAGCGGCAGATATACAATACCATTTTCCTCTTTCAGATCCCCCGTATGCAGTACATAGGGGATATATGTCTGTTCCCCATACTTTGCCATAAACTTACACAGCGATGAAGTCGTATAATTTTTACCGGATTTCACTTCGATCGGGGAAATATTATGCCGGCTGCTGATTTTACTTTTTGCAATCAAAAAATCAATTTCCATTCGGGACGAACTGTCTGAACGGGACGCGTTCGAGTAAAAGTAAAGCTTATGCCCTTTTGCCGCCAACATCTGCGCAACAACGTTTTCCACAATCATTCCTTTATTTACTTCCAGTTTATCAAACAACAGTTTTTTATAGATCTCCTCGCTGACAATTCCGTTTTCATCAAAGGCATGGCTGATCAATAAACCGGTGTCCGCCATATAACATTTTAAAGCCATGCGGTCACGGTTCAGCCGTAAACCGATATTTGGCGCTGTTGAACGATAGCAGATATTAACAATCATGGCATCGTCCAACCAGAACATGGCATCCTCGTAGTCCCGTAAGCGCGCCTCCTTTTTCAGGGAAGAAATCTTAAACTTTTTCTCGTGTTTTTGAAGCTGTGAGGGAATTTCATCAAAAATACTTTCTACCTTCATTTCATATCCAACAGCATATTTAATCATATCCGCACGATAAAGAGTCAAAATATCCCGTTTCACACGATCCACTTTATCAAAATTCCTTCCTTCGGCATATTCCCGTACAGCCTGCGGCATACCACCGACAATCAAATATTGACGAAAGTAGTCCATCGCTTTTCGATGTAAAGCCTGTCCCATCGGCTTTTTGTCCGCAAAACTTTTTTTCATAATTTCCATAAGCGTATCATTGCCAAGCGCCCATAAAAATTCCTCAAAATCCATAGGAAACATCTTGATATGACGCTCTTCGGACGGAATCACAATGTCCTGCACATTTCTTTTCAAAGACATAAGAGAGCCCGTTTCCATATAATCATATCTGCCGTCTTCCACAAGATACTTGATCGCCGTGCGCGCTCTGGGAAAAAGCTGTACTTCATCAAATATAAGCAGAGATTCCCTTTCATACAGTTTCACATTATAATAACCGGACAAATACATAAAAAACGCATCCAGATCGTCCAAATAATGGACAAACAACTCTTTTACGCTTTCGTCCACCCTGTTAAAATCAATCAAAATATAGCTTTTATATTCTGCCTTGGCAAATTCTTCTGCAATATAACTTTTTCCTACGCGGCGTGCCCCATCGATCAGCAAAGCTGTCTCTCCATTTCCTTCTCTCTTCCACCGTAAAAACTCATCGTAAATCTTACGTTTCATGGATTCACCTCTTTTCGTTTTCCCCGAGCCAACAACCCCCATCTCAAAGCAATAAGAGGGGGCGGGGTTGTTGACCCTCGCGGCATTCGCCAAATGTCTGCTTCGCAAGCCGACGATTGGGCATCGCCCAATCAGCTCATTGCTCGCGGGAATCAAGATTTTTACACCACTTATTATAACACATAATCAAGATTTTTATAACCGCCATTTTACACGAAATCAAGATTTTTATCCTTAACAGATTACACGTAATCAAGATTTTTACGAAAAACTATATTTCTATGCAGGAAAATGTTATACTGAACAGGTAAAACCAAACGCAGACATCTTATCTTCAAAAAGGGAACGACTATGCCAAACGACTATTCTGGCCACAGCGACGAGGAGCTTTTGATCCGCCTTCGCGACGGCGAGCAGGGAATCACGGATTACATTATGAATAAATATAAAAATCTGGTGCGGAGCAAGGCTAAATCCATGTACATTTTAGGGGCGGACTCCGAAGACCTGATTCAGGAGGGCATGATCGGACTCTTCAAGGCCATCCGCGACTACGACAGCGGCCGGGATGCCAGTTTCTTTACCTTTGCCGACCTTTGTGTCTCCAGACAGATGTACACGGCGGTGCAGGCATCCAGAAGACAGAAGCATATCCCGCTTAACAACTATATCTCCCTCTATGGAAACGTCTCCACCAACCGCGACGGCGAGGGGGAAGAGGAAGCATTGGTCAATGTGCTGACCGACGATTCCGACCTGAATCCGGAAGCGCTTATGATCGACCGGGAAAATGTGGACCGTCTGGAAATGCTGATTGAACGGGAATTGAGCGCCTTTGAAAAACAGGTGCTCGATCTGTACCTGACGGGCATGAAATACCAACAGATCGCAAAAGTCCTCGGGAAGGATGAGAAATCCACCGACAACGCCCTCCAGAGAATCAAGACGAAGCTCCGAAGGGCGATGAAATGAAGATTTGCAGTTTTTCTTAATACGCGTACAGCAGCTCAGCCTTGTCCTCCCCAAGCTTCAGGCGGTAATGCTCCGTCCGCTCTCTACGGTAACCATCCCGCCAGCCGATACTGTCCTCGTGGCTCCAAACGTTATACTCCGCCTCAAAATACAGATATCCGTCTTTATAATAAAGCTCTTTAAACTGCGGATTGCTCTTTATGCCTCCAGAATCAATAGGAAGCACCTCTATGGAATCCTCCAAATGCGCCGCAACATTCACAATCGTGCCTGTCCGATCCGGCAATGCCAACACATTATTCTGATCGTTATCTTCCATAAACAAATCATTCCCATAAGTATCGGCAATGGCAAAGGCCGGAAATGTAGAAGGATACAGTGTTCCCGTATCCATATCCCACACTGTCACCCAGTAATGCTCTTCCTCTTCTCCATCCGGCCCCGTAATTCGATAGCTGCAAGGGTAATATACCAATATCTTTTCTCCATCCTGTCTCAGGTAATAATGGCTTGAGGGATAGCGGTCATTGGATGAAACATTTTGTAACGAGCGGCAGTCCGTACCATCCCGCTTCACGGTAATCATGCTGCCGCCCTGATACACCTGTGCCGATCCGTCCCAACCGCCAAAAAGAAAGAAAAGCCTGTCGCCCACCGCCTCCAATTGGATGATATATTCACTGTACGATCTGTTTGATGTCAGTGTTATGACCTTGTTCCATTCTCCCCCGACAGGCGCCGCATATAATTCTGTTCTCTTCTCAGTTTCATCTCTCATGAAATAAGACAGATAAATCCAACCGTCCTGATACGCCTCAAAATCCCAATAACGGCGCTCTGCCTCCTCTGCATGGTATTCCTCCGGAAGAATGCTCATGCAAACTTCCCTGCCGCAGTCCAACAGACAGTAATCATGCGCGTCACCAACCTCCTCCCCATATTTCTCCACAATTAAAATATTTCTTTCCTCATCGGCAGCTAAAATCTCCCCTCTGCCATAATCAATCCTGTCCCTGCCTTCCATATCTACGGAGTATATCACCCGTTCTCTGCCTGAATCGCATTCCCTGAACTCCGTCATGTAAAATCTGTCTCCGATCAGATAAAATTCCCCATATCCGTTATCCAAAAATACCTCCGTCACCACACCATCACGATCTACACAAACGATTTCCTTTTCTGTGCCGGGAACCGGATCATAACTTGCCCAAAGCCCCGCCTCCTCAAAGGAATCCTCATGATACTGGCGATAGTATACCCTGCCATCACGACAGGCGTAGTGATGATCTGTCTTATATGATTCCTCCAATAAAGACAGGTCATTCGTATACTCCGGGTTCATCACCTCGTCGCAATACACGGCCGGCGCTTTCTTTCCCTCCATTTCTACCTTTACCCATGTTTTCCAAATCTCCTCCGATTCTGTCGGAACCTGGTTTTCAAAAGGCTCATCCTCCTCCTGCACCATTTCCTGTTCCTGCTCCCCTCCAAAAGAGACAAGCATCGCACCCATAACTGCCGCCAAAATCAGAACACTTGCAATTCTCTTTTCCACATCCGCCTCCCGCTATCGCGCACTTAGATTATTTCTAAGCATGCGTCCTTTGGCAATTTTGCATACCCGCCTTATGACATAGGCGTCCCCACCTCAATCAGATTGCCGTCTAAATCATAAAACCGGATCACTCTTTGTCCCCAACTATGCGTCATAAGGCGGTTGACATACGGAACCCCCGGATACAATCTTTCCAGTTTTTCAATAAATCCTTCTATATCTTTCTCCTCAAAATACAGTTCGCAGGAATTGTTTCTCGGAATGATGTCTTTTCCCAAAAATTCTCTCCAGATTTTTTCATCCTGGAGCACAAGCCCTTCCGTCAAAATCATATTGCCGTCATTATCAAGCACCAGATCAAGCCCGAACAAATCGTGATAAAACTGTTTCGATTTTTCAATGTCTTTCACCACGACCAAAATATTCTTTAATTTCATTACCGGTATTCCTCTCTTTCTGCAAAACCTTTGCCCGTCAATACGCATACAACAACTCTGCCCTGTCCTCTCCCAACTTTAACCGGTATCCTTCCATCCGCATCATAATCCTATAGATGGGGAACTCCAACCAATCTACATCATCCGTCCATGCCCCGTACTCCGCTGTGAAGTATAAATAACCGTCTCTATAACATAAATCTCCAAAGGATGGGCCATACTCATAATCTTCCTCAGTACGCCATATCTCTATGTAATCGTTTAAATTATCTAACACTTTTACAACTCTCCCCGATCGGTCAGGTATCGCCCAAACCTCATCACCTACTATACAAATACCTTTCCTTCCGCTGCAGATGGGATATTCCGAGACTGCAGACGGATACAATGTCCCCTTATCCACATCCCAGACCGTCACAAAATAGCGTTCATTCCCGCTTTCACTCTGCTCATCCGTCTCAAAATAACTCATCCCAAAATAGAGCAATGTCCTTCCCGTATCCTGCCTGAGAAAAAAGGTGTCATCATAGGTGGGCTTGTCGGCTTCAATATCCTCTATCGCCCGATAGTCCGTACCGTCCCGCTTGATGGAAATCATTTTACCGCCCTGATACCACCGCTCCCTTCCGTCATAGCCGCCATAAGTAAAGAAAATCCTGTCCTCCAAAACTTCCAGTTGAACAATGCTTTCAATGAAACTCTCGTCGGAGGTCAGCGCAATCACCTGCTGCCAGACTCCCTCCGGGGACACCGCATATAATTCCGTTGTATAATCGGACCCCCATGTGCCGTCCGATCTGAGACAGGACAAATAAATCCACCCGTCCTGATAGGCCTCAAAGCTCCACTGTACGAACTCTTCCCCCTCATTCCAACCGTCACCCTTGAAAAAAGGCCCGAGACTCGTACAGCCGCCGCTGCCGCAATCAAGCACCCGGATATCGCTTACCAACCCATGCCGTCCCTCCTGCATTTCCAGAATCAGAATATTTCTTGCCTCGTCAACAGCCTTTATCACTCCGTTTCCATAGTCGATCCGGTCATTGCCTTCCCTGTCCACGGAGTAGATTTTGTATTCCCATTCTAAATCATCCTTCCTGCATTCCGTCAGGTAAAACCTTTCCCCCATCAGGTAAATGTCTCCCCACCCGTTGTCCCGAAAGAGCTCTGTCTTTTCGCTCTCCTGATTCACACAGACAATTTCTCTTTCCCCGCCGGTAACCGAATCCACTCTTCCTGACCGGTCTAACTCTGAACCTCCCGTATGATACTGGCGGTAATACACCTTTCCGTCCCGATAGGCATAAGAATGGTTCGTCCACTCCATTTCCTCTAGCAGGGACAAATCATCCGTATAGGTAATGTCTATCACTTCATTGCTGTATTTTGCCGGGAAAATTTCTTCCCCGTATTTCAGTAGGACTCTTGGCTGTCTTTCGGGCAATGTTGCCCAATAATCTTCAAGCGCGGAACGGTCTATATCCTCCTGCTCCTCCGCGTCCTCTGCTGCCTCCTGCGTTTCCTTGGGAGTCTCCTTCCTCTCCATGCAATATATGGCTTCCCGTTTCTGCACCCCTCCATGGCCAAGAAGCATCACGCAAATAAACATCATTAAAATCAGAATGCTTCCAAGCCTCTTTTTCACTCCCGCCTCCCGCAATAATCTTGCCAATTATAAATTATGTGTCCTATCAGCAAAAAGGAAGTACCTCCAACTTTAACAGAAATACTTCCCTTTCCTTAAAAAGTCATTATTAAAACATCAGAGTGATCATTTTAAACAAGCTGTTTTCCATATTCTGCCAAATAAAATTTTGCTTTTTCCAATGACAACCCAATCTTTTCCTGCATTTGCTTCAAAATTACCTCATCATCAAGTCCATACTCCTGCCCCAGTTCAACAACCATCTTTGCGGCTCCCATACACATCAATCTTTCAGATTCCGTTTCAATAACAGTTCCGCCCATTATATTCACCAACCTTTCTTCATTCTTATTTCCATTTGTGATATGTGTAATGATAGTGTTTACAAATCCCTTCAGATCTATCAGCTCATCATCCGACAATTCACCTAACTGATGCAGGCGTATCATCTCTTCCCTAAAATAGGTAAGTTCCTCGATTACCTTATCGATACTACCTTCTGATGAGATTTCTTTTTCATATCTCGCAATATAGAACGGAATATACGGAAATAATCTTTTTTCAATAACCATTTCCTTTGTAAAATCTTCCAGAATCACATTATCCGACTTATAATCCACCGTCTGCCCGTCGGGAAAGGAAAAAGTAATCGTCGTTGCTTTTGGTGTCCGTTCTGTTCTCTTAACATAAATAATGGAAAACCTTGGCATTGGTACATTTGCGTGACCAATATCCCATGATGCAAACTGTCTGGCAACGATAAAGGCATATTCCGCTATTCTGATTGCCATAGAACCGTCATCATAGCTCTGGCATTCCAAAAGATATATTTCATTTTCTATCTTGATTAGGAAATCCGAAATCTGTTCCTCTATTTCCTTACTGCCATCTGCCGTTTCCGTTTCCGTCAGATACCCCTCAGAAGATAAAATGTCCACTTTTACATCCTTTGGATAATTCCGTTTAAAAACATCGTTGATAACAGGAACAAACAACCTCTTATGTTTCATTTTCATTGTTTTAAATACATTATCATAATCCGGCGTCTTTTTCTGCATATGAATTTTCCTTTTTCTATTTTTATTATACCCATTGGGCTACCGAAGCGCAATCCGGTTCCCAGTATTTCCTTTGCCAATTCATTCATTTTCTGTGCAAAACAAATGGTTATTGCAAAATTCCCTGATCTCCTCCACTCTATCTGCCACATCCTCCTTGTATTCAACAGAACACAATCCCAATTCCCCGCATGTCTCAATTTCCAGATGTCCGTAAAAATGCGCAATACTGCCCATCACTTTTTCACATTCCGGCATACTCGGCCCTGTTCTCAAGGCAATGATGTACCCCTTTTTGCCGCTTGAAAGCTTTGCATGAGGCTCATGCGTATTGCACCACGGCGTACATCTGTCAATAAAAACCTTAAACTGCCCGGGAATATCCGCCCAATAAGAAGGAGATACCGACACAATTTTATCCGCCCATTCATACTCTGCCATCAATTTTCCCACATCATCTTTCTGAAAACATTGCGCCGTTGTATGGCACTTGCGGCAGCCTTTACAAAAGTTGATCTGATAATCGTCGATACAGACCATGCGAACCTCGTTACCCTGACTCACAAAAGAGTTTACAAGATTCACAATCTCCGCCGTTGCGCCGTTTCTTACAGGGCTGCAGTTTATAATAAGTATTTTCATGAAATCTGCCCTTCCAATTCCATTTTATATTTTTAACAGAATATCACAACTACGCCCATATTTCTATTAAATTTTCATTACGATTGCTTATTCCAAATCATTGTCAGATAATCCATATCTACGCATCAGCCATTGTCTTCTTAATTCAAATTCGTCCTTTTTTCTCTCCTTTTTGTTATGACTGCACCATTGCCAAAATTTACATTTTCTGTTTGCACACGAATCTACCTTCCAGCATTTCACTTTATAATACAATACCCATAACCATATCATAGGAATTAAAGCAATATAAACAACTAAAACCCATGAAAAAATTTCTTCCAACAATTTCATACATTTTCTCCTCCTGTCTTCTTATCATCTTCTGTTAAATGTATAACTTATTATAATTAAATTAATATATGTAATTAATTATACGTAACATATTATAACTGATTTTATGCGAATAAAAAAGCTATAATATACCTAACATATATAGGGAGGTGCCCATATTGACCGAAACACGGGGAAGCATCGAAATTCATCTAAAAGAATTACTTGAAGAAGCAGGCTTAAGCAAAAACAAATTTTGCCAAAGAGCAGAATTACAACGCTCACAACTTAACGGTTACCTAAACAATACAATTACCAGATTAGATATTGATGTGCTGATTAGAATATGCAACACCCTAAACTGCTCCATTGCAGACTTGCTTGAATATAAACCTAACTAAAGGAACAATGCTTCGCAAAGAGTATTGTTCTTTTTGTTTATAACGCTCCCCTATCACACAAAAAAGGCCGTAACATGATGTCACAGCCCTTTCCTTCTCTCCATTTCCTTTTTACTTTATTCTACGCTTCCCCCGCATCCTTTCTGCACCCCGGACATCCCTCGCAGCCCCTTGCAGTCACATCCTCGCTGTAAAGGTCTCTTGGACTGGTGAGCAGACACACCGCCTGGGCGGAGATGCCCTCGCCCCTACCCGTAAAGCCAAGCCCTTCCTCGGTGGTGGCCTTCACGTTCACCTGGCTTACCTCAATGCCGAGAGCCTTCGCGATATTCTCCCGCATCTGGTCGATATGGGGCCGCATCTTCGGCGCCTGCGCGATGATCGTCGCGTCGATATTTTCCACCAAAAATAAATTTTCCTCCAAAAGCTTCGCCACATGCTCCAAAAGCTTAATGGAGGAAATCCCCTGATACGCAGGGTCCGTATCCGGAAAATGCTTCCCGATATCCCCAAGCGCTGCCGCCCCAAGCAGAGCATCCATGACCGCATGCAGAAGCACGTCCGCGTCGGAATGCCCAAGAAGCCCTTTCTCATAGGGAATCTCCACCCCGCCGATGATACACTTTCGCCCCTCTGTCAGTCTGTGTACGTCGTATCCTGATCCGATTCTCATACCGTGTCGTCACTCTCCTTTTTCTTTTTCCAATATATAAGTAAGCAGTCTGTCCGCCACCTCTTCCTTGGACAGTAAAGGCAGCTCCACGGTATCGTCCTTCGTGAGAATGGTCACCACGTTGGTGTCCGTGCCAAAGCCCGCGCCCTCCTGCCGCAGATTGTTGGCCACAATCATATCAATCTTTTTCTTCTCCAGTTTCGCCCGGGAATTTTCCAACATATGCTCTGTCTCCATGGAGAATCCGCACAAAAACTGTCCTTCCCTGCGATGCGCGCCAAGCCACGCCAGAATATCCTCCGTGCGCTCCAATTCGATGGAAAGCTCCCCGTCCTTTTTCTTCATCTTCTCCTGCGCCACGGACGCGGGCCGGTAGTCAGCCACCGCCGCCGCCTTGATGATGATATCCTGCTCAGAAGCCTTCTCCTTCACCGCCTGCGCCATATCCGCCGCAGACACCACGGGCACAAAATGTACACCGGCAGGCGGCTGTAAATCCGTCTTTCCCGACACAAGCGTCACCTGTGCGCCGCGAAGCATAGCCTGCCTCGCGATGGCGTACCCCATTTTCCCCGTGGAGTGATTGCTGATATAGCGCACCGGATCAAGCCTTTCCTGCGTGGGCCCCGCCGTGACGAGAAGTCGTTTTCCCTCCATATCCTTCGGGGTCAGTGCACACACGACGGCCTCAAAGAGAACCTCCGGCTCCGGCATTTTGCCCGCACCTGTATCCCCGCAGGCGAGATATCCCGCCGCCGGGTCAACCACCTCCATGCCATAATCCTTCAGTTTCTTTATATTATCCTGCACAATGGGATTTTCATACATCCGGGTATTCATAGCCGGTGCAAAAATCCTCGGACAACGGCAGGCCAGAAGGGTTGTGGTCAACATATCGTCCGCAATACCGCAAGCCGCTTTCGCGATCACGTCTGCGGAAGAGGGAGCAACAAGAAAAACGTCAGCCATTTTCGCCAACGCCACATGCTCCACGTTAAACTGAAAATTGCGGTCAAAGGTGTCTACCAGGCATTTGTTCCCCGTCAACGATTCAAAGGTAATGGGATTGATAAAATTGACCGCATTGGGTGTCATAATCACCGTCACGTCCGCCTGCTTTTTCACTAACATACTGGCGAGAGACGCTATTTTATAGGCCGCTATACTGCCGCTTACTCCCAGAACGATATGTTTTCCTTTTAATAACATTTGCTATCTCCTTCCGTCTCTTTTCAGCAAAAGCATATAACACCCGCTATTTTTCGATGTTCTTATGGTAAATCAGCCCTAGCCCTTTCAGTGTAAGCTCATTGTCACAGACAATATTTTGCTTGCAATAGGGGACGATACTTCCCGCAAGGCCGCCCGTAGCCACCACAGGAGCCTCATAACCGAGCTCGTCAAAAATACGCTCCACCATGCCGTCCAGACAGGCAGCCTGTCCCATCACGATACCGCTCTTCATACAATCGATGGTATTTCTGCCAATCACTTTTTTCGGCGGCTCCAGACTGATTCTGGGCAGCTGTGACGTGCGGTTCACCAACGAGTCCAGAGAAACCTTGGCCCCCGGCAGAATCATACCGCCGATATAGTTTTTCTTCTCGTCCACCACGCTGATGGTGGTGGCGGTTCCCATGTCAATCATGATGATCGGTGCGCCGTAATAGTGCAGGCCCGCCACTGCGTTTACCACCAGATCCGATCCAAGTTGGGCCGGATTGTCCATTAAAATATTCAGTCCGGTCTTAAGTCCGGGCCCCACCACCATGGGAGCCTGATGGAACATCTTCTCCAGACCGTTTTTTATGATATTGTTGAGAGGCGGCACTACCGAGGAGATGATGCTTCCGGTAATTTCCTCCATTCCAATATGATACAGCTCAAAAAGGGTGCGGAACTCCACCACATACTCTAACTCCGTCTTGGACAGATTTGTGGAAGCCCGCTCCACGAAGCACACCTTTTCCCCGTCAATGCAACCGATGACAATGTTCGTATTGCCTATGTCAATCGCTAAAATCATGCCTTTGCCCTGCTTTCTTTCCCATATACCGGCTTCACTCTGGTCAGCGCGTAGCCCACGCCCGCCACAAGGATCGCCGCAACCACTGCCTCCACGATGCCGTTAAAGGTCACGACACCCATAATCACATCAAGAACCGCCTCTCCTGCAACGCCAACCGCCTGCGCATAGGCATCCCTGTACAGGATAAAGATACCGCTCATGACAAGCAGGGTGTTGGTAAACGCGCCCGTTAACCCTGCGTATGCGAGCGCAATATTCGCGCTCCCTTTTTTGCGGCCGCTGACTGTGAGCGCCGCCATCAACACAATGCCTGCCAAAAGGCCGATCACCGTGCCGATCACCGCATTTACCTTCCCCGGCAGATAAACAACCAGATTCACCGTGTCCGGCATCAACCGTATGATAAATGCCCTTACGGAAATAAATAAGATCAAAGATGCCGCAGCATTCACAACAATCCGCGCCGATTTCTGTTCGCTTCGCAAAGCCCTGCGAATCAGAATATAGACAAAATAAGGCACAACACCCACCAAAATTCTCGGCACAAAACAGATGTACAGGCTCTTGAAGATACCCGATACACCGACTACATTGTAAGCCAAAACCGGCGAAAATACAAACGCCGAGGCAGTGGCCGCCTTAAATGTGTTGTTGATAAAACTGGTAAGTCCGAATACGAATCCTAAAAATGCACCTTTCTTCGGTCCCAGAAATAGCGCTCCAAGGATGACCGGGATATGAATGATCGTCGCGTTGATCACGACAAGCGGGATATATCCCAATGGTGTGAATGCCATAATCACGATTATGGCGGTGAACAGTGCCGTAAGCACCAGTTCGTAGGTCTTTTCATTTTTCATGGTACACTCCTCCTGTTATTATTCTCATACGAGATACAATACGGTGTCATAATACCATATTGACATTTTTTTGACAATATATTTTTGTGGCTTTTCGCGAAAAAGGAGCAAGGTACTTATTTCTATATACCTTGCCCCGTAAGGAATATCACCACTAAGGCCTATCCGGCTGGCTGGTTTTAACCCGCAGAGAATCCGCCGGCTCATACTTATGGGGACTGCTGCACCAACCGTCCTGATACAGAATCGTCATATACAAAGTCTCCTCTCCATTCGAGACTTTCACATAACACACCCCGTCTTTAAATCGGTCTGTTATCTCAATCTTCTGATCATAATAATACACCCAGGCTGTACCGTCCTCCTCATACCTCACTGTCGGTCTCTTCAAATCTTCCAACAATTCCTCCTCTGTCAGCGGACGTTCCGTGCCATCATCCTCAAAGGCAACGCCTCCGCCATGTAATTCCTCGATTTCCCCGTCTTTTGTCTCATAGGACATATCATAGGTTCCGCTCTCATTATAAGTGAAGGACACATCCGTCTGGTCTCCCTCAATCCAAAGCTGAACCATCCTCTGTATACCGCCTACATCCGCCGCGTATACAACGCTGCTGCCGCCTGTTATCATCAGACAGATTGTGACAATTGCCGCCGCCGTTGTTCTGATTTTTGCTTTTTTACTTAAAATAGCCATCTTTTCCACCTCCAGAGTCATCTCGCAAGGGGAATGCATCGCTGAAAAAGCCTGTTTATATTTTTCTTTATTCGTCATTTTCCCATTCCTCCTGCAATTTTTCCTTAAGCAGCGATCGTCCGCGCGACAGCCTCACCTTCACATTGCTTTCCGACAATTTGAGAATACCTGCGATCTCACGTACGGTATATTCTTCATAATAAAACAGGTGAATGACAATCCGATACTTTTCCGGAAGCCGCATGACCGTTTCAAACAACTCCTCCGATTCTGGTGTTTCAAATTCCAGCGTCTCCATATAATCTTCCAGAGACATCTTATTTCTTCTCCAAAAAGTATTATTCACGTTCTTGGCCTTATTGATTGCCACCCGGATCAGCCATGCGCGTATATGCTGCTCGTCATCAAATTCCTTTTTTGCCAAATAGTACTGAATGAAAGTATCCTGCACAACATCCTTTGCGTCTTCCGCGCTTTTGCAGACGTTAAAAGCGATTATGTAGAGGTTGTCCTGATATTTTTCAAACAGTTCCTGCACTGATTGTCTCATGAGTACTCCTCTTTTCAGTTATTTGAAAGCCTTTCACTAATAGTACAATTGAGACTGCATAAAGGTTACAGAATTTTTCTGTATACAAAAACAGGAGCCGTAAAATGCTCTCGCATTACAACGACTCCCGAAAACTGATAAAATGATAACTCTCCATGATCTGCATATACTTGACCACCCGCGGGTACAGGGGTTCCACTTCCTCCCCAAACTCCGCCTTCTGGAGGTCGGCCAGTTCCATCACCGTCCGCTCTCCATCGATCAGCGGCCACAGAAAGCTCCCGTACTTTTCCATATGCACCTTCGTCACCTTCGGCCGCTTAAAAAGTTTCTGGGCGATCCGGTTAAAAACGCCCGTATTTTCGACCTCCAGGACGACGATTCCCTCGTCGTCCTGTGTCCAAGTCAATGCAGAAGCCCTCTCCGGAACCAGATCCAGATAGTTTTTCTGTTCTTTCTTCTTTTTCATCAATTCTTACTCTTCTTCCACAGCGAGAACCTAAGCAGGCAGAGCACCATCACCACAAGCAGTACGAGGCCGCCGATGTTGCCCGTGTTAAGCGATCCCGAAAGATCCATGGTCACGCCGCAGACTGCAAGGATAGCAAGCAGAATACCCACAAGGCCCTCGCCCGCAATCATGCCTGCGCAGTACAGGGTGCCGTCCGTGGACTGTCTCTCCTTTGTCTTTTCATCCACATTCTTCCTGCCGTCCATGAACATGCGGACCACGCCGCCCACCATAATGCCGGCATTCAGATAAATCGGCAGATACAGACCGATGGCAAAAGGCATTACCGGAATCCGCAGAATTTCCAGACCAATTGCCAGAAATACGCCGATAAATACCAGAGTCCAGGGAAGCTCGCCGCCCATGATACCCTCCACGATCATCTTCATCAGAGTCGCCTGAGGCGCGGGAACTTCCGCACCGCCATAGCCCCATGCCGCATTCAGCAGATAGAGCACGCCGCCGATGGCAAGGCCGGAGGCAACCACGCCCACCAACTCGCCGATCTGTTGCTTCTTCGGTGTTGCGCCCAAAAGATATCCTGTCTTTAAATCCTGCGAGGTATCGCCTGCAATGGCCGCAATGATACAGATGACGGAGCCGATTGCTATTGCGCCCATCATACCCGTAATGCCGCTGTCACCCGTCGCCTTGATGGTGATGGTCGCAATCAACAGCGTTGCGATCGCCATACCGGAAACCGGGTTGTTGGAGCTGCCGATCAGTCCCACCATACGGGAGGACACCGTGGCAAAGAAGAAACCGAATACCACGATCAAAAGTGCGCCCAGAATATTGACAGGGATCGCCGGCACGAGCCAGATAATGATGATCATCGCCACAATACCGATCAGTACAATGCTCATAGGCAGATCCTGCGCCGTTCTCGCATCGCTAGTATTCTTACCGCCCTTCATGCTCTTCATGGAATCCCGGAAGGTTGTCACAATCAAAGGCAGGGACTTAATCAGGGAAATAATACCGCCTGTGGCGATCGCGCCTGCACCGATGTATCTCACATAGGAACCCCAGAGCGCGCCTGCGCCGCCCTCCGCATAGAGTTGTCCGATGGTTACGCCCACATCCGCAGGGTACATCCATGTATTTGCACCAAACAGGCAGATCATGGGAATAATCACCATCCAACCGATCAAAGAACCCACAAACATATAGGAAGCGATCTTCGGCCCTACGATATAGCCGACACCGAGAAGCGCCGGATAAACTTCCACGCCAAGCTCTCCCTTAAAGGATTTAAAAGCCACGGCGATATCCGCAGGAATCACCTTCACGCCGTCTACCAGGAATTTGAAGATCGCCGCAAGGCCCATGCCGCTGAACACGGTGGACGCATTGGAGCCGCCCTCCTCACCTGCCAGAAGCACGTCCGCACAGGCCGTACCCTCCGGATAAAGCAGGGTCGCGTGCTCCTTCACGATCAGCGCGTTACGTAGCGGAATCATGAACAATACGCCCAGAACGCCGCCGCAGAGCGCAATCAGCGTAATCTCCACCAGACTGGGCATCCCGCACAGCCCCTCTTCCGCCCACAGGAAAAGGGCGGGCATCGTAAAGATCGCGCCGGCCGCCAGGGACTCGCCCGCCGAACCGATGGTCTGCACCATGTTACTCTCCAAAATGGAGTTTTTTTTCATAATCACACGGATTACGCCCATGGAAATGACCGCCGCAGGAATCGAAGCCGACACCGTCATGCCCACGCGAAGGCCAAGATACGCATTGGCCGCGCCAAACACGATGGCAAGGATAATTCCCATGACAATGGATGTCACCGTAAATTCCGGGGTAATTTTTTCCGCAGGAATATACGGCTTAAATTCTTTGTTTTCTCCCATCTTTTCTCTCCTTCATTTTTTTAGCGAGTATACTCGCTTTTATCATATAGATAAAATTATACCGAAATCATGGTGGTTTTACAAGAAATATTTTGTCCCTCCCCTCAATCCCCTTGTCAATTTCCGT
Organism: uncultured Lachnospiraceae bacterium; assembly: GCA_947245585.1. Classification (GTDB taxonomy): domain Bacteria; phylum Bacillota; class Clostridia; order Lachnospirales; family Lachnospiraceae; genus UBA3282. Next base: position 24,898 of record CAMXPV010000017.1, on the reverse strand, counting down.
CACTTGTGTATAATTTAGAGTATATGACGGACAAAGAAAAACGGAGGAACCCATGACCACATTAAAACCCATCAAAGAAGGAAAAGTACGTGAAATCTATGACAACGGCGACAGCCTGATTATGGTCGCTACCGACCGCATCAGCTGCTTCGACGTGATCTTAAACAATCAGGTGACCAAAAAGGGCACGGTTTTGACCCAGATGTCCAAATTCTGGTTCGACATGACCGAGGATATCCTGCCCAACCACATGATTTCCGTGGATGTAAAGGACATGCCCGAATTTTTCAGACAGGAGAAATTCGACGGCAACAGCATGCTCTGCAAAAAGCTCAACATGCTCCCCATCGAGTGTATCGTCCGCGGCTATATCACCGGAAGCGGATGGGCCAGCTACCAGAAAAACGGCACCGTCTGCGGCATTACGCTCCCCGAGGGCTTACAGGAATCCGACAAGCTGCCGGAACCTATCTACACCCCCTCCACCAAGGCGGAGATCGGCGACCACGATGAAAATATCTCCTATGAACAGAGCGTAGATTACCTGGAAGCCCGTTTTCCCGGCAAGGGTGAAGAATACGCCGCAAAGCTCCGGGACTACACCATCGCCCTCTACAAAAAATGCGCAGCCTACGCGCTGACCCGAGGCATCATCATCGCGGACACCAAGTTCGAGTTCGGGTTGGACGAGGACGGCAATATCGTTCTCGGCGACGAAATGCTCACCCCCGACAGCTCCCGTTTCTGGCCCGCAGACGGTTACGAGCCGGGACACGGCCAACCCTCCTTCGACAAGCAGTTTGCCAGAGACTGGCTGAAGGCCAACGAGGGCCACAACTGGACGCTGCCCGAGGATATCGTGCAGAAAACCATCGACAAATACCTGCAGGGGTATGAACTTCTGACGGGGAAGAAATTATAATCGATTGAGCGTGAAACGCTCAATCTGGAGAATGCGTTGCATTCTCCACCCGAGGCGCGGATGATTCTGTCCGCGCTTTTTTTATGCGCAGCTCCATGCAGGGGAAGTATGCCGCAGAAGCGGCGCATGGGGCGCGCGGCGAGTAGGGGAAGATGATTCTTCCCTACTCGATTAATTGTGTGTTGACATTTTGATATCAAAATGATATCATACAAATATCAGGAGTAAATACACGAAAAAAATGTCTCCGCAAAAAGGGAATCACAGAAAGGACAAAACACTATGGAAGAAAAAGTATTAAACAGAAACCAAAACGGTATGGCGATGCTCCTATTGGGCATCCTGCTCTATGTGGCTGCGATCGCGGCGATGATCGTGGGCGGTAATCTTGGCATCAGCGACTCCGGACCGAAGAGCCCCTTCGGCATCGCCCTCTTTGTGATCGGGCTCATTTATGTGCTCACCGGCTGGCTCCTCTTCTGCGGCCTTACGGTTCTGCGGCCACAGGAAGCTGCGGTGCTTACCCTCTTCGGTAAATACATCGGCACGCTGAAAGGCGACGGCTTCTACTGGGTGAATCCCTTCTGCACCGCCGTCAATCCCGCTGCCGAGACCAGGTTAAAGCAGAGCGGCGACGTGGACGGCGCGGCAGGCGGCAATCTGCTCAGCTTAGCCACAACCAACCAGAATGTGCAGGTAAAGGTCGTCAACAAGAAAATCTCCTTAAAGATCATGACCCTGAACAACAGCCGCCAGAAGATCAACGATTGTCTTGGTAACCCCATCGAGATCGGCATTGCCGTGATGTGGCGGGTGACGGACACGGCCAAAGCGGTCTTTAACGTGGATAACTACAAGGAATATCTCTCCCTCCAGTGTGACAGCGCACTTAGAAACATCGTCCGTCTCTATCCTTATGACGTGGCTGAGAACGTGGACACAACCGGGGACGGACAAGCGGACGAAGGCAGCCTTCGCGGTTCCAGTGAAATTGTAGCCGAGAGAATCCGAAAAGAGATTCAGACAAAGGTGGAGCAGGCCGGATTGGAGATTTTGGAAGCCCGCATCACCTACCTGGCCTACGCGCCCGAAATAGCCGCCGTCATGTTACAGAGACAGCAGGCTTCTGCAATCATCGACGCGAGAAAGATGATCGTGGACGGTGCGGTCGGCATGGTGGAAATGGCGTTAGACCGCCTTTCCGAAAAAGAAGTGGTCACTTTGGACGAAGAACGCAAGGCCGCCATGGTATCTAACCTTCTGGTGGTGCTGTGCGGCAATCGGGATGCCCAGCCCATTGTCAACTCCGGCAGCCTTTACTAAATGGCGGATAACAGCAAGAAACAAGTTCCCTTACGTTTGTCTGCAAAACTCTATGATGCCATCGCAGCCTGGGCTGAAGACGATTTTCGATCTGTGAACGGCCAGATAGAGTATCTGCTGACAGAATGTGTCCGCCAGCGAAAGAAAAACGGGTCACCCATTCCCCACGAACTGGATGTCCCGCCTGAGTTGGATATCTGAAACACTATTCGCCACCCTATCCGGGTGGCGAATATATTTGCGATAGCCTCTTCATATATTAAAACTCAAGTTCCTTATTTTCAGCCGTTTCATGTGCCTTGATTCTCATTAGATTCACATAGTAATCAATCGCAACCTGTATCACTGCACTACCCCGTCGCCGCCTCTGGTCCACACGATATTCTCAGAAATCATCTCGTCGATGTCCATGCCGATAATCTCCGACGCGCGCGCCTTTGCCGCGCCCTCTTCCGCCGTACCAAGGCTCTTGTAGATATCATAGGCCGGCTTGTGGCTTCCATCCAGATTGGTGATGCCCAGACTCAGCTTGCTCTCCATCTCATGCGCGTCATCCTTCAAACGGAAGAGCATAAAGGCATCCACATCCGGAAGCGATGCCGCTTTCAGGTAGCCATAAACCACCGACGCCTCCTGCTTCTCGTCCCCGAAATAGGAGGTATAGCCAATCTCCGCCAGAGAAATACTGCGCACATCCCCCGCGGGATTTAAAAATTTGGACTGGTGCATATAATCAATCAATACATCGATATTCTGCATCGTGATATAGGGGGTCGAAACATTTTCTTTCACCCAGACTGCCGGCCCGTTCCACGCATAGGGATCATAGAGGGGCGAATTGTAAGGATGATAGGAAAGTCCCCAGTCGATATTACCTTCCCGGTTGATATAGTAATTAAACTGATCGAGATAATCCTTCGCAAGGAAGCTGCCGGGATTCGACTTACGGCCCCACTCCTGGTCAATGGAATTGTATACCTGCACATTCGCGTTCATAGCCTTAAGCTCATTATAAAAGATGCGGAAAGCCTTCACATATGCGCTCACATTCACATCCAGAGAAGTGGAATCCATATACCACCATGATGTTCTCGCATTGACCTCGTTACCCAGAATCCAGTTATCGATCTGGCCATGTCCGGTGGCTCCTGAATAGCGCTGTCCCAAGAAAGCGCACACCGCCTTCAGATGCTCCACGCCCTCTTCCTCTTCCACATTCAGGGCATAACTCGGGCATTCCTCTCCGCCTCTTGCCAACGGATGCACCAAGTCCTGAGACCCCTCGGTACCGCCCCTGTTTAAAAGCACCATAGTCACCTGGATTCCCTGCTCGTTAAACCCCTTCACCATCTGGTCATAATGGGTAACCCTGCCATTGCTGAAATAGTAGGTTTTCCCATTATAATCAAAGGTAACCGTTCCGGAATCACCGGGCGCGGCACAAACTTCGTCCAGATAAAGATTATAGACCACCTGCTGTATGCCAAGGTCTTTCAGCTCGCCTGTTGCAATCGCGGATACCTCCGGCAAAAGCCCCTTAATTCCCCTTGTCATCCGCCCGGTCGTATATGCCGCATTGGCCTCCGGGTTCGTAATATAATGCTCATCGCTGACCTGCATCATCTGGCCGTCCCGCTTCACGGCCACCAGAAACTTGCGGCTTAAATTGGAGTCCCCCGCATTGTAATTCAGCGGAAAAGTCACCGAAACGACTGATCCCGCATCCACAGTGGCCACCACGTCGCCCACCGGGCCGTCCTGATACACCTGATTCGCATAGATATAATATTTTCCGTCATCGCCGGAGGGAACACCGTCCGCCTTCAGGTTACAAATTACATTTCCTCCTGAAATCTCACAGGAGCCAAACGATACCGGGCGGCCCGCCGCCTGTACATGGCTCCCACAGATCATGACTGATGCAGTCAATAAGAAAAAGGCCGCAAGACATTTCCAAACTTTAGTAACTCCTCTTTTGCACGCTTTCATCTGCTATCTCCTTTTCACCTGTCCATTACGCCAAAACTACCGCCCTGCCACATCGGGAAGACCTGCAAAACCTTTCGCCAACTCCTCGTCAGTCGGAACGTAATCCGTCATCTGGCCGTCATGGAATTTTCCATAAGCCACCATATCAAAATATCCCGTTCCGGTCAAGCCAAAGACTATCGTCTTTTCCTCACCGGTCTCCCTGCACTTCATTGCCTCGTCTATGGCCACCCTGATGGCATGGGCGCTCTCCGGCGCAGGAAGGATCCCTTCCACTCTCGCAAACTCCTCCGCCGCCTGAAACACCGCTGTCTGCTCCACACTGGTCGCCTCGATCAGGCCATCGTCATACAACTGAGACACAACCGAACTCATACCGTGATAGCGAAGTCCTCCGGCATGATTCGGCGCAGGCATAAAGCCGCTTCCCAACGTATACATCTTGGCAAGCGGGCAAACCTTACCCGTATCACAGAAATCATACACAAATTTTCCTCTGGTCAAGCTTGGACAGGATGCCGGTTCCACCGCAATGATCCGGTAATCAGCTTCACCGCGCAGTTTTTCACCCACGAAGGGAGAAATCAAACCGCCCAGATTGGAGCCGCCGCCCGCACAGCCGATAATCATATCCGGCTTGATGTTGTATTTTTTGAGCGCCGCCTTCGTCTCCTCACCGATGATAGACTGATGCAGCAATACCTGTGACAACACGCTGCCCAACACATAGCGGTAGCCTTCCCTGCTCCCCGCAGCTTCCACCGCCTCGGAAATGGCACAGCCAAGGCTTCCTCCCGTTCCCGGAAATTCTGCCAGAATCTTTCGGCCCACCTCTGTCGTATCGGAGGGCGAGGGCGTTACCTGCGCGCCGTAGGTGCGCATTACTTCCCGCCGAAAAGGTTTCTGTTCATAGGAAACCTTCACCATATATACGTGACAATCCAGATCAAAATAAGAACATGCCATGGAGAGCGCAGTGCCCCACTGCCCTGCTCCGGTCTCCGTGGTCACTCCCTTAAGCCCCTGCTGCTTCGCATAATACGCCTGCGCAATCGCAGAATTCAGCTTATGGCTTCCACTGGTATTATTCCCCTCGAACTTATAATATATTTTCGCCGGTGTATCCAGTTTCTTTTCCAGACAATAGGCGCGCACAAGCGGCGAAGGGCGATACATCTTATAAAAATCCAGAATCTCCTGCGGAATGTCAATGTACGCATCCGTGTCATTTAACTCCTGCCTGACAAGTTCATCACAAAACACGCCGCGCAGTTCCTCAAAAGTCATAGGCTCTAACGTCCCTGGATTCAACAGCGGTGCCGGCTTATTTTTCATATCGGCCCGGACATTGTACCACTGTTTCGGCATCTCCTCCTCTTCCAGATAAATCTTATATGGTATTGCTTTTTCTGACATTTTCTAACTCCTTCTAGTGCTATTTTAAACGGAAATTGCTCGTCTGATTCTTCATGCGGCTCACCTGCTCAAACAGCTCTGTGCTGACTGCCGCAGACTCCTCGCTGTTGGCGGTGTTCGTCTGCACCACATTGGCGATCTGTCCAAGTCCCTCCGCCACCTGTGAAACAGCTTCCGCTTCCTCCTGCACCGCATCGGTAATCTCATCGATGGCGCTGTTAGACTGGTTCACAAGCACAAGCGTCTTCTGAAGGGTTGCGGAAACATCGTCGACAATCGCGCTTCCCTTCGTGGTCGCCCGAACGGAGTTTTCAATCAGTTCCTTCGTCGCCTTGGCCGCCTGATCAGACTTCGCAGCCAGAGTACGGACTTCGTTTGCCACCACGGCAAAGCCTTTTCCTGCCTCCCCTGCCCGGCTCGCCTCCACAGAAGCGTTGAGAGCCAGAATATTCGTCTGGAAAGCAATATCTTCTATCGTAGAAATAATGTTCTCAATCTGCTCGGAGGTGGTGCTGATATCTGCCATAGCACTGACCAAAAGCTCCATCTGCTGGCTGCTTAAGTTTACCTGATCTCCGGTCAGATGCGCGTTTTCCCGCACTTCAGCAGACTTCTGCAAATTCAGTTTCGCGCTCTTGGAAAGTTCATCCAAAGTAGCGGAAAGCTCTTCCACCGCCGCAGCCTGTTCCGTCGCACCCTGTGCCAACGACTGGGAACCGTCTGAGAGAGTCCTTGCATGTCCGAACACCTTATCCTCCACCCGGTGAATATTGGACATAACCGAGGAGAGCGAGTTCGTAAACCTCTCAATGGAATCCGCGATAGACTGAAAGTCTCCGATAAACGGCACGGACGTGGACACATTGAAATTGCCCTCGGACAATTCCTGCATAATGCGGTTGATATCTTCAATATACTGGTATGTCTGATGAATAGACTGTCGCAGCGTCCGGGACAAATCGCCGATCTCATCATTGGCATTATAGCTCAGATCCAGCTTCAAATGTCCTTCCTGCAGCGGCTTTGTCCTCTCCGTGATGGTGAGAATCGGTTTCACCACTTTTCCAATAATATAGAATACAAGACTCAGCAGGAAAAATAATGTCAGCAAAAGCCCAACACCCGTAACTATGTGCATGGTTGACACGGTTTCCTCCATTTGCTCCGTGCTGGTCTCGTTTAACTGCGTACCGCGCTCCACCACCTGCTCCAAAAGCCCTACCAGTACACCCAGATTGCTCATAATGGTGTCCTGATAATAAGCCTGCGCCTGCGCAGGATCCGTCTGATACAGCTCCAACACGTAGATCGCCGACTCATGCAGCTCCTTGTGAAGCGGCTCAAGTTGGCTCCGCAGATCAAGAATCGTGGCATCCGTCGTCCCGGCCTCGCCGTAGAGCCACTGTCCCAATACACAGCCTGTCGGGTCCGTGCTGCCGGTAAATTCCGAACCGCTGTACAGAGCGTTACTCAGGTTAGAAGACCATTTGTAGTGGGCTGCCTCCGCCTTCTGCGCCCTCTGCAAAAGGGCGTTTACCGCAACATTGTCCGCCTGCGTCTCCTCAATATTAAAAATGTTTTTGGTTGTCAGCACACTGAACAGCACTACCGCCAACAAAGCTGCCACAACCCTTGTTCCTGCCATAACTTTAATACTTTTACGCATTTTGTCCTCCCTCTATTTATGGATACCAAAATCCGGCCCACTTTCATGGTAACATAGCCGTATTGAGGTTATCCTGCCATCAAGTAAAGCCGGTCATTAAAGAAATTGTATCATAGGCAGTCGGGTATTTCAATTAGTTTCTATTGGTATTTCCGCTTTTAACCACAATCTGGTTCTTCCGCGTCAAAAAGCTGCCCCGTCGCAAAAGGGCTGCCCACATCACAGCGCCCGTGATGATAAGACTTTTTCTGATCCCCCTCGGCAATTTCCCCAGAAGTTTCCACCTTGATCCGGCTGACACCGTCCTGCGTCAGATGATCTAACATTTTGATTACGTCATCCACTTCGCTCATTCGTTTTCCTCCTAATCCTGAAACTTCTCCCTGTCCGTTCAACATTAAAATTTTACCATAAACACACCTGCGCTTCCAAATTAATTTTTCCTTAAAGTTCTTCTTCACTGGAAATACTTGTAAAAATAAATTGAGATATATCCAAGGATTGTTTATAATAGAAAAAAGAGCGCAAACATCAGAAAGGGGGAAGCATTTATGTACAATATCATCACAATTGAACGCCGTTATGCCAGCGGAGGAAACGAAATCGGAAAGAAGTTGGCCGAAGCGTTGGGATATAAGCTTTATGACCGGAATATCCTGTTGGAAGCGGCCCAGAAACTTGACATACCGTTTTTCAAAATCGAAGCTCTCGAAGAGAGCAGTTCCGGCAACATCCTTATGAACCTTTCCAAAACGCCCCTCGGCGGATTAGGCGGAAATAAAGACCTTCCTCTGGCGGACAAACTTTTTCTGGAGGAGAAGCGTATTATCGAACAGGCGGCTGAGGAGGGAAACTGCGTGATTGTGGGCAGGGCCTCAGGTTATATTTTAAGAGCACACACAAACAGCCTGCAGGTATTTATCTATGCCGACCATCAAAAGCGGTTACAGAGAGCGATTGAGAAAGAAGGCATTCAAAAGGCCGAAGCGGAAAGCGCCATGAAAAAGAACGATAAAAGGAGACGGAATTTTTACAACGCCGTCACCAATCAGGAGTGGGACGACCCGAAGCACTATGAAATGTACTTAAACGCCGGACAGCTCGGCATAGATATGTGCGTCAGACTTTTGATGGAGGCCGCGAAAGGGTAAGTTTGATCAGCGCCGAAAATATCGAAAAACAGATTGCTGCCGTCACGCATCAATCTGTTTTTCTGCTATAATCATCCCGTATTCCTACGAATTTGAATCAGCCGCAAGACATCGCTATATAAATCATCTTTATCCTCCAAATCAATCATCAGCCATCTTTGGCCGTTTCCCTCCTGTGTTCGGCAGTAAATTTCCTGTAACTCAGCCGCGCAATCCGGAAGGATTTCTTCAACAAATGGTTTTTCTTTTTTGCCAGCAACAAGCAGTACAGTAAAATAGCCCTCCCGCGGATAAATCGTACATAAAGATTTGCCAGTTTTTCTAAATTTAATGTTCCAGCCTTTTTCCAAACTACAGGAACTATATTCTATTTTTTCATTACTGCCATACGTTCTTTTGATTTCCGTGCAAAATTGCAAAAAGACAGGATTCCTGACATATTCGTCTATGTCCTCCACAGTAGGACATGTATTCTTATCCAACAGATCAATCATCCTAAATATTCCTCCAAAGATTTCGTCTTATCTCAAATCGTTTCGCTATAATAGGCATCTAAAATCTCTGCAAGTCTCTCTGGGTTATCTTCATTTACTACATGTCCCGCATTTTCTATGATTTCCAATTTTGCATGTTTCATATTTTCTTGAAAGTAAAGCGCCGATTTCATATTGGCGCTGTCTTTTTTTCCGCAAATAAGCAAGACGGGACATTGCACATCCTGCGCCCTGTTTCTGAAATCCAAATCTTTCATGGAATTGACCAGAAGAAAGATATCCTTTTTCTCAAAAGCCATGCTCTCAAAAAGAGATTTCGGAAAAAACCTGAAAACGGCATTCTGAATGCCAAGCGCTGCCTTCGACACTTTATGCGGCGTTCCAATCAGGACAAGTGACTGTACCTTATCCGGAAAGTCAAGCGCATACTGTAACGCCAGTATGCCACCAAGCGAAAGACCGCACAGTGCAACACGTCCGTCAATTTCACCACCGTATTTCACAAACGAGTCATATAAATTAGAATAAGTTGCCTCTTTTTTGTCCAGGAGGGTCATCAGATCGGGACACAATATATTGTCGCTATGTTTCATACAAGCGATCGTTTCGTCCCAGCTTGCCGCTCTATGCCCTGTACCGTGAATGAAGATTTTTTTCATAAAACACCAGTGTCATCCTTTCGTTGATCACTTCCGTTTTTCCGGTTTGACGATACCCCATTTTCTCATACAAATGGCAATTCCCCGGTTCCTGCAAAATAGTGTCCAGTTCCCAATGATCATTTCCATGCACTTCTTCGCACATCCGGATCGACTCCTGCGCAATGCCCTTTCCCTGAAATTCCGGCAAGACAAAGATCGGAGAAATTCTCTTGTTTTTCCCCGCTTCTTTTTTGTCGATCACGCGAACAGCCCCGACTTTTTGCCGCCCGGCACAGATAAAATAGTAATAGGTAAAATCCTGCTGTAAACGTGCTTCCACTTTTTCCCAACCCTCACTGGCAGGGCTTGTATCAAAGTCCTGATATTTCTCTAATAATTTTTGGAAGGCTTCCACCTGCATGGCATGCAGTTCTTTCGCATCACCAGGATTCGCCCTGACTAATTCTATTTCCATATATCCTCCGTATGATATTACAGGTAAATTATCAGGTTTTCCTTATTTCTGTATGTCTTCCATCGTCATACATGGCAGCTCTTTTTCCTGCCGAAGTTGTTTATCATTTGTAAAAAACACATCACATTTCTTTACTATTGCTGTTGCAAGCTGCAATGAATCCACCGCTTTAAAACCTCTATACTGTCCCCTAATCTTTGCGCCCTGTTCAGCTATTGAAAAATCAATATCCACCACTTCAATATTCATATATTCAATAAATCTTTTAAAATTCTCTACATAATCGCCTTTCCCTTTAGTATAGGGTTGTACAAGGTATTCTTCAACAGTTAGGGCTGAAGTAACAATTTTTATATTCTCTTTCAGACATTTTGCAAAAAAGGCGCTCATTGATTCCATATACAGGGAACTATTTTCTAAGAAATAAATAATGGGAGCCGTATCAATAAATATCCTTTTAAAATCTGTCATTATCCCGCAACTCCCTTACATATTGGTCTGCATTTTCTCCCCGCTCTGTCGGTTCCATAACAAACTGTTTTAAATCTACAACTTTCTTTTCCTCAGTATCTACCGTCCCCAATAATCCGTTCACACCCTGCATAATCTGAATCACAAATCCCAGTTTATCTTCTGGTACTTTTTCCAGCATTTGCATTGCTTCCTGTCTGATCGCTGTCATAAAAAGACCTCCTATTTTTCCTGTCCCGGCATTCCAGTACGTATCTTAATTTATATTATACCCTAACGAAAATCTCATAGCAAATACAAGTATTTGATTGTCAGTCCACTCTATTCCGTCATAGATATGATGATGGGCAAGTATAATATGTTACAATATAGCACAAAATGTGATAAAATATAGACCAATACCGAAACTTATAAGGAACAGGTGCATCAAATGCAATATACAACTCATTACCAATCTCCCATCGGCGGCATTCTCCTTGCCGCTGATGAAACGGGGCTGACCGGGTTATGGTTTGACGGGGAAAAATACTATCCAAACCGCCTTGACACAGCACATAAAGAAACGGACGCGCCTGTCCTGGCACAGGCAAGAGAATGGCTAACCGTCTATTTTTCTGGCAAAGAACCACATTTTAATCCGCCTGTCCATATGATCGGCACCCCTTTTCAACTTTCCGTATGGAAAATCCTGCAAAAGATACCCTACGGAAAAACGGTCACTTACGGGGAAATCGCAAGGGAAGTCGCAAGACAGAAAGGACAATCCCGCATGTCTGCCCAGGCGGTCGGCGGCGCAGTAGGGCACAATCCCATCTCTATTATCGTCCCCTGCCACAGAGTGATCGGGACTAACGGAAGTCTGACGGGGTATGCCGGAGGAATCGACAAAAAAGCAAAACTACTGGCTTTGGAAAACATAGATTGGCAGCATTTATCCTAAGCTGTCCTTACATTTATGAATTTGTGCCAGTCAAAACAGACAATAAGTCGGCAGGCCTTTCCAAAAAGTAGTCTGCCTTTACGAGTTTGTTATGGCTGCCCCATACTGCCAAAGCAAAATCAGTCCCCGCATTTTGGGCACACTTGCTGTCGTATTCACTGTCTCCGATATAAAGCACTTTCTCATCGTCTGTATTCGATAATTGCATATATTTCAAAAGCGGTCCGGCATTGGGTTTATGCTCCTTAGTATCGTCCGCGCAGACGGTTGTCGTAAAATAATGGCTGATACCCAGACGACAAAACTCATGATCAAATTCTTCCCTTGTCCTTGAAGTGACAACTCCAATTTTGTAACCCAAATTTAGAAGATTTTTCAACAGCTCCTCTATTCCGTCAAATGGCTTTGTGTTATCCGAATATTCACGCAATTTATTCTCCCATAATTCTATTGCAAGGGGGATGTCTTTTATATCAAGTATTTTCAATGCGTCTATCCCTGTAATTCCCAGTGCAAATTTCAGTTCATCGCATGGTACCTCTTTTCCAATCAATACCCTCAACGTTTCCTGCAGCGAGTGCAAAACCGCATATTCCGTGTCAATAAGAGTACCATCAACGTCAAAAACAATATGTTTGTATTTCATGTTACCACCTTTCCCTGTCTGCATTTAAATAGCGTATCACCCTGCATGGATTCCCTACAGCAACGCAATTGGACGGAATGGAACGGTTTACCACGCTTCCTGCCCCTATCACGCTGTTTTCCCCTATAGTGACTCCCGGCAGAAGAATACAGCCGCCGCCAATCCAGACATTATTTTCTATCTTTACCGGACGTGCATAGGTTTTAAAAAATGTCGTCCGGTGTTCTCGCCAATCTGACACAAGCCTTTCCTGTGGCAAAACCGGGTGTGCAGATGTATAAATCTGCACATTTGATGCAATCAAAACCCTGTCGCCAATCCGGATAGGGCTGTTGTCAACAAAAGTACAGTTCATATTGATTATTACATCATTTCCCACAAAGATATTTTTCCCATAATCGCAATGAAAAGGCGTATCAATTGCCACGTTCTCTCCCATTTTGCCCAACAACTCACGTAGAATGGCAGTCCTGTTTGCCGTATCTCCATAATCAGAAAAATAGTACTTTCTTGTCAATTCCCTTGCGCGGGCGATCCGCTTTAAAGTATCGTCATCCGCCGTTTCTAAAAAATCGCTTGCCTCGTAATACACAATATCACCCCTCTAATTGGAAATGCCGTTTCCTTCAAAAAGGCGGGGGTGGCAGATAAAGCGTCCACCCCCCCCCCTTTATGATGAAATATTTACAGACAAATCAACAGTCTCCGGCATAGTAAGAGACAATACTCATATAATCTCCCGGATTAGGGATTTCTAAAATAAGCCGCAGGCAGTTATTGTTTTGGCGGTACTGCTGCCACAAACTGTCCTGTATCTTTTCTTCTCCATTGATCCACCCCACCTCCCGCAAATAGCTGATTCGCTTTACTGATATCATTATAATGCCATGGGTGTGGAAAAACTATTTCATTTCTGCCCTCATCTATCACAATTCTGCCATTTTCTTCGATATTCTGTCGGCGAACAATTTGCGTACTCCCGAAAAACCTTTCCAAAATAGCTGCTGCTCCCCAAACCGCAGCCATGGCTGATATCCGTCATTCCCCGGGAAGAGAGGGATTATTTCAACCTGCGAGGCGGTTGTAACAGGCGCGATATACTTTTGCCACATCCTGCTTCCCTGTTCTCCGGCAAGCAGAGAAACATCGAACATATGAAGCAGTTGTATATTCTTTTCCCGCTGTGATACCGCTTTCGTCGTATGGAGTACATTGGAATTTACCATGCCGCCGCTTCCGGCAGGAAACACTAATTTTCCTCCCGGCGTATCATATTCAATGCTGCCGCTTTCCATGTAAAAAAGTTCCACCGTATTGTGCCAGTGCCACGGCACATAGCGCCCTATAAATTTGTCAAGTTCGACCCTCGAAGCGATATAGGGAAAATCTTTTTCAAAATTGGGAAGTAATTCTTCCTTGCTTCCCGAATAAAATTCGATGCTATGGATACTTTTCATATCTGTCCCCCTGTCGGAGGACAAAGCACATCATAGAAGGAATAATCCACCTGGCCCTGCATTCTGTCTAACGCGCCATCCTCCAATTCCTTGACCATCAGGCATTCGGGACGGGGAAGCTTGATATTTGGCCCTGCCTCTATTCCAAACAGATAGCTTGACTGGAATCCACGGGGATTATAGTTTTGGGGATTCCCTTCTACCAGTATCGCTTTAAACCCTGCTTCTTTCGCCTTTTCAAACCCATATTCCAACAATTCCTTTGAAATATGCCGTCTCTGCATTTTGGTTTTTACCGCAACCGGTGTCAATAGAAGCAATTCATTCTCGTATCTGCCCCCAATGTGAAACCGGGAAAACATGGCATATCCTATGATCTCATCTTTCTCATCAAGCATTAACAATTCCAACTCGGGAAGGTAGTATTTCTTTGCACGTATTTCTTCCACCAACTGCCGTACCATTTTCCCTTCCTCCGGGCTGTCCCATTCCGTAAATACCTCTTCAACCAGATCCAGTGACGGCAGAAGATACTTCTCTTCCATAGGTTTTATGATTCTTTCCCTCTTTAAATCCAATCTCATATATATGGATGTACTCATAGGACTGTTATTATAGCAATCTATTGTGTAAAAGCCGAATTTTTCATACATATGAATCGCCTGATCCAAAAAAGGGAGCGTATCTAACAGCATAGAAGAATAACCGATTTCTTTTGCGTCAAGGATGATTTTCTCTACCAACAGTTTGCCGATCTTCTGCTCTCTGTACTGCGGCCTGACATAGAGACGTTTCATTTCGCAATTTCTTTCATCTATCTTTTTTAGTCCGATACAGCCTGCGGCTTCTCCGTCACAATAAGCCAAATACAGCCTTCCGGAAGGCATACCGTATTTTTCTTCCAAATGATTGACCTCTTCGTCATAATGCTGAATGGCAAGATACTCTTGAAAAGAACGGTCATTTGCAATCAGCATGTCTGTGTATTCCGAAAACAGAGCGTTTATTTCCTGTGCGTGCGTATAGGCCGGAACGATTTCTATGTCCATCCCATTTCCTCCTGTAGTCAAATTCGTGTGCTATCATTTTTTCACAATGTCGTTTCAATCAAGTATATTTCTTTCTTCTTTTTTAATCGCATCCATATATCCCGCCGTTATAATGCCTGCCGGAAGCGCTACAATGGCAATCCCAACAAAGGATGAAAGCATCGTTACAATTCTTCCAAACGTAGATACCGGGTATATGTCCCCGTAGCCCATAGTTGTAAGGCTGACCGTAGCCCAATATATAGCCGAAAAAAAGCTATCAAACGTATCTGGCTCAACATTAAAAATAATCAGTGCACATATGACAATATATGCGGCCGCCAGTACGCATACTGCTAAAAGAGATTCTTTTTGTTTCCTGATTACATTAGAAATAACGGTAATGCTTTTAGAATATCTTACAATTTTAAATACCTTAAATACCCTGAATGTGCGCAGCAATCGGAAAAGCTTTAATATTTTGAAACCGGATGCCACAACACTGAATGTCGGAAGTATCGCCAAAAGATCAATAATGGCCATAGGCGTAAAGGGATATGCGGCAAACGATTTTATCCCTCCCCCACAATGTTTTCCTTTGCTTCTAAACTTGTAATCCGCCGTCGCCAAACGCAATATGTAATCAATAATAAAAATAGTGGCCGATATGTAATCTACTGCGAAAAACAAGGTATTCGTTTCCTTAAATGCCAGTGGGATAAGGCTTGCCACGATAACGCACATCATAAACAAATCGTAACTTCTGCTTACCTTGTCATTTCCATCTGACAATTCAATAATCTCATATACTCGTTTTCTCACTTTATTCTGCCGCCAGCCTCCATAGATTCTCGACTTATTTCATAATGTATTCTTTGTCCCGCATATTCGGAGAATGTTTCCTCACTCTTTTTTACAAACCGGAATCCTGCACTTTCATAGGTATGCTGCGCAGGAACACAGATTTCATTTGTCCAAACGACTATCTTTTTTGCCCCTTGCGCGATGATGCGTAAAACCGCCTCCTGCATCTGCCGTTTTCCATATCCTTTTCCTTTATGTTTCGTCAAAATACAGTTGTGCCCAATTTCTGTTGATTCTGGCAGATTGGTCGGATTCCAAGAAACAAACCCGATCGGTTTTCCTTCTAAAACTGTCATAAAACCACTGAATTCTGCAATATGAGGATTATCATAAAAAAAGTTGTCAAATTCCTGCCATTGATCAGACCAATTCTGTTCAAATTTTGGTTCAAAAGAATAGCCATCTCTTAGAAGCGCCGCAAGTGTTCCACGGGAAAACTCGGTTATCTTTTTAAATTCTATATCCATTATCATTTTCTCCATCATATCAGCATGATATATATTTTTTTCTACGGAACCCCACGGAATCATTTTACGGTCTATGATTTCAAAACCATACTTTTGCCTCTATTTTCCTTTTCTAAAACTCCCGTTGTCCACCAAAAACTGTATGTAATCCAGACACGTAAGATAGGATTCCGGCGTAGGAAAGAAGTCGCTCGTCTTTACGTTTTCACATAGTTCACACATGGTTTACCCTCGCTAACGGCAGTAAAATTCAATAAATACTTACAATGATCCCTTTCTGTTCATTGCTCATATCACGGTAAAACTCTTTCAGCCCACGAAACTCTTCCAGTAGTTCCTTCTTTAAATCCTCTTTTTCAGAGTCTACCCATATGATCGGATAAATGCCGTTTTGCGCTAACTTTCCTGGAGAAAAATCAGTAAGCGCCTTATCAATGTCAAATTGCTCGAGAGCAGATACTATTTCTCTGACCCTTTCAGGATAAATATATGCAATAAAATCTGCATCTTCATCATTTGAAAACATGTCCGTCCCCACAATCGCTTCACTCAGCAAGTTATCCTCAATAGGCGTAGTAGCCGAAACACCTGTTAAAATAAAATGGAGCCCGTCCCACAATTTGTCCATGTCATACATCTTTCCATTTTGATCTGCAAGAGCTTCCACTTCTTCAAATAAATCTTCGTCTGATTTGTTCTTCAAATTTTCTATTAAATCACATTCAGCCTCCATGTAACATGCTGTCATTCCCATTTTTGTTTCCCTCCATCATATCAGCATGATATAAATCTTTTCTACAGAACCCCACGGAATCATTTTACGGTCTATGATTTCAAAACCATACTTTGCGTATAAATTAAATTCGGGATGCAGTCTGTCTTTGCTGCTTCCCATAATTGCGCCTCTAATTTCCAAGTTGCTCTTCTACTAGCCGTAAAACAAAATCTCCAAAATCCTCCGCTACTGTTTCCTTCACTTGATATCCTGATCCATTATAGAAAGCCGCAATAACACAAGGTTCCCCGTCATCATTTAAGGATGAATAATCTAAATATGCCATAATTCCATCATCAAAATGATAGATCGGAATCCAATTAACAGGTAAACCATATTCTTCACGGTCGTTTACAGCATAAGCAACGGAGTTTCCCTCCAATTCTCCGGAATCGTCATACGGATCAATTCCAAAAATCTCATTACCAAAAAAAGACAGATAGCCAAATTGTTCATAAAACTCTCTGCATTGTTTTGAAAACTTAATGCCTAACACTTCTTCAGATCTATCTATTTCTTCTTGACTTTTACCGCCCACAGTAGTATAAAATTTACATTTCGGTGCAAGCTCCATGGCTCTTTTATAGTTCTGATAACTCATAACGCATGTCTCCCTAAACTATAGTTCAGCTGCATTCGCCAACATTTCCATACACTTTAAGATAATACCAACGCCTTTTTCGGGCAAGTTTTAGAACATTTACCACAGGCAATACACTTGTCATAGTCTATTTGCGGCGCTTCAAAACCATTCTGGCTTAACGCGCCCACCGGACAAACCTTTACAGCCGGACATTTGTGATTTTGAGGACAGTTTCCCACTACGATTTTTAATTTTTTCTCCATAAATATGCTCCTTTCAAACTGAAATTCATCCCTCAATATCGTCTGTAAACAATTGGGGAACACCTTGTTCTTTCAATGCTATCCGATCTTCATACGATAAGGGAGTCTTATGAAATCTGCCGTCCGTTTTATACTTGTTTCCTACAATATCTGAGTACAAACCACCAACAAAATCTAACCATTTCGTTGCATACTTTTCGGGAGCAACAACCTTGAAAAAATCATATCCTCCCGCTTTATAAAAAACCTGTATAGCCTCGTGAAGATAACTATTGCTAGTTAGCTGTAACTCAGAAGGCATGATGAAATCATGATTATCCCATTCTCCATAGTTAACCCTTTCTGGTATCTCTAACATAATTACTACTCCTCTAAGTCACGTTTTCACATCGTTCGCACATGACTTGCCCTCATTAAATCTGACTAGTATTGTCAGCTCACTCCAATCTCATATATAAAAGCGGATATGGATTGCCTTGCTCATCACATTCTGTTCTTTTATAAACTTCAAATCCCATGTGTTCGTAAAAACCTATCGCAAGAGGATTTTGCTCATTAACCGCTAAATCATTTACCGAATATTTTTCTATTCCATATGTAAGCAATTCCTTTCCCAATCCTTTTCCTCTATCTTCCTGTGAAATAAAGAGCATTTCAAGATGTTGTCCCACAATCCCCATAAAGCCAACAGGAATTTGATATTCATTTTCTACGATAACCAAACGGGAAATTTCTTTTAATGCCTGCGGCACATACTCTTTAATGTTTTCTATTTCATTCTCTGACAAAAATATATGTGTTGCTTTTACAGAACTTTCCCACACTTTTAATAGATGTTCTATTAACGGCGCAGTTCTGTCTTTTACCTCTATGATTTTCAAAGTTTATCCTCCATAAATGTGAATAGCCGAAAAACAAAATCTCCAAAATCCTCTGCCATCGTTTTAACAGATAAACCATATTCTTCACGGCCGTCCACACACTGGTTTACATCATTATTCATTTTTCCGCACTACCCGGCAAGGATTTCCATATGCTATTACATTATCAGGAATATCTTTTGTGACAACACTTCCCGCTCCGATTACAACGTTATTTCCTATCGTAACACCTGGCATAATGATAGCCCCACCGCCAATCCACACATTATTGCCCACAATCACTGGCGCCGTCTGTGTTTTACAAAATTCAAATGAGCCATCTTCTTTAGGCTCTCCAAAGCGGTCAATCGCATTTGTCGGGTGGAACGCTGTATATATTTGCACATTCGGCGCAATTAAAGCATTATCTCCAATACGAATCATATTATCATCTAAAAAGGTACAATTCATATTTACTTCGCAGTTATTGCCAAAATAAATATTATTACCATAATCAACGTAAAAAGGTGCCGTTATCCATAGATTTTTGCCTTTTCCACCAAGCAATTCACTTAAAATTCTGTCTTTTTCTCCGGCATCGGCAGAGTCCGTTTGATTATAATCTCTTGCTAAATCTTTTGCCTTGTGCCATTGGGTTAACAATTCATCATCACCACAATCATAAAGTTGTCCTGCCAACATTTTTTCTCTTTCCGTCATAACATTCCACCATGGTACTCAGCGCAGCGATCCGCTTTGTATTGCTGTCCTTTCTTCTTTATTCGAAAATCATTAACCCATCTGGTAATTTGCTCGAGAGGGAACGCACATCGTCACGCCTCTGTATCCAATTTGTATCCAAAAGCGATATTGTATTTTGGCAACAGATTAATGAAATAATATAAGGAGATGACGTTACAACTCTTCAACCGTAACGCAGGCAATCTCCCTAAACTGCTTTAACTGTTTATCATTCGTCAGAAAAAGATCACACCCAGACAAACATGCGGTCGCAAGCTGTAAAGCATCCATCGTCTTAAAAGAAGTATATTCTGCCCTTATCCGGGCGGCTTTTTCTGCTATCGCCCTATCTATCTCTCTAATTTCTATCTCCATACCATCCATAAAAGTATAAAAAGCATTGATCTGTTTTTCATTATGTTTTTGATATGGATAAGTCAAATATTCTGTCACCGTCACTACTGATGTCATATAATCAGAATACTCATGTTCTTTCCAAAAGTTTTTCACCCTGGTATAAAATACCTCATTACATTCCAAGTAATACACGATTGGAGATGTGACCAGAAAAATCCTTTTATACCCGTCCATCTCTCATCTCCTTCATATACCCATCAATTTCTTCTACTGTTCTTCCACTGGGAGTCACACAGGCATCAGATTCGATCATCCGTCTTCGTCTCTCTGCCCTCGTCTCCACGCCCTGCCTGCCAAACTTATTCAAAATAGTGATGATCACCTCATCACCAACAGAAAGGCTTGCGCGATCATTTTCATCCACAACTATTTTATTTCCATCATAATATCCTTTCACCGCCGCCAACATGGTTGTATTCCTCCTCTCAGACTGCTTACTTTTATTTTATTATATCCCAATAAAAATTTCATAGCAAATACAACTTACGGCATCTTAAAATCACCAACCCTAATTTTCTCCATAGTTTTAATCTCAAGTTTCCAAATGCGCCCAACAAAAACTGAAAAGCCGCTACCTCTAAAGCGAGCGCTTCAGCAATGACTGTAATAAATCTTAATATTTCTATTTTCTTATTTTGGGATTTTTGCCTTTGTACTCGTAAATAATAATCTCCAAAAAGCATCCTTACCTTTAATCTTCTACGACCAATGCATATAGAATGGAACAATGATATGCTGCCCACTCCATGGAATACCCCTCTATTTTGATATTATGATAAACTACATCATTAACGTTTTCTTCTATAAATTAAAATAATATTTTTCACACTAATTCCATATCTCTGTGTATAACTTTAATCTCAAATCCTAGATTCTATCTGCCATTAAAATTTCATCTGAAAAAAATAGGTGTTTTTGTTCTTCTTCTATAATCAACATATTATTTTCCCAATTAGCATTACTACTTGTTATAATCTCTCTCAGTAAATTTTTATTTACTCCATTTACAAATAATTCTTCTTTAAAACCTGCTATTTTTATGCAAACAGGAACCCAATTATATAAATAAATATATATGGTATTCTCATCTATTCTGCATATACCATGATAACTATATTCTGCATCTGTAATACCTCTTTTTATATTATTATAAAAAGTAATTGCACCATCCTGGCCAATTATAAGTTTTGATTTTATAAATTTCTCATTTTTCCCTTTTAGTTCCGAACAATATAAAACAACATAATCTCCAACAAGATAATTTTCAACCTTTTCTGAATAATTTATTTCATAGGGATTAAAGGGCATCCAACCATTTCTATTGCTTTCTCTGAATTTTATACTAAGTGTAGAAGCCACTTGATATGCCAATTCATCAGAAGTATTCCAGAATTGTACTCTTTTTCGGTATAACTTATTCCTTCATCTTCTATCAATGTTCCACAGTATCGACCAACTATTAATATATAATAATCAGACATATCAATTGTATTTTTAATCTGAATCCATTGTTCTTCATTATCAGCATGAAACATCTCCATTCCAATTGGAAAATGGTATAATTTCAAGATTTCACTTTCTTCGTTATTATACTACAATTCCAATCAAGTTTCCACACTTCGACAAAAATGGTCGATTATCGTCTAGATGTTATTTCTATACCCTAAAAAGAGGATGATGCGCTCGGTATTCCGGACGCTTGCATCATGGCCGATGGTGGATGGCGATCTGATAAAGTATTAAAATCCGTTTACAGGCACGCCATGAACGACAGAAAAAAAGAAATGTCGGATAAGGCAAACTTACATTTCTCAGAACTATGCAACACGAAATGCAACACAAAATAAAAGAACACCGCATTTCTACGATGTTCCTGAATAGCGAGAGGGGGACTTGAACCCTCACTATACTGCCAGTTTTCCTTGAAAATACGCGGTTTTTGCGTTTTCACTTTGATTACTTTTGATTACCATGTAATCATCCTTAATAAGATATGGCATTTTCAATCTGTTTTGCCGCATCTTCGTCACTTTTGTTATTAAAATAATAATGATTCTTTGTACAATCAATAGACGTATGACCCATCTGTCTAACCACAAGGCTTTCATCCACGCCGCCATTGATTAGCTTTGTTGCATATGTTTTCCTTGCTTTGTGCATAGACCGTTCCTTAATACCGACATATCTGCATATCTTAACAATCTTTACACTAAACGCCTTTTCTTTGATACGTTTTCCGTCACTCATAAATATATATTCGCCAAACGGATTGAGTTTCCTGATTTCTTTTAAAGTGCGCTGTGCATCAGAGTTGAGAATAATATCCCGATTTCCCGCTTCCGTCTTGGGAGATTCACGGACTTCAAATACATATTTCCCATCTTCACCACGGTATCTTACCTCTGTACGCCTGATACATAGCTTGTTCCCTTTGATATCAGAATATTTGAGTGTACAAAGTTCGCCAACACGTACGCCAGTCTGAAAAGCAAGCAAAATCCCATAATTGATCAGAGATATATTTTTTCTTATGTAAGCGGATATTTTTTCGACCTCTGCATCTGTAAAGACTGATTCCTCATCTTTAACGACTCTTTTGGAAAAGCATTTCTTAGGCAAATCTAAGTCTCCCATAAACTGAGTGATACTAATCTCTGTGTACTTCCGTTTCTTCGCATACTTAAATATGCCGATAATCAGCAATCGCAGACCGCCATAAGCCTTATTCGATAGGCTCTGCTTCCTAATCGTTTCACGGATAAACAGTTCCAGATCATCTTCCGTTATCTTTCTAATATCCTTATTCGCAATATCAGCCTGATCAAAGAATCTGTGAAAATCCGTTGTATATCGGTCAAACGTTTGCTTTTGGATTTCACCATACTCAAGTTTTTGGGATGCCCACTCCTGAAACAGATCTTCTAACAGGACTTCCTGATTGTTTTTATAATAGTCAATTACTATATTTTCTAAGTCCTTTTTCGATTTTCTCTTTTTGAGTACCCTTCCACCGCCTTGTACTGGCAGATATGTATACCACTTCCCATCTTTGCTTTGCCAGATTTTATACGGATGCTTTGCTAATAATCCTTTTCTTTTCATAGCTTCCATACTATTCTGTACATCGTTAAGGTTTATGATACCATTGTCTATGATAAACTGCAATATATCACTGTTTTGAGCGAATTGGCCGTATTGCAGACTGTTGATTTTTACTGTATTTTCTATAGCACTTCACCTCTATAAACAATTTATTGAAAAAGGCACCGTCTCAATCTTGATAGTGCCGCAAAAATTGATTCCATATTTAATTTTCTCATTTATTCTGCCTACATATAAAGAACCAGACTCGGCATCATACCTAATCTGGTTCACATCAACTTTGTTATCAGTTACTTTATTTATATTGGCCGGACAATTATCTTCTTCTACTTCTTCCGTTTGAACTATTAGTGTTAGGTAACTTTTGTATTCCAGAATATTTTCGCGGTATAGCCTTTTATATTCCACATCCCCATAACTCTCATAAAACCATCTGAAATATTCCTTCACGGAATTGCTGTATACTTCCACCGTCCTTTCCGATTTTCCTTCCAAATACATTTTCCTTTTAAACTCTTCTATCAAATTTTCCATGCACATACCCTCCAAGAAATTTTTTTGATTTTTCCTTGATATATATTTCTGCATCTTTTTTGAGTTTTTGACTATTTTAAAACCATCCCCATTATAAAAACTCAAACAAATTTCCGTTATTTTGAGAAAATTATCTGATAGATTTTCGGAGTAAATATTGTACATTTTCCGTCCAGAAGGTATCATATAGATGTACATAGATTAAAGATGGGAGTTGATCATAATAGACATTGAACTAAAAGACCGTAACCGATTAAAAGAATTTTTTCAGAATTTCCATAGTAAAGCTGAAGACTTATTATTCGCGATTATTTCCAAAGTACCAGAACGTTTTATTCCGTCCCCAATCATGAATTGGCTTTCCCGATATCTGGATAAACGACTCAGCGAACTAAAGCAAGAATCCGTCAAAATGACCTGGCGCAATATGTATTTAGAATCTGCCATTGATGAGATCCATACTGGGCAACAGGACGCAAAAGAAGCACCTTCAGATTGATTAATCCGTTGGTGCTTCCCACGTTTATAACATTTCACTTTTACAACTAAACTAGATTTAGCATTATGCTTTCTGCAATTTTCTTTCCTGTATCTGCCTGTGTACTTCCATACCACGCTTATTATAATAATCCCGCCTTTCCTGTGGAGTCATATCCTTGGTAAGATAATAATTATACTCTCTTAGTTTATGAATATCTTCAATTGTAAAATTAGGACTTAAAACTGGCTTTTCCATAGTTATCCCTCGCTTTCTAACAATACAGATGGATTCAGAATCTCAATAGGCTTATAACCCTTCAAATTGGTAATAGCTCTTATACCCCTAATTGTTTTTATATTGACAATATGCTTAAAATTCCAAGAAATGATACAATCACATTCATAAATAACCGCTGCTGCAATATGCTGGCAGTCATCATAACTTTTCTTAGTTAATATGCCCATATCAATAATCTGTTGTGCAACATCTGACACATCGTCTGTAATTGCAATAGGCGTATAAGTTATCTGTTCCAAGTAACCATACATCTTGCTCTTCTTTGGCTCTGGACAGTCTGCAATTTCCTCTAATGTTACTGTAGACAGGTAAACCTCATACTTCCCAGCCTTAAACATTTCCCATAACTGCTTTGTATCTGCCATCTTCTCAGGTACATCCTCTTGTAATAAATGGCTTATAACCGATGTATCTAAGTATACCTTTAATTTCCGCATAGAGCATCACTCCTTAAATCTGGCTTCATATGTCAGCCCTGATATCAGACCATCTTTCCGCAAATTTATCACTTATATTATACGGTATTTCCCCCATATTTACAATCAGCACTGGCAGAAATTTTCCACCAGTGCCGCTATTATCACTTCATCTTCTTTAATACATTATGTATCAATCTCCATTTCAGACTGTTTCTATGGGAAATCTCCATCTGATACATAAAAATCTGGCTGATTTTTTCAATAAACGCCTGTAAGTAAATGTCATGCTTGATGGTATTACAGCAATGGCAGGCGGGACAAAGATTGCTTAATTTATTCGTCCCACCTTTGGAAAGCGGTACTTTATGCTCAATCTCGAAAGAATCAAAATCCAAAAATTCCCCGCAAAGATAGCAATGCCCAGGGAGTGTAATATAAAGTGTGTAAGTTACCGGTAACAAAAACTTACGCACTTT
>CAMXPV010000016.1 GCA_947245585.1 uncultured Lachnospiraceae bacterium | reverse complement strand
ACGGTATGTTTAAGCAGGAAATCCGTGACGGCTATCAGGTGGAGGTGCCGGATAACTGGCTCAAAGACGGCAATCCCTTTGAGCTGCGTCGGCCGGAGTATGCGAAGGAAGTGCGTTTTGGCGGCTACGTGAATGTCTATGTGGATGAGAACGGCAGGAGCAACTTTAAACAGGAGGGCTATCAGGCTGTTACGGCGATTCCCTACGATCTGCCGGTTGTGGGTTATGGCAGCGGTATCGTCAACACCCTTCGTATCTGGGATGCGGAGCCGGTGAACTGCTTCCAGCTTGATTCCTTTGACAAGGGCGATTACCAGAAAGCGGTGGAGCAGGAAAACCTTGCGAGAAATATCGTGGAGGTGCTCTACCCCAACGACAATCACTATGCAGGTAAGGAACTTCGCTTAAAGCAGCAGTATTTCTTTATCTCTGCGTCAGTGCAGACGGCGGTGGCGAAGTATATGAGAAATCATGACGATATCAGGAAGTTCCACGAGAAGGTGACGTTCCAGTTGAATGATACCCATCCGACGGTAGCGATTGCAGAGTTGATGCGCATTTTGATGGATGAGCATTATCTGACATGGGACGAGGCATGGGAAGTGACAACCAAAACCTGTGCATACACGAACCATACCATTATGTCGGAGGCTCTGGAGAAATGGCCCATTGAGCTCTTTTCCAGACTGCTGCCCAGAGTGTATCAGATTGTGGAGGAGATCAACCGCCGCTTTATCGCAAGAATTGAGCAGATGTACCCTGGCAATCAGGAGAAAATCAGAAAGATGGCGATTATCTATGACGGGCAGGTAAAGATGGCGCATCTGGCAATCGCGGCAGGCTACTCCGTCAACGGTGTGGCAAGATTACATACGGAAATCCTGAAGAATCAGGAGCTCAAGGATTTCTATGAGATGATGCCCGAGAAGTTTAACAATAAGACCAACGGCATTACCCAGAGAAGATTCCTGCTTCACGCGAATCCGCTGCTTGCCGATTGGGTGACAGATCATGTGGGCAGTGACTGGATCACCGATCTGCCCAAGATTAATAAGCTAAAGATTTATGCCGACGACGAGAAGGCACAGCAGGAATTTATGAATATTAAGTACCAAAACAAGGTGCGTCTGGCAGAGTATATCATGGAGCACAACGGTATCGAGGTAGATCCCCGTTCCATCTTTGACGTGCAGGTAAAGCGTCTCCACGAGTATAAACGTCAGCTGCTAAACATTCTGCATGTGATGTATCTCTACAATGAATTGAAAGAGCATCCGGATATGGAGTTCTATCCCAGAACCTTCATTTTCGGCGCGAAAGCGGCGGCAGGCTACAAGAACGCAAAATTGACCATCAAACTGATTAATTCCGTGGCGGATGTGGTAAACAACGATCCTGCCATCAAGGGAAAGATCAAAGTGGTATTTATTGAAAATTACAGAGTGTCCAACGCGGAGATCATCTTTGCGGCGGCGGATGTGTCCGAGCAGATTTCCACAGCCAGCAAGGAGGCTTCCGGTACGGGTAACATGAAGTTTATGTTAAACGGCGCGCTTACTATCGGCACTATGGACGGCGCAAATGTGGAGATCGTGGAGGAAGTCGGCGAAGAGAATGCGTTCATTTTCGGCCTTTCTTCCGACGAGGTCATCCGCTATGAGAATTACGGCGGCTATGACCCCACCGAGATCTTTAACAACGATCCTGATGTGAGAAAGGTGCTGATGCAGCTCATCAACGGCACCTATGCGCCCGGCGATCCGGACATGTTCCGTTCTCTTTACAATTCTCTGTTGAATACGCAGAGCACCGCCAAGGCGGACACCTACTTTATCCTGAAGGATTTCAAGGCTTATGCGGAAGCGCAGAAGAAGGTGGAAGCGGCTTACAGGAATGAGAAGGGTTGGGCGAAGAGCGCCATCTTAAACGTGGCATGCTCCGGCAAGTTCACCTCCGACAGAACCATTCAGGAGTATGTGGATGAGATCTGGAAGCTCGACAAGGTAGTGATTCCCAAGGAGCCTGTGACGACGGCGCCTGTGATCAAAAAGGCTGTGAAACCGTAAATGGCTTGATGTAAATTGAAAAGAAGGCCTCCTTCAGATTGTCAGAAGGAGGCTTTTTTCAAAGGAGAGGCGTGGAATGGACAAAAAGTTGGCGTTTCAGACATTGGGAATTGCAGAAACAAAGGAGGAGGACAGAATCCGCCAAAGATATCTGTCCCTCTTAAAGGAGACCAATCCTGAGGATGATCCGGAGGGATTCAAGCGTCTGCGTGAGGCCTATGAGGAGGCCCTGCGGGCAGCGTCGGAGCACGGGCAGGAGACGGAGGAGGAACCACAGGGGGAAGTGGGCCTGTGGATGAGACAGGTGCAAAAGACATATCGGGACATCTTTCTTCGCAGGGATGGAGGGGCTTGGAAGGAGCTCTTTGAAGATTCCATCTGCGTCAGCTTTGATACGTTTCTGGATGCGAGAAGACAGCTTCTGGGCTTTCTGTCCGGGCACTCCTTTCTGCCCCGCATTGTCTGGCAGCAGCTTGACGAAACTTTTCACGTGATGGATGATTTTGACGCGCTGAAGGAGGAGTTCCACGTAAATTTCCTGCGCCACATCGAGTACCATTTGAACACGGACGATTTTCTGGATTACAGTCTCTTTGAGGAGAAGGATGATTACGGACCGGAGAACGACGAGGAAGTTGACCGCTATATTATAGAGTTCTTTGATATCAGAAATAAATTGGAGGAAGGCGACACGGAGGGCGTGGAACAGGCCCTTGCGGATTTGAAAAGACATGGCCTTTATCATCCTTACGAGGATGTGGAACGGCTGCGCCTGTACATCAGGCAGGAGGAGAGCGAGAAGGGAAAAGAATTGGCGGAGAGTCTGCTTTCGCGCTATCCGGAGGACGACTATGTGCGTATTTGGGCCGGAAAACTTTTCAGCGATGCGGGAGACGAGGAGAGGGGCTTTTCCCTTTGGGAGGCAGTGCTTGAGAAAGAGCCGGAATATTATATGGCAAGGTATTTTGCCCTGGGATATCTGATACGGCAAAAGCGATGGCATCAGGCCGGAAAATATATCAATGAACTGCTCAAGGTGAACAGTCAGGACGAGGAACTGCGGGAGGATCTAAACGAGATTAACCAGGGGCTTGTTCCTCTGGTACAGGCGGCTTACGAGAAGGGGGAGGGTTTTGAGGATCTCGCAAAAGAGGAGGTTCCCCTCTTTCTTGGCCGCAGACTTTATAACATGGAGCGGTTTGAGGATGTTTTGGCGCTTCTGGAGAAAGATCCGGAGCTGTTAAAAAAGGAGGAGGGAAGTCTCAACCTCAAAACGTGGACCCTTTACCGCCTGAAGAGGTATGAGGAGGCAGTGCCTGTCTTCCGGGAGTATCTGACATGTCTGGAAGAGATAGCGAACGAGGGGGAGAGGACGGCAAAAATGGCGCAGGCGCACCGCATGTTGGGCGTTTGCTTTTTCGATATGGGAAACCGTGAGGAGGGAGAGCGGGAGACGCGGACGGCCATGGAGATGGAGAGAAACGTTAGAAGCCGTCTGGACTGTCAGTCCTATCTGGCTAAGAAGTATCTTTCCTTCCAGGAGTATGAGAAAGCCGTGGATGAGTGCGATCTGATTCTTGCGGCGGACGAGAATTACTATCCGGCCTACCTGACCAGACAGGAGGCATGCTATTATCTGAAACGCGGGCAGCAGGTGGTGGATGACTACTACCGAGCCATTGAGCTCTACGCGGGGTATGACAGACCCTATCTCTATGCGGCCATCATATTTTATAATCACAGCCAGTACAAGGATGCGATGGGCGTGATAGAGAGAGCCATAGATAACAAGGTGGAGTTTTCTAAAAAATTGAGCTTCTGGGAGGCAAAAATCCGGCGGATGTTGGCGGAGAGCCCGGAGGAACGGCAGAAGGTGATGGAGCTTCTTGATGCGCTCCTCTATGCGACGGAAGAAGAGAATGGGCAGCCGCAGGAAGAGGACGGCGAGCAGGATGACCGGATCAGCCGGGCAGCGCTGATCTTTGAAAAAGCGTTGGCGTTTGAAGATGACGGGAAGCTGATAGACGCTGTGGCTTTGGTGCAGGAGACTTTGAAGCTGGAACCGAAGGAGCCGTATTACCATCTGGTGTTGGGCAATCTTTTGCGGGATATGGAAAGATATGCCGAGGCGTTGAGAGAATATGAACTGGTGGAGAAGGTTTACCACCATGCGGAGTTTTACTTTGGTATGGGGGTCTGCCATGAGGAGGCCGGAAACTGGACGAAAGCGATCTATTATTATGAGAAAGCGGTGGAGCAGGAAGAATGTTATCGGGACACCCACCACCGGCTGTATCGCGGGTATAGGAACAGATACGATCGGTTTTGGAGAAAAGAAGATTATGATGCGGCTCTTTACCATATCAACAAGCAGTTGGAAGTGACGAACAACAGAGGTTACCGCCTCTGGGACAGGGCGCATTTGTACAGCCATGGGATGGAAATCGAGAAAGCCCTTGCGGATTACAGAGAGGCGCTAGAGCTTGTCGAGAAGGCGGATCGATACATTATTTTGGAAAATATCGGTTTTACCTACAAGAGAGACAGACAGTTTGAAAAAGCTTACGAGTTCTTCAAACAGGCCGTGGAAGCGATGGAGAAGAAGGACACTTCCTCGAAGGGATATTACAATATGGCGGTGTGCAGGAAGAAGATGGGTGACTATGAAGGAGCTATTGCCGACTGCCGTGCCTGTCTGGCCGTTTTCCCGAAGGATAAGGGTATGTGGGAGATTCTTGTCGAATGTTACGAGAGCAAAAAATGTTGGAAGGAAGCGCTTGCCGTGGGGGAGGAGTGGTACGCCCAGACAGGAGATACGACAGAGTATTATGAGCGGGTTGCCTGTATTCTGATTAAGATGAACCGGGTGGAGGAAGCGCTTGCCACCATGGAGAAGGGAAAGAAGGCGCTGTTAAAAAAAGGCGCGGGCAAGGAGGAACTGGGATATTATTACCAGAAATGGGCTGATGTCCTGATAGAAATCAGCGATTTTGAAGGAGCTGCAAGAAAATATCTGGATGCGTCAGCGTTACAGGGAGAGGCTATGGAACGCTTTCAGGATTATTGGCGCGCCAGCCAGAGATATTATATCTTGGGCAGACATGAGGAAGCGTCGAAATACGCGGAAATAGCGTTAAAAATGCTGGGAGAAGCAGGGATTTCGCCGGATGATTATATATCCGGTTCTGATTACAGACCGATGCGTACAGTATGGATCGCATGGATTGAGTTGGCATTGGGCAATAAAGAGAAGGCAAGACAGTATTTTGAGAAAATGGAGCGGATGGCTCTATGCGGGAGCTGTGACAGTCAGAAATGTTGGGAGTCTTCCCTTGGACTTGGCTGTTATTATTACAGCGAAGGAAAATTTGAAAAGGCGGTGGAATGGTTAGAAGAGGCCCTCAGGAGAGACGAAGACACGATGGCGGCGAAATTTTTATTGGAGAAAATGCGGGGCGGCGCAAGTGTGTCCGAAAGGTCCGAGGGGAGTGCGGTGGCGCAGAATGCGCATCAAAAGCAGGGATTTATGGCGAAATTGTTTCACAAAAAACCTTAAATGCAGAAAGAACGAAGGGACTTGATGGATCATGATTATCGGAATTGATTTGGGAACCACGAACAGTCTGGCGGCCTATTTTACGGAAGAGGGGCCGCAGATTATACCGAACCGTCTCGGGAAGAGACTTACGCCCTCCGTGGTGAGTATGGATGAGGAGGAGCAGATCTATGTAGGGGATTTGGCGGTAGAAAGGGGCCTTCTCTATCCGGGGAGCGCAGCCTCTGTCTTCAAGCGGGATATGGGAAGCGGCAGGAAATTTAACCTGCTGCATAAGTCATTTACGGCGGAGGAGCTCTCCTCCTTTGTACTCCGTGCGTTGAAGGAGGATGCGGAGACTTTTCTGGGAGAGCCTGTGACGGAGGCGGTGATCAGTGTGCCCGCCTATTTCAATGATGAGAGGCGGCGCGCTACCAGAAGGGCAGGAGAGTTGGCAGGGCTTAAGGTGGAGCGGATTATCAGCGAGCCCACGGCGGCGGCCATCGCTTACGGATTGTATCAGAGTCAGGGACATATGCGGTTTCTGGTGTTTGATCTGGGCGGCGGCACCTTTGACGTGTCCGTGTTGGAGCGAATTGACCAGATTCTGGAAGTGCGCGCCGTAGCGGGAGATAATTTCCTTGGCGGTGAGGACTTTACGGCGGTACTGGAGGATATGTTTTTTGAAAAATACCCGGAGTTTGACAGGCTGACGCTGGATGCAAAGACCCTGCGCCATATCCACAAACAGGCGGATAAGTGTAAGATTGGCTTCTCGGAGGGGAAGACTTCTGTTATGGAGTGTAAGATTGGGGAGGAGGTGTATTCCTATCCGGTGGAACTGCCTGCCTATGAGCATGCCTGTGAGGAACTTCTCGACAAGATTAAGCAGCCTGTGCGGCGCAGCCTTTCCGATGCCCATATCCGCCTTTCTGACATTGACAAGGTGGTGCTGGTGGGCGGGGCCACGAAGAGTCCTGTGGTTCGCCGGTTTGTCAGTAAACTGTTTCGGGCAATTCCCGATACCAATATCAATCCCGATGAGGCGGTGGCCCTTGGCGCGGCGATACAGGGCGCTATGAAGGAGAGAAACGAGGCCATCAAAGAGGTGATTCTCACGGATGTCTGTCCTTTTACGCTTGGCACGGAGGTGGTCAGAGAGTGGGAAAAAGGCGTTTTTGAGAACGGGGTGTTCTGCCCCATTATTGAACGAAATACGATCATACCGGCCAGTCGAACGGAGCGGCTTTACACGGTGCGGGATAACCAGACGAAGATTCGGGTCAATGTCCTGCAGGGAGAGAGCCGGTTTGCCAAGAACAATCTCTCATTGGGAGAGCTGAACATTGACGTGCCCGCCGCGCCTGCGGGGGAGGAGCCGGTGGACGTGACCTACACCTACGATATCAATTCCATTCTGGAGGTAGAGGTGAAAGTGGTGTCTACCGGGAAGAAAGAGAAACAGATCTTCGGCGGCAAAAATGCGGACATGACGCCAGAGGAGATTCAGGAGCGGTTTGAGACGCTGTCCTATTTAAAGATTCATCCGAGGGACAGGGAGGAAAATAAATATCTGCTGCTCATGGGGGAGCGGATCTACGAGGAGAGTCTGGGAGACAAACGTTACCGCATCGAACAGGAGCTGCACAAGTACGAGCAGGCCCTTGATTCCTACGAGCCGGCGGCGATCGAGCGGGCGAAGGAGGAATTCCGGACATTTTTGAAAGAGCTTGAGGAGTTTTAGGAATAGGAGCGGATTATGGAACGGGTGCTTTTGGTGGGCGTAAATTTAAACGACGGAGAAGATTATATCACTTCTTTGGAAGAACTGGGAGCGTTGGCCGAGGCCTGCGATATGGAAGTGGCGGGCAGAGTCTGCCAGACACTGGAGGCGGTGCACAAGGCTTTCTATATCGGTACGGGAAAGGTAGATGAGGTGAAGGCATTGGCACAGGAATGTGACGCGGATGTCATTATTTTCGACAATTCTCTCTCGCCCATGCAGCTGCGCAACCTCCAGGAGCGGTTGGAGAAGCCGATCCTGGACAGGAGCGCCCTGATTTTGGATATTTTTGCGAACAGGGCACGCTCAAGGGAGGCCAAACTGCAGGTGGAGACGGCCCGGTTACAGTATATGCTGCCGAGGCTTGTGGGGCTTCATGCGGCTCTGTCCCGTCAGGGCGGCGCGAGCGGTTCCATGAGCAACAGGGGCGCCGGTGAGAAAAAACTAGAACTGGACAGGCGCGTGTTGGAACAGCGTCTTGCACAGCTGCGCAGGGAATTAAAGGAAGTGGGAAATGAGCGCAAGACCCAGAGAAAGCGCCGGGCGAAGTCGGGGCTTCCGAGGGTTGCACTGGTGGGTTACACCAATGCGGGAAAATCCACGCTGCTAAACGCCATGCTTGATTTGTACGGTGAAGACATGGGGGAGGAGCAGGAACGGCATGTCTTTGAAAAAGATATGCTCTTTGCCACGCTGGATACGACAGTCCGAAAGATTGCGCCAGAGGATCACCATGCGTTCCTGTTGTCCGATACGGTGGGATTTATCCATAAGCTGCCCCACAATCTGGTGGAGGCGTTTCACTCTACACTGGAGGAGGCCAGGGAGGCAGATCTTCTTTTGCAGGTGGTGGATTACAGCGACGAACACTATAAGGAGCAGATCGCCGTCACGAATCAAACGCTTAAGAAGTTGGGGGCGGACGGGATCCCCATGCTCTATCTCTATAATAAATCGGATCTGGTATCGCCTGACGACGTGCCCGGGCTTGCCGGGGCAGCGCCGGAAAAATTCACGGAGCATTTACCAGTCGTGACGGAAAGCGCCATTTATCTCTCCGCCAAAAAGCGGATTGGCATGGAGGAATTGCTTGGCCTGATCGAAAAAAAACTCTCAGGCGGGTATCGGGAGTGCACCCTTCTCATACCTTTTACGGATGGCAGGGCGGTGTCCTACCTGAATGAAAACGCGGTGGTGTATGAGACGGAGTATCTGGAAAATGGCGTGCGGATGCGGGTAAACTGCAAGAGCGAGGATTACGGGTACTATGAGAAGTATTTGGAGGGATGATTAAGGTGGAGAAGCGGGCCGGTCAGGGGATCGGAACTTTCATCCGGCGACCGGAACCGTCATCCAGCCGAAAACTTCAATAAAGAACCAGGCGATCCCTCTCCCTAACACGAAGAACGGATCATAGTTAAGATATAGATATGCGTTGAGGAATTGGTAGTACAGGAGGCCGATTCCCAACCCAAAAACCCCGCAAATGCAGTCGAGAAGAAGTTCTCTCAAAGCGTTTGTTTTTACGCACAGCACAACACGTTTCAGAAAGACTGCAAGGACACTACACGGAATAAGGAAAAGAAGAACAGTGATTCCGATTTCCCCTGCCTTGGTGTACTCCAGTGAGATATCTCCAAAACCGCCCCAGCCATGCCACAGGATCTCTAAATAGAGGCCGCTTTCTATGATGGGCAAAGCGATAAAGCACAAAATAATGATCAGGAAACGTTTCTTTTTCATCAGGAAATACCTCGCTTCAAAGAATTAAGGTTGTTTTCATCGGGCTGCAATTTAGGTTTCTGCTGTCATTATAATCTATTTCAGGAAGGATTGCTATGAAAATTCATTGCACCTGCGCTCCATATCCTTTATAATAATAGTTTAGACAGCAATAGACTGGGAAATATATGAAAAATTACGCAAATATGGAGGAGACAATGATTCAACTGACAAATGGCGGCGCCTATCTGTTAAACGGGACGGAGATTGTTCCGGACAGCGCGGATGCGGCGGCGCAGATTCAAAATAAGACCGGACGGGAGATCACAAAAGGCGAGGCGGCAAAGAACACCATCGCTTACGGCATTTTAGAGAAGCACAACACCTCCGGCAATATGGACAAGTTAAAGATTAAGTTTGACAAGCTGACCTCCCACGACATTACTTTTGTGGGCATTATTCAGACGGCGAGGGCTTCGGGCCTGACCAGATTCCCGATTCCCTATGTGCTCACCAACTGTCACAATTCCCTGTGCGCGGTGGGCGGCACAATCAATGAGGATGACCACATGTTCGGCCTTACCTGCGCGAAGCGCTACGGCGGTGTCTATGTACCGCCCCATCAGGCGGTGATCCACCAGTATGCAAGGGAAATGCTTGCGGGCGGCGGAAAGATGATTCTGGGTTCCGATTCCCACACCAGATATGGCGCGCTTGGCACCATGGCCATGGGCGAGGGCGGGCCGGAATTAGTTAAGCAGCTGTTGTCTCAGACCTACGATATCAATATGCCCGGCGTGGTGGGCGTATACCTGACGGGTGAGCCTGTGAAAGGCGTAGGCCCGCAGGATGTGGCGTTGGCGATTATCGGCGCAGTGTTTGGAAACGGTTATGTAAAAAATAAGGTGATGGAGTTTGTGGGGCCGGGCGTGTCGGCTCTGAGCGCGGATTTCCGTATCGGCATCGACGTGATGACCACGGAGACCACTTGCCTGTCCTCCATCTGGCGGACGGACGAAGAGATCAAAGATTTTTATGAGATTCACGGCAGGACGGAGGAGTATCAGGAGTTAAATCCGGGTGAGATCGCCTACTACGATGGCATGATCACGGTGGATCTGTCGAAGATCCGCCCCATGATCGCGATGCCTTTCCATCCTAGCAATACCTACACCATCGACGAGGTGAATGCCAACTTGAAGGACGTGCTTCACGACGTGGAGGAGCGGGCGAAGGTGAGCCTCGACGGCGCGGTGCCCTACTCTTTGCAGGACAAAGTAAAAGACGGTAAGTTTATGGTAGATCAGGGTATCATCGCGGGCTGCGCGGGCGGCGGTTTTGAGAATATCTGCGCGGCGGCGGACATTCTTCGAGGCTCTTACATTGGCGCGGATGGCTTTACTTTAAGCGTGTATCCGGCTTCCATGCCGGTTTATATGGAACTGATCAAAAACGGCTGTGCGGCGGCGATTTTGGAGACGGGAGCGGTGCTGAAAACTGCGTTTTGCGGCCCCTGCTTCGGTGCGGGTGACACGCCGGCCAACAATGCCTTCAGTATCAGGCATTCCACCAGAAACTTCCCCAACAGAGAAGGGTCGAAACTGCAAAATGGCCAGATTTCTTCCGTGGCGCTTATGGATGCCAGATCGATTGCGGCGACGGCGGCCAACAAGGGCGTGCTGACGGCGGCCACTGAGTTTGACGGGGAGATCGGGAAGTACCGGTATCATTTTGACGCGAATATCTATAAAAACCGCGTCTTTGATTCCAAAGGCGTGGCGGACGAGAGCGTGGAGATTCAGTTTGGCCCGAATATCAAAGACTGGCCGGCCATGGGCGCGCTGCCGGAAAATCTGGTACTCAGGGTGGTATCGGAGATTCATGATCCCGTGACCACCACGGACGAGCTGATTCCCTCCGGGGAAACTTCTTCCTATCGTTCTAACCCGTTGGGACTTGCTGAGTTTACATTATCCAGAAAAGATCCCGAATACGTGGGCAGGGCGAAGGACATCCAGAGAGCGGAGAAGGCGAGAATGCAGGGCGAGCATCCATGCCAGGCGCATCCGGATGTGAAGCCGGTGATGGGCGTGATTAAGAAGACCTTTGAAAATGCCTCCCATGAGAACACGGGATTCGGCTCCACCATATTCGCGGTGAAGCCAGGCGACGGCTCCGCCAGAGAGCAGGCGGCGAGCTGCCAGAAAGTGCTTGGCGGCTGGGCGAACATTGCCAACGAGTACGCCACAAAGAGATACCGTTCCAATCTGATTAACTGGGGCATGCTGCCGTTTCTGATCGAAGAGGGGGAATTGCCTTTCCAGAATATGGATTATCTATTTTTCCCGGACATCCGCAAGGCAGTGGAGGAGAAAGCGGAGACGATTGAGGCATACCGAGTGTGTGTGGAGGAGGAAAAGCTTTTGCCCTTCACGTTGACATTGGGTGAGCTGACGGACGAAGAGAGACAGATTATTTTGAAAGGGTGCCTGATCAATTACAATCGAGTAGTGTGAGAAGTATGGATAATGGGGTGAAGAAAGAGGCAGGGGGCAGTTTTAATCCGTTTGTCTTGATTGGCATTGTTCTGGGGATTGCAGCGGTGGTGACTGCTGTGGTGGCGCAGGACAGAACAGAAAAAAATAACAGCGCGCAGGAGAGCGTGCCGGCGAGTACGGAAACGGGAACCGTGCAGGTTTCGGTGGCGCTGCCGGGACTGGAACCGGAAAAACCAGAGGTGGATTCTTCAAAGGAGATCGTGGGTGACGTGCTTTTGAGCAATGTGCCGCGGGCGGACTATAGCTACTCCTTCAACGGAAAGTTGGATGATGCGGTGGTGGTGACGAGGACCGATGAGGAAGGACAGCTGGCCGCAGGCGCTTATCCGGAGATGGCGGAGGATGTGTATCCGCTGTTTACGGAAGGCATTGAGGGGGACTCCCTCTATCTCGACGGCAGTTACGGCGTACAGCTTTTGGGGGTGGAGGCGTTGAACGAGTCCTACACCATTTCCTTCTGGTTTCGTGCGGACGAGATGTTTGACTGGTCGCCGTTTCTGATGATCGGTTCCCATCTGATGGATGTGGGAGGGAGCCAGAGCTATCTTTCCTTCAACAAGAAGACCACGGAGGAAGGCGAGGAGGTTGTGCCGATTTTCAATACCATTGACGCGGCCTTCAATAATTCCTGCGAGGTTCGGCCCTCCATGGATCAGAAAAAGTGCATGGAACTGAACGAGTGGAACTATATAACAATCTGCGTGGATGCTGAAAACGTCTCCGGGTTGGAGGAGGGAAGAGCCATGGGCTATCTGTATCTAAACAGTGAGCTGATTGGTTCCGATGAGGTTTCCGTGCTCAATATGAATCCGGAAAGCGTGAAGGCCTATCTGGGCATCGGCTGTTATGACGATTTGTTCCGCGCCACTTATGATGAGAT
The DNA here is from genome assembly GCA_947245585.1 of uncultured Lachnospiraceae bacterium. GTDB lineage: Bacteria > Bacillota > Clostridia > Lachnospirales > Lachnospiraceae > UBA3282. The sequence continues at coordinate 62,888 of CAMXPV010000016.1, read as the reverse complement.
ACATATCTGGAAGCAGGTGTTGAGTGAGAGTCAGATCAGCAGTATGTATACGGCGTACATCAACCCGAGAAGTGGGGGTTAAGCAGAAGGAAAAATGTTCCGATATATAGAGTGCAGGGAAAAAACTCATGGCCAGAGTTTATTTTCCTTGTAATCTGAATGATGTTGAGACCAGGGACGGTATTTTTTAGGGAAAAGGAATTTCCGTAAAAGTGCCGTCTTTTCTATTGCCGGGTGTCAGGGAAGGCGCTGTCTGGTGCACAGACGGGTGTGGAAAGCGGTCTTATACAAAAGGAGGGAACATTGATCATTAATTCCAGTACCATAGGAATGCAGTCCTCCAGAGTTTCCCGTTCAACAACCTATGCGAGCGCGCGGTTTGTAGGCGGCACGTTTACAAATGGGAAGAACGGATTAAATTCTCTCTTTGGGAATCAGCTTGACAACGGGGAAAAGACAACAGGAGAGGAGAAGAGTCAGGAGGAGGCGAAATTGGAAGATGTCGCTGCGCACTGGCGGAATATGTCCGGCGGATGGCAGCTTTCTTCCAAAAGAAACGATCCGCAGGAAGCGCTGCAAAGTATTAAGCAGCAGTGCGTAGATTTTCTGATGGAGCTTTTATTCAATTTCCGTGGACAGAGAAGTGCGGGGAACAGTCCGATCGCGGCAGCGGCGGGCGGCACTACGATGTACACGGTGCAGGGGTATCGGGCGCAGTATTATCACATGGAGGAGGAGAACACGACTTTTTCCACGCAGGGTACGGTGAAAACAGCGGACGGGAGGGAGCTATCCTTCAATCTTGAGTTTGGAATGAGCCGCAGATTTGAAGAGTACTATCAGGAAAATTATGTGACGTCCATAAACACCAAATTTAAAGATCCGCTTGTGATCAATCTGGATACCAATATTGCGCAGGTTTCCGATCAGAAGTTTTTCTTCGATCTGGATTGCGACGGTAAAGAGGAGGAGATCTCAAGCCTGCAGGCGGGCAGCGGCTTTTTGGCCCTTGATCTGAACGGAGACGGGAAGATCAATGACGGCAGTGAGCTTTTTGGGACAAAGAGCGGCGACGGCTTTAAAGATCTCTCACGTTACGATTCGGACGGAAACGGTTGGATTGACGAGGCTGATCCTATCTGGGAAAAGCTTCTTATATGGACAAAGGATGAGGATGGAGAGGATAAGCTGTATCATCTTTCCGATCTGGGCGTGGGCGCCATCGGCCTGTCCCAGGTGGGAACGCAGTTTTCCTTAAATTCCGAAAAGACAAACGAGACAAACGCCATGATCCGCAAAACAGGCATCTTCCTGTATGAAAACGGGGCGGTATCTACGCTTCAGCATCTGGATATGGCAGTGTACAACGAGAAAGGATAAGGGCATAAATAACAGGACATCCACATAGGAATAGGATATGTGGGGTGTCGCATGAACAAAAATGGAATCGACTCAAAAAAAACAAACAAGAGGGATGCGGGCAGCTTCCTTTTGTTTGTTTTTTTATTGCCTTATGTCTGTGCCTGCCTTTGGGGTCATGTGGGGGAGGAGACGGAAAAATTGGAAAAAGCTGCCCTTTACGGGCAGGATGCCTATTCGGTGGAAGTCGCTGTAGAGTGGGGCGTTTGGGAACTGCCGGCGGAGGAATATCTGGCATACCTGTTATCTGCGACCATGCCGAAGGAGTATCATTTAGAGGCAAAAAAGGCACAGGCCGTACTTCTTAGAACGGAACTGGCGGCTTTGTATCAGGAAGAAGGCGGCAAAAGCATAGCGGTGCAGGGGGATGGTTTTACCAGGTTTTACAGTGACACGAAAGAGGAGTCGAAGGAGGCGCTGCGGGAAAGCCGTCAGGCTGTAGAGGCGACGAAGGGGGTGATTTTAACCTATCAGGGCGACCCTGTCCGGGCTTCTTATTTTAAGTTGAGCAACGGTTTTACCAGAGCGGCAATAGAGAGCGGGAAAGAGGAATGCCCTTATTTGACGAAGGTTGACTGTGAGGAAGATCAACTGTCTCCCGATTATCACAGCGCGGTGCGGGTGGACAGGGAGACATACGTAGATGGGCTGTTGGGCATTTTGAAAGGAAATTTTGACCGTGAAACGATCTGGGCGGAGGGTGAATTTTTTTACGATGAATCGGGATATATGACACAGGTGTTGTATCAGGACACGGAGGGAAATAAGGAGGCTGTGGACGGTGAAACGTTTCGCCATCTTTTCGGCCTTAACTCTGCTTCCTTTGAGATGAGAAGGGAGGATACGGGAGTATTTTTTCAGGTGACGGGGGTGGGACACGGATTCGGCATGAGCCAGTTTGCAGCGAATTGCAGGGCAGAAAACGGGCAGACTTTTCAGGAAATTTTAGAAAGCTTCTTTTTTCAGGCAGAATTAGCAAAATTTGAATAAGCCGGTAAAAATGGGTAAAACTATCAGAGAAAACCGGGAGAAGGACGGCTGCCGTTTGACAGACGGAGGGCCAAAGCACCGGAAGAAAACAGGAGGCGAGTTTCATGTCGAGAAGAAATAGAAGCAGTATCAGAAAAGAGAGAATTATCATGTTGGCGTCCTCAGTGTTCGTTCTGGCGGCGCTGACGGTGACCGGCGTTTATGTAAGAAACAACAACCGGGCTGAAAAGGAAGACTATGTAGTGGACTTTGAGGCTTTGGAGCAAACCAGTGAGGAGCTTGCGGAAAATATGGTGGAAGGCGAGGAGCTTGACACGCTGTTTGCAGGCGTCGGGACGGACGATTTGGATTATGATCCGAGTTTTCAGGAGGCCAATTCCCTCCATGTGGAGAACACGGGAGATACGGGGGCCACGGTCGGGATAGTGGCGAAGGATGACAAGGACAAGACCGGACAGACGCAGACTGGTGAGAACGACAAAAAGGAAGAGGAAGAGAAAGAGATTGCGGATAAGAAGGATGACCCCGTAAAGAAGGCCGCAGATAAAAAGAAGGCACCTGTCACAGATCAGGCTGAGGAGGAAGAGGAGGCAGGCATGTTTGATGAGACGGTTGACACCGTCATGAGCGGCGAAGTGCAGGCGGAAGGAATTGCGACCACGGTACAGCCTGAACTTGACTTTAGCGAGGAGGACGGGTTGGTTTGGCCCATTGTAGGTGATGTGCTGATCAACTACAGCATGGATCAGACCATTTATTTTCCGACACTGGATCAGTATAAGTATAATCCGGCCATCGTGATTTCCGCCACGCAGGGAGAAGCGATTTCGGCGGCGGCGGACGGCCGTGTGACTTCTGTCAGTTACGAACCCGGTACAGGTAATACGGTAGTGATGGAACTCGGAAACGGTTATGAGCTGACTTATGGACAGCTTGAAAATATAACCGTATCGGAGGGAAGTTATGTGCATGTGGGAGACGGGATAGGAACGGTGGCCGCACCCACAAAATATTATAGCCTTGAGGGCACGAATGTGTATTTTAAGCTGACAAAGGACGGGGAGCCGGTAAACCCCATGAGCAAGTTAAATTAGAGGAAACCTTATGTTTATCATACACGGGAATATCAGGACAATGGAAGAATGCGACTTCCCGGACGGATATCTTGAGATTGCGGACGGGAAGATCGCGGCTGTGGGAGATATGAGAGACTGCCCGAAAACAGAGGGGGAAGTCCTGGACGCGCAGGGCAGTCTGGTGATGCCAGGAATCATTGAGGCACACTGTCATATGGGAATCACAGAGGAGAAAAAAGGAATGGAGGGGGATGACTGTAACGAGAACGTGGACCCGGTAACGCCGTATCTTCGCGCCATCGATGCCATCAATCCCATGGATGCCGCCTTCAATGACGCGCTGCAGGCAGGCATTACCTCCGCCATGATCGGCCCCGGAAGCGCCAATGTGGTGGGCGGGCAGTTTGCCTTTGTGAAGACCCATGGCAGATGTATTGACGGCATGATTGTGAAAGCTCCGGCGGCCATGAAGGTTGCTTTCGGGGAAAATCCGAAGGTAAATTATTCCGGGCAGGGCACTTCCCCATCCACCCGCATGGCCATTGCCGCCATGCTCAGGGAAGAACTCACGAAGGCCGTATCTTACATGAAAAAACAGGAAAAGGACGGCGGCGCAGAGATGGACTTCCGCTATGAGTGCTGGCTCCCTGTCCTTCGCAGGGAGATCCCCTTAAAAGCCCATGCGCACCGGGCTGATGATATACTGACAGCTGTGCGGATTGCAAAAGAGTTTCATCTGCGCATGACCATAGACCATTGCAGTGAGGGGCACCTGGTGATGGAGGAACTGAAAGCGGCAGGGTTTCCGGCCATCGTAGGCCCGGATATGGCTAGCCGCAATAAGATCGAGGTGCAGAATATGGCTTTTAAGACGGCGGGACTTTTGTCCGGGCACGGTATTCTCACGGCCATCACCACGGACCATCCCGTGTCTAAAATCCAGTTTTTGCCAATCTGCGCAGGGCTTGCGGTAAAGGCGGGTATGGCGCCGGAGGAGGGACTTAGGTCCATCACCATCAATGCGGCGAAGATCTGCGGCGTATCGGACAGAGTAGGGAGCCTGCGGCCGGGAAAGGATGCGGACATCGCCATATTCACGGGAAACCCCATGGAAATATTTACCGAGACCCTCTATACCTTGATCGACGGGAAAATTGTGTATGATTCCAAAAATCAGAAATGATATCTGTTATGCCGAAAGAGAATGTGATATAATGAGCGCAAAAGAAACGAACGGGAATCATAATGCGAAAGAATAAGTTATTACAACAAAAAATCTGCATACTTCTCCTCCTTACACTGTTATTGACGGCAATAACAGGCTGCGGTGATCTGCGCGATCTCCGGAGGAACGCGCGGACAAGCAGGGAGGAGAACGACGATTTTACCAGTCTGGGGCTCTCGCCGGAGTTCGATTATGAGGTGCCGGAGAGCCTGCCGAGTATTATGGTGGATCAGTTGGGATATGCTGTGGACAGCAATAAGATCGCCATGATAAACGGGGAGACGCCGCCGGAGACATTCTCGATTTTGGAGGAACAGACCGGACGGGAAGTCTACACCGGTAAGGTGGAAAGCAAAGGATTCGATGCCTCTGTGAATGCCTATATCAGCTATGCGGATTTTACAGACTTTAACACGGAGGGGACTTACTACATACAGGCACCGTCGATTGGACGTTCCTATGCGTTTCAGATTGCGCAGGAACCTTTTGAAAATCTTTTCGGTAAAGTATTCAAGCAGTATTATTTTAACCGATGCGGCCTGACGCTCTCCTCGGAGCTTGCAGGTGAGGCAGCGCACAATGCCTGTCATTCCAGGGAAGCACAGATGAAGGATGAGGCGATGATCAAACTTGACGTGTCGGGAGGATGGCATGTGGATGAGATCGGAAGCCGTGATGTGGCGAAGGGTTGTCAGGCGATCAACAATCTGCTTCTTACCTATGAGCTTTACCCGGATGCCATGGGAGACGATATGAATATACCGGAGAGCGGCAACGGGATTCCTGATGTGCTCGACGAGGTGAAATATGAGATTGACTGGCTCTTGAAAATGCAGGATGCCAAGAGCGGGGCTGTGTATGCCTCCGTCAGCTCAGTTGACAATAAAAATGCAGGCTATATTCTTTATATTGATGGGATTACCATGGATGCCACGATTCATTTCGCAGCAACCATGGCGAAATTCAGCTATCTATACCAGAGTTATGACCGGGAGTTTGCGACACAATGTCTGCAGGCTTCGGACAGAGCGTACCGATATGCGGAAAACTATCTGGCTGATATTTCACAGGAACAGTATTTTTATGCGGCTGCGGAACTTTACCGCGCTACGGGAGGGTATCAGTATCACAGTGTGATCAAATCCTATCTGGCACAGAACACGGATCCGGATCTGGAAAATGACTTTGCCTTCTGGGGATGCGTGACCTATCTTTCCACAAAGCAGTCGGTGGATATCGCCCTGTGCAGATCTGTGATACAGAATCTGATGCGGAAAGGAGAGGAGATTTCCTATGGTTCCAAGGACTCCAAACTTCTGGTGAAGGCGGATGAAAAACAGGGCAGCAGCGCCGGCCTTTTGAGGAACATGACGAGATTGGCGGTGGTGGATCATATTATCACAAACCATGAGTATGCGACTGTGCTTGAAAATCATATTCACTACATGTTGGGACGGAATCTCCTGTCCATCTCCTATCTGGATGGGGAGGGGGAGCGAAATTACCGCGATATCGACGTGAGCCTGGGCGTGATGAATCAGGTGGATTTGAACGCGGAGCTTTTGCTTTTGCTTGCCGCTATTATGGATGACGAGTTGGTGGTGGGGGAAGAGTGAGAGAATGCCTGAAAAGCGGCATTCTCTGCATGAATACTGTTTAAAACTACACGAGTTCCTTGTTTTTGAAGTACATTTCCTTAATGACAGACAGCACCATATCGTCAACGTGGCGTTTCTGGTCTTTGTCGAGGTCTTTTATGTAGATGGGCCTGCCGTACTCGATGACGACGTGGGTCTTTTTGATTCTTGGCAGATGCGCTTCCCAGACTTGATCCGCATTATTGATACTTATGGGAATAATGGGGCACCCTGATTTTTCGGCGATCTTAAAACTGCCGCCGTGGAAGGGGAGAAATTCATCCGGCTTGGTACTGCGGCTTCCCTCCGGGAAGATACAGATGGAGATGCCGGATTTTACTTTTTCCACCGCTGTGAGAATGGTTTTCATCCCCTGTTTGATATCTTTTCTGTCAAGAAAGAGACAGTGCAGGTTTTTCATCCAGTTAGACAGGAGCGGAACCTTCAGCATACCGATTTTTGCAATATAGCCGGTGGGCCTGGGAACGCGCACATAGGTCATGATAATATCGAAATAGCTTCTGTGGTTGCCGATGTAGAGGACGGCCTTGTCTTTTGGCACATTCTCTTCGCCGACCACCGTGACGGACACGCCGGACAGAAAAAGAACGCAGCGAAAGGCCCAGTTGACAATGGCAAGAGAACTTTTGTCCTTGGCGGACTGGTTACATTTTCCAAGAAAATATTCCACGATCAAAAGAGGAATACTGAAAATCAGAAACAGGACTACAAAGGTGGCGACTAAGATCAGACGTATCATGGTGAAAACCTTTCTATGTTTTAATTTTTGTATTAAGTATAGCATTATTCTATAGGAATAGACAATGCCTTCGCATAATAAATTAGATAGTAAGAGGAAATGCGGAGGAAATGATGGGCGAGTTAAGCGAGTATCAGAGAAGAATAGTAAGCATAGGACTGGTCTGCCTGCTGTGTTTTGCGGTGTATTCCTGCGGGCAAAAGAAGGACCCTATGGAAAAGATTAAGGATCTGGAATACACGGTGATAGCGGAAGACAATATACCGGAGGAGCTGCTCTCAAAAATTGAAGAGCGCAAGGAGAATGCGTTTAAGCTGACTTTTGAGGACCAGGGTTTTCTATATATCTGCGTGGGATATGGAACGCAGCAGACGGGCGGCTACAGCATTGCGGTCAACGATTTGTATGAGACGGCCAATGCCGTCTACATAGACACAAACCTGATCGGCCCCTCTCCGGAGGAAAAGAGCAAGCCGGTGGCAAGTTTCCCTTATGTGGTGGTGAAGACGGAGTTTTCACAGAAGCCAGTGGTGTTTGAGTAGTAAGATGCGGAAATGGGTTGACTTAGCCGATCGGCTTATTTTATAATGAGAAACACAAAAATAAGCCGTACGGCGTTTTTGAGGAAAATTATGATTTTATTAAAAAACGGATATATGATTGACCCGGCATCGGGTACAGAAGGATATCGGGATATTTTAATTGATGCGGAGAGTGGGAAGATTGTCCGCATTGTGCCGCAGGGCACGCCGATGGGGCAGCAGTGTGAAGGTGGCATGACAGAGAAAATTGACCTAAATGGTCAATGCGTTGCACCGGGTCTGGTTGATGTGCATGTGCATTTCCGTGACCCGGGGTTTACCTATAAAGAGGATATTCACAGCGGGGCGACCGCAGCGGCGCGGGGCGGCTTTACCTCGGTTGTGCTGATGGCCAATACGAAGCCTGCCGTGGACAACGCGGAGACCCTTGCCTATGTGCTGAAAAAAGGTGAAGAGACAGGGATTCATGTTTACTCCTGTGCCAACGTGACGAAGGGGCTTCAAGGCAAGGAGCTGACCGATATGGAGGCGCTGAGCGGTCTGGGAGCGGCGGGATTTACGGACGACGGCATTCCGCTGATGGATGAAACGCTTCTCAGAGAGGCCCTGCGGCGGGTGGCGAAATGCGGGAAACCTATTAGCCTCCATGAGGAGAATCCGTCGCTCATAACCAATAACGGTGTCAATGCGGGAAAGGCGGCGGCCCACTACGGCATAGGCGGCTCTCCCAGAGAGGCGGAAATCTCCATGGTGGAACGGGATCTAAGGATTGCCATGGAGGAGGAGGGCGATTTGTCCATCCAACATATCAGCACGAAGGAGGCCGTGGAGTTGGTGCGGCAGGCGAAAAAGAAGAGTGGCCATATCTATGCGGAGGCGACGCCCCATCATTTTACCCTGACAGAGGAGGCCGTGATCGCACATGGTACGCTTGCCAAGATGAATCCGCCCCTCAGAGAAGAAGAAGACCGTCTGGCAATCATAGAGGGGCTGCGGGACGGCACGATTGACATGATCGCCACGGACCACGCGCCTCACAGCGCGCAGGAGAAGGCCAAACCGCTGACGGAAGCGCCGAGCGGTATCATCGGCCTGGAGACGGCGTTATCTTTGGGGATTCGGGAGTTAGTGGATAAGGGGTATCTATCCATGATGGAGCTGATCGGGAAGATGAGTCTTGCGCCTGCCAAATTGTATCACCTTGACGCAGGGTATCTGAAAGAGGGCGGCCCGGCTGATCTGGTGGTATTTGACCCGAAGAAGGAATGGGAGGTGAGGGATTTCGCGTCCAAAGCGGTGAACTCGCCTTTTGTGGGGGAGAGCCTGCCGGGAGTGGTCAGCTATACGATCTGCGGCGGGAAGGTTGTGTACCGCGGTTGAGAGGCGGTTGGAGGTGGGCGGATAACGTTTGCCTGAGAAAAGAAAAGGGCGGAAATCCCGCCCTACAGCTCATCCACCGAAAGAGTCACGTTGCTCAGTCCGTAATAGTAATTGACGGTCTCGGCAGTAAATTGATACACGCAGTAATCCTCGTCGTCCACACCCTTCGGATAATACATTTCAAAGCCGTCCCGCCAGAGAAAAGCTTTGGTTTCGCGGTCGGTGCAGACTTTCATGGTGCCTGTAAACAAGGCGCCTTTATATTGATCTCTGGTATCGTCCACATAGTACACGGAAGCTTTCGGGTTTTTCAGAAACTGCGCCACCCTTTTGGAACTGGTGTTGGTGGAAAAATAGTGGGTTTTCATGCTTTCATGCTCCAGTGAGAGCATTCCCTTGATCTGGGGAAATCCCTCCTCATTCACCGAGGCGACATAGGCTACCTGTGCGTTTTCGCGAAGCGCGCGGATACCTGATTTGATCATGCTAAGTTCCATTTGTGTGATCCTCCTTTTCTGTAAGATTTGCAAGCACCTTCCTAAGGCCTGTTTCCAGAGCGAATATTTCTTCATCGCGAAACCCCTTGTAAAAAATCTGATTCATTTCGTCGGAGACCTGTTCGTAGTGTTCCCGCAGTCCCAACGCCTTTTCTGTCAGTTGTATTTTCACGGTTCTGCGGTCGGTGGGAGAGTAGACGCGCTCAATCAGTTCCCGCTGTTCCATGCGGTCCAACATACTAGTCAGGGTAGTTTTGGCAAGCCCTGTCTTTCTGGCAAGCTCGCTGATCGGAATACTGTCTTTTTCCCACAGGACAAATAGGATTCTTCCCTGTGCGCCGTTAAATTCGCTGATGTCGTGTGTGGCCAACAGTTTTTCAAATATTCGGCCCTGAAGCTGTTTGATGCGGGTAATCAGAATCCCGCCGTCTGTTTTTTGTGCCATAGTGTGCTCTCCTAAATTATATTATATAGAATAGTACTATATAGAACTAATGTCAAGGGCTTTTTGAAAAAGAAAATTTAAATAAAGTTAAACGACGGAAAGGTTATCTTGTAATGAAAAAAAGAATGTGCTAAAATTGCTTTAAGCAAAGAAAATCTAAGATTCTGAAAGTATCTTAACGGATTTTATCTAAATTCCGTCTTTATGCGGAGCTTTCTCCGTAAAACTCCTTGCTTACAACTAAATAACCGCAGGGAGGAGAAGTAAATGATGGAAACCTCTCTGCCAACTATGGGAAAGAGAGGAAACAGGATGAATCATGACACAAATGAACAGATTAATCTGAGTGATTTTGCTTTGTTTTTGTCGGTTATGAAGGTGAAAGCGGCATATGAAGATGTGCTCAGTATTATCTTGGATGAACCAAATTTAAAGCTCAAGGAAGTTAAAGTAGAGCAGGTGATTTTGAATAAATCGGGGAAACGGGCGATTCGTCTGGATGCATGGGCTTTGGATGAATATGACAGGCAGTTTGATATGGAGATGCAGAATGACACGGAAAAAGATGATATCCGTAAACGTTCCCGGTTTTATCAAAGTATGTTGGATACGCCGATTTTAAAGTCAGGGAAGAAAACCCGGTATAGGAATTTGCCGTCGACAGCGATTATTTTTATTACGCAGGAGGATATATTCGGGAAAAACTTAGCGATGTATACATTTACGGAGCGTTGTGAAGAAGTTCCGGAGCTGACATTGGAAGATGGAACCAGTAAGATTTTTTTAAATATGACTAGCAAGAATGGCCGCTCAGAGTTGGTTAGCCTGTTGCAATATATGAAGTATACCACATTAGAGAATGAGGATGTTACGGAAAAAGATCACCGCATTTTGGATTTGGATAAGATAGTGAGAGAGGTAAAGCAATCGGAAGAATGGGAGGTAGAGAGGATGAGTATTCTTGAGATTGGGTTAGAGCGAGGAATCGCACAAGGAATCGCACAAGGAATGGAGCAAGGACGTCTTAGAACGATGATAAGAAGTGTAGAATTAAATATAAAAAAATATCATGTCACTTTGCGGGAAGCCTGCGAGGGTCTCGAAATATCTGTGGAAGAGTATGAAGATGCGAAACGGCAGATTGCCTGTTGGGATGAGGAGTCCACGAACCAATAGAGGAAAGGATGAGTGCGAAGGAAGGAAAAGTGCGAAATGTTGCAAAAATCCTTCGCAAAGGAGTGTGAAAATGTCTGCCGAGGAAATAAAAATCAGAACAGCCACCCTTGACGATGCCAGAGAACTTCTGGCAATTTACGCGCCTTACGTCGAAAAAACGGCGATTACGTTTGAATATGAAGTCCCGACATTGGAAGCGTTCAAAAAGAGAATTGAGAACACATTGAACCGCTACCCTTACCTTGTGGCCGAAGCGGACGGAGAGCTTTTCGGTTATGCTTACACGAGTGCATTCAAGGAAAGGGCGGCTTATGATTGGGCGGTCGAAGTCTCCATTTATGTGAGAGAGGACAAGAGAGGCGGCGGGATCGGCGGAAGGCTTTATGCTGCACTGGAAGATATCTCCCGCGCGCAGCATATCCTCAATTTAAACGCCTGTATCGCGTACCCTGAATCAGAGGACGAGTATCTGACCAAAGACAGTGTCCGATTTCACGAACATCTGGGTTATGCCATGGTCGGGGAGTTTCACAAATGCGGCTATAAATTCGGAAGATGGTACGATATGGTTTGGATGGAAAAAATGATCGGGGCGCATACGGATCGTCCGGAGCCGGTGATTGCGTTTTCGAAGCTGCAGGAGGATTGATATGGGTGCATGGATTGATTTTACAAGCCATGTCCACATCGCAAAAAAGACATCACAAAACGGTGTTTTAAAGTATGTCGGATATGAAGAAATTACGTCGGATTTGATTGACGAGATTGCAGAAAATAATCGGATTAGGTGGATACAGATTGACGAGAGTCTTCCCGAAAGAGCTTACTGTGAAATTGATCGGATTTTGGAAAGACGGCCGGATCTGTATTTTCGCATTTTCGGAATTGGCTCATGTGGAAACGAGACGTTTGATTTGTCTGTGCTCAGCCAGATGCCACATTTGTCAAAAATCAGGCTTGACGGACATTTGGCAAAAAATAGGGAAGCTGTCAACTTGGAATACTTGTGTGAGTTCCCGAGCTTAAAGGGATTGCATTTGACGTTGTTTGACCGACTCGATTACCGGTTTATCAAAGACCTTGCACCTGACATGGAAGAATTGATACTCTATGCGGACACGATGGGAAAAACCATACAATTTGACTGCGACTGGCTTTTGAGATTTCAGAAACTGCATACGCTTTCTCTGGGCAAAAAGGCAAAGAGACACTTGGAAAGTATCAGTCAGATCGGCAGCTTAAAATCTTTATCGTTGAGCGGGATTAAAGTCGAAGATTTTTCTTTTCTAAAGGAACTGGATTTGGAATCGTTTGCGCTAGGGTGGTGCGGCAGCACTAATCTTACTACATTAGGGGAACTGGTCAGTTTGCGAAAGTTGGAACTTTGGAGGATTATGAAACTGGATAATCTGGATTTTATCAGTTCCCTTATAAATCTTGAAACTATAATGCTGCAAGATTTAAAGCACATCAAAACGCTTCCGGATGTAAGCAGCCTTACAAAGTTGAAAGATATTCAGATTTACAATGTTCCGATTCAGTTGGAGACACTTGACGAATCGGTACGAAGAATGGTGCATTCGTAATTGTAAAATACCTTTTGGAGATATTAAAAAGCTACAGGGTTACTCAAATTTATATCGACTCCGGATCGGTGAGTATCGGATTATTTATCAGATGGAGCGGAATACAATTATCATTGTTGCCCGTACTGCCAAGAGGCGAAGCATATAAAGGATTGTAGGAGATGGTTTTATGAGCAGAGATACGCTGCGTGGTTTGGTTGAGATAGTAGACGAAAAAGAAATTGATACAGTCTGCCGGATTCTTTTGAAATTTTCTCACGAAGAGGTGTGGGCGTAAAATGATATAAGGAAACAGGAGAAAGAATGAGGGCAGTCGAGAATCTTAACAGAGGAACGACTGTCTTTATATTTTACGAAAAATTTTAATAATCTTTGTAAGATTTTTTCATTTGCGAGGTCTTATTGTTGTAAGGAGGTGGCGGCGAAATGGAGTTTGAACGGATATACAGCGCTTATTTCAAAGCGGTATACTGCTATATCTGGAAACTTTCAGGCGATGAGAATATAGCAGAGGAAATCACTAGCGAAACATTTTTTAAGGTAATGAAATCCATTGGAGATTTTCGCGGCGATTGCGATATGCGTGTATGGATCTGCCAGATTGCGAAAAACACATACTATTCCTATTTGAAAAAAAGACATAAAACAACAAGTATTGAAGAGATAGAATTGCAAAACATAACAGACCCGAAGGCTTTCGTTGAAGAACAAATCGGGATACAGGACGAAGCGCTGCAAATACGAAAAACTCTGCACACAATACCTGATCCTTATAAAGAAGTTTTTATGTGGCGTGTGTTTGGAGAATTATCTTTTAAAGAAATAGGAGCGCTATATAACAAGACAGATAATTGGGCTTGTGTTACCTATCATCGGGCAAGAAAGATGATACAGGATAGACTGGAGGAGAATGATGATGAAAAAAGAGTGTAGTATTGTTCAGGATGTGCTGCCACTGTACCTTGAAAATATGGTGAGTGAAGACACAACGGTATTTGTAAGGGAACACCTTGAAATTTGTTCCGATTGTGCTGTAGCATTTGAGCGTTTGAAATCGGGCAGGCAAATTGAAGTGGCAGAAACACCGCAAAGGAAACACGATGCGGAGGTAATAACGGCGGTCAAAAAGAAAATAGCCAAAATATTTTTGAAAGCGGTGGCTGCCGTATGTCTTGTATTTGTTGTCCTGCTTTGTGCAGTATTGCTTTATACGGGTATTTCTTATCCTGTTACGAAGGACAATATTTCACTGTCAACAAAAAAGGATGGCGAATATAGCTATATTATCTTAGAAACCGAAGCGGGAAAATCGCTCTATTTTGAGGCAAAAACAGAGGATATTTTAAATGATCAAAAGGAAGTATGTGGACAGAGGATTGTTTTATTTAATGTGCGATATCATAAGAGTTTTACGAAAAAGACCAGTTACATGAGTTGGGGAAGAGCTTTGAATGATGAAAACCCATATATGGAAGTGGTTGTTGAGTTGGAGAACGGCACAATGCAAATATCTAATCAAGAATAATTTTTAAAGAAAAAAGGGAAGAAAATTGTGGCACAAATATGGGAATATATCAAAATTGCCCTAATGAATATCAGGAGCAACAAAGGGCGATCCCTCCTTACTATGTTGGGTATCATCATCGGAATTTCTTCCGTTATTATGATCATTTCCATCGGCAACGGGGTACGAAACGCTGTTAACGATGAGTTGGAAAATATGTATGGCGGGAAAATTACCATTTATACCAACAGCGGGGTGGAGGGCAACGATGTTAGATTTACGGAGAATGATTTTAAACTGGTGAAAGAAAAGGTGGCGCATGTGAAAGGTGTTACAACACAGTACAGCTTTTGGGGCGCCACGGGCAAAGCGCGCAAAGGTGAATTTTCGGCGAATCTTGAGGGAGGCGGTACAGCACTGCAATATGCAATCGGAAACGAGTCGATTATTCGGGGCAGATACTTTTCGCAAAATGAGTGCGACTCAGCCAGTATGGTATGCGTGATCAATGAGAGCAGTGCAAGAATGCTGTTTGGCACCACAGATGTAGTGGGATTAACCTTTGAACTGAGCCTCCGGGATGTGAGTCAGGATATCCGGATTGTGGGTATCAGGCAGGACACGCCGGCAGGACTCATTTCCAATTCGAATGGCAGTGGTTCTCTACAGATAGAAATGCCGTTAAAATCCATGGCATCCGGGTTTGGTTATGGCAGTGAGGAATCTGATTATCTCTATGTGATTGCGGAGAATTCCAAGTATGTATCGCAGGTGGCGGCTGATACGATCCGACTGATGGAAAATCGTTATAACGTGCAGGGAGAAAATAAGATTCTGGTGGAGAGGTTTGCGGATTACACGGCGGAGTATGAGCAGATTATTGGTGAGCAGACGAAGTTTATCGCTTTTGTGGCGGCAATTTCCCTGTTGGTGGGCGGTATTGGCGTAATGAACATTATGCTAGTGTCTGTGACGGAGCGGACGCGGGAGATTGGCATTAGAAAGTCTATGGGAGCCAGAACGAGGTCGATTCTCATACAGTTTCTGGCGGAGGCGGGCATGATTACCTTGCTTGGTGGCCTGATCGGAATTGTGTTGGGTGTGCTAGGAGGTATCGTGGTTTGTGGCGCGTCAGGTTATGTAGCAAAGATCAGTATATCTACGGTGATTCTTGCCGCAGCATTTTCTGTGGGCGTCGGTATTTTCTTTGGTATCTATCCTGCGAGAAAGGCAGCACGCTTAAGCCCGATTGAAGCACTGCGGCATGAGTAGAACACAGAAGATATGTAAAGAGGCTTCTGGCAATGGAAAGACAAGCGTGATATAATGCTATAAAAAGCAAATCAGAAAGGAATCTTACATGACCCGAAAGAAAAAAGTAACGGCAACGGTAATCTCTCAAAAACAAATCGGAGAGCAGATTTATGATCTCTGGTTGGAGACGAAACTGGCAAAGAACGCCCATCCGGGGCAGTTTGTGGGGGTATATCCTCGCGGCGAGAGCACACTGTTACCCCGGCCCATCAGTATTTGTGAGGCGGATAAAGCAAAGAACCGCCTGCGGTTGGTGTACCGCGTGGCAGGAAAAGGAACGGCGGAGTTTTCAGCCTGCAAGGCAGGCGATCAACTGGGGCTCCTCGGCGTGTTGGGAAACGGTTTCCCTGTCGACAAGGCCAAGGGGAAACGGGTCTTTCTGATGGGCGGCGGGATCGGTATTCCGCCCATGTTAGAGCTTGCCAAAGCGATGGATGAGAAAAAGCAGATTTTGCTTGGTTATCGAAACAAAGACCTCTTTCTGGAAGAAGATCTGGCAAAGTACGGCGATGTCTATGTGGCGACGGAGGACGGCAGCGTAGGGACAAAGGGCAACGTGATGGATATCATCAAGGCCTATGCCCTTCATGCGGATCTGATTATGGCCTGTGGCCCCATGCCCATGCTCCGCGCCATTAAGAAATACGCAGCGGAGAACGGAATCGAGGCTTATATTTCTCTTGAGGAGCGGATGGCCTGCGGGGTAGGCGCATGTCTTGGCTGTGTGTGCAGGACGACCCAGGAGGACGCGCATTCTCATGTGCACAACGCGCGTATCTGTACGGAAGGCCCGGTATTTGAGGCAGGGGAGGTGGACATATGAATACAGAAGTAAAGATTGCAGGAGTAACCTTTAAAAACCCGGTCATGACGGCATCCGGAACTTTTGGCTCCGGCATGGAATATGGTGATTTTGTGGATCTGAACAGATTGGGAGCTGTGGTGACAAAGGGCGTGGCCAATGTGCCGTGGGAAGGAAATCCTACGCCCCGTGTGGCGGAGGTGTACGGCGGCATGTTAAACGCCATCGGTCTGCAAAATCCGGGCATTGATGTATTTATGGAAAGGGATATCCCGTTTCTGCAAAAGTATGACACAAATGTCATAGTGAATGTGTGCGGCAAAACGGTGGAGGATTATCTGGAAGTGGTGGAGCGGCTCTCTGACGCGCCCGTATCTATGTTGGAAATCAATGTGTCCTGTCCCAATGTGAAGGAGGGGGCGATTGCTTTCGGACAAAAAGCGGATTCTCTGTATGATATCACATCGCAGATTAAGAAAAAAGCAAAACAACCGGTGATTATGAAGCTGAGTCCGAATGTGACGGACATTACCGAGATGGCGAGAGCGGCGGAGGCGGCGGGAGCGGATGCGCTTTCCATGATTAACACGATCACGGGTATGAAGATTGATATCCACAGAAAAAAATTTGTGCTTGCCAATAAGACCGGTGGCATGTCCGGGCCTGCGATCAAGCCGGTGGCTGTGCGTATGGTGTACCAGACGGCGCAGGCGGTGAAGATTCCGATTATCGGTATGGGCGGTATCGCAAGCGGGGAGGATGCGGTGGAGTTTCTGCTTGCGGGAGCGAGTGCTGTGGCTGTAGGCGCTATGAATTTTGTGAATCCCTGCGCGACGGTGGAGGTTTTGGAGGGGATTGAGGCGTATATGAGACAGTATGATATTGAGAATGTGACTGAGTTGATCGGAGCCGTAGAGTAAATTTGTGAAGACAGGCAAAAAGAAAATCTTCCCGTCTCGATTCATATCCAACCCTCTCTGCGCATAGATTTATAGTAACTATACGCAGGGAGGGCTTTTTTTGTGGAATTGGTGAAGAAGAAGATACATATGGACCGGATCGGCGGCAGAGCCGGCACCCAGATCGTATTGGAAGAGGATGTGAATATTTCAGATAACAAGATGGACGCAAACTATCTGCTTAGCAGTAAGGGCGAGATCATTATGGAGGAGATCCGCCCCGGCGAAAATGTGGTGAACCTGAAAGGAAAGTTAGTCGTGTCCATCCTGTATCTGACCGATATGGATGTCATGTGCGCCAGTATGGAGGCGGTGATCCCCTTTGAGGAAAAGGTAAATATGGAAGGGATCTGCAACAGCGATACGATCCTGATGGAGTACCGTATTGAGGATTTGACTGTGGGATTGATTAATTCCCGCAAACTGAGCGTACAGGCGGTGGTTTCCTTTACGTTGGAGCGGGAGGAGCAGCTCGAGTGCGAGACGGCGGTAGACCTTTACTGTGACGAACCGGTGGAATACCGCAAGTGTGTCTATCCGGTGGTGGAGCTAGTGCTTCACAAAAAGGATATATTCCGGATGAAGGAAGAGTTGGAGCTGACCGGCAATCTTCCAAATATTTTTCAGACGGTGTGGCACCATATCAGCTTTGACCATGTGGAGTTCAAGGCGCTAGAGGAAAAAATTTCGATTCAGGGAGAAATGAAGGCGTTCTTCCTTTACGAGGGCGAGGGGGATAATGATAAGACACAGTGGTACGAGAATACCGTGCCTTTTTCCGGAATTATCGAGTGCCACGGCTGTCGTGAAAATATGATTCCTGACATTCAATATCATTTGGGCCAGTGTAACGTGGAGGTGCGCCAGGATTTTGATGGGGAAGAGCGGGTGTTCTGCGTGGAGCCTGTGCTTGATCTGGATATTCATCTCTATGAGGAGGAAAATCTGGAAGTGATTTCCGACGTTTACGGCGTGGATAAGGAGATTGAGGCGCTGACTACGCAGATGCCGGTGAAGAGTCTTCTGTTGGCCGGAAGCGGAAAGTGTAAGATTGCGGACCATGTGCGGATTCAGAATCCGGAGATGCCTATGTATCAGCTCATTCATTCTGAGGGAGAAATCCGGATTGATGAGCAGACGATTGTGGAGAATGGAATCGCCGTCACGGGAACGCTTATGGTGACGACGCTGTATCTGTGTGCGTCGAATGTAAAATCCATCTACTCTACAGTGAACGAACTGCCGTTTCAATATGTGATAGAGGCGGATAACATTCTGCCCACCTGCGTCTATAAGCTGAGAAGCAGTATTGAACAGTTGACGGTGACTATGCTTGACAGCGACGAACTGGACGTAAAGGCAGCCTTGCAGTTTAAGGTAATCGTATTTGCCATACAGAACCGGGATCTGGTGACGGAGATCAAGGTGGAACCGCTTGATTTAAATAAACTGAGCGACCTTCCGGGTATGGTGATCTGTATTGCGGGACCGGGAGATACGCTGTGGGATATCGGAAAGCGTTACTATGTGCCCGTGTCGCAGCTTAAGGAAGTCAATGAGCTGCCCACGGAGGAGATCAATGCGGGCGATAAGATACTGGTGGTAAAAGGCGGGATTTAAGATTGTAAAACAGATCGTTATCAGATATACTAAAGATAAAGGAGTAAGAAAATGCAAACAACACCTATTTTAAAAAATAAGCTGTTCTTATACCTGACGGAATTTTTTGCAGGTATGTCCGTGATGGCTGTGGAGTTGGGGGCGAGCAGACTGCTCGCTCCCTATTTCAGTTCCTCCCAGATTGTGTGGACCATTATCATCGGCACCATTATGATTGCCATGGCGCTTGGCAATATCTACGGAGGAAAGAGCGCGGACAAAAATCCCAATCCGGACAAGCTTTACACCCGCATTTTGATTGCGGGTGTCTGGATCGCTGCGATTCCCGTGGTGGGAAAATACATTGTTTTGGGGATATCCGCCCTTCTGATCTTTGCGGTGAATACGAATTTCCTGATTTGGGCGGCCTTTGCGGCGTGTATGGTGATTTTTGTATTCCCGCTGTTTCTGCTTGGGATGGTGACCCCATCTCTGGCCAAATACACGGTGGACAGTCTGGAAGACAGTGGAAGCACGGTGGGGACTTTAAATGCCTTTAACACCATCGGCAGCATTATCGGCACCTTTGTCCCCACCTTTGTCTCCATTCCTGCGGTGGGCACCTCCGTAACGTTTCTGATTTTTGCGGCGATTCTGTTGGCGCTTGCGGTCCTCTATTTTGTCAGCAAGAAAAGCGGGTTGAAAAAGAGTGTCGCGTCGGCGGTGTTGTTTCTTCTGTGCTGTGTCTTCGGAGCGTCGAACAGCTTTACCTTTTGGGAGAGGGATCTTGCCTACGAGGGAGAGTCCATTTATAATTATTTACAGGTGAAAGAAACTGACAAAAATGTCATATTATCGACAAACGTGCTTTTCGGTGTGCAGTCCATTTTGGTCAAGGACGAAGGGCTGACGGGGATGTATTACGACTATGCCATGGCTGCGCCGCTGATGACCGGGAAGGAGAAGCCGGCAGAATGCAGCACCCTGATCCTCGGCATGGGGACGGGCACCTATGCACATCAGTGCCGGGCCTACTATGGGGATATGCCGGTGGAGGGTGTGGAGATTGACGAGAAGATCACGGATCTGGCACGGGAATACTTTGAGCTGCCGGAGGATGTGAAGGTGACCACCTATGACGGCCGGGCATATTTGAACGCGATTGACGGCAAGTACGACGTGATTATGGTGGACGCTTATCAGGATATCACGATTCCTTTCCAGATGTCTTCTGTGGAGTTTTTTGCACTTGTGCGGGATCATCTGACGGAGGATGGCGTGATGGTGGTCAACATGAACATGCGCGGCAGCGGGGAAGACAGCATCAACGCCTATCTGGCGGACACCATAAGCAGCGTGTTTGGGGAAGTCTATACAGTCGATGTGCGCGGAACGACCAACAGAGAGCTTTTTGCATCCAACAATCCGCAGATGTTTGCCAACTTGGATAAACACAAGGAGGCTGTCACGGATGCGGATCTCCTTGGAATGATGAATACCGTTTCTGAGAATTTGTCCCCCTATGAAGCGGGGGAGCGTATCATGACGGATGACAAAGCGCCGGTGGAGCTGCTTGGCATGAGGGTGATCGACGAGCTGATTCGCGATGAGGTGGCGATGTACAAGCAGTTGTACGAGGAACAAGGGCTTCGCGGTGTTTTGAATACGCTTTTGTAAACAGCATGAAAGAAGCGCAGACCAACGGCCTGCGCTTTTATCATGAGACGTTATTTTAACTTTATAATAGCCACATCTTTCTTCTCAAGGACGAGCGCGTCGCCCGCTTTGTAGATTTTGCCGCCAAGCAGATCCTCTCCTGCAAAGGGAAGAGCGGTCACATAAGGTTCTTCCCGGTGGTTGAGCAGGAATACAAAAACGCCGTTTTGGTTTATCCTTCTGGTTACCTCTACGCCGTCCGGCGTGTCCATAATAGGTTGAATGTCGGCTTCTTCACAGATTTCTTCAAGATAATCCCTGTAAAATTCGTCGCTTGACTGTGTTGCCACATAGTAGCCAAAGCCTTTGCCGAAGGCATTTTTCGTGAGCACAGGCATCCCCGCATAGAAATCCTCCTCATAGGAGGCGAGGGTCTCGGCCCCTTCTGTATGCAGAAGATCACAGAGGAGGCTTGCGGGATAGGTGTTTCCATGGTAGTGGAAGCGGTTATGCAGGTTTTCGGGCAGCGCGTCCTCTTCCTCCACCCAAATGCCGAGAATGTCCCGCAGTTTTCCGGGATACCCGCCGATGGTCACCAGATCATGCTCATCCACATAGCCGCTGAAACAGGTGGTCAGGAAGCGGCCGCCCTCTTTCACATAGGCGCGGATTTTTTCATCATATCCGGTCTTCACCATGTAGAGCATGGGGGCGATCACCAGATCGTATCGGGACAAGTCGTCCTCCACACCGATCATGTCCACGGGAATATTCCTATCAAACAGAGCCTTATAATACTGTTCCACCTCTCTACAGTAATCCAGATAGATGGAGGGGCCAGAGGAGTAGGAGATGGCCCACCAGTTGTCCCAGTCAAAGACAATGGCAGCCTTTGCATCGCTTCTTGCCCCCAACGTCTGGGAACCCAGTTTTTCAAGCTCTGCGCCCAATGCTGTAACTTCACGGAATACCCGCGTGTTTTCATGGCCCGCATGGTCGATGACTGCACCGTGATATTTTTCGCAGGCGCCGACGCTGCGTTTCATCTGGAAAAACAGAACCGTGTCCGCGCCGTGGGCGATTGCCTGATAGCTCCACAGCCGCATCACGCCGGGACGCTTTAACATATTGAAGGGCTGCCAGTTTTGAACGGAGGGTGTCTGCTCCATCAAAGCGAAAGGCTTTCCCTGCTTTAAGCCGCGCATCAGGTCGTGTCGAAGAGCGGTGCTGGAGATGGGCGTGTCGTTTGCGGGATAGTTGTCCCAGGAAATAAAGTCCATGTATTTTCCCCACATCTGGTAATCCAGGCCAAAGAAGGTGCCCATCAGGTTTGTGGTGATGGGGATATCGGGGGTGATGGCGTGGATCGCGTCGTATTCCAATCGGTATGCGTTTAAAATGCTCTCCGAGTTAAAACGTTTGTAATCCAGTGAGATGCCCTGAAAACAGGAGCGGGTGTCATCCATGTGCTCGGACAGGAGGTTCGGAAGCACAACATCCTCAAAATCGTAGAAGGTATGGCCCCAGAAAGCGGTGTCCCAGACACGGTTTACCTCGTCGATGGTTTTGTATTTTTCTTTCAGCCATTCCCGAAATTTTTTTTCACAGTTTTCGCAATAGCATTCCCCGCCGTACTCGTTGGAGATATGCCAGGCCACAATATTATCATACTTTTTGTACCGCTCGGCCAGTTTCGCGGCCAGTGCGGGGGCATATTTTCGGTAAGTGGGGCTGTTGGGGCAGGAGTTATGACGGCCGCCAAATTTGCGTTTCATGCCGTTATGCTCTACCCGCAGGATATCAGGGTGTTTTCTTGCCATCCAGGCAGGGTGCGCGCCGGTGGAGGTGGCGAGACATATTTTCATCCCGTGTGCGGTAACCAGATCTATTATCTTGTCCAGTTTTTCAAAATGGTAGACATCGTCGTCAGACTGCAGGGAAGCCCAACTAAAGACATTCAGCGTAACCGTGTCAATATGGGCAAGCTTTAAAATCCGCATGTCTTCTTCCCAGGTTTCTTCCGGCCACTGCTCCGGGTTGTAATCGCCGCCGTAGGGGATTTTTTTGATTTTTTCGTATGCAACCATAAGATACCTCCCTGCACTGTGTGCACTCGTCGTTTTTTTGCCAGATATAGCCATCATAGCGGATGGGGACGCATTATACAATAGAAATCCTGTATGGGGCTGCAAAAAAAAGAAACCGGAAAAATCCGGTTTCTTTGGATTCTGTATCAGAAAGATTTGTGTTTAATTCTCGGTGATGGTCTGTGTTGTCTGCGCCGCATCCTCTGCCATCTTGTCAAAGCCCTTCATAACTGCATCGTAGGTCTGCTTGGAGATCTCGGGAAGCTCGCCGCCCCAGGTATCCTCAGCCTGCTTGTAACCTTTCTCGAAAGCCTTGCGCATATCCTCAATCTTGCTAGGGTCGCCGCCGGTCAATGCGGTAGCAAAGTCGAGAATTCTGTTGGAAGTCTGCTTTACGCCCCAGTAGCCATCTTCGGAAACATCTTCCTGTGCCTGCAGTTTGGTAGCTTCGTCTACCTCAAACTTGCCGCTGGCGAGGAATTTCCACATATCACCGTTTGCAATACCGAAAGTCTGGCCCTGCTTGGTCATCAGCTGCTGAACAATGTTCTCCAACTGTTTCGTATGTGCTTCTGCATCTGCTTTCATTTTATTTACAAGCTCTGTATTCTGCACATACTTCTTTGCCGGTATATTTGCGTCGGGCTTAGTGGGCTCGTAGACAACGCCGTCCTCTTTCTTGTCAGAAGTGTCTTTGTTCTCCTCAGTGGTCTTGTTTACCTGCTGATCCTGTTGGGTAACAGGGTATGTCTCGTAAGCATTGCTGTTTACACCGTTAATTCCGTTTACGCTCATGGGTATCCCTCCTTGGAAAATTTGTGTATGTTTACCGTTACGAAAAGACTGCCCCGCAGGCAATCTCCTTTTTCTATCTATTATATCGTACCATTTTCCTAAATAGATTAGAAGCGCACCTTGACTTTTCAGAAGGAATTGTATAAAATTAAGTACAATCATGTATACAAAGTACACAGAGTTGGAAAATGGAGCCAGGAATACGATGATTTACCAGAAAGCATACGCGAAAGTTAATATTGGGTTGGATGTGCTGAGACGGCGGCCGGATGGCTATCACGAGCTGAAAATGATTATGCAGACCGTGGATATCTGCGATGACTTGACTTTTGAGAAGGAAAGTGAACCGGGTATTCGGCTGCGGATAGACGGGGCCGATCTGCCGACGGATGAAAACAATCTGATTTACCGTGCGGCGGCTCTTTTGATGGAAGAAAAGAAGATCAGGGAGGGCGTTGCCATCACTTTGACGAAACGGATTCCCATAGCGGCGGGTATGGCGGGCGGGAGCGCGGATGCTGCGGCGACGATGCGGGGATTAAACCGCCTTTTTGAAATGGGATATTCTGTGGAAGAATTGCGGAAACTCGGGGTGAAGTTGGGGGCGGACATTCCCTACTGCATTTCGGGCGGGACAATGCTGTCGGAGGGAATCGGGGAAGTGCTGACGCCGCTTCCTGCGCCGCCGAAATGTTACCTGGCGGTGGCGAAGCCGGACATTGACGTGTCTACAGCCTTTGTCTATCAAAATCTGCGAGTGGACAGTCTGCCCTTTCACCCGGATATTGACGGTATGGCGGACGCGCTTGCCGCAGGCGATTTGCAGGGGATTACGGACAGAATGGGAAACGTATTGGAGACGGTCACAGTGCCGGCTTACCCTGTGATTGACAGGATTAAAAAGAGGATGTGCGAACTGGGTGCGGAAAATGCGCTGATGAGCGGCAGCGGGCCTACTGTGTTTGGGATTTTTAAGGAGCGGGAGACGGTGGTGAAGGCGGCGGAGACGATCAGAAAAGAGAAGCTTGCAGGAGCTGTTTTTGCAACATGGTTTTGCAGCGGCGTAAATGCGTAAGGGTCAGGAGGGATTCTTATGGATCATGATTTTACGGTAAATATGAATGAATTTCTTCCACTGCGGGATGTGGTGTTCAACACGCTTCGCCGGGCAATTTTGACGGGTGAGCTTAAGCCCGGAGAGCGGCTGATGGAGATTCATCTGGCAAACCGTCTGGGGGTAAGCCGTACACCCATCAGAGAAGCGATACGCAAGTTGGAGTTGGAGGGACTGGTAACCATGATTCCCAGACGGGGAGCAGAGGTGGCGCAGATCACGGAGAAGAGCCTGCAGGATGTGTTGGAGGTGAGGAGGGCGCTGGATGCCCTTTGCGCGGAGCTTGCCTGTGACAGGATTACCAATGAGGGAAAGGCGGCGTTGGGAAGGGCCTGCGATGAATTTGAGGAGGCTACGAAAACGGGAGATGTGGTGACGATTGCAGAGGCGGACGTGGCACTCCACGATATCATTGTACAGGCCACGGGAAACCAACGGTTGATTCAATTAATCAATAACCTGTCCGAGCAGATGTACCGCTATCGTTTTGAATATATCAAGGATGAGAGCGGGCATGAAAATCTGGTCAACGAGCATAGGATGATATATGAGAGTATTATGAATGGCGATAAGGAAGGCGCGGCTTTGGCGGCGAAACTTCACATCGACAATCAGGAGAAGAGCATTATCAGGCAGATCCGCATTGATCCTGGAAGAAAAAAGTAACACAGGGCAAAGTAATTGTATCAGACAGCCCGCCTGAGGGCATACTCCCAATGTCGGAAGAAAACGGCAGATGGGAGTGGTACTATGTGGAAAAAGTTAAAAATGCTGACGGCTTGTGTGTGCGCGGCGGCTTGGTGGAGTGTATTATATCCGGAACTTTGTTTTACGCAGGAGACTTGCCGGTTGGTACAGACTGCGGATGAAGAGAACGAAGGCAAGGAGTTTGGAACAGCGCAGACCGGGGACGCGGGTCAGGCAGAACCGGACGCTTTGGCACAGGGCGGCGAAACGGATATGGCTGCAGGTATTTTGCGGGCCGGAGACGGCGAAGTCGTGATAAGCAGCAGATTTCTGGAATGGTGTGAGGAAAATCTGCTTGATTAGGAAAGAATAGAGGAAGGTTACGGATCATGAATAAACAGGATGAGTGGCATAATAATCCCATTGGGGTTTTTGATTCGGGAGTGGGAGGACTGACGGTTGCGCGTGAGATCATGCGTCAGCTTCCCAATGAGCGGATCGTCTATTTCGGAGATACGGCCCGTGTGCCGTACGGGAGCAAATCTAAGGAGACGGTGACCAGGTTTTCCAGACAGATCGTGCATTTTCTGGAAACGCAGGACGTGAAGGCCATTGTGGTTGCCTGCAATACGGTCAGCGCCTACGCGTTGGAAGAATTGGAAAAAGAAGTGGACATTCCAATGATCGGCGTGGTAAAACCGGGGGTTAGAGCGGCGCTTGACGCTACCGTCAATAAAAAGATTGGCGTGATATGCACGGAAGCTACGATGAACAGTGGAATCTACAGCCGTTACATACAAGAAAATGACAGCAGTGTCAAAATTTTAGGGAAGGCGTGTCCGCTTTTTGTGCCGTTGGTGGAGGAAGGCCTTTGGGAGGACCCCGTGACAGATGAGATTGCGCGCCGCTATCTGACGGAGCTTGTGGACAGCGGCATCGACACCTTAATTTTGGGCTGTACCCACTATCCCATGCTCCGTTCCACGGTGAGAAAAATCATGGGGGAGAGTGTGACGCTGGTGAATCCTGCCTACGAGACGGCAAGAGAGTTGAAGGCGCTTCTTGCGGATAAAGGGTTGGAGAGCGAACACAGACCGGAGCTTGGGACGGAACTGTACCGCTTCTATGTCAGCGATGCGGCCGATAAGTTCCAACGGTTTGCCAATTCGATTTTGACCTATGGTATTTTGTCCGCGAAGGTGATACGGATCGATGAATTTTAACGTGAGGTAGTATTATGACAAAGGAAGTATTATTGACCTTACAGGGCTTGCAGTTTGATCAGCGGGAGGAGAACGCCGACAAGATCGAAATGGTCACGGTAGGGGATTATTATAAGAAAAATGACAGACATTATGTGGTTTACGAGGAAATGACGGAAGGATTTGACCGTCCCACAAAAAATCGTCTTAAGTTTAGCGAACATATGGTGGAGCTGACCCGCAACGGACTGGTCAATGTACATATGATTTTTCAGGAAAATAAAAAGAACCTGTCCAACTATAACACACCTTTCGGACAGATTCTTGTGGGTATTGATACGAAGCGCGTCGCCATTGATGAGAGAGAGGACAATATCACTGTGGATGTGGACTATGCCCTCGATATCAACTATGAGTTCCTTTCGGACTGTCATATCAAAATTGACATCCGCCCCAAGGACATGGAAAACGGCGGTTTTACGCTTCTTTCTTGATCATTTTATGGGCTTCGCTCCCGCCTTTTCCTGTGCCTTTTCAACTAACTGTTTAAATTTGCTCTTTTTCTTCTGCTCCACCACAACCGGTTTGCCGTGCAGGCCTTTTACGCCTGTGATATAAATGCCGCTCACAACGGCTTTTACTTCCTTCTTGACGGGAACGGCATCAAAGATGCTCTCCTCGCAGATGAGGGTCATGATCTGAGGACCGACCTTTGCTTTCACAACGGGAAGTTTGGAACCGCGCAGAAGTTTGGGCGTTTGTTCTATGACCACCTGCGGAAGGCCGGCGTCTTTTAGCTTCATCCGCTTTTTATCGATAATGAGCATGGAAATGGTCTGCTTCATCGCATCGATTTGTTCCTGCTGTTCGCTTTGCTTTTTCTGGGCCTTTTTCCCAAGGAAATATAATACGACCACGGCGATAAGAAGAACCGCCAGGATCACCAATAAAACAATCGTAACTGTATTCATTCGATAGCCTCCATTTTCCTAATATTGCATGTAATGGATATTTTATCATTGATTCTTAGGTTGCGCAAGCTATTATGACAAGTCTCCTTTTGATTTCCGGCATAGGAGTACGCCCATTAACAGCAGGATCGGGAAAACGATACCCGCCAAAACGCCCTTTTTTAAGTCATCGTCCAGTGCGCCGGACACCATGCCGACCAATGTGGGCCCGCCCGAGCAGCCGATATCCCCGCCCAGAGCCAACAGGGCGAACATGGCTGTCCCGCCTCTTGGTAAAGCGGCGGAGGCCTTGCTGAAAGTTCCCGGCCACATAATGCCCACCGACAGGCCGCAGACCGCGCAGCAAATCAGGCTCAGCTGGGGGAGCGGCAAAAGGGAAATCCCCAGATAGGATAAAATGCAGAGGAAGCTGCTGTAAATCATAAAGCGGTCCAGATGAATGCGGTCGCCGTATTTTCCATAGAACAGTCTGGATGTCCCCATCAGGATGGCAAAGGCCATCGGCCCGGCAAGGTCACCTGCCGTCTTGGAGATACCAAGGCCCTTTTCCGCAAAGGTGGATGCCCACTGGCTGACCGCCTGTTCGCTGGCGCCGGCGCAGATCATCATGATCAGCAAAACCCAGAAGATTCGGATGCGGAACAGCTCTTTTAGCTGCAGCCCGCGTTCCCCTTCCTCCATCAGAGGCGCGATGGGGACACGGGAAAATACAAAGGCATTGCCGAGGGGAATCAGGGCCCAGATCCAAGCCAGTATTTTCCAGTTTTCAATGCCTGCCATATAGAAAAACAGGGTGGAAATCAACACAACGCCGGCGTGGCCCCAACAGTAAAAGGAATGCAGCATACTCATGGCTTTCGCCTTATTGTCGGAAGGGCACGACTCCATCACAGGACTGACAAGCACCTCCAGAAGGCCGCCGCCGACGGCATAGATCATGACCGCAATCAAAATCCCGATAAAGGGAGCGGGCAGGATTTCCGGCAGGATGGTAAGCAGAATCAGCCCGGCCGCTGACAGCACATGCGCCATGATCATGGAAGCGCGGTAACCTATTTTATCCACAAAACCCACGGAAAGCAGGTCGATCAGCAGTTGGATTCCAAAATTGAAAGTCACCAACAGCGTAATCTGGGAAAGGGGAATATGATAACTGCGCTGAAAGAATAAAAACAGCAGCGGCGTAAAATTGTTGACGATGGCCTGTACGATATAGCCTACGAAACAGGCTGTAATAGTCTTGTTGTATTGGTTTTTCATTTGATTGTCCTCCTCACAAATGGGAGTATACCGCATTTTGGGAGTGAAGTCATGGTATAAAATAATATATTTATAGGACAATATCGCCATTTTTCTGTTCGCATATGGCATATCGCGGGACTTTTAGTGGATATGGACAAATTCAGGATATTTGTGCTATAGTAGAAACTGTATTTATGAATGAAAAGAGGTTTTGAGGAGACAATGAAAAGAAAAATTTATGTGTTGGCGGTGATGCTTGTTTCATCGCTGTTTCTGACTGCCTGCGGAAGTAAAGAGTATTTGAAAGACGTGAAGGCGGAGAAGTATGTGACGCTGGGTGATTATATGGGGATTGAGGCCTCCGTGGAGAAGATGGAGGTGCCGGCGGATGCGGTGGACACTTATATTGAAGAAAATTTCCTCGCACCGAAGGCGGAAGCAGCGCCGGTGACGGGCAGACCCGTCCAGGAGGGAGACGTTGTCAACATTGATTTTGTTGGGTATCAGGACGGCGTTGCTTTTGACGGAGGTACGGGAACGGACTTTGACCTGACCATCGGCTCCGGTCGCTTTATCGGAGGCTTTGAGGATGGCCTGATTGGCGCAAATGAGGGAGATCAGGTAAGTCTTGACCTGTCTTTCCCGGATCCGTATACACCCAATCCGGATTTGTCGGGAGCGCCCGTGGTGTTTGAAGTGACGGTCAACAGCATCAGTGAGAATAAACTGCCGGAACTGACGGACGAGTTGGTAAAGCAGCTTTCCGCAGAAGGGTATCAGGTGGGGACGTGCCAGACCGCTGCGGAGCTCAGAGAGTGGGTCAGAGACCTTTACGAGCAGTCGGCGCAGAGCACATACGACAATCAGGTAGAGACGGCTTTGGCCTCCGCTATTATGGACAACAGCACGTTTAAAGAACTGCCCGAGGAGATGGTGGAGCGTTTTACCAAAAGCGTGGAGAATACCATGAGCGCAAGGGCCGCTTCCGTGGGCATGACTCTTGCCCAGTATATGCAGCTGTATCAGGGAATGGATGAAGCGGGATACAAGGCAGCCTTTCAGGAGAACGGGGAGCGGATGGCAAAGCAGTATATGATGTATCAGGCCATTGCGGACAGGGAAGGCCTTGCGCCCACGGAGGAAGAAATATCAAAGGAGGCTTCCGCACTGATGACGGTTTACAACTATTCCTCCGAGGAAGAGCTCGCAAAAAGTGTGGATATGGAAGCCTTTAAGGAAGATCTGATGCGGAAAAAGGTAGTGGCGTTTTTGATAGAAAACGGAAACATACAGACAACGGCAACAATTATAGACTGAGGGGTGAAAGAACATGGACTTAACGGATATCAGGGATTTGTATCGTGACAGCGAGGCGTATATTGACAAAGAAGTGACGGTGGGCGGTTGGATCAGGAGTATCAGGGATTCCAAGACCTTCGGTTTTATCGTGGTAAATGACGGTACGTTTTTTGAACCGCTGCAGATTGTGTATGCGGATGGTCTTAATAATTTTGAAGCCATATCCAAATTGAATGTGGGTTCTGCGATTGTGGCAAGGGGAAAAATCGTGGCGACGCCCCAGGCAAAGCAGAAGTTTGAGATGCAGGCGGAGGAGATCATTGTGGAGGGTGTCTCCACGGCGGACTATCCGTTGCAGAAAAAGCGGCACAGCTTTGAGTATCTGCGGACCATTTCCCATCTGCGGCCCAGAACCAATACCTTCCAGGCGGTCTTTCGTGTGCGTTCCCTGATCGCATATGCGATCCATACCTTCTTTCAGGAGAGGGGATTTGTCTATGTGCACACGCCCATCATTACGGGAAGCGACTGTGAGGGTGCGGGAGAGATGTTTCAGGTAACCACCATGGATTTAAACAATCTGCCGCGGACGCAGGACGGACAGGTGGATTACAGTCAGGACTTTTTCGGGAAACCCACCAATTTGACCGTCAGCGGACAGCTCAACGTGGAAACCTATGCCTTTGCTTTTAAGAATGTATATACCTTTGGCCCAACGTTCCGGGCGGAAAATTCCAACACCACCAGACATGCGGCGGAGTTTTGGATGATTGAGCCGGAGATGGCTTTTGCCGATCTGACGGACGATATGATGGTGGCGGAGGCGATGTTAAAGCATGTGATTCGCTATGTGCTTGAGAACGCGCCGGAGGAGATGAATTTCTTCAATCAGTTTGTGGATAAGGGCTTGATTGAACGGCTGAACCATGTGTTACACTCCGATTTTGCCCATGTGACATATACGGATGCCATTGAAATCTTAAAGAAGCACAACGACAGCTTTGAATACAAGGTGGAGTGGGGCTGCGATCTGCAGACGGAACATGAAAGATTTTTGACAGAGCAGGAGTTTAAGCGTCCTGTATTTGTGACAGATTACCCCAAGGAGATCAAGGCTTTCTATATGAAGCTGAATGAGGATGGCAAGACAGTGGCGGCTATGGATTGCCTGGTGCCGGGCATCGGGGAGATCATCGGCGGCAGCCAGAGAGAAGATAATCTGGAGCTTTTGGAGCGCAGGATGGAGGAGATTGGACTGAATAAGGAGGATTATCAGTTTTATCTGGATCTTCGCAAGTACGGTTCCGCCAGACATGCGGGTTTTGGGCTCGGATTTGAGCGTTGCGTTATGTATCTGACGGGAATGGGCAATATCCGTGATGTGATTCCTTTCCCCAGGACAGTGAATAACTGCGAGTTGTAAGCGTGTAAGAAGAACTTCTAAAGACGTCTCGCCATAGGACGAGACGCCAAGAAGTTCTAAGTCTTACACCGGAGAATGCAAAAAACGTGCATTCTCCGCATGATGTAAGAACGGATGCGAAGATGATGAAGAGCTTAAAGAGACGTTTATATCTTGTATTTGCATTCATATTGTGTCTTTCAGTGGTAGACCCAATCTCGGCTACCACTATTTCCGATTTGAAAGAGGATGTCAAAAAGAGTCAGTCACAGTTAAAGAACGCCCAACAGAAGATTACTGACGCGCAGGAGGCGCAGGAGGGCGTGGAAGAAGAAATCGACGAGATGGATGCGGAATTGGTGAGCCTGCTTACGGACATTGATCTCATCGAGGATGCCATCGAGGAGAAAGAGGAGGAGATTGCACAGACACAGGTGGATCTGGAGGCGGCCGTGGCCGAAAAGGACGAGCAGTACGAAACCATGAAAATTCGTATCCAGTTTATGTATGAGAAGAGTGATTCTAACTATCTGCATATCTTTTTCGGTTCGGGCAATATGGGCGATATGGTGAACCGGGCGAACTATGTGGAGGAGCTTTATGATTATGACAGAAAGCTGCTTGCCGAGTACGAGGAGACGGTACACCGCGTAGAGGAGCTGCAGGATGAGTTGGAGGAGGACAAGTCGGAACTGGAGACCTCCAAAATAGAATTGCAGGAGGGGCAGGAATATCTGGAAGAGATGTTGGCCCAGAAGAGATCGGAATATGAAAATTATGGCGTAATGCTTGCGAAAGCAAAGCAGGAGGCGGCCACTTACACGGCAAGAATTAAGCAGGAGACAGCGCAGATCAAAAAACTGGAAGAGGAAGAGCGCAAGCGCAGGGAGGAAGAGGAGAGAAAACGAAAAGAGGAGGAAGAACGCCGCAGAAAGGAGCAGGAGGCGCTGATGGCGAGTCAGGACGATGACGACGACGAAGATTCCGACAGGCATGAGGAGGAGAAACCTGTTGTCTCCGGCGGAAGCGGCAAGGGGGCGGATATCGCCAATTATGCCTGCAAGTTCATCGGAAATCCTTATGTGGCGGGCGGCACTAGCCTGACCAACGGGGCGGACTGCTCCGGCTTTGTGATGTCGGTCTATAAGAATTTCGGCATTAACCTTCCCAGAAGCTCCTATGCACAATCCAGTGTCGGTAAGGGTGTCTCTTACTCAGAGGCCCAACCGGGAGACGTGATTTACTATGGCGGCCATGTGGGTATTTACATAGGAAACGGACAAATTGTACATGCCAGTACGGAGCGGACGGGCATTAAGATCACTTCCGCGACGTATCGGAGTATTATCACAGTGAGACGGATTGTGTAGCGGTTGTGAAGCAGGTGCGGGAATTGCAGGAGATTCCCGCGCTTTTTAGTTGCCAAATGCGCCGTGGGATTTTTAGAGATAATTTAGAGAAATTTCTGTTAGAATGTTCATTGTAAAAATAGGCAACGGACTATCTTACCTAAAGAGTAGGTCGGAAAGGCAGGAAAAAATGTTCGATTATGTCAAATGTAGCTTGAGGAGGAGAAAGGCCGCCAATCTGGTCACGGTGGGGATCAGCGTTATGTTGGTGCTTCTTTTGAACCTGTACTTTGGGAGTATTGACAGTTATCAGACGCAGTTAAGGGAGCTCTCGGAGAATGTACCGATTTTCTGTCAGGTGACCAACTTAAACGGCACCATGGGAAACGAGCTGTTCATCTCGGAACAGATTGTGGAGGCGCTGGAGCAGTCCGGTCAGGTAAAGGATCTGTCCTATATGACCGTTATGATGGCCGGAGAGGGAGACTTTAAGGAGGCCGAATATTCCAAATATCTGAATCTCTATGTGGCCGGTGCGAACAATGTGGAGGCGCTCGCAGAGATGACCGATGACATGTTCAGTCTGGATGCGCAGAGTCTTAATGAGCTGCTCGCCTCGGACAGGATGGAGTGTATCGTAAACGAGAATGTGCTGAAAAAACGCGGTTGGGAGATCGGGGACAGGATTACTCTGAAATGCTATTACTACGATCCCGCCAGTGAGTTTGGCAAAATAGAAATACACCCTATGGGCGGCACGGTGGAGGTGACCATCGCGGGAACCATGGAGGATGCGGGGGGAAAGACCAGTGCCATCCAAAACGATATTATCATACCGGGCCGGGCAGCGTGGAATCTCTTTGCGCAGTTTGGATTAAAGTTCTTTGCGGGCACGGTCACCTTTCATGTGAAAGACCCGATGGACTTGAACGGGTTTAAGGAGGAGATGCAGGAGATCGGCCTAAAGGAGATCATCCCGGAGGCGGATACCTCCTACACCGGGTATGCACTGGTGGTCCGCGATGCCGACTTTATCGCCAGTGCCACGCATCTGCGGCATTCCATAGAACTTCTGCAGTCGTTTCTGCCGGTGGTGTGTATACTGGTGCTGCTGATCGGTTACGTGGTGAGCTATCTTGCCGGCAACAGCAGGCGGGCGGAGTTTGCACTGATGCGGCTTCAGGGCGTGAAGAAGGTTCCGGCGGCCTTTTTGTTTCTGACAGAGCAGATACTGTTGGTGCTTGCCGGGAATGTTGTGGGCGATGTGTTGGTGGCGCCGGTGGTATCGTCGCTGCCCGGGATACTTGCCGTAAACGGGGTACTGCTTACCGCCTATCTGATCGGCGCGGCGGCGGCCTACGGGCGGATGAGCAGGGGAAGCGTGGTGTACCTGCTGTCAATGCAGCAGTAAGAGGGGGAGAACAGGGTGTAATGCTCTGACATGGAGGTAAATATGGGTAAAATAATAGAAGCGGAAAACATCGGCTATGTATATCAGTCCAAATATCAGAAGACCAAAGCATTGACGGGGGTAAGCTGTTCCTTTGAACGGGGAAAAGTCTACGCCATCACGGGAAAGTCCGGCAGCGGAAAGAGTACCTTCCTCTCCCTTTTGGCGGGGCTTGATGTGCCGACGGAGGGAAACCTTTATATCGACGGGAAGGAGATCCGGGAGATCGACAGGGACGCTTACCGGATGAACCTCGCCTCTGTGATCTATCAGGCGTTTCATCTGTTTCCTCTTCTCACGGTGCTTGAGAACGTGATGTTTCCCATGGGGCTGCAGCATGTTCCGAAAAAGGAGGCAAAGGAGCGGGCACATGACTTTCTTGCCAAAGTGGGTCTGCCCGATACGCTCTACGGAAAGATGCCGAATATGATCAGCGGCGGCGAGCAGCAGAGGGTGGCCATTGCAAGGGCTATGGCTTCCGGGGGACAGATCCTTTTGGCGGACGAGCCCACGGGAAATCTGGACAGCCAGAACGAGGCAGTGATTGTGGAGCTGCTCGGCAAGATGGCGCATGAAGAGAACTACGCGGTGATCGTGGTCACCCACAACGAAAAGGTGGCTGAGGCGGCGGATGTGGTCTACGGGATGTTGGACGGACGCTTGGAGGTGGTGCGCGCATGAGAAACAGCTTAAAGCAGATGATGCGCACGCCGGTGCGCACAATACTTTTTCTGGGACTGATGGTGTTTGCGGCGCTTCTGATGACGCTCGGGGCAAGTATCTGGCTGAAAGGGACGCAGACCATGGCGCAGTACGAAGACCGCTTCATGACCATCGGCACGGTGCGGCAGATACCGGATTCCTTTGCGCAGAAGCTTACCTGGAACGCGGAGACGAAGGATTATGACGTGCGGAAAAGCGCACAGTACAGCGATTACTATACGCCGGATGACCTGCTCTTTCCCGAAGCGGAATATCTGGCAAAGCCGGAGCAGCGGGCGTTTTATATCTCTTACCAACCGGAATACCTGATGACGAATGTGAGTGTGTCTCCGAATGCAATCTTGTATGGAATCTTTATAGCGGAATTTTCTCCCATGGAGGACGCAGTGCCGGATCAGTCGATGCCAATTCAAATCACGAAAGTGATCGGCGGTGATCCGCGTCTTGAGGGCGTGGTGGATTATTTCTGTGACCACAGAAATCCCAATCCGGAGATGCTCTACAAGGATAAGACTTATGTGGCGATGTTGGGTTTTCAAGGGACCTATATACACGGTAAGGTATACGAGGAGAAGATGCAGTCAAAAAACGAGGTGCATATCGGTCTGGAGATGCTGCCGTTTTCGTTGGAGTCTGACGTTCTTTTGCCGGACGGCAGCCAATCGGAGGACGTGTTTCGGGACGGGCAGCAGATTTTTGAAGTCACCGACGGTTTCTACGAGACGGAGGCAGGGCGCAGGATTTTGAATCTGGCGAAGACAAATGTGCTCTATCGGAACTGTCAGCCGGTTACGGGCACGAACCGGACCGCTCTTCTGATGCCTTTCTATAACGGGAGGTGCTTCCTCATGGAAGGAAGGGATATCAGTGAGGAGGAGTATGCGGCCGGCAGCAAGGTGTGTCTTGCGCCGAAAACTTTTATGGAGAACAATGGGCTGTCTCTCGGCGATGCGGTGAAAGTACAGCTTCTGCTTACGGACAGACTGGTGAATGCGGGACAAAGATTCTGGTTGGACGGAAATATGGGTTTTTATTCCGGGTTGGTGACGCCCGACGGCAGTCCCCTTGAAGTCTTTGAGACCTCTGAGTATACGGTGGTGGGAATTTATGATGTCACTTTCAGCGGTACGGACAGCATTTTCGATCCGGGGGCGGATGAACTGATCGTGCCTATGAAATCCATTGAGGCGCGGTACGGAACCAATCTGGTCGCCTGCGGGCCCATGACGGATGCCACCACCTCTTTTCAAATTCCAAACGGCGGCATCGATGATTTCCTGAAAAGCTGGGCGGAATACGGCACGGACAAGCTGACGTTTACCTTTTATGATAAGGGATATTCCCAGTTAAAGGCGGGGATTGACAATATGAAAGCCATTTCCCTTGTCCTGCTTGTGGCGGGTGTGGCGCTGACGGCGCTTTTGCTGTTCTTTTTCAGCCACCTGTTTATCACAAAGCAGGCGGAGCGGACAGCCATCGAGCGTTCCCTCGGCATGGGAAAGGCCGCGTGCCGTTGGTCTATGCTGTCGGGCTTTGCCCTGTTGGTTTTTCTGGGGAGCATTCTGGGCGCTGTGGCAGGATATCAAATTTCCGCCGACATCTCTGCGGCCAATGCGGGAGAGAAGTACTATGAGACGACCTACACCGCGGGAATAACCAATATAGTTAATGAGATTGAAGTGGAGGAAGCGGCGGCCAGCGCATTGCCCGCGGCGTACTGTACGGTGTTGATCGTGGCAGCGGGCGTGGGAATCGCATGGGTGAAGATGAACAGAAGCTTGAAGCGGGAACCGATGCGTCTTTTGGCTGAGAGAGCCGAGGAATAAGTCCGGCGGCAGGGGATTGACATGCCGCGTACATATGGGATAAAATAGGATAGGTATACACGGGAAGGTATACGATTTCTCGCAGAGAGATCATATGTCTTCCTTTTTTGTACGAATCGTGGAGGGGAAATGGATCTGGCGGATTTTTTCAGGGAAAATCATAAAGCGGCGTTGGCTTTTTCGGGCGGCGTGGATTCGGCGTATCTGTTATATGCGGCAAAAGAGGCGGGAGCCGATGTGCGGGCTTACTATGTAAAGAGCGCGTTTCAGCCACAGTTTGAGTTGGAGGATGCGAAGCGGCTTGCGGGGCAGCTTGCGGCGGATCTGCGCATTCTGGAGACGGACGTTCTTGCCGATGAGACAGTGGCGGCCAATCCGCCGGATCGCTGTTATCATTGCAAGAGACTGTTGTTTACAACCATTGCCGAAGCGGCGAAACAGGACGGCTACAGGGTTTTGCTGGACGGCACAAACGCTTCCGATGAGGAGAGCGACCGGCCGGGGATGCGGGCGCTTAAGGAGCTTTCCGTGCGGTCGCCTTTGCGGGAGTGCGGTTTGACCAAGGAGGAGATTCGCAGGCTGTCGAAGGCGGCGGGGCTTTTCACATGGGACAAGCCGGCCTACGCCTGTCTGGCCACGCGGATTCCGCCGGGTGAGCGGATTACAGAAGAAAAACTTTCGGCCACGGAGGCTGCGGAGGACTATTTATTTTCTCTGGGATTTACGGATTTTAGGGTGCGCCGGTTCGGGGAAGCGGCCAGGCTGCAGTTTCCGGCAGAACAGCTGTCGGAGGCCATTGAAAAGCGGGAGCGGATTGTGGCGGAACTGAAACAATATTATTCGGCGGTTTTACTGGATATGGAGGCGAGAGGATGAACGATTACAGGGAAATCTTGGAGCAGGTGAGGGACGGCGCGCTTTCCGTGGATGAGGCGCTGTTAGCTATTAAAAAAAAGCCCTTTGAGGATATCGGTTACGCCAAGGTGGATATTCACCGGGGCATCAGGCAGGGCGCGCCGGAGGTGATTTTCGGCGCGGGAAAAAAGGCGGCGCAGATAGCGGGCATTATCGACAGCATGAAGGAGAACGGGCAGGAGAGGATTCTGATCACCAGACTCTCTGCAAAAAAGGCCGAAAAAGTAAAAAAGATTCATGAGATGATCTATTATGAGGAAGCCCGGGTCGGCATTGTGGGCGGGATGCCAAAGCCAAGCGGCAGGGGAAAAATCGTGGTTGCCACCGGGGGGACTTCGGATATTCCCGTGGCGGAGGAGGCGGCCCTTACCGCACAGATGCACGGCAACGAGGTGGTGCGGCTTTACGATGTGGGAGTGGCTGGTCTGCACCGGCTGTTGGCGCATATGGATGAGATTATGAGCGCGTCGGTGATCATTGCCATTGCGGGCATGGAGGGAGCCCTTGCCAGTGTGATCGGCGGCCTTGCGGACTGCCCGGTGATTGCGGTGCCCACAAGCGTGGGCTATGGCGCGTCCATGAACGGGGTTTCCGCATTGCTCTCCATGTTAAATTCCTGCGCCAGTGGTGTCTCTGTGGTGAACATTGATAACGGATTTGGAGCCGGGTATCTGGCGGGAATGATCAATCATATGGGAGGAGAAAAGGGTTGAAGACATTATATTTAGATTGCAGTATGGGGGCGGCGGGAGATATGCTGACCGCAGCGCTTCTGGAGCTTTTGCCGGCGCGGGAAAAAATGGTCAGGGAACTGAATGGTCTTGGGATTCCCGGCATCACTTATGTGTGTGAGGCTGCAAGCAAATGCGGCATCGGCGGGACACATGTGTCGGTGCGGGTGCATGGCGAAGAAGAATCCGAGGAGATGCATGAACACGGCCACGACCATGCGCATGAGCATCACCACGAGGATGGCCATGGGCATCATCACCACAGCGGGATGCACGAGATCGGGCAGATTGTGGAGAAATTTCCGGTTTCGGAGCGGATTAAGAAGGATGTTATGGCGGTGTTCGGGCTGATCGCGGAGGCGGAAAGCCATGTGCACGGCGTGCCAATAACCGAGATCCATTTTCATGAAGTGGGCACCATGGATGCGGTGGCGGATATTGCGGCGGTCTGCGTGCTGATGGACAGACTTGCACCCGATCAGGTTATCGTCTCTCCTGTGCATGTGGGAAGCGGACAGGTGAAATGCGCCCATGGGATTTTGCCGGTTCCCGCACCTGCCACGGCCTATATCCTAAAAGATGTGCCGATTTACGGGGGAGAAATTCGGGGAGAACTCTGTACGCCCACAGGGGCGGCGCTGTTGCAGTATTTTGCCACCCGCTTTGGGGCGATGCCTGTGATGCGCGCCTCCGTCATCGGCTATGGCATGGGAAAGAAAGACTTTCCGGCGGCGAACTGTGTGCGTGCGCTGTTTGGGGAGACCGAGGATGCGGGTGATACGGTGGCGGAGCTTTCCTGCAACGTGGACGATATGACTGCGGAGGCGGTGGGGTACGCCATGGAGGTTTTTTTTGCTGCGGGGGCGCTTGAGGTATACACCACACCTGTGGGAATGAAGAAATCGAGGCCGGGTATTGTAATCCATGTCATGTGCAGGGAGGATAAAAAAGACGAGATGGCGGCGCTGATTTTCAAGCATACCACCACCATCGGCATCAGGGAGAATCTTTCCAGAAGATATACGCTGCATCGGTCGGTGGAGACCATGCAGACGCCTTTCGGGGAAGTGAGGAAGAAAATTTCCACAGGATACGGTGTGACGAGGGAAAAATTTGAGTATGAAGATCTGGCGCGTATCGCGGCGGAAAGAGGGATGTCGATTGACGAGGTGCAGGGAGCGGTTACAGCGTGTGGGAAATGAGACGGAAGAGAAATAGAATCGGCTTGTTGGCGGCGCTGACTGTGCTGCTGACGGCTTGCGGCGCAGGGAAGGCGGAAAATCAGACACAGGCGGAGCCTGTCACACTGATTTATGCCAGCGGTGATTACACCCGCATCAATCCGGCCATGGATGAGCATGGGGAGATTAACCTGCTCCTCTTTGACGGCCTCACGGCGCACAACGGGGACAACGAGGTTGTCCCCGCACTGGCAAAAAGCTGGGAGTTCGACGAAACATCCTGCACCTATACCTTTTATCTGGAGGAGGGGGTCAGATGGCATGACGGCGAACCTTTTACGGCGGCGGATGTGAAGTTTACGATCGAGGCCATTATGGATCCGGAAAATGGGTCTGAAAATGCGCCCAATTATGAAGATGTGGAGGAGATTCGGGTTGTGGACGATACAACCGTGGCCTTTCGTCTGGCGGCACCCAATGTGGCTTTTTTGGATTATATGACCATGGCGGTGCTGCCGGAGCATCTGCTTGCGGGAGAGGACATGCAGGAGGCGGATTTCTTTCGCGCGCCTGTGGGGACGGGGCCCTACAAACTGGAGAGCT
Source organism: uncultured Lachnospiraceae bacterium (assembly GCA_947245585.1). Lineage (GTDB taxonomy): Bacteria > Bacillota > Clostridia > Lachnospirales > Lachnospiraceae > UBA3282. The sequence goes on along the minus strand of CAMXPV010000016.1, from coordinate 22,744 downwards.
GGGATGCGGGGCAGTCCATTGTTTTGGCTAAGAATGAGGCCTATTTTCGGGGAGAGCCCCATATCGACCGGGTGATTTTTAAAATTGTCACGGACGACAACGCCAAAGCCATGCAGATGGAGTCCGGGGAAGTGGATCTGGCGCTGCTTACACCGAAAGCGGCCCGGTCCTTTGCGGACAGAGAAGGGTATGTCTGTTACGATATGGAGACTGCCGATTACCGGGGGATTCTCTTTAATTTCCAACATGCCTTTTGGCAGAAAAACAGGGATATCATTGCGGCGGTCTGCTATGCCATCGACAGGCAGGCGATCATAGACGCGGTGCTGTTGGGGCAGGGAATGCCCGCCTACGGACCATTGCAGCGCAATGTTTATAATAACGAAAACGTGGAGCGGTATGGGTACAACCCGCAAAAGGCGAGGGAAATTCTGGAGGCAGCAGGCTGCACTGCGGGGGAGGACGGTATTTACGAGAGAGACGGCGAAAAACTCTCCTTTGTGATCAGCGTAGGCGCAGGCGAGCAGGTGCGCATTGATATGGCGCAGGCGGCGGCACAACAGATCAGCCAGATTGGGATAGAATGCAAGGTGGAAATTCCCACCCGGATTGATTGGGAAAGCCAGATGGCCTATCTGATCGGTTGGGGAAGCCCCTTTGATGCGGACGACCATACGTATAAAGTGTTTGGCACGGGCAAGGGGGCGAATTACAGCGGCTATTCCAATGAGGCGGTGGATCGGTATCTGACAATGGCCAGACAGTCCGATGATCCCAGGGTGCGGGCGGAGGCCTACGACCGGTTTCAGGAGGAACTTGCCAAAGACCCGGCTTACGCCTTTATTTGCTATATCGATGCCAATTATGTGGCGGACGCTTCGATTCACGGCATTTCCCCGGACACGGTGATGGGGCACCACGGTGTGGGGATTTTCTGGAACATTGAGGACTGGACGATTGGGGAGTGAAAGACAGATGGATGTGCTGACAGTCAAAGATTTGTCGGTTAGTTTTTACCGGGAGTCGGGGGAGATTGAGGCCGTGAAACATGTCAGTTTTTCTCTGCGTGCGGGTGAAATTCTGGTGATTATGGGCGATACCGGGTGCGGCAAAAGCGTACTGTGTAAGAGCATTCTCAAACTTTTGCCGGATATTGCAAAAATCAAGACAGGGCAGATTTTTTTGCAGGGAAAGGAGATCACCCATTACACGGAGAAGGAGATGCAGAAACTGCGCGGCACGGTCTTTTCCATGGTATTTCAAAATCCCATGACGGCCCTGAATCCCTGTATGAGCGTGGGTGCGCAGATTGCCGAGGCGGTGCGTCTTAGAAATCCGGAGCTTTCCCGCAGGGAACGGCAGGATAGGGTGATTAATCTTCTGGAATTGGTGGGAATCGACCACCCGGGAGAGAGGGCAGGACAGTATCCGTTTCAACTTTCCGGCGGCATGGCGCAGCGGTGTGTGATTGCCATTGCGCTTGCGGCAGATCCGGCGGTGCTGTTTGCGGATGAGCCAACCACCTCTCTGGATGTGGGCGTGCAGTCACAGGTTTTGGAGTTACTTTTGGAACTGAGAAAAAAACTAGGGATGGCGGTGATCTTTATCACCCATAATCCCGAAGTGGCGGCGCAGATGGCGGACCGGGCGGCCCTGATGCGCGACGGGGAACTATACAGGATCGGAGATGCGGAGGAAATCTTTGGGAAGACCATACCTAACAATTGTGGAAGAATTGATTAAATTCGTGCTGAGTATCTTTCTGCTGTCCGTTCTGGTCTTTACCCTGTCCAGGCTAGCGCCGGGGGACCCGCTTTACGCCTATTACGGGGACCGGGTGGAGAAGATGAGCATGGAGGAACAGGAGACGGCAAGAGAGAGACTTGGCCTGCAGGAATCGATTCCCGTACAGTATGTGCGTTGGATAAAAGGGGCGGTACGCGGCGATTTCGGGATTTCCTATCAATACAAAAGGGATGTGAAGGAAGTGATTGCCGGACGGTTGGGAAACACCCTGCTTTTGGGCGGCCTCGGCTTTATCATTATTTTTGTTCTGGCGCTTTTTCTTGGACTTTTCTGTGCGCGGCGGGAGGATCAGCGGGCGGACCGGGTGGTCTGCGGGATCGGCACACTCACGAGCTGCATTCCCGATTTTTGGCTGTCGCTGCTTTTGATTTTGGTATTTTCCGTATGGCTGCGGTGGCTGCCCGGTTCCGGCGCTTACTCGGTGGGAGCCGAGGGCAGTCTTGCAGACAGGGGGCGTCATTTGATCCTGCCGCTTTCAGTGGTGGTGCTTGGCCATCTGTGGTATTATGCGTATCTTGTGCGAAACAGGCTGTTGGAGGAGACGCGGGCGGACTATGTGCTTTTGGCCAGGATGAAAGGGCTGTCGGGGAAACAGGTGTTGTACAGACACTGCCTGCGAAATGCCCTGCCCTCTTATTTGAGTATGATGGCCATTGCCTTTCCCCATATTTTGGGCGGCACTTATGTGGCGGAGACTGTCTTTTCCTATCCGGGGATCGGGACGCTGGCCTATGAGAGCGCAAGGTATCAGGACTACAATCTGCTGATGGTAGTCAGTCTTTTGACAGGGAGTATGGTGATCCTTGGAAACCTGGCGGCGAAATTGTTAAACGGGCGGATTGATCCGCGGATGCGTTTGAAAACAGGGGCTTTCAAAGAGGAGGCGGAAAGATGGTGAAGAAGAGATTTCCAAAACTTTCTCTGTTGATGCTGACAGCGATTATTGCCGGCTGCATGGCCTGCCGGTATATGATGACAAAGGATCCGGCCTATATGGATCTGGCCAACAGCAGCGCTGCGCCATGCCGGGCGTTTCTCTTTGGAACGGATGCCATGGGACGGGATATCTTTTCCATGATCTGGTATGGCGGCAGAATCTCGCTTCTCATCGGTTTTTTGGCAACCCTCATCTCTACTGCGGTGGCGGTTTTTGTGGGGAGCGTCAGCGGTTATGCACCGCCCTGGGCGGACGATATGATTATGAGAATGACGGACCTTATCTTGAGCATCCCCAGTCTTTTGCTCACTGTTTTTTTGCAGGCAGTGCTTGGCGGTACGGGCGTTTACAGTCTGGCTGTGGTGATCGGGCTGACCGGTTGGATGGGTATGGCCAAGGTGGTGCGGACAGAGGTGCTGCAGTTAAAAAATACGGACTATGTGTTGGCGGCCCGGTGCCTGGGCGGGGGATTCTTTCATATTCTGTGCCGTCATCTGGCTCCCAATTTTGTGGCCTCTATTTTGTTTATGGTGGTGATGAATGTGAGAAATGCCATCGTGGCGGAGTCTACCTTGAGTTTTATGGGGATCGGACTTCCCGTGGAGGTAATTTCCTGGGGGAGCATGCTTTCTTTGTCGGAAAATGCGCTGTTGTCCCGTTCCTGGTGGACGATCCTGATTCCGGGCGCATTTCTTGTGACGACGCTTTTTTGCCTGACAAACCTTGGAAATTATATGAGAAGGAGTGTCAATAAGAGACACAGTAATCTATAATGGTTGTCTGAAAAGTATTTTATGATATACGGGGCGGAGGAATGACAAATGAGGAACGGAAAACGGATTGCGCTGAGCGGTATGATTTTGCTGCTTTCTGTTATTACGGCAGGTATCAGCTTTTATACACAAGAGGAGGAGAAAAGGGAAACAGACCGATTCGACGGTATTTGCATCAACGAAGTGTGCAGCGATTTTTTCCCTGTTTCCTTTTCGGAAACACAGACTCCCAGCGATTGGGTAGAGCTATATAATTTCTCTGACGAAACCATCAATTTGGGGGAATATTACCTTTCCGATGATGAGGAAGACTTACAGAAATGCAGTCTGCCGACGGTCGAAGTATTGCCGGACAGCTATTATGTGATTCACAGTAGATGCGATGAGACGCAGGAGGGCGAGGCAAGCCTGAATTTTGGGATTGACGCGCAGGGGGAAACCTTGTATTTATCCAATGAAGAGCAGGAAATCATAGATGTGGTTCACGTCCCGGCGCTGGATAGCAACACCTCATGGAGCAGGGTTGCAGATGGGGGAGAGGCTTGGAGAAATACAAAACAGACCTACTGCGTTTCCAATCATCTGGCAGGGTCTGTGCAGGAGGAGATAGAGAAACCGGTATTTTCGGCGGCAGGTGGCTTTTATCCGGAGGAATTTGCATTGGAATTGCGGGCACCGTCCGGCAGCAGGATTTACTATACGTTAGATGGGAGCGAACCGGACAGCGATAGTCTTCTGTATGAGGAACCGATCCGGATTCGGGATGTGTCGGGGGACCCTGACGTTTATTCGGTAAGAACCGACTTCACACCCCTGCAGACACCCTGTGAAGGCGGCCCGATGCAAAAGATTATGGTGGTACGTGCGGCGGCGATAGATGCAAAGGGCAGAAAAAGCGAGGTTGTTACGAACTCCTATCTGATCGGAGAAAACTTGCAGGAAAACTGCAAGGAAATGTATACGGTTTCCCTTGTGACAGATCCCTACCACTTATTTGATTACGAGGAGGGGATCTATGTATTGGGGAAGAGGTTTGATGACTATATCAATGCGGGCGGCGATTTGGAGGATGCGATACAGGCAGACGCGAATTACCGCATCAGAGGGAAAAAATCGGAACGACCGGCAAACATTGAGATATTTGATGAAACCGGAGCCTGTGTTCTCGATCATGAAATCGGCATCCGGATCCATGGCAGCACCACCAGAGGATGCGAACAGAAAAGTTTTTCCGCCTTTGTGCGTGATATGTATGACGGAGAGGACACCGTCGAGGGACTGTTCGGTGAAGGGACAAGCGTACATAAATTCTTTCTCTATACAAACAGAGAAGGGACAAAGCTGAGAGACACTTTGGTTTCCAGAATGCTCGCCGACAGAGACATGGCGACACAATCCCATATTTACTGTAATGTGTTTTTGGACGGGGAGTATTGGGGGATGTATCTGCTGTCGGAAGTATATGACGAGTATTATTTTGAAAATCATTACGGGATCAGCAGGGATAATATTGAAATATGCGGGGGCGCTGCACCGCCGGATGTGGTGGACTGGTTGGAGACGGTTCCGGACAAGTCGGACGCGGCGGTGTACGATCAACTGTGTCAAATGATTGACGTGCAGAGTTTTATCGAGTATTATGCGGCCATGTTATATTTGAATGACAGCGACTGGCTGAACTATAATGCCAGAAGCTACCGCAGCATAGAGGCAGGGCCGGGGAAAAATGAAGACGGAAAATGGCGTTGGGGTGTCTGGGATGTGGAAACCACCATGTATGATGCCAACGAGGATACTTTTCATAAGGGGAACGTGTCTTCATGGGAGAACGATAAACTGGCGCAGGCGCTGATGGAACATGAGGAGTTCAGGGAGCAGTTTGTCCTTACCTATATGGATTTATACAACAACCTGTGGCGGGAAGAGTGCATATTGCAGATTGTTTCTAAGATGCGGGAAGATATCGAAAAGTCCTACGCATTACATATGGAGCGGTTCCACGCCGGCGTAGATGTGGATGCGTACTATGATAAACTGGTAAACTTTTTGACAGAAAGAGACGACTACGTCTTTGGGCACGTGAGGGAAGAATTCTCCCTGGACGGGGATCCTGTATGGCTTGTCATTTTGTCCGACCAGGAGGGGGCAGCCTCCATCCGGGTCAACACATCCGTCATAGACATGCCTGAAACATGGTGGCAGGGCTTGTATTTTGCCGACTATCCCGTGGAAGTGGCGATTGACGAGGTTTACGGAGACTATGAATTCCTTGGATGGTACACACAGGACGGCGAGCTTTTAAGCAGTGACAAGGTTCTCAAACTGAATCTGACCGAGGAGACGAATACCGTCTGTCCCAAATTTGCCAGGGACTAAAGGGAAGACAGCGGAAGATAGAGAAACAGATCAAAAATACCATCCTCCGATTTGATTTCCATATTTCCATGATATCGTTTGACAATCTCCTGCATACTTTGCAGGCCAAGACCGTGGTTCCTTTTATCCGGCTTGGAAGTAGGAGGGAACAGGCCGCGTTTCGCGCGCTCTCCGGATAGGGGCTCGGCTTGCTTTGTTCCCTCTTTGGGGTACGGGTTACTGATTTCCAGACAGAACAGTCCCTTTCCCGTTTTGCTTTTCAGGGAAATTTCTCTCTGTGATTCGTCCAGTTTCATACATGCCTCCATGGCATTGTCAAGCGCGTTGGCGTACAGGGCGCAGAGATCCGTCCTGTCATAGGGAAGGGGTGCGGAGATATCCACGTCTGCTTTCAGACGGATATGGCACCGTTCCATTATGCTTTTTTTCACAGTAAGCACGGCGTTGACCGTGGAATCGCTGCAGTAGGAAAAGGATTGTGAGAAAGCCGTATTGCCGGAAAGTTCTTCGGCGTAGGCAGCCCGTTTTTCTTCGGGCAGGGCGGACAGGACCTGAATGTGGTTTGCCAGATCGTGCTTTAACCGCCTCACCTCAAAGTGCTGCTGTTCCATGGCTTCGTAGTATTTGTGGTTCATCTCCGCGAACATATTTTGCTGTTCCAGTTTCCGCTGTTTTGCCAGAACCGTGACACACCAGAGAAGGCTGATGATGGCGAAGAGGGAGACCAGAAGCAGAATGCCATATTCTCTGTGGACGAAAATGTCAAAGGAAGAGTTGTAAGGACGAAACAGGGTGGCGACAGACAACACAATGCCAAGAGGAGTTATGGTAAGGAGAAACAGTAACCGCCACATACTGTCCGAAAGGCTGTAATCTTTATCGGGCGCAAATTTTCTGATGTAGAGGTACAAGACGAGTGCAAAAGGAAGCGTGAACAGGCTGGAAATGCTGTAGCCGTGTTCGGCTTGCATTAATATTTCGTTACCGATATCGCCCCCAAAGACGATCACGCTGAATCCGTTCGTCCCTGTCGGAAACAAAAGATCGTGGATATAGTTATCCCGCAAGGCATTGAAAGAAGAGATCGTACTGGAAAACATCAGCCCGATGGTAATTCGCTGCCAGATAGAACCTTTGCATGTAAGCAGAATGATCCCCAGAAAAACCGGGATGGTTAGCAGGATATTAAAGGGGTCCCCGATAAAAATGACCATGGAGCAGAGCAGGGAACAGCCGAAAAACAGCAGGAAACGCCGGATCCGTTTTTCGGAAATTCTGATCAGGTATGACATGGCGTGCATCACAAGCCATCCGGAAAGCAGGATGGCGGCAAAATGCAGGGTTTTAATGAAAGTTATCATATCAATATCCTCTTCACATCATGGTGCGTGCGATTCTGGGAAGGGCGGTTTCCCGGTATCTTCTGCTGCAGGGAAGATCTCTCCCGCATATGGTGACGGATTCGCTGTTCAGAAAATCCACATGGGCCGGATGAATCAGATAGCGTTGGTGAATCCGCACAAAATCAGGGGAAAGCTGCTTTTCGATCTCATCCAGTCTGGCATAAAAAGAATACTCGCCTCTGGCGGTCACCAGAATGACCTTCCGTCTGTCGGAATAGAAATAGAGAATGTCAAATAGGCGGAAGCGCCATGTGCCGTCCATGTTTTTCAGGGTGAAAGTGCGGGGTTCTTCCTGCTCGGATTTGACGCGCACCCGCCCGATCAACTGCCGCAGCTTTTCTTCCGAGGCAGGCTTCATCAGATAATCCATTGCGCCCACAAGGTAGCCGTCAAAGACATATTCGGAATACCCGGTCACAAAGACGATGAGAATCTGTTCGTCAAAGGTTCTGATCTTTTCTGCGGTCTCCATGCCGCTTAATCCCTTCATTTCCACGTCCAGAAAAAGCAGGTCGATTTCGCCCGGATGGTTGGCAAGCCATGAGGCGGCGTTTGTGCCTGAGGAAAATTCGTAGACGATCTCCTCGGCATCTTCAATCAGTATTTTTTCTAATTGGATGCGCAGGGCATCCCTTGCGGCTGTCTCATCGTCACAGATTGCGATTCGTAACATGTGGCGGCTCCTTTCTACAATTACCTGGCGATATGTTGAGTATACCACATTCTCCAGGTTACAGTCCCTTTTAGTATTCCTAAACTTTACATCCAGACTACCCAAGTTTTACATTTCCCGCAAATTTCTCCCAAACTTTACAGGCAGTCTGTCAGAAATGTCTGCCGTTCTTTCGGTGCGCCGTATTTGTGGTATGGTCGTTATAGGCAAAGAAAAGGAGGAAGCGGCTATGCTGTATGTGAAAGAACTGTATAAATCTTATGAGACGGGTAAAACCAAATACGAAGTGCTAAAGGGAATCGATTTTCATGTGGCGCAGGGAGAGTTTGTGGCGGTTATGGGGCCGTCCGGGTCCGGGAAAACGACGCTGTTAAACTGCATTTCCTGTTACATTCCCTTTGACAGGGGAAATATCAAGTTGGGCGGTATGGAACTGGCGGGTATGAATGAGGAGGAACTGGCGAGGGTCAGAAATACGAAGATCGGCTTTGTCTTTCAGGATTTTATGCTGTTGGACGGGCTGACCATCCGGGAGAATATTCTGGTGCCGCGCATTGTGCAGGGAGAGGTATCGAAGGAGGCAGAAAAGCTTGCGGATCAGCTCGCGGCGATGTTCGGGATCGGGCACATCTTAGATAAATATCCGGCAGAAATCTCCGGCGGTGAAAAACAGCGGGCGGCTGTGGCGAGGAGCCTGATCAATAATCCGTTGATTATTCTGGCCGACGAGCCGACCGGAAATCTGGACTCCAAGTCCAGCCGGGCGGTGATCGAGACATTTATCAATGCCAAGCAGAAGATGAACGCCACTATTTTTATGGTGACCCACGACAGCTTTGCGGCGTCTTTCTGCGACAGGGTGATTTTACTGAAAGATGGAACGATTTACAAGCAGCTTGAGAAGTGGGAAGACCGCAGTGTGTTTCAGGATCAGCTGTTGGATGCCATCAAGGAAATGAGTAAATAGGGGGGAGCAACATGGGTTCGATGATAACGATGCAGCAAATGGAACGGAAATTGCGAAAGGCGGACAGGAAGCAGTCGCGGCTCTATTTGTTCTGTAATTTTATGGCGCTGACGATTATTTCGGCGTACTCTGCGCTGATGCTCTCGCCAACGGTGCAGAAGGTATTTCCGGAGGGCGGCGACAGCCGAAAACAAATGCATATGATCTTTGTGATGACGCTGGTGGGATGTGTGGTTTTTACCATCTACGCTTTGGGATTGTTTTTTCGGCATAAGTCGGGGCAGCTTGGCATTCTGATGGCTCTGGGCGCTTCGCGAAAACGCCTTGCGCCGGGATTGTACCGGGAGGTCATTCTGCTAAGCGGTGTGTCCGCCGTTTTGGGAACGGCAGCAGGCTTTCCCTTTGTGTGGGTGATCTGGCAGGCCTTCCGCTTACTTCTGGTGGACAGCTCGGAAATGGTTCTCACGTTTGATTTTAGCTGCCTGTTTATCTCGCTGCTGTTTTTGCTGCTTGTGGTGGGCTTCGCCTGTCTGACGGCGTGGCGGTACTTGAAGAAGACGAACATCATGGAGGTGATCAGAGAGGAACACATCAACGAGCCGGTGAAAGAGCTTGGCAGATGGTGCGGTCCTGTGGGTTTTCTGGTACTGCTTGCAGGTGCTGTGCTAGGGTACGGCGCGCCCGGGATGTGCCTTGCGTGGTTTTCCATGTACCCGCCGGCTTGGGTAAGTGTGCTCTATGCACCCGTGTTTGTAGGGCTTTACATGATCATGCTGCACACGGTGGTACACGGCTGGAAAAGTCATCGCAAGAATCCATACAAGAATATCATTTCTCGCAGCATGACGAAATTTCAGGGAAAACAGACGGTTAACAACCTGTTGGTGGTCACGCTGTTAATTGCAGGCGGATGTTTTGCTGTTTTTTATCTGCCGACTAACGGTATTGCGGCGGTATTGCACTATGCGTCCCTGCCCTATGATTATTTCTATAAATATCAGGCGGATCAGAATGTGCCTGACAGGACAAAGATCGAAGCCCTTGGCAGAGAATATGATCTTTCCTTAAAAGACTGGAACGGGTGCGATTATGTCACTTTGGGAATGGGCGGTACGACTAGGATTGAGGAAGAAGACGGTCTGCGTTTTCATGTCGAATATGTTCCTATGCTGCAGGAGGCAATGGTACTTTCCGAAGACGCTTATCGGATGATCACCGGGCAGGAAGTGGACGTGGAGCCGGGCACTTACCGGTGCGTGACCGATCAAGAGGAAACTTCCCTTTATGTCAATGACTCCGCGAAGGAAATCACCAATATGACGACAAGGAAGGTGCTTGCCACAGAGTTTGCAGGATTCTTGCACTATGACCATCTCGCGGAGGAGATTCCCTGCTGTGTGCTTGACAATGCGGACTATGCCCTGATATCCGAGGGGCTGACGGACGACTGGCGGGGGCATTTTGCGGCGTTCAATGTGGACGGAAAGGACTCCTATCCCTTTGCCAATGCCTTTTTTCGTCTCTTCGTGTCGTCCTTTGATGAATCCTGCGAGCGCCCCTCCTACTATGACCGGGTACAGAAAATCAGGGAAAACGAGAAGGGAAAAGAATATTGGGGCGACACGGATGATATGACGACGATTTGTTATGAAATGGCGGACTCCTTTATGTTCAGAAACTTTTGGGTTTACATGCCGAGTTTTCGGATCTTGAGTCAGAATGATTATCTGCGCAGCATGGCGGTCATGTTCATGATGTTCCTCTTTATCTTCATCGTGTGCATGATCACGGCGTTGGTGGTGTGCTATACCCGCTGTCAGAGCATTGCGCTGAACAACCGCTACATCTTTGACGATCTGAAAAAACTGGGGGCTTCGCCCGCCTTTCTGGATAAAGAAGTGCGCAGCCAGTGCGGTAATGTCTTTCGGGTGCCTGCACTTGTTGGCACGACGGCAATGTTTTTGCTGTTTTCCATGATTCTGTACGCTAATGACGGCAGGATGTTAAAGACGGAATGGATGGCTATGGGTGTATGCCTTTGCATCATTGCAGTGATCGGCGGGGTGATTTATGCGGTGTACCGCGCTACGGTGAGAGCGATTAAGGGGCAGTTGGGGTTGGTGTGAGACGAAAAACGTAAGGTAAATGCAAGGCTGTCACAAGGCGTATGTAAGGCAGGCGTGATATCGTATCCTGTAAAGAAAGACAAAGGAGGGTACGATTATGAAGAAAAATGTGTTTATCGGAGTTGGGGGAGTTTTGGCAGCCGTCGCAGTGGTAATTGTTTTGGCCACAGGACTTATGTCGGGAAGCGGAAGTTTTTATTATACGCAGATTGACAACAGTAAGCTGACAGATGGTGAGCCAAGAGACGGCGTGATCGACATGCAGGGAGGTATGCCTTATTCCTATACGCTGACTGCCTATAACGAAAAGGGGGCAGAAAAAGACATTACCTTTGGCGCATCAAGGGAATTAAGGGAGGACGCTTTTTTGCAGCTGACGGTGAGTCCCGTCCGCGGCGTGGTGGAGTGGAGCGAGGTGAGTTACGAGGAATTGCCGGTGAAGGTGCAGGAGAGATATGACACTTTGGGCATAGATGGTTAGTTTTTTGTATGCAATAGAGGAATGAAGACACAGCGCAGGGGAAAGTTATTCCCTGCGCTGTTTGCTGATTGACAGGATAAGATAGAAGAATAAGAAACTGCTGACTGCATTGGTAAACACTTCCGCGACCTGCTCGTTTACTGTGAATGACAGTATCATCCGTATGATAATAATTCCTACCGTAGCAGCAACCGCAATCATTACTTTTTTCATGACAAATCTCCTTTTCTTGTAGTACCGTGAGGTATTTTTTTTCTGCAATCAGGATATCAGGTTGAGGAGCCTGCTTCCATTGATTTGGCTTACAGTTTGTACGTTGCAGCTTACACTTTTGTAAGATTGGATGCTGCAACGTAAAGTTGCGGAATTGCAACGGGAAAAGGGTAGACATTTTTTGCTTTTTTGCTATGATACAAAAGCGAGGAGGGAAAGCTATGACATTCGGAGAAAAATTGTATCAATTAAGAAAAACACACGGATATTCACAGGAGGTGTTGGCGGAAAAGCTGCATACCAGCAGACAGGCAGTCAGCAAATGGGAAAACGATAATGGTTATCCCGAAACGGAAAAAATTATCCTGATCGCAAAACTCTTTTCGGTGAGCTTGGATGATCTGCTGATGGAAGAGCGAAAGATGGATGCGAGGGATGTCGGTGTGGGAAAAGACAGGGAAGGCCTATGCGGCGAGGCAGGAAAAGAGCGAAACGAATATTATGTTAGCCGGGAAACGGCCAATGGGTTCCTGCTCTATTATAAAAAGAAATTTTTGTTGATCGCAGCGGCCGCCGGGCTTATTTTAGGCTGTAACGGGGCTTACTATTCTCCCGCGGAGCCGGGAATTTATGAACTAATAGTAGAACCGTTTCTTACTACCCTGTCCGCGATCGCGCTGTTGTCCATTGTTTTTTATATTATCTTAAAGCAGAATCCTTACAGAAATCTCAGGAACAAGGAGCTGCTCTTTTCGGACGATGTGAGAAGAGAACTCCAGGACGAATTTTCCAAGATGAAAAAATGGCTGCTTTCGGGAATTATTGTATGTCTGGCGGCTGTGGGTGTCAGCGAACTATATTTCGACTATGATCTCAGTACAACATGGGAGACGATGTATCTTTTGAGCGAGTCGGAAATGCTATGGGAGACTGTGTTTTACATGATTCTTGTGGGTGTCTGTGTTTTTGTGATGATTTTTTGCGCGGGGGTGTACTGGTCTTACGCCGTGCTGCTCCGAAACCAACACGAAAGAACTCTTTAAAAATTTTGCGCAAAAAGAAAGGAAAGGCGGCATCCTATGGGAGAACGGCATTATATCGAAGTGAAAAATCTTGTAAAAAATTATGATACGGGGAAAGTGAAAGTATGCGCCGTAGATCATGTCAGTTTTTATGCGGAACAGGGTGAGTTTATCGGCATTATGGGAGCTTCCGGTTCCGGCAAAACAACGATATTGAATATCCTGTCCGCCATAGACACCATGTCAGACGGAGAGGTTTTTTATGATGGAGTTTCCATATCTGGTATGCAGGAGGCGGAGTTGTCCGATTTTCGGAGGAAAAACCTTGGTTTCGTCTTTCAGGATTATAATTTACTGGACACGCTTACGATGGAAGAAAATATCATGCTTCCCATGGCGCTTAACAATAGGGAGAGAAAAGAAATAGACGACAGGATTAAGGAAATATCGGAACGTTTGCAGATTGGCGATATCATGGAAAAATTTCCGTATGAAGTGTCCGGCGGACAAAAACAGCGGGTTGCCTGCGCGCGGGCGCTTGTCAACAATCCGAAGCTGATTCTCGCAGACGAGCCGACGGGCGCGTTGGATTCCAAATCATCCGCCATGCTGCTTCACACATTACAGGTGATGAACGAGGAACTGGGCGCGACGATTTTAATGGTGACGCATGACGTATTTTCGGCCTGTTATTGCGGGCGGATTTTATTTTTAAGTGACGGAAAAATATGTGCCGAATTGAAGCGGGAAAACAGGGACAAAAGGGAATACCTGAACCGTATTCTTGACATGCAGTCCCAAATTGGGGATGAGCACACTATGGAAAGGGAGGGCTGTGTATGTTGAATAGGCTTGCCCTGCGAAATGCGGGGAGGTTATGGAAAGATTATTTAAACTATTTTCTGACGTTATGTATCATAACGGCTCTTATGTTTTCCTTTCATTCGCTGCTCTTTTCAAAAGATATCCATGAGATGATTCACTATGGAGATAACGGGGAACTGTCTACCGCCGGGACAATGTTGGTGACTTTTATGGCGGTTTCCACAGCGATTGTGATTAGCGTTACGGGGTGGTTGATCCATTATATGATGCGCTTTATTCTGGAAAAAAGAAGCCGGGAGTTTGCCATTTATCTGTTGGCGGGAATGCAGAAAAAACAGATGGCGGGACTGTGCGTGAAAGAAAATCTTTTTCTTGGCGCGGCCGCTTTAGGAACGGGTATCTTTTTGGGCGGCGGCCTGCGCAGGGCGTTGTTTTTTCTTTTTTATAAAAGCATTGGGAAGAGTTACAAGCCAGTAGGACAAAATGTGAAATCCAATCTGTCCGCAGTTTTGCTTACGGCGTTTTTATTTGTCGTTTGCTTTGGGATGGCACTACTTAGAAATAGTAAAATTTTTACCCGCATGGAAATCATTGGCCTTTTACAGATGGACAGACAAAACGAAAGGGTGGAGGAAACGAGAAATCAGTTGTGGAGACGGTTATTTATTCTAGCTGTCGGCAATGTCCTGTTTCTGTATTTTCTGATCTTTACGGGCAGAATATCGAAGGGAACGGCGGCAGTTGAAATGATCGCGATGGCGTTTACTTTTTATGCTTTCTGGTTGGGGCTTTCTGCTTTTGGAGCAGCGTATATCAAAGGCAGAGGGCGGTTGATCTATAGACGGGTAAACTTGTTTTTGATGAGACAATTTTCTTTTAAAATTCGCAATACCTGTTTTGTTCTCGGCACATTAAGCTTATTATTTTTGTTTGCACTGACGGGCAGCTCGTTTGCGTTCATGTTAAGCGATTATCAGAATAAGCAGTTAGAGACGGAATATCCTTTTGACGTTATTATGATCAGCGACGATGCGGAAGAGAACTTTTCCGAGGAGGAAAAATTGATAGAGGAAACAACGGATGTACAAACTCTTCTGAAATATACGGTTTACCAAAACCGAACAAGCGAGATGGGGGATTATCTGTATCGGAATCTAAGCCTGTTTTCCGACAGGGACAGCGATCCGATTATGACGGAGGGAAAGAGGGATATAGCTTACTACGATTACGATGTATACATGGGAATCACCGATTACAACAGCCTGCGCGAAATGTTGGGGCTAGAGAAGGTTGTCCTGCGCGGTGATCAATATCTGATCCATATGCCAAACCGGGTGTATCAGGAAATCAGAAATAAAGGTGACAGGCCGGAAAACAGTTTGCATACGGGGCTTACCTTTGCGGGGATACGGACGGAGGGGTTTGCGCAGAACGGACACAACGGAACCGACTATCTGCTCATTGTACCGGATTGGAAACTTGCGGGAATGAAAAAATATTTTTCCCTTATGGCGGTCATGGCAAAAGGAGACGTACCCGAAGGCTTATCGGAGCGTTTGTATGGACTGGCGGGAAAGACGAGAGGCTATGATGAACTGGCCGATTTTATCAAAATCGGAAGCGAAGAGCTTTTCCTAATGCCGGCTTCGATACAGGTAAAGAGCCGGGAAGTTTGGGAACTTAAATTTTTGATGAGTACGCTGTCATTTCCGCTTTTTTATATCGGACTGGTGTTTTTATGCGTATCGTTTACCGTTTTATCCGTTCAGCAAATCAGTGATTCCCATAAATATAAGTTTCGGTATCGGATTTTGTATCAGTTGGGCGTGGGAAAGAGGCAGATAGAAAAGCTGTTGGCAAAGCAGATGGCTCTTTACTATTTATGTCCGGTGTTTCTCGCGGCTGTCGTCAGCGCGGCGCTTGTGGTTTACGTGGGATTACAATTTGTGGCGCATACGGGAATCCGCACGGCGGGAGGAATGTATTTTGCCGCTTCGTGCGGCGGGTTTCTCGGGGTGTATTTGTTGTATTTTGGTTTGACCTATATTCAGTGCAGGAGAGAGGTGGTATAATCGGTGCAGTTATGTCCTTGTTTATTTGCTGTCGCGCGACAAGTATTGTTTTAGTGTGATGACGGTATGGAAAGTAAGAGATTCCTGATTGTAATACATCTGCATATTGCCGTGATATTTGGCAACTATTTTCTGGATGCTCTTTATGCCGAAACCATGTTTATGTTTGTCGGATTTGGTGGTAGCCAGTTTGATGCCTGGCTCAACAAAGGGGTTTTTTCTGCTAGAATTTATCATGGTGATTATGATAAAAGGCGTTTTTTCCCGCTTGCAGACGCTGATTTCGATAAAAGAATCGGGACTGTGTTCAGCAGCTTCCATTGCATTGTCCAACAAGTTACAGAACAATGAAGTGATATCTGCATCTGCAATAAAATCGATGATTCCGCTTCTTATATCGGCATGGAAAGCAATATGTTTGTCGAGACACCCCCGCCCGTACCTTGCAAGGATTGCATTCAGCGTTTCATGGTCACATAATCTGGAAACTTCCTTCAAATTGGAAGAATCCATCAGTCCTTGAATATACTCCCTGATTTTATCATGTTCCATTTTGTCATTGAGCGTATTTATGGACTGAAGGTGTTTTTTTATATCGTGTATCAGGATACTCTGATTTTCATGTTGGGAAAGCAGCATTTCATAATACTGGGCGGAATCTGATTCGCGTTGAAGCAATAATTGCATCTCGGTAAAATCCAAACTTTTTTTTCTGTTATATTGTTCGATTCCAAATATAAGCAGGTTGATAGCCAACAGAAAGACAGCGCTTACCGTCAGCATCCAGTTCAAAACAGAAGAAAGGTCACAGGAATCGCTGATTTTTGTGAAAGTAATCATAACAAAGACAGAAGTTATGGGAATCAATGCCAGTAAAAAAGCTGATTTATCCTGTTGTTCGTCACGCTCCCGCAACCCTTTCAGAAAATGTAACAGGATATAAATAATCGTAAAAAACATTAACTTGGAAAATATGGCGAATATGACAAGAAAATGAAAATTTTCATCTCTTTCAAAAAAATGTGGTGAAAAATACCGGATCATATAATATACCATTACCTCACAGAGTATCATCACAGATGTCAGTATGGAAGAATGAAAAAATGCCGAATAAATGTTCAGACAGTATTGGGTGAGAAGAAAAACAAAATTAAAGAAAAAGTATAAAGTGATATTCACTAACTTTGATTCAAAAAGCGAGACTGTAAACAGGATGAGGTAAAGCCCGCACAGGATGACAAATTTTCTTTTTGCGGTATGCCTGGCTGCAAAAAAACCGGAAGTATACTGCCAGAGGATAATGGCTTCTGTAAGAAAACTAAAAAAACTGCAAACGATTTTTCCCATATCATGACTCCTTGTTTTTTGGGCGAATGAACCAATTTTATCTTGTGCTTTCCAAATAGAGGAGATAGGCGCCTTTAAAGGCGCTGTATTTTCTTTTTGTCAGATATGCTTGAAACTGATTATCTGCCAAATGCACAAGGGAATGGTCAAAATCTGATATATGTTCAAAATTTACAATAAAGCTGCGATGTGTCTGGAAAAAACAGTTTTTTGGAAGCAAATCCAACCAATACTGTATCGTATGGACAGATTCAAAGTCATGCAGGGTAGTATGCACGGTTACACTTCTTCCCTGTGCCTCGATCATGATAATGGAGGAAGCGAGAAGCGTATGAATGCCTTGTTTGGTTTCAACAGGAACTTTGACCGTTATGGCGTTATACAGATCTACAGCGTCATTCATGTTACGGAAGAAACGCTGTTTCTCCAAAGGTTTTGAAAGATAGCGGAATACATGGAAACGCATTGCTTCGTCCAAATATTCGGGATAAGAGGTAACAATAAAGATAATGATCCTGTCATTTGCCTTTTTAAGTTCTTTTCCGACATAGATACCATTGATGCCGGGCATTTCAATATCAAGAAAAAGGATATCATTAGCCTCCTTATCAGCTAACAGAGATTCTCCGCTTGAAAAGATGATAATTTCAGGGCATTTTATTCTTTTGGTTTCAAAAAAAGTTTTGATCAGGCATTCAATTTGTTCACTTACCAGAATGTCATCATCACAGATTGCGATCCGCATCTTATTCACCTCACGCCTATTTCTTATAGTATACATCAAAAAGATACGGTAACACAAAGAATCTGAATGAAAAGACATTTTTGGGCCTATTTTGGGATGCGTGTTTCCAAAATAAGCCTCAAAATGTCGTCTCATGAAAAACCTGTTGCAATTATGGCAGATAAAGGGATAATAAAATCTGGCTTTGCACCATAGAAAATATGAAAGTGAGGAGAGGAAAGTGTTAAAGAGAGTAATTGGAACAAAAGAGGCTTTTTTCTTAGCCGGTTTGATAATGGCAGTATCGTTATCGGGCTGTGCAAATGGTTTGGCAGGACAGGATAGCGCAGGTACAGCCATTTATGAAGAAGAGCCGTCCGGAAATCAGGGAACAGAGCAGCCGGAGGATGCAGGTACAGATAATACATCAAATAATACGGAAACGGCAATTCCGGCTACAAATGACACGGTGGATACCGCTAAATCAGAAGCAAAGGCTCCTGAACAAAGCGAACCTGTATCACAACCAAAGGCAGAAACATCTGTCACACTTACTGATAAAGGAAAAGCGTTTTTAGCGCAGATTTGTAACGAACTAAATGATTTCAACTCCGGGCAGACAATGGATGATAATTTTTGGCATGATTTCCTGTTCAATTCCTATACTGGCGGGACATCGGAAAATGCAGTGACAGAACAAGTATACCGTGAAGACTTGGGATTTGAGGAAACGGTTGTAAAAGTGAGCGTTCAGGAGGCACAGGAGCGTGTAAAACTGGTTTTTGGTATAGAACTGCCGGATTATAAACCGTCTTTTGAGGATATGGAGAAAGTTCAGACCTCTTTTTTCTATAAAGACGGTAATTACTATATTGGCGTTTCTGGTCTGCCGGATTATCAATATACATTTTCAGCATGCGTGGCAGATAAAGAAAATACATCCAATACGATTGTAAAATATACAATTGATTTTATGGGAGAAAGTAATGTCGGTACGGTAACATTTCGTATTTCACCGGAAAATAATGAAAATGGATTTATTATTTGTTCAAAAACTACAGAGTTTGTAAAATGACTTTGCAGTTAATAGACAGGAGGACAAAAAGATGAGTGACAAAGAGTTAGTAACCCGGTTTTTTATAGAGGGATATCAAAATAAAAACTATGATTTCGTTCTGAAATGCCTGTCTGAAAATTATATTGACCATAGCCCGGCGGGAGCAAGGAGCAATCGGGATGCCGTGAATATTTTAATTGCTGTTTCTAAAATGTTTGGGGATTTGCGGATTGGCATTGAAGATATCTTTTCAGAGAATGGATTGGTTGCCACAAGAATACGATATCAGGCTTTTCATATCGGAGAATGTATGGGAATTGCTGCGACGGGAAGAAGTATTACATTCGAGGCGCTTGAGAACTTTAAAGTGACGGACGGAAAAATTGTGGAATCATGGGGGTACTGGCCAGATAAAGATATCGAAGTTCTGTTGGGCAGGTCAATTTGACTTGCCCTATATTCAGTGCAGGAGGGAGGTGGTATAATCAGAACAGAGGTGACAACATGTTAGAAAGAATGGTGTATTTTTTATATAGGCATATAAGCAGATGGGGAATGAGACTGGCGGAAGTGGCGGTGGTCTGCTTTGTCATGGGCTGTTGTCTTTTGGAAGGTGAGTCAGGGGAACCACAGACGGAAATGTTGGCGGATGATATGGCTAATTTTGTTGATTTGGTGATTTCTGCAGTAGAAGAGGAAGGCTTAATCAAAGAAAAAGGAATTTTTGTCACAGATGAGCAGGAAAAAACGGAACAGGGCGCTGTGGAGAGAGAAAGCGATGAGCAGAGTGACGAGGAACAATGCGGCGCGGAAGAGGAACCCACATTTGAGTTTAAGCGATACGATCTGGAGGATATGGATGGAAATGGGGAAACAGAATACATAGAGATCAATAATACTGCTTACTATCTTGGCCCTTCTTATTTGAGTTTTTATTTTAACGGGGAAGTAATTTACGAATATGAAGATCATTTGAATATCATAGATATCGAAGATGCCGAGTATTTTGATTTGGATCGGGATGGGAAGGAGGAAATCTTTTTTAGCTTTCTGCCGGCGGTTAATTCCGAACCGCTTACGGAGTACGCAGTATTAAAGCAGACGGATGACGGTTGGAAAGCGTTGGAGATCATTCATGGAGAGGATATGTTTGACAATGCGTTCCCTATTTCCTGCCGCCGCGGCAAGGAAGAAGATACGGTGGTGATCGCCTGTGAGGGGATAGATAAGCAGATTGTCCTTACGACTTCTCATGGATATGGTGGGGATGAGGAGTCCGGCGGCAAGTCGCTGAAAGATTACAGGGAGGGGGAACAGTGTGGGAATATATCTGCATGGGGAGTGGTGGAGATACACAGCGGAACTTATGAAGGGAGAAACTGTCTGATTGCCATGCATTGGTTGAATAGGTGGAGCGAGGAATGGTATTGTACTGATGAAGTATATGTTTATTTTGACTATAACGAGGCGGGGCTGGTAAACGTGTTGGATATGAAATGCAAACCGTGGGATTCCCATACGATTGTTGGGATGGAAGGCTCCTTTTGAAATATTGATTGTGAAACCATATCGGTGAGGGTATAATGAATACAGCAATGCGGTGGGCAAGAATGCTGGTATGACAGGAGGCGTATCGTGAGAAAGATTATTTTATATCACGGCAGCCCGGAGGAAACGGTGACGCCGAAATTCGGACTGGGTGAGGAAAAGCACGATTACGGAAAAGGGTTTTATCTTACGGAAAGTTTGGAATTTGCGAAAGAGTGGGCTGTCTGCCGTCCGAATGCTTCAAATGGTTGGCTGAGTTGATGAAGCACCGTGACGCGGCAGATTCTAAGCGGTATCGTATATTATCAAAATAATTTATTGAAAAATTTGGTATATAAACGAATGAATATGATGTGATCAAGGGGTGGAGAGCCAACGCCTCATATTTTTACATCGCCAAGTCTTTTGTCCGCGATGAAGTGGATATAGATATCTTGGAGAAATTACTGGCGCTCGGTGGATTAGGCATTCAGTATTGCATCAAAACAGAGCGGGCGTACCAAAAACTATCTGAGCATTCTGAGGAGCTGCAGTCCGTTGCATTTACGGAGTTTAATGAGAAGTATAACAAACGGGATATTTGGGCACGTGAAAATATGCGAAAGCTGATTGATTCAGACCGAAACCGTGTAACCAAAGTATTCAGCACATTATTTTGAAAGGCGAGGTGAGTGGTATGGGAGCTTATTCCAAAGCATACTTGGACGAGATAATCGAAAATCAGGGGAAACTGTTTGATTATGTCGCAATTACTTATCCCGATATGGATACAGAGGACTTTATTTGTTCCTACATGAAGAGCAGCACAAGAAAATATGTGGATGAGGCGCAGGCGTTTGTCTGTACGATGGATGCACAGACCTTGTGGGAGTATTTTCGGCATACAGATCGATATGAACTGAAAAAAGGGTCAGCGCTTGGTGGGTTTATGCCCGATTGGATTGGAGAATTTTATGCTTACTATCAATGGCAGTACAGCATTCCGAGTCGTGAGGTTATTGAAAAAGTACCGCTTGCATATTTGAAAAAAGCGTACGTTGGGCTGCATGATTTGGAATTGGATCTTGCCGTAAGAAAGGTGGGGATTACATGAATCATATTATTTGTTTTCACAACCCGGATAAGGAATATGGATATCTGAGTAATTGGTATCCTTCCTGTTTCACGATAGATGGGATAGTTTTTTCATCTATGGAGCAGTTTATGATGTACCGCAAAGCGATTTGCTTTCATGACAACGACATAGCGTCCCAAATTCTTGAAACGGAAGATGTTGCCCGCGTTAAGGAGTTGGGACGGCGTGTATCAGGATATGATGAGAACCATTGGAACGGCGTGCGACAGCTTGTTGTTTATGAGGGATTACTTGCAAAGTTTTCACAGAATGAAAAATTGCAGGAATGGCTTAAAGCTACGGGAAATGCTGTATTAGCGGAGTGCGCTGTGAAAGACTGCATCTGGGGTATTGGATTGTCAATGAATGACCCGGACAGGCTTGAACGGGCAAAATGGAAGGGACAAAATCTGCTCGGATATGCGCTGATGATGGTGCGGGACAGGCTGTGATAAAAGGGAGCAGTGATATTTTACGAGACTTATATCAAAACAATAGGTTGAAAATGGAAGGATAAAAACATGTTAAAAACGATAAAAGGCGACATTACAAAAATCACGGACGTGCAGGCAATCGTCAATGCGGCGAATACGAGCTTGCTTGGAGGCGGTGGAGTGGACGGGGCAATCCACAGGGCCGCAGGGCCGCAGCTTTTGGAAGAGTGCCGGATGCTTCACGGCTGTCTGACGGGAGAAGCAAAGTTGACAAAGGCTTATCAATTACCGTGCGATTATGTGATCCATACGGTCGGGCCTGTCTGGCGTGGAGGTTCTTATGGTGAGCCGGAAAAACTTGCCTCCTGCTATTATAATTCTTTAAAGGTTGCGATGGAGAACGGAATCCGCACCGTGGCCTTTCCGTCAATTTCAACAGGGATTTACGGTTATCCAGTGGAGAAGGCGGCGAAGGAGGCAGTTGGGGCAGTCTGCCGGTTTTTGGAGCAGTTTCCCGATGTGGTTGATCTGGTCGAGTGGGTGCTGTACGATGACAGGACATTTATGGTATATGAGGAAGAGGTTAACAAGAGGGAAAGTTAGATAAAGTGATGTGGCTGTGAAGTAAAGGAGTTGGGGGTATAATAAAATCATAAAGTGCAGATACATTGATGCCTTATGGTGTATCGATAAGATACCCAAATGAGTCTTTTTTAAACAAAAAATGATTTACTACAAAGACAATTTGCTTTTCTAAGGTATAAGGTGAAAATGAGTAAGGATAATATAATAATAAACCTGAATTATTCATGATAATTCAATTAGCAGCGGCTAAAGCCGCATAGT
>CAMXPV010000015.1 GCA_947245585.1 uncultured Lachnospiraceae bacterium | reverse complement strand
GTAATTCCGCAATGAAAACAGTACAGATTTCTTTAAATTCTATCGATAAGGTTAAATCTTTCGTGAATGATATCACAAAGTTTGATTATGATTTTGATCTGGTATCTGGCAGATACGTTATCGATGCGAAATCTATCATGGGTATTTTCAGCTTAGATCTCTCTAAGCCGATCGACCTGAACATCCACGCTGAGGACGGCACGGATGAGGTTATGGAAGCGCTCAAGCCTTACATCATGTAATCAAGGCCTTGCTTCAAATCCATATGGCAATCAGAAACAGCTCGGGAACTCTCGGGCTGTTTTTCATGCCTGCACCACAATCACCTCGTCTGTCTCCAGTGCCGTCTTCACCAATTCGTCAATCCCCTCCTGCAAATTCTGTTCATGCCTTTTGATGACATTCAGATTTGGCTTCGTGACAGGATGCTTGGCCACAAAAATAGTACAACAGTCCTCATAAGGCAGAATGGACGTCTCATAACTGTCGATCTTCTCCGCAATATCTACAATCTCCATCTTGTCAAAGCCAATCAGGGGCCTGTAGACCGGTATGGTGCAAACCTCATTTGTGGCGGCAAGGCTAGCCATCGTCTGGGAAGCCACCTGCCCGATGCTCTCGCCCGTAACCAATCCCAGACACTCCGTCTCCTTCGCAATGTGCTCTGCGATACGCATCATATAGCGGCGCATAATAATCGTCAGCTCATCGTGAGGGCACTTGTCATAGATATAGAGCTGAATATCCGTAAAATTAATGACATGAAGCCAGACCGGCCCGGCATAGGCCGCAACTTTTTTTGCCAAGTCCACCACCTTCTGCTTCGCCCGCTCGCTGGTGTAGGGCGGCGCATGAAAATACACCGCGTCGATTTTCACGCCGCGCTTTGCAATCATCCACCCTGCCACCGGAGAATCAATTCCCCCTGAGAGAAGCAGCATCGCCTTTCCTCCCGTACCCACAGGCATTCCGCCGGGGCCCGGTATGATTTCCGAGTAGAGGTAGATTTTATCCCGTATTTCCACGTTTAGCAAAATATCCGGCTCGTGCACGTCCACATGCATTTCCGGATAGGCATCCAAAATCACGCCGCCAAGCTCCACATTAATCTCCATGGAATTGAGCGGATAGTTTTTGCGCGCCCTTCTTGCCGCCACTTTAAAGCTTTTGCTCCGGTCCGGATATACATCAGCCACATACTTCACCACAGCCTGTCCCAGTTTTTCAAACCCCTCGTCCTCCACATAAACCACCGGGCAGATGCCGGAAATCCCGAAAACTTTTTTCAGATTTTCTACCGCCTCGTCAAAGTCAAATTCAGACAGCGCGTCCACATAAATCCGCCCGTCTGTCCTTCGCACCGCGAACTCCCCCTCGGCCTTTTTCAGCGCGTATTTGATCTGTTTCACCAGCGCCTCCTCAAAGAGATAACGGTTCTTCCCCTTCACGCCGATCTCCGCATACTTAATTAAAAATGAATGATACATATTGATGCTCCTTTAAAGACATATTTACAGCGACGCGGCGCCTGATTCTCTTATGCGCCGCATCCACAAATTTTTATCTGCTTTTTGCCCGGCGGAATTTAACGCCTCGTATACCGTCTAAGTTTCGGCACAATTTCTCTTAAATTCTGACAAGTATACGCAATCTCCTCACCGGTTGTAAATCCGGAAAGGCTGAAACGGATCGTGGATTGCAAAAGCTCCTTCTCCACACCGACCGCCCTCAAAGTGACAGAAGGCTGTGGTTTATGGGCCGCACAGGCGCTGCCGGCGGAGACATAGATTCCCTTCTCCTCCAAAGCGTGCAAAAGGACTTCGCTGCGAACGCCCCGGAAGGACGCGCTGACAATGTGAGCGGCTCCCTCTCTGCCGGGACAACCGTTTATGACCACATCATCTACGGATTTGACTCCTTCAGTCAGTTTTTCCCGCAGTGCGTACATTCTATCCACATCGCTCTCCATATCCTGATACACCAACTCCGCAGCTTTGGCAAATCCCGCAATACCGGGAAGATTTTCCGTCCCGGACCGCAGGCCTCTCTGTTGGCCGCCGCCGTACATAATGGGACTCACTTTCGCCCCTTCCCTCATATAGAGAAGACCGATGCCCTTCGGCCCGTGAAGCTTGTGTCCGCTGGCGCTAAGCATATCGATATGCAGTTTTGCCGGATAAATTTTTGTCTTTCCGAATCCCTGCACCGCATCCACATGAAACAGCGTCTTGGGATTTTTTCTTTTAATGATCTCCCCGGCCTCGGCGATCGGCTGCAAGGTTCCAATCTCATTGTTCGTGTGCATGATCGAGACCAGAATGGTGTCCGGCCTGACCGCCTGTTCCAACTCATCCAAAGATATCCTTCCCTGCCTGTCAACAGACAGATAAGTCACCTCAAACCCCTGATCTTCCAAATAGGCCATAGGCTGCAGTACCGCCGGATGCTCAATCTTCGTCGTAATCAAATGGCGGCCTGTTCTATGATTCGCCATAGCCGTGCCAATCAGCGCAATATTGTCCGACTCCGTACCGCCGGAGGTAAAAAATATTTCTTTTTCGCTCACCTTTAAAAGTGTCGCAAATGTCTCGTTCGCGTATCTTAAGTAGGCTTCCGCCTCCACTCCCTTATGGTGCAGGCTGGAAGGATTGCCGTAATCCTCGCACAAAATCTTGTGCATCAACTGCGCGACCTCTTCAAAACAGGCGGTCGTTGCGGAATTATCCAAATACACTTCCATTGCCGTTGTTTCCTTCCTACAAAATATATAATAAAACTACATAATCTATCTTATGTTATTCTATTCCAAATGGTACATCAGCCAGGAAAGCACCGTAATGCCCGCCGTCTCGGTCCGCAGTATTCTTTTCCCGAGCGTAACCGGCATAATATTTGCCGCAAGAGCCTCCTCCACCTCGCTCTGCTCAAAACCGCCTTCCGGGCCGATAAAAACCGCCACGCTCTGGCCGGGACGTATCGCCTCTATGATTTCCTTCGTGCGCGCCATATCGCCTGCAAGCTCATAGGGAATCAGTTTCACGTCCATCCCCTGCGCGTAAGCCACCGCCTCCCTCATCGCCATGGGTTCCCTGACAATCGGAACAATCCCCCGCTTGGACTGCTTGGCCGCCGCTTCTGCAATGCCCTGCCAACGCTTAATTTTCGCCGCCGCTTTCTTTTCGTCCAGTTTGACCACGCACCGCTTTACCGCCAGTGGAATCACCTCAAACACACCGAGCTCCACAGATTTTTGGATAATCAACTCCATCTTGTCCGCCTTCGGAAGCCCTTGAAAAAGAAAAATTTTAGAGGGCAGCTCCACCCCCTCTTCCTTGATAAACCGCAGGCTGCAGATCACGCTGTCCTGCGTAAACTCCTCAATACCGCAGCGGTATTCTCTGCCGTCCACACCGTTTTTGACCGCAATCTCTTCGCCAGGCTTCAACCGAAGCACATTTTTTATATGATTGACATCGCTGCCCATAATAATGATCTTCTGATCCTGAATCTGTGATGAGTCCACAAAGAATTGATACATGATTAGCCCTTCTCATATCGCTTCGCCATGCGTTTATTGTTCTTCTTCCATCGCCCTCTTCAGACGCCGCCTGTTCATGCGCTTTACAATCCTTACCAAAAATGCAAAGACCAGAACTCCCAGAAGCGCTCCGGAACTGTCAATCATCACATCCGAAAACCGTCCCGAGCGCCCCGCCACAAAAAGTTGGTGTATCTCGTCCGTCGCGGCATAAATGGAGGCCGCAAAAAAAGCCGTCCCGCCTCTGCGCAAAAAACTCATCTCCCACTGACCAATCCATATGTAGAGAAGAACGGACAAAACTCCATACTCCGTCATGTGAGCTGCCTTTCTGACAAGGCCTTCAATGGTATCGGCGATCTCTTTCACCCGCGCGTCACTCAGATCCAAATGGAAAAAAGTCCTGGTGGAGCTGACCATATGATAAGTAAAGCTCTCGCTCACCGCACCGGATTCCTCCTTCGTCTGTGCGGAAAAGGCAAAAATCACGCACATCCACACAATGGCCAGCACGCCCGCCAGATTTCGAAGTAGAAACATCCCAAATTTTTCTTCCGTCTTTCTCATTTTTCCATCTCCACATCTGTTCCAATGACTTTTTTAATCTGCACCGGCTCTCTCACGCTTCCCCTGGAACATTCCCCGGTTTCTGCGCTGTCACCGACACCCACTCGCCCAAATGATTCACTTCAAGAACCGTAAGCCCTGCCGATTCCACAGCCTGCCTCACAGTCTCCTCCTTCGCCTCAATGATCCCGGAAGTGATATAGATGCCGCCAGGTTTCAGGCAGTCAACAGCCACCGGCGTAAGGGGCACCAAAACATCGGCCAAAATATTGGCCGCCACAATATCGTAACACCCGTTACCAACTTTATCCTGTATCTCTTCCTCCGTAATGATATTGCCGATGAGCAGATCAAAAGCCGCATCTGCAATGCCGTTGGCTTTCTTATTCTGTGCCACCGCCTCCACTGCGCAGGGATCTAAGTCTGTTCCCACCGCGTGCTTTGCCCCATACATCAAAGCAAGGATGGAGAGAATGCCGCTGCCCGTCCCCACATCCAACAGCTTCGTCTCGCCCGTCACATATTTTTTGATCTGTCCGATACAAAGTCTTGTGGTCTCGTGCATTCCCGTGCCGAAGGCCGTACCCGGATCAATGTGCAGAATTTTCTTTCCGCGATCCTCCGGCTTTACCTCCTCCCATGAAGGGATCACCAGAAGATCGTCTATGTAGAATTGATGGAAGAATTGCTTCCAGTTGTTGATCCAATCAACATCTTCCGTTTCGGAGACCGTAACCGTTCCTTCGCCGATCTCCATGAAACCCCGCACTTCTAAAAGGGCCTCCTCGATCTTTGCAAGCACACTCTCCTTATCCGCCGTCTCTCCCTCAAGATCGAGGGAACCGTCCTCCCTCTCCTCCACAAAAAAACTCAGGTATGCGACCCCGTCGTCCGCCTCAGGCTCCGGCGGAATGTCCACAAACATCCGCTCTTTTTCAAGGGGCGAAAGAGGGACTTTATCCTCAATCTGCGCGCCCTCAAGCCCCCTGTCATAGAGCTCGCTGATAATCAGGTCCTCTGCCTCCACAAGGGTCTTAATTCCAAATTTCATCCACTTCATAAGCGGTTTTACTTCCTTTCACTGAGCTCGAGAAGCTTCTGTTTCAGCTCATTCTCCATGGTCTGCATCTCCTGCTCGGCAATCCTTCTCTTCTCCCTGCCGTCCGCCTGAATTTTCATCACTTCATCCAGTGTGGAGATCAGGCTCGCATTGGTATTTTTCAGCGTCTCCATATCCACGATGCCGCGCTCCGACTCCTTTGCGCTCTCAATGGTAGCTGTCTTTAATACCTCCGCATTTTTCTTTAAAAGCTCGTTCGTCATATCGGAAACTTCCCGCTGCGCTTTCGCGGCCTGTTCCGCATGGGTCACCCCGAGGGCGAGCACCATCTGGCTCTTCCAGAGAGGAATCGTATTTACTATCGTGGACTGGATTTTCTCCACCATCATGGTATCACTGCTCTGCACCAGTCTGATCTGAGGAGCCGTCTGAATGGAAACCATTCTGGTCAGTTCCAGATCATGCAGCTTTTTCTCAAAACGGTCGCAGAGAGCTTCCAGATCTCTGGCCGCCTGCGCATCCTCCGGCAGGCCGCTGGCTTTCGCCTTTTCCAAAAGCTGCGGCAGCTCCGTCTCCCGCGTCTCGGCAAGCTTCTTCTTACCCGCCAGGATGTACATGGAAAGCTCCTTAAAATAGGTCAGGTTCATCTCGTACATCTTGTCCAGAAGAGAGATATCCTTTAAAAGCTGCACCTGATTATTCTCAAGCGCCTCGCAGATCTTATTCACATTGGTCTCCGCCTTGGCGTACTTCGCCTTCATGGACTCCAACTTGTGAGCCGGCTTTTTAAAGATCCCGAGAAAGCCCTTCTCTTCCTCCTCGTCAAATCCCTTCAGTTGGGTCACCACATCGGAAAGCATCTCGCCGACTTCTCCAAGATCTTTCGTTTTCACATTTTCCAGTGCATTCCCAGAAAAATCCGCCATCTTTTTCTGGGTTCCCACACCATACTGTAAAATCGCTGTTGAGTTGTGCAGATCAATCTGCTTTGCAAACTCCTCCACCTGACGCTTTTCCTCATCGTTTAAAACGGAATCGTCCAGTTCCTCACGAATTTCTTTCGCCTGCGGAATCTCAGTCAAAGGCTGCTTTTCCTTCACCGCGTCCTCCACCTCGCCAAAAACAAGCGTCGGGGCCTGCTGTTCCATCATGTCAATTTCGCTCATACTCTCCTCCTTATCTTTTCATGCTTCGCTCTGACCAAACTACAACAACCCATCCTGCTTCATCATCGTATGTAACACCGAGATATCCGACTGGATGTCCCACGCCTTCTCCCGGAACAATTCATCCAAAAATTTCTCAAAGGCTTCGTTGATATTGTCAACCGCCGTCTCGATCTCCCGCTTGGTCTGCGCCACATTGGAAAGATCAGGCTGCCCGTCCAGATCGCGGTAAGCCTCCAAAAGTTTTTTTGTGGTAGGCAGGTAGAAACTTAACATCTTGCGAAGTTCCGAAGTCAGTTCCGGCTCCTCCTTCACCCGGTCAAAAATTCTCG
This sequence comes from uncultured Lachnospiraceae bacterium, assembly GCA_947245585.1. Taxonomy (GTDB): domain Bacteria; phylum Bacillota; class Clostridia; order Lachnospirales; family Lachnospiraceae; genus UBA3282. The sequence continues at coordinate 71,534 of CAMXPV010000015.1, read as the reverse complement.
TGACCAAAATTTCGAGACGGTCCAGTTTATCCGACATTTCCTCACCGGGTATCTCGTCGTTGCACTGACGGATGAGGCGCACATAATTTTTTCCTTCCTCAATCACTTCCGCCGCCTCGCCCAAGCGCTCCTTCTCCTGCTTTTTCCGCTCGTCGGTCAGTTTTTCTATTTCCAACTTTTTCTGTTGTTCCTCGTAATCCTTCTGAACAAGCATGTACTGGTCATACATTTCGTTGCTGGCGATCAGGCAGGTTTCCTTCTGATCCAGACGGCCCTGCTTAAACATGCCAAGCTGAATCATCCTTTTTACATCCTTTACAACGAACCGCTCACTCCGGCCCATCCGCCGCGCCATATCCTGAATGGAGCAGTACAGCTTATCCTTCACCATATCCACATATCTTTTGTAACGCCTCGCCCGGCCTAAAAACTGCGCTCCGCGGGTGCCAAGAAACAGACCCGCCGCGGTAAAAATCCCCGATATGACCACCGGAACCACGGAAGCGGAATACATCACAAGATCCCCCACCGTGCCGATCAGCGCGAGCAAAGAAACCCCCATCAAGCCATAGCCTGCTCCCATATATACCCAACCGGACACAGATCCCTGCGGCGTGCGCTGAAACAGTCTGGTGTCAAGCCGCTCATTGGGACGCCTGTATTCCGGACGGTTCTTATAGGGCACCGCCGCCTGTACCGGCGTATTTTTGGTAAATCCCTGCGCCACGTCGTTCACCGCGCGGCTGATACTGTCACCCACGACCCCTACGGTGCGGTTTACGCTCTCTCCCACCGTTTCCACGGTGCGGTTCATCTCCCGCACCGTGGAATTTAAAGTTGCATTCACGGTATCGCCGATATTCTTTCCAAGATTCGTAAAATTACCCGTTTCTACAGCCTGCTGCACCTGATCCCGTATATTTTCCCCGGTTCGATACCACTCATTCCTGTCCATACTCCACGCACCTTCTATACTCCTCTTTATCCCAAATATTGCAAATCCAAGTGCTGCCCTGATTAAACACAATCTCTTCGTCGTTCTCGTCATAGAACTTAGCCGGCGTAAAATCGCCGTCATACCGCTTCCATGTGCCCTTGATCACCCTGCCGTTTGTAAAGACAATGGCATCTCCCTCACCGTGCACACCAAAAGCCAGATAATCATGAGCATCCCGCACTTCTCCATGGCAATACTGGAACACCACATTGCTGACGGTAAGCTGATCTCCCGTAAGTTCGTCGATCTGCTTCTGGCCGTCCTGGTAACGGTAGTAAAGCTGATCATCCGCATGATATTCAAAATAGGGATGGTATGCGCCGTAACCGCTGGCATTCTGACCCGTCTTTCCACCCGGATAAATATAGGTGGCCTCCTCCTTATCCTCATATTCAGCTCTCACATTGTCCGCCGCAAACAGGAAGGGCGGCACATAGGCATCGTCATAATTCCAGTCATAGCCAAGTCTGTCCACCGCTTTGAACAGGCCGTCAATAAAAAGATACCCTGTAAACTCTGTCGCATAACCGGGACGCTTATGCCGGCCATAGGCCTCGTCCGCCGGATTATGGATGCCCTCCACCGCCGCGCTGACATTGTAATAGTTCGGACGGTTAATCAGTTCCTCCACATAAGGCACCGCCAGTCCCCAATTACAGTAAATTGCCTCATATCCCATAGCCTGATAGACATAATAATCGCGGCTTGAACGGACCGGCCCGATCCTGTCCAGATCATCGAAATTCTCAAACACGCCCATCAGACGGGTGATACGTCCCTCCACCGGCGCTTCGTAAATAATCCCCGCGCGGGAAAGCCCATACTGAGGCAAGGCAGGCTTATTGTTTGGTATCATGACCGCAATGGGACGTCTCTTGGCCTGCTCCACCTTCGTCCACTGGCCGGTCAGGTAACTTTGAATCATGCCGTCCTTTTCCACCCGCTCCTCAATGACAAGCGAATCTGGAACCTCTTCTTCTGCTTCTTCCTCTTCTTCCGGTTCCGCCTCTTCCAACTCCTGCGGCTCCATCGGTTCTATTTCCAACTGCGGCGCAGGAGGCTGTTCCTCCTCTTTTCCGCAAGATGCCATAATGAAAATCAACAAGCAAAAAATACTTATGATCAGGGAAATTTTCCCTCTTTTCTTTCCTGTACTCTTCATAGGTTTTTCTTTCTCCTTGCTTATCTTTTATCGTCTTGGTCAGTATCTGTTGCTATAACTATTTTATACTACCACAAAAGTGCAAGAAAAGCCACGAGAATTCTCTCGTGGCCTTTGTAATTACTATCATTTTAAGAATCTATTCCTAAAATTTGAATTTTTTCTTCTTTTTTCCGCTGCCGCTTGTCTGTTCCTCGGACGCGTCTGCAGATATGTTCTTCGCCGCATTCAGCGAATCTCCGGTATGCTCGTCAAACTGTCTCAAAAGTTCCTTGGCCTCATGGGAAAGTTTGTCTGGCACCTGCACCACCAATGTCACATAGTGGTCACCCCGCACATCCTTATTGCGCAGGGACGGAACGCCCTTGCCTTTCAGACGGACCTTCGTATCGGTCTGGGTTCCTGCTTTCACCTCGTAAATCACTCTGCCATCCACCGTGTCAATCACGATCTCACCGCCAAGCGCCGCAACGGCAAAGGACATGGGAACCGTAGAATAAATATTCTCGTCCTGTCTCTGGAAAATCGGGTGTCTGCCAACCACAACCTCAACCAAAAGGTCTCCTCTGGGACCTCCGTTTGTACCTGGCTCACCCTTATCACGAATACGGACGCACTGCCCGTTATCAATACCGGCAGGAATGGAAACCTGTATTTTCTTTTTGTTTGCAATATAACCGGTGCCACGGCAGTCCGGACATTTGTCTTTTATCACCTTGCCCGTTCCATGACAATCGGGACAGGTCTGCACATTTCGCACCGTGCCAAAGAAGGACTGGGAGGTAAAAACAACCTGGCCTTTACCGCCGCATTTACCGCACGTCTCAGGACTGGTACCCGGTTTCGCCCCGGTGCCATGGCAAGAGGTACACTCATCCTTCAGCGTCAGTTCAATCTCCTTATCTACGCCAAAGACAGCTTCCTCAAAACTGATCCGCACACTGGTTCTGATGTTAGCCCCCTTCATTGGCCCGCTGCTTCTGGCACCGCCGCGTCTGCTGCCGCCAAACAGATCGCCAAAAATGTCGCCAAAGATATCACCGAAATCAGCGCCGCTAAAATCAAAGCCGCCAAAGCCGCCTGCACCGCCCGCGCCGTCGAAGGCGGCATGACCATACTGGTCATACTGCCTTCTCTTTTCAGGATCGCTCAAAACTGCATAGGCCTCTGAGGCTTCCTTAAATTTTTTCTCCGCTTCCGCGTCCCCAGGATTCATGTCCGGATGATATTTCTTGGCCAGAGCTCTATATGCTTTTTTTATGGCGGCATCATCAGCGCTTTTTTCTACGCCGAGCACCTCATAGTAATCTCGTTTCTGTTCTGCCATGACTAAACCTTTCCTGAACTGTTAGACCTCTCTGTAGTCACCATCTACCACATCGTCAGCCGCGCCGCTTTCCTGCGGGCCCGCCTCCTGCGCGCCGCCCATATTGCTCATGTCAGGGCCGCCCTGCGCCTGCTGCATATTCTCATACATTTTTGTAAACAGCGCCTGTGCGGAATTCGTCAGCTTCTCTTTCGCCGCTTTCAACTCATCGAGTTGGCTGTCCGTAAGCTCCTGATCCTTGGTTTTCTCCAGAATATCTTTCACAGCCTGAAGGTCAGCCTCCACGCCCGCTTTCTCGGAAGCGTCGATCTTATCGCCAACCTCGTTCAATGCCTTCTCAGTCTGGAACACGAAGGAATCAGCGTCGTTTCTGGTATCAACCGCCTCCTTGCGCTTCTTATCCTGCGCCTCATACTCAGCCGCTTCCTTAACCGCTCTGTCGATCTCGTCATCGGACATATTAGAGCCGGCAGTGATGGTGATGTGCTGCTCCTTGCCCGTGCCCAGATCCTTTGCGGATACGTTTACAATACCGTTTGCATCGATATCGAAGGTAACCTCGATCTGCGGTACACCGCGCATTGCCGGCGGGATACCGTCAAGACGGAACTGTCCAAGGGATTTGTTATCCTTCGCAAACTGTCTCTCACCCTGTAACACATTGATATCCACCGCAGTCTGATTGTCGGAATATGTTGAGAACACCTGACTGTGTTTGGTGGGGATGGTTGTATTTCTCTCAATCAGTCTTGTCGCAATCCCTCCTGCCGTCTCAATGGAAAGTGACAGGGGCGTTACATCAAGCAGAAGGATTTCACCTGCACCGGCATCGCCTGCCAGCTTACCACCCTGTACGGACGCGCCAAGAGCCACGCACTCATCCGGATTCAGGGATTTACTGGGCTCCTTGCCCGTAAGCTGTCTCACCTTCTCCTGCACAGCAGGAACACGGGTAGAACCGCCTACCAGAAGCACCTGCCCGATATCCGCGTTGGTCAGTCCCGCATCCTTCATGGCGTTCTGCACGGGCACTGCCGTTCTCTCCACCAGATCGCTTGTGAGCTCATCAAACTTCGCTCTCGTCAGATTCATGTCAAAGTGCTTCGGGCCATCCGCCGTCGCCGTAATAAACGGAAGGTTGATATTTGTAGTTGTTGCGGAAGAGAGCTCTTTCTTCGCCTTCTCCGCCGCCTCTTTCAGTCTCTGAAGGGCCATCTTGTCATTGGACAGATCCACGCCCTCTTTTGCTTTAAACTCGGCAAGCATCCAGTCGATAATCTTCTGGTCAAAGTCATCGCCGCCCAGGTGGGTATCGCCGTTTGTGGCAAGCACTTCGATTACGCCGTCGCCGATCTCGATGATAGATACATCGAAGGTACCGCCGCCCAGATCGTAAACCATGATCTTCTGCTCTTTCTCATTGTCAAGACCGTAAGCCAGCGCCGCCGCCGTGGGCTCGTTGATAATACGCTTTACGTCAAGGCCCGCAATCTTGCCGGCATCCTTGGTTGCCTGCCTTTGCGCGTCATTAAAGTATGCGGGAACGGTGATAACCGCCTCCGTCACCTTCTCGCCAAGATAGTTTTCCGCGTCGGTTTTCAGTTTCTGCAGAATCATAGCGGAAATCTGTTGGGGCGAATATTTTTTGTCCTCGATGGTGCGGCCTCTGTCCGTACCCATATCTCTCTTGATGGACGCGATCGTATTCTCCGCGTTGGTAACCGCCTGACGCTTTGCAGGCTCACCCACAAGTCTCTCCCCATTTTTTGTGAAAGCCACAACGGATGGTGTGGTCCTTGCGCCTTCCGTATTGGCAATGACAGCGGGCTTACCACCCTCCATAACTGCCACACAACTGTTTGTTGTTCCCAAGTCAATGCCGATAATTTTACTCATAGTTTTCTCCTCCTACAATTTATTTTCCTAAAATTACCGAGGCTGTGCTTTTACAGCCTCGCGCGTGAAACATAGAATTTCTTTGCGAAACAGCCCTTGCTGTGAGCATTAGAAATTCTTTTCACGCTGTTACTCGACAACTGCCACCATACTATGTCTTACCACGCTGTCCCTGTAAGTATATCCCTTCTGCAATTCCTGCGCGACCACGCCTGACTCAAACTCGTCGCTCTGCGTCTGCATCACCGCGTTGTGGAAATCGGGATTGAACTCTTCTCCCACTGCAGGAATTGGCTTCACATCCAGATTCTCCAGCTCCGTCATGAGCTGCTTATATATCATCTGCATGCCCTGCGCGAGAGCGCCGTCCTTCTCCTCCTCAGAAACGCTCGCAAGTCCTCTCTCGAAATTGTCCACCACCGGCAGAATTTTCTCAATCACACTCTTTGCTCCCGTCTCAAACATCGCCGTCTTTTCCTTCTCAGTCCGCTTGCGAAAGTTATCGAACTCAGCCATCTGACGTTTCACCCGGTCTTCCAATTCCTCGACCTTCTCCTTCATGGCATCCTGTTTCTTATCTTTTTTCTTCTTTTCCTTTTTATCCGCCCTGGAAGCCTCCTGTGCGACTGCCTCGTCCTTTGCTTCCTCTGCGGCCTCCTCTGCCATTTTGGATGTCTCCTGCGCCTTCGTTTCCTCCTGCACGGGATCGCCGTCCATCTTTTCTTTGTTATCCTTTTCTTCTGCTGCCACGCCTCTCATCCCTTTCCCGGTCCTGCCGCTCTGTTTTTATCCTATCTTTTATATAAATCATCCAGTTGATGCTTTAACAGCCTGAGGTTACTCACCACTTTTTCATAGTCCATTCTTCTGGGTCCAATAATTCCAATGGTGCCTTTCATACCCTCTTCCAATTCATAAGTTGCCGTCACAACGCTGCAGTCCTTCATGCCTGCCACCGGCGTTTCACTGCCGATATAAACCTGTATGCCCGTATTGTTGTCGGCCGCCAGATTATCCTGCACCAGTTCGCTCAAGAGTTGTTTCTCCTCAAACGTGGTAATCAACTCGCTGGCCCGTTCGTGATCCGCAAGTTCCGGATATTTAAAGAAGTTTCTGGCACCGCTCGTATAAATCTCCAGGTCTTCATCCGCCTTGATGGCTTCCGCTACCGCATCGATCACACTCGCCACGATCTCACTGTGGATTCCCGCCTGCTGTTTCATGGCGGCTATCATACCCAGATTAATCTCTTCCAGAGAAAGCCCGTTCAGGTGCGTGTTCAAAAGAATGTTCAACTTCAGCAGCGTCTCATCGTTTAACTCCTCGGACACCTCTATCATTGAGTTTTTAATCACGTTTCCTTCCACCACGATAACTGCCAGAATATGTTCGGCATCCACACGGGAAAGTTGAATAAATTTCAACTTATTGCGGTGGTATTGGGGGGCTGAGATCAGCGCCGCATACTCGGTGTTATTGGCAAGCACCTTTGCGGCCTGCTTCAGAAGGCGGTCCATCTTATCCTCCTTCTCCAGAAGCGACTCTCTCATCTCCTCCACTTCCCGTTCCTTCTCTTCCATCATTCTGTCTACATAGAGACGATACCCCTTGTCGGAGGGTATTCTGCCCGCGGATGTGTGCGGCTGTAAGATATAACCTAGCTCTTCCAGATCCGCCATCTCGTTGCGGATGGTCGCGGAACTCAGATTCAGATCAGTATATTTGGAGATCGTGCGGCTGCCCACCGGCTCCCCTGTCTCCAAATAATTTCGGATGATGGCTTGCAATATGATATATTTTCTTTCGTCCAGCTGCATTCCATTTCCCTCTTATCGGATTATTAGCACTCAATTCGTTAGAGTGCTAACACCTTCTGGTAGTAAGGTATCACTTCTTTTTTGCCTTGTCAACATCTGATTGGAAAAAAATTATAAAAAAAGAATGAAAAAAAGACAGTCAGCTTAGTATATCCCAAACTGACTGTCCGCATTCTCAACCATAATGGTATTCGTTAAATAGAGAAATGTCCTCTCTCTTCGCCGTTGATTACATAGTATACAATGCTCTCCTCCGGCTTTACGTAGAGCTCAACGCTCTTGAAGTCACCAACTTTTTTCTTAAGATCATACTTCCATACATCCTTGGCTATCTTAACCAATTCATCTGCAGAATAGGTCTTGCCCGCAAACTGTACATGAATTGTCTCTTTCACAGCCGCTTTTCTGGTTGTAGTAGTCTTAGTTGTCTCCTTCTTCGCTGCCGCCGGCTTTCTGCCCGGCTTCTTAGCTGACGGTTTTCTGCCCGGCTTCTTAGCCGCCGTCTCTTTTACTTCTGTCTTGGTCTCCGCCTTAGCTTTCTCTGCTACAGGCGCAGCTTTTGCCGCAGGTGCTGCCACTGGTGTTGTCACTGTCGATGTCTTTGTATCTGCCGCTTTCGTAGCTTCCGGCTTTACGGCCGGTTTCTTGATCTCTGCCATTGGTACTCTCCTTCCCCACTCCTACTTATAAATCTAAATCAGCCTTTTCATATGTGTATATTATCCCAATTATGCGGGACTGTCAACTAACAATCTGTAACAAATAGTTAATTTTTATTATAAAATCTTATACGAATTGACAGAAAAGCCCTGCAAGAACCCTATATTTTATGGATTTAACAGCATGTAAAGTATAAGAGCACCACCGCGCCGAGCACGATACGATACCATCCAAATACTTTAAAATCATGCTTTTTTATATATCCCATCAGGAACCGGATCACTGCCACCGACACCCCAAAAGCCACTGCCATTCCCACTGCCAGAATGACAATCTCATCTTTCGTAAATGCAAAGCCGAACTTGACGAGCTTCAAAAGACTTGCCCCCAACATCACGGGAATTGCCAAAAAGAAGGTAAATTCCGCCGCAACCGTCCTCGATACGCCGATCATTAACGCCCCCAGTATGGTTGCCCCGGAGCGGGACGTCCCCGGAAAGACAGCCGCAATCAGCTGAAAAACGCCAATCAGCAGCGCAGTTGTGTAAGTGATCTCACTGAGTTTTGTAATCTTTGGCCGCACGGATTTGTTTCGGTTCTCAATCACAAGAAAGGCGACACCAAACACAATCAGGGCGATTGCCACACACCACGGGTTATAAAAAAGAGCATCCAGCACATCGTCAAAAGCCAGCCCTATCACTGCTGCCGGAATACAGGCCACCAGAATTTTAAACCAGAGGATAAAAATATCCTTCTGCACCACCGGCTTTTCCTTAAAATGAAAAGGAAAAATTTTATTCCAGAAAAGGAGCACTACCGCCAAAATCGCCCCCAACTGAATCACCACGAGAAACATTTCCCAAAAATCCTCGCTCACGTTCAAGGTCACAAACTCATTTAGAAGAATCATGTGCCCGGTACTGCTGATGGGAAGCCATTCCGTGATGCCCTCCACAATGCCAAAGAGCACCGCCTTTAAAATTTCTATGATATCCATTCCATACTTTATCCTTTCTTTCTATCGTTCTATTATATTTATATATATTGATGAGCAGTACAACTCGAAAATCTTACAGATTATCCACGTAAATATTCCATCAGTTCCGCATAGCATTCCTGCGCGTCAAGATAGCCCTCCTCATAGAGCGCCCTCATCTTTTCCTTATCCTTCTCGATTCTGCCGACTTCGCTTTTCCGTTTCGGGCGGATCACAAACAGCTCTCCCTTTTTCTGCTTCTCCTCAATATACTGCACGGTGGCATTGTAGGACAGATGCCGTTCCCGCATCAGCTCATACACTTTGGGATAGCGCAGGTAACGCGCCTTTAACAGCGCAAGCTGGGCACCGACAGGTTCTCTGACAAAGCCCTCCTCCTTTGTCATAATAATCACATTTTTCCGGTTTCCGTCCCGTCCGGACTGCCTGACCGGAATGGGATCGCTGATACCGCCGTCCAGATACAGCTCCCCTTCCACCTCCACATTTCGGGACACCAACGGAAGGGAACTGGAAGCCCTCACTGCTATGATATCCTTTCGCAGATCCTTCATCGGCAGATAGTCCGGTTTTCCCGTTCTGATATTCGTAGCCACCGCAAAGGCCTTTCCCTCAAATCTGGCGGCCGCATCAAAGTCATAGGGATCCAGATAATTGGGAATCAGGCTGTAATTCATATCCACGCCAAACAAATCTCCCGTCCGAAGCAAGCTCCATCCGCCGCAGTACTGCTTCATATCCAGATAATTGACGCTGATACGCAAAGACCGTCCCCGCTGTCCCGACATGTAATTGCAAAGATGACAAGCTCCCGCCGAAACGCCGTAGCAGCTTGCAAACCAAATTTCCTTATCCATAAAAAAGTCCAGGACACCGGCAGTATAAACGCCTTTCATACCGCCGCCCTCCAGAACCAGTCCTGCCTGATACATCATAGTAAACACCCTTTCCTGTCTGTTGGCTTACATTTCTGCCGCCGTGTTTAATACATCTCTTTCATGAGCCTCCGAAACGCGTCAAGAGAACGCTCCACCTTCTCCGTGTCGATACAGTAAGCAAGTCTGAAATACCCTTCCACGCCAAAAGTGTCGCTGGGCACGACGATCAGGTCATACTTCTTTGCCTTCTCGGAAAACGCCACCGCATCCGCCTCCGGGGCCTTCGGGAAGATGTAGAAAGTCCCGCCCGGACGCACACATTCAAATCCAAGGCTTGTCAGCTCCTGATATAAAATATTCATATTTGTCTCATACACCGAAAGATCTGCCGTCAGGTCAAGCACTTCGGCCACCGCAAGCTGAATGATGGAGGGCGGGCAGTTGTGTCCCGTTCCTCTGGAAATCTGGCTGCACATCACGCTGATCACATCCGCATCCGTGCACTTCGGATTCACCGCCACATAGCCAATCCGCTCTCCGGGAAGAGAAAGGGACTTGGAAAAGGAATAGCAGGAAAGCGAGTTATCATAGAACGCTGACGGATAAGGGACATCCACACCCGCAAACACAATCTCCCTGTATGGTTCGTCCGAAATCAGGAAAATATCATGTCCATACTGCTTTTGTTTTTCCTCCATAATCCGGGCAAGCTTTTGAATCGTCTCCGTAGAGTATACCATGCCCGACGGGTTGTTCGGCGTATTAATAAGAACCGCCGCCACCTTCTCTGTGAGCATCTCCTCAAACGCATCAAAATTCACCTGAAAACTTTCTGTGTCCGCAGGCACCACCTTTAACTTTGCCCCTGTCAGATTCACATAGGGCCCGTACTCCGGAAAATAGGGCGCAAAGGTGAGAACTTCATCCCCCGGCTCCGACACGCACCGCAGGGCATGGGCAATGGCCCCCGCCGCGCCGGTGGTCATAAAAATATGATTCCCCGTATAATTCATCCCGAATCTCTTGTTGAGGGAAGCCGCCACCTTCTCCCTGACGGAAGGGATACCAAGACTCTGGCTGTAGCCGTGCAGTTCCATAGGATTTTTTTGCTGCAGCATTTTAATCATAATGTCCGTAAATTCCTGCGGCACAGGCACAGACGGATTGCCGAGACTGTAATCAAACACATTCTCATAGCCAATCTCTTTTCCCCGCGCCGTGGCAAACTCGGAAAGCTGCCGGATCACTGATTTTCCTTTTAACATATCTTTATACTTCTGTACAATCATTACCGTTACCCTCTTTCTTTTTCAATCGCAAACCTGCTTTACCGCGCCTTGAGATGAATAAGCTTTCCGAGAAAATCACCCCAAAGTGGCGGGATATTGATGCCCGCATAATGCAGGGTATCGCCCCGGTACTCAATCTGCCCGATCTCTGGCCAGTCCGCCGCATTCTCAATCACATAGGTTCTGTCCGGGTCAAGTCCCGGTATGCAGATTCGTCTGCTATGGAAATTCGGCCTGCCCAACACCTGAATGTACGTGACCAGCGCCTCGCTCTTGTCCTTCGCCACCACCGCATAGCAATCATAGAAATGATTGTCGGCATAGTGGGCGATGCGGTAATAATCTCCCTGCCGCACAAGATCGTTGTACTTATGATACATGGCCACCTGTTCGGGGATCATCTCCCGATCTTTTTCCGGAATCTTCGTCACATCCAGTTCATAGCCAAAGGTTCCGGCCAAAGCCACATACCCCCTTGTCTTAAAGGGCGTCGTCCTGCCCACCGTGTGATTGGGGCAGTCGGAAACATGCGCGCCCATGGTAGACAGCGGATAGATCATCGCCGTGCCCGCTTGAATCGACAGCCGTTCTACCGCATCCGCATCGTCGGAACACCAAATCTGCGGACTGTAGTAAAGCATACCCGGATCGAATCTTGCGCCGCCGCCGGAGCAGTTCTCCAAAAGCAGATTCGGGAAATCTTTTGTCAGCCGATCCTGCATCTCATAGAGCGCAAGGGTCTGCCTATGTATCAATTCTCCCTGCCTGTCCGCCGGAAGACCGTAACTGCCGAAGTCGGAAAGCTGCCTGTTCATATCCCACTTCACATACTCGATATTCGCGCTTCGCAAAACGGCCGCGATCCTATCATAAATGCAGTCGCGCACTTCCTTTCTGGTCAGATCAAGCACGTACTGGTTCCTTCCAAGGCTCCCCACCCTGCCGGGAATCTGAATCGCCCAGTCGGGATGTTCTCTGTATAAATCAGACTCAGGAGAAATCATTTCCGGCTCTACCCAAATACCAAACTTCATCCCCAGCTTATTGACCTCATCTACCAGATGTTTCAATCCGCCGTCAATCTTCGACTCATTGACAAACCAGTCTCCAAGGCTAGTGTTATCGTCATTCCTATGGCCAAACCACCCGTCGTCCATCACCAACATCTCGATACCGAGCGCGGAAGCCTGCCTCGCAATCCCCAGAAGCTTGTTTGTGTCAAAGTCAAAATAAGTCGCCTCCCAGTTGTTGATAAGCACGGGCCGCTTTTTATCCTTATAGACACCCCGGATCAAATGATTGCGATAGAGGTCATGGAAGTTTCTCGTCATGCCGCCAAGCCCCTCAGCCGAATATATGCAGATAACCTCCGGAGCCTGAAAGCTGTCCCCCGGCTCTAACTTCCAACAAAAGTCCTCCGGATGAATGCCCATCATGGCACGGATACTGCCAAACTGGCTCTCCTCGATCTGGGCGAGGAAATTCCCCGAGTAGACAAAATTCATGGCATAGACATCCCCTGTTTCCTCCGTGGCCTTCGGACTCTTCCACGCCATAAAAGGGTGCTCCTGATGGCTTGACTCGCCGCGCACCGATCCAACACTCTGCTTCCCCTTCCTGATCGGATAGGTGGAAATCGCACGCTCTCTCGCCCAGGAACCGTGCAGGGTTATCATTTCATAACAATCGTTATCCATATCGATACAGGCGCTCATCACCTTGGTAAGATAAACCGCCTCGCCGCTTTGATTTGCTACACGAACGCTTCTGGCGATCGCATCCGTGTCCGCAAAAATACTGTAAGACAACACAACCTGCAATTTTAATACCTTATCCTCACAGGTAATCTCCAACGTCCTGCATTCGTCCTTTTCGCCAAACGTTGCAGGCAGTCCTGTAAGCGGCTCCTTCCCGTCGTAAATGCGATGCGACACATAGGCTAAAGACACGCCCGTATGGCCCGACAGGGTACGCACAGAAAGCGTGCTGTCTCTGTAATCTCCAAGATTATGACCTGTATATTCCATAGGAAAAGTATCCAAAAAGGAAGTTCTGTCCCTGTTGTTTTCCGACGGCACAAAGGGCGGTTCCCCGATCCGCATCAGGTAGGCCAGATCGTCATTCGACAGCTTTCTGCCATAATAGACATGCCCCAGAAAGTTCTCAACATCCACAACGCCAATACAATAACTTGTATGGGGCGTGTCCAGTTTAAAGATTCGGTTCTTTTCGTTATAAGTAATGTTCATTCCTATCCGGTTTCCTTTCTATTCCTTATCATCCGCCCACGCAAGGGCACACTTTACCGCGCGTTTCCATCCTCTGACAAGGGTTTCCCTCTTTTCTTGTTCCATGGATACGTCAAATCGTTTTCCAAGCTGCCAGTTTTTACAAATTTCCTCTTTGTCTCTCCAGTAGCCCACTGACAATCCCGCCAAATAGGCAGCCCCCAGAGCCGTGGTTTCAATGCAGTCCGGCCGATACACCGCCTGTCCCGTGATATCCGCCTGAAACTGCATCAGAAAATCATTGGCGCTTGCACCGCCGTCCACCTTAAGTTCACCCAATGGAATGCCGGCATCCTCCTCCATCGCCTTTAACACGTCCATGGACTGATAAGCAATGGACTCCAGCACCGCCCTCACAAAATGCTCCTTCTGGCAGCCTCTTGTAATGCCTACCACAGTGCCTCTCGCATAGGGATTCCAATAGGGCGTTCCCATCCCCACAAATGCAGGCACCACATAAACGCCGTTTGTATCTTCCACGCGCATGGCATATTTCTCGGAATGCCGCGCGATCTTCATCATCCGCATTTCATCCCGCATCCACTGCACCGCCGCGCCGGCCACAAATACGCTGCCCTCCAACGCATATTCCGGTTTCATGCTGTCTCCCGCGGCGATTGTAGTAAGCAGGCCGCTTTCGGAGGCAATTGCCTCCCGCCCTGTATTCATCAGAAGAAAGCATCCCGTCCCATAAGTATTCTTCACCTGTCCCGGCTCAAAGCAGCACTGCCCGAAAAGCGCCGCCTGTTGGTCGCCCGCCGCACCCGCTATAGGAACCGCCGCACCGAAAATACTCCTGTCACTCATGCCAAACACTGTGCCAGACGGTTTTACCTCAGGCAGCATCCGCCGGGGAATCCCCAACATGGCAAGAAGCTCCTCATCCCATTCCAATGTATGAATATTATAAAGCATGGTGCGGGAAGCGTTGGTGTAATCGGTCGCGTGAACGGCCCCCTTTGTCAGGTTCCAGATCAACCAACTGTCCACCGTGCCAAACAACAGTTCCCCGCGCTCGGCCCTCTCCCGCGCGCCTGCCACATGATCCAGAATCCAGACAATTTTGCTCCCCGAAAAATAGGCATCCGGCACAAGCCCTGTTTTGGCCCGCATCATCTCCGTATGCCCCTGCGCTTTCAGTCTGTCAATATATGCCGCCGTTCTCCGGCACTGCCACACGATGGCGTTATATACCGGCTCACCGGTTTCCCTGTCCCAGACAATTGTCGTCTCACGCTGATTTGTGATGCCGATACCCGCAAGTTGAGAAGCCTCCGCGCCAATATTCGCCATCGCCTCAATGGCCACCGCAAGCTGAGATGCCCATATCTCCCTTGGATTGTGCTCCACCCAACCGGCCTGCGGATAAATCTGGGTAAATTCCTTCTGGGCCAAGCTGCATATACTGCCCTTTTGATCAAACAGAATACAACGAGAACTGGTTGTCCCCTGATCCAACGCCATAATATAACTCTGCATAATTTTCTCCCACAAATGAACTCTACTTAGTATATAACGAGTGCGAAAGAAAAACAAGCGACTGCGAGGCAGGCATTTGTTTTTCTTGTAAATAGGTTCTTCCATATTTTTCAAAACGTGCTACAATCAAATATGATTTCTGATAAATTGATAAGTTCATTCGGGAAAGAGGGAACAGCATGAGCATTACGGTTGTGTTACAGCAAATGGTTATCATTTTCATATTGATCGGCATCGGCATGATTCTTTTCCGGCGCGGACTACTGTCGGAAGAAGGCTCCAAACAGCTCTCGGGCCTGATCATCAACATCACCAATCCGGCCCTGTTAATATGCTCTGCCCTTGAAGACGGGCCAAAAGCCTCCCTGCAGGAACTGGGGATTGCCCTGGCCGTCTATGCGGCTGTCTTTGCCATCCTGATCGCCGTTGGCTTCCTGATCCCCTGTCTTCTTCGCGTGCCAAAGGATCTTCACTATGCTTATCAAATGCTCACTATTTTCGGCAACGTAGGTTTTATCGGCATCCCATTGGCCTCGGCGGTGTTGGGGAGCCAGTCACTGATCTATGTGTCAATCTTTAACCTGCTTTTCAATCTTCTGATATATACATTGGGTATTTCCCTGCTGCAGAGAGCCGCGCGCGGTCAGATGGAAGGGAATGCGGCAGGTTCCGCAGGCCAGTCTAAGAGCGAATCACCGCTGCCCCCGACCGGCCGCCTGCAAAAATTGGTCAATGCCGGCACAATTTCCGCTGCACTTACGGTTATTTTTTACCTTGGCGATTTTCCCGTGCCCGTCATTCTATCCTCCGCCCTCTCCTACACAGGGCGCGCCACGACGCTTTTATCCATGTTGGTATTGGGTGTTTCCGTTGCACAGATTGCACCGAAGGAAATTTTTTCCCACCCAAAACTTTATCTCTTCACCCTGATCCGCCAGATCCTTGTCCCCATCGGCTGCCTGCTCATGATGCGCCGACTGATCGACAACCCGTTGATTCTGAACACCATGCTATTGATGGCTGCCGTTCCTGCTGCTAACATGCCCCTTATGTTGGCCAAGCAGTTGGATATGGAGACCGACTCTATCTCGCAGGGCATTATCCTGACCACCGTGTTAAGTCTTGTGACTGTGCCTGCGGCCTGTCTGTTCCTGATCCCCTAGCCCGGACACGCTGTCTTTGTGCACATTTCTACAAGAAACGACATAAAATAGAGTAAAACCGCATAGGAATTCAATTATGTATTTTTTACTCTTTATTCTCCTGTTTATCGCCCTTCTGGGCTGTATTTTCCTCCACTGCCGCCGAAAAAAAATTATCTGCAAAGTAAGCGGCATGGACTGTTGTACCAAATGCTCTCTTCTGGATGAGTTAGTATATCCCTTCGGTTACCGTTTCCACTGTGACTGCGGGTTCTTTTCCTCCACAATCGATGCACCGCAAAAAAAGGCAGGGTACACATGGCTCTATGACTATATGGCTCCCCGTTTTCAAATGGTCTTTGATGCCCTTCCGGTCTATTTCGATTACCGGGGAAGAACCTGGCTGATCGAATTCTGGAAAGGGCAGTACGGTATCAATACCGGTGCGGAAATCGGCATCTATCATGCCGATACCACAATCCCGGAAAAAGAGTATAAGAGCACATGGTTCTCCTGCGCAGACAAAGACGAGATGCTAGACTGCTCCTTCTGTCTGTGCAATCGCAAAAAGGAATGCGTCCACAATGCCGAGCGTCACTGGTGGCTTACCGCCTTTCTGGTGGGATATTTCTCAAGGCCAGAGGAGTTGTCCATGGAATCCTGCATTCATTTTCCGAACCGGGAAATGCTCTCCGCCTTTGTGAAAGGATTGGAGCAGGCCGGTTGTCAAAGGGATGGGATTTCCATAAACGGATTAAGCGTCTGCTTTGTTTTTAACGGAAATGACAGCCAGCATTTCAATCTGCTCACACGCTTCTGGCGCCGTTTCTCCCAGTGGAAAAACAGATTATTCTGCAAATTGTATCGTTGGGTTACCAGGCCTTTCGTCTGTACGGAGGATCGCATTCTGTATCTGTACTTCTATCTTCCTGTTGCCTTTCGCCGGCTTCTCCGGCTGCGCCGCTTCCACAAACGCTGTCACAGGCAGCACTGTAAGGAGTGTTGAATATGGGAGCCTACGGGCGCTTAAACCGCGCCTTTCTAAATGCTCCCATGCTGCCGCTTTCAAACCGCTCGCGGTATGTGCTGATGAGTGACTGTCACCGGGGCATCGGGAACTCCTCCGATAACTTTTTAAAAAACCAACATTTGTACTTCGCCGCTCTGGAACACTATTACCGACAGGGGTTTACCTATATTGAATTGGGCGATGGCGACGAGCTGTGGGAAAACAGAAGCATAAAGAATATCATGGATATTCACAGCAACGTTTTCTGGCTTTTCCAACAGTTCCATCAGGAAAACCGACTTTATCTGCTCTATGGCAATCACGATATTGTCAAAAGAAAGAAGAGGCTGCAGCCTCTTCTTTCTCCTCTCTGTTTTCACGAGGGAATCATTTTGACAACCGGCGCCTTGCCGAACAGTGCGCCCCGCATTTCCCTCTACTTGACCCACGGACATCAGGCCAGTCTTCTCAACTCCACCCTCTGGCCCCTCTCCCGCTTTCTTGTCCGATATGTCTGGAATCCGTTGGAAAACCTGGGTGTATTAGACCCCACCAGCGCCGCAAAAAATTACCGTGTGAAAACCCAATGCGAAACCCGTCTGAACAGGTGGGCAAAGGAAAACCGCCGCATCCTGATCACCGGGCACACACACCGGCCCGTCCTTCCCGACGAACCGGCCCGGTATTATAACACGGGAAGCTGCGTCCACCCCCGCTGCATTACCTGCATTGAAATCGAACGTCTCTCTATGACATTGGTAAAATGGTGTATGAACGCCAGAGCCGACAGCACGCTCTATGTGGCCAGAGAAGTTATTTCCGGCCCAATTCCTCTACAATCTGCACCTTAATCATATTTGTCGTACCGGAAATGCCGATGGGAATACCGGAAGTGATAACCGTCAGGTCTCCCTTCTCAAGCAGCCCTTTCTTCTGTGCCGCGGCAATGGCCTTATCAAACAGCACATAGGCATCCTTCTCCTCCTTGATCAAAAGAGGGGTCACGCCCCAGCTTAAGGCCAACTGCCGGCACACCTTTTCGGTGGTGGCGCAGCCTATGATATCGCTCATAGGGCGGTAGCGGGATATCATTCTCGCCGATCTGCCGGACTTGGTAACCGTCACAATGGCCTTTGCATTCAAGTCAAGGGCCGTGGTACAGGTGGCATG
The DNA here is from genome assembly GCA_947245585.1 of uncultured Lachnospiraceae bacterium. Taxonomy (GTDB): domain Bacteria; phylum Bacillota; class Clostridia; order Lachnospirales; family Lachnospiraceae; genus UBA3282. The sequence goes on along the minus strand of CAMXPV010000015.1, from coordinate 53,420 downwards.
ACAGATTGCATCCGTCACATCGGGGTTCGCTTCCCGCTCCAACAGGAAAAACCGTTTCCGGTAATCCACATCCTGCTCGGTCCGCTCCGCTATTCTGACCATGGTCTTTACCGCCTCCACAGGATATGTGCCCGCCGCCGTCTCGCCGGAGAGCATAATAGCACTGGTGCCGTCATAGACAGCGTTGGCAACATCGGTGGTCTCCGCCCTGGTAGGTCGCGGGTTTTTAATCATGGACTCCAACATCTGCGTAGCCGTGATCACCTGCTTACCCGCACGGTATACCTTCTTGATCATCTCTTTCTGGATCACGGGCACATCCTCATAAGGAATCTCCACGCCCATATCACCTCTGGCTACCATAACGCCGTCAGATACCTCCACGATATCGTCGATGTTCGCCACACCCTGCGCGTTCTCGATCTTTGCAATTATCTTAATATCCTCTCCGCCGTTCTTCTCCAGGAGTTTTCGAAGCTGTAAAATATCCTCCTTTTTCTGCACAAAGGAGGCCGCGATAAAGTCCACATCCTGCTCGATGCCAAAGAGAATGTCCTCCCTGTCCTTCTCGCTGATATAGGGCATGGAAAGATCCACATCGGGCACATTGACGCCCTTGTGGTTGGAAACGGTTCCGCCGTTGATGACACGGCATACAATGTTCGTCTTATCCACCTTTTCCACTTTCATTTCGATCAGGCCATCGTCAATGAGCACCCGCATACCTTCTTCCAAATCCTCATAGAGCCGGTTATAAGTCACGCTCACTATGTCCTTTGTGCCCTCCACCTCATCGGCTGTCAGCGTAAAAAGCTGTCCTTCTTCCAGGGTAACCTTTCCCTCCTTAAAATTCTTCACGCGGACTTCCGGGCCCTTCGTGTCAAGCAGAATCGCCACCGGTCTGCCCACCTCCTTGCGAAGCTTCTTCACCGTGTCCATCCTTCTCCTGTGGTCCTCATAAGTCCCATGGGAAAAATTACACCGCGCAACATCCATACCTTCCGCCATCATCTGCCGCAGCACTTCCTCGTGATCCGTGGAAGGCCCCAACGTACAAACTATCTTTGTTTTACGCATCGTTACCTCCGTCTTCCGATTTATTTTTTCTGTTCTGCCTGTTATTTTATCATATTCTTTTCTAAAATAAATACCCATTGTCGGGGAAAATATTCTGGTCATTCACAATCGAACATGGTAGACTGAAAGCAGACATTGACCAACGAGGAGTATATATCTTGAAAGCATCGAAAAAACGCGGTTGGATGCTGTGTATCTTAGCCGCATTACTACTGACCGCATTTTATCTGTATTTTATTTTTCCCCAAAGCACAGCGTTCCACCTCACAAGACAGGATAATGGGAATCAATTGGAGCTGCATCTTGCCGCAAATGAGACGATCAAGAGTTGGGAAAAGGACGGGATCGCCTATTTCTTTCTCCCCTCTTATGCCGCCGCAGACAAACTTACGTTGGGCGCAGGACTACAGTGGGCACAGGCAGACTCCGCCAAAACCGCGCTGCAATATGACACTGTTCACGAACTATTGCTTTCCGGTCCGGAGGACAGCTCCCAAACCACTATTAAAATTTGCCTGAAACATTCCGCCAATCTGCACACCATCTTTTTAGACTTAGAAACGGAATCCCTGGATGCTATATCCAAGGACAATTTTGTCGAAACAAACGTCCGGGTTGTCACCCCAAACGGTGATATTTCTTACGACGAACCCGGAAATTTCATCAAGGGCAGGGGCAACTCCACGTGGAAACTTGAAAAAAAGCCCTATTTTCTGAAACTGGCCAAAAAGACCGGATTGTGCGGCATGGAACCCGATAAAAAATGGATCCTGATCGCCAATGCCGGTGAAGCGACAAAAATTACCAACAAACTTCTTTACGATTTTTCAAAAGATGCCGGCCTTGCCTTCTCCTCCGGCTGCGAGTGGGCCGACCTCTATATTGACGGCGAATACCGCGGCAACTATCTGGTATGTGAAAAAATTGATGTGGGAACGAACAGAATCGACATCGACGATTTGGAAAAAGAAAATGATCTGGTCTATGAAACTTACGAGCCCTACGCCGAAGAATCCCTGCGCGGCTATCTCACAGACCCCTCCGCCAATCCTCCTGATATTTCCGGAGGCTACATTATCGAAAAGGACGTTGCCATTGAGGATTCCTCCTGCGGATTCGTAACCGAAGAGAAAAACAGTTTCGTGATCACGTCGCCCGACAATGCATCTTTGGAAGAGGCCGCCTACATCAGGGACATTTTTCAAAATATTGAAAATTTGTTGAACTGTCAGGACGCGCGCGTTTTGCAGTACATAGATGCGGATTCTTTTGCCAGACGGTTTTTGATAGAGGAAACCGCTCTAAATTCAGATGCGTTTATCACTAGCTGCTATTTTTATAAAAAGCGCGGCGACGAAAAAATTTACGCCGGGCCTGTCTGGGATTTCGACAGCGTGTTGGGGGAATCTGACAGCGTTGACCGCGAAGAGATGGGAAATGTCTGGCTCAATTACGATGAGACCACAGTGCTCTCCATGAGCAGGAACCGCGCCACCACGGCCGTCCTTTCATGGGACGAACAGCTTTACGAGCTGCCTGCATACCAAAGCATCCTTCAAACCACCTACAGAGATCTTTTACCCCGATTGGAAACGCTGCTCTACGAAAAAATAGACCTCTATGCAGATCAGGTCAGACAATCCGTTCTGCTAGACAGCTTTCGTTGGGATTATGCCGAGAATCAGGCGGGACATTACGCCTCCTTCGACAACAATATCCGCTATCTGAAATTTTTTCTGGCGAAGCGGATCAATTTCCTGAATCGACGGTTTGGTATGGAAGAGATCTCCTACGAGGACACTCCTGTGGGCTTTCATAGCGTAACATGTGTTATTGATGGGGTGGAAAGCGTTATCCATGTGCAGGATGGCTCCCTCCTGTCCCCCGATATGCTTCCGGAGTATGATACGCAAACATATGACGGTTGGATTTACGGGTGGGATTGCACACCATTATCCGAATATCTCCCCGTCTATGAGGATATAACCTTGTATCTGCAATAGTGTACAGCAAAAGAGACAGTCTCTGCAGACTGTCCCTTTTCTTATCTTTCATAATAACTCAAATTCCCCGGAAGGTAAAACTAAAGCTCATCTTCCCATCTGCTTTCAGATGGTACTCCGGGTGCACCGGTGCGCCCCAACTATCGTCTCCGCCGACACCCATCTGTCCGAGCGCCGCGCGCACCACTGTATAATGCACAGGCGGCAGTTCATAGGCATGTTTTGCATTTTCAATCTCATGGGGCGTATAGGGAAGCGCCGAAAAATTCATTTCGTCCCCCGTAAACATCATACCCCGTCCCTGCCTGTCCGTCACCTTAGCCCAACGGACTTTCATTTTATTGCCGCACTCCTGCGGTACAAGGTAAGCTGCCATGTTGTCTGCCACTTTGTTGCGGTAAACGCCCAACTTCGCGCCCTGATCCCTGTCCGCGTAAGTCTCCTCCGGTCCGAAGCCGTACCACTCCAGTCTGTCGTAGTCGGCGTTTAGCTTAAACAGCACGCCAAATTCCGGCATATCCGAAAGCCCCTCCACCGGGTCATAGGTGAGCGTGGTCCGAATGCTTCCATCCCCATATACCTTATAATTTAACTGGCAGAATGCGGACGGCGTCGTCTGGAGATCATAGAGGTAGGTCACGCTGACATGATCCTTCTCTTCCTTGACAATAGGATTTTCAAAAGCTCTTCCGGGCACATCCAACTTCCTGCCCATGCCCTTACCGCTCGCATAAAGACTTGCCAGTTTCCACTGACCCTGTCTGCTAGTCATATTGTTGCCTTCGTCGTTATCCGTAGGCGCACGCCAGAAATTAGGCCTGGGTGTTGCCTCAATTAACTCTTTACCCGCATAGCGGTAAGAAACCAACCCAAATGCTGACGACGCGCCGGCAGGTTCCGCAAACAACACGTCAAAGTCCTCTCCCCGCACACCGACATTATCATTGCCCCATATCACGGTAAAAGGTTTTTTCTTCTCTTCCGCAGGCGCATCGACTCTTCCGATCACCGCCTGCCCGAAAGCCACTTCGTGGCCCGCCTCAGCCCAGAGCGTATCCTCCTTCAAAGAGAAGGAAATGGTCACCGCATACTCTCCCGGCACATCCGGCAATGCAAAAGGCGCAGGATAAGTCGCCCTGCTTGCGGGGGCAGCCGAAACATCCGTAAGCTCTTTTCGCTCTATTCCAATCCCGTCCCGCAAAAGTTCCGCCACACACCGGAATGTATCTGTAGAGACAAAAAGATTCTTATTCCACACTTCAAAATGATCTTTGGTTACCGTCACGGCAATATTCTGATAATTATATTTCACCGCCTGCATTTTGGGCGACGCTTCCCGCTCTCCGCCGTAAGCGATGCCGTTTCCGCTGAAATTATAGTCCGTGGGCCTCTCTCCGAAATCGCCGCCGTAGGCCTGAAACCACTTTCCGTAACGGTCCTTCTTGTATATCGACTGGTCAATATAATCCCAGATAAAGCCGCCCTGATAAGCGGAATTTTCTTTATCTGCCAATTCCGTGTACTTGTGCATCGCGCCGCAGGAATTGCCCATGGCATGGGTATACTCACAGCAAATAAATGGCTTGCCGTCCCCATTAGCCAGATATTCTTCGATATCTGTCACTTTCGCGTACATGCGGCTCTCCATATCGGAGGAGTCATTGTAACGCCTGTCGTTAAACACGCCCTCATAGTGCACCAGTCTGGTGTCATCCAACTTGCGGAACAGCTCCGACATTTCAAAAATCGTCTCTCCGCCGAAGGACTCATTTCCCACAGACCAGATCAGCACGGCCGGATGGTTTTTATCTCTCTGATAGCAGGAATTGATGCGGTCAAACATCATATCCTTCCATTCCGGCTTATCATCCGGCACAACGAAGGACATATCTTTCTTTCCCTTTAGGTAAGCGTCCCATGTTCCGTGAGACTCCAAATTGCTCTCCGCAATCAGGTACAAGCCGTAGCGGTCACAGAGCTCATAGAGCCGCTCGTCATCCGGATAGTGGCTGGTGCGGATCGCATTGATATTGTTGCGCTTCATGGTCACCACATCTTTCACAAGTTCCTTGTAAGAGATATGTCTTCCCGATACGGAACTGAAGTCATGTCGGTTCGCGCCTTTAAACACAATGCGTTTTCCGTTCAAAAGCATTCTGTGATTCTTCATCTCAAACTTGCGGAAACCCACAACCTGAGAAACATACTCCGATGTCTTCCCCGCTCCATCGACACAAGTCACTTCCAACTGGTATAAGTAAGGTTCTTCTGCGCTCCAAAGCTTCGGCTTCTCTATGATCTCCTCAAACGCCATCTCTGGTTCCGCTTTCTGCTCTCTCTCAAAAAGCGTTGCCCCGCCGTCCCTGAAACGGAATCTGCAGATGCCTTCCCCTTTTGTCTTACAGCGCACGGCAAGCCTCGCCTGCCCGAAATCATCGCCTGCAAAAAGTGTCCTGATCTCCATATCTTCCACATGAACAACAGGAACCGCATACAGGTACACGCTTCTGTAAATACCAGAAAAACGATAAAAGTCCTGATCCTCACACCAACTTGAAGAAGTCCACTTGAAGACCTGAACGGCCAGTTTATTTTCACCGTCATGAAGGTAAGGGGTCAGGTCAAACTCAGACGGAGTAAAGCTGTCCTCGCTGTAACCCACATAGGCACCGTTACACCAAAGCGCCATACCACTTTCCACACCCTCAAAAACGATACGGATTTCCTGACCCCGCATACGCTCCGGCACCTCAAAATATTTCACATAGCTTGCCACCGGATTAAACCGTTCCGGAATCTCTCCCGGTAAAATTTCCTCCCTGCCATCCCACGGATACTGCGTGTTGGCATACTGCGGTATGTCGTACCCTTCCATCTGGATATGGGCAGGCACGCGGATGTCCGCCCACGGCCTGCAGTCATACTCCTCTTTCTCAAATTCTTTTACAGCAGAGTCCATATTTACCGCATAGGAAAATTTCCAGACACCGTCAAGAAACTGCGTCAGGCTGCTCTTTTCACACGCCGCCTCCTGCCCGTTCGCATAAAGTGTCAGGGCTGCCCGGGCAGGAAGTACGTTTTCCTTAAAAAACTGAGGATCTTTTACTTTATTAAAGTCAAACTGCGCCATGTTTCGACACCTTCCTTCTCTATTTCACTGCTCCGGTAATACCTTCCGCAAACGCCTTCTGTAAGCAGAAGAATACAACTGCTGTAGGCAGGGTACAGATCAATACGGCCAACATCAGCATACCATAATCCGTCACGTAACCCTCCGTCAGGTTCGCCACTACCATGGGCATTGTCTGGCTGGTTGCGTCCGTCATAATTACCTTGGGCCACAAATAGCTGTTCCACGCGTTCATGAAGGTGATGGTCATGGCCGCGGCATAGGTAGAGCGCATGGTCGGTATAAACATCTGGAAGAAAATACGAATCTCGGATAACCCGTCAATTCTGGCCGCCTCCATAATATCGTGAGGGAAAGACCTTGCGCTCTGCCGAAACATCATGATCAGAAACGGCGTGGAAATCGTCGGCAGGATAAATCCGATCGTCGTGTTCAGCCAACCCGCCTTGGAAATCATCTGAAACAGCGGAATCATCGTCGCCACAAAAGGCACCATCATAGCCAGAAGAATAATACTCATCAGCGTATCCTTGGCCTTGTCATGGAAAATTTCAAACCCATAACCCGCAAGAGAGCTGACAACAAGTGAAACAAACGTCAGAATCAACGCATACTTGAAAGAGTTCCCGAAGGCTCTCCCTATATTCTGCGCCGCTATCAGGTTTTTCCAGTTTTCCATAAAATAAGTGCCTGGAATCAACCGTCCGGAAATGACATCCGCGCTCTTGTTCGTCGCCGCGCTTACCATCCAGTACAGCGGAAACACCGATACAAACGATACAATAATCAGGAATGCGTACATGAAAAACTTTCTAATCTTCGCCCTAGTCACGCTTATCACCTACTTTCATCTGCAGGAATGCCAGAATGGCAACCAAAATCAAAATTAAGAAGGACATTGCCGCCGAGTACCCGAAGTTGGGCACATACTTAAAGGACATATCATATATGTAATGCGACATTGTGATCGATGTATTCGCCGGGCCGCCTTTTGTCAGGTTGACAGACTCGTCGAACAGCTGTAATGTTCCGTTGGTGGACATGATCGCCGTCAGCAGGATCGTGGGCTTTAACAACGGCACCGTGATTTTGAAAAAGGACTGTACCGCCGACGCGCCGTCAATCTTAGCCGCCTCATATACGGAATACTCAATGTTCTGTAAGCCGGAAAGATAGAATACCATATTATATCCCGTCCACCGCCACAACAGCGCAATGACGATAACGATACGCGCACTCGTCGTATTTGTCAGAAATGCGTAGGGCTGGTCTAAAATCCCCAACTTGACAAAAAGCAAATTGACAAGACCGTTATTAGCAAAAAGGGACCGGAAGATAATTGCATATGCCACCAGCGAAGTCGCACAGGGCAAAAAGATCATCGTCCGAAAAAGTCCTTTAAATTTCAAATCCTTATTGTTCAGGATAGACGCCAAGATCAATGCAAAAACCAACATGATCGGCACCTGAATTAACAAATATAAAAATGTATTTTTAATAGATTGGACAAATACCGTGTCCTGAAACATACGAATATAATTGGAAATACCGCACCATTTCATATTTGCGCCAACGCCCGACTTGAACGATAAAAGCAAGGCTCTGAACATCGGCAGAAAGCTCATGATAAATATCAGGAGTGCGCCGGGCAAAAGAAAAAACCACCCCATTAAATTCTGTTTTTTACTAAGCGTCATTTTTTTTGGCTTGCTCAAAAAAACCCCTCCTTCTCTATCGTTGGAGTAAAAAAGGGGAACAGCTTGTAGAAACTATTCCCCTGTGTTACTTGTTACTTATAATTTATAATCTGCATGACCCATTACTGCTGCATATAGGAGTTCACAGTCTGCTCTGCGGTCTGGAGCTCGGAGTCAAGGTCTGCGCCGTTGATGTAGTTCGTGATAGCGGTTGCAACCGCGTTACGAGCCTCATAGTAGTAAGCGCCTGTGATGTTGCTGGGAACCTTGGTTGCAAAATCTACAATCTTAGCGGATACTGCGTCGCCGCCGAAGAAATCGTTGGGTGCGCCGTACGCATCGGAATCACCTGCGGGTGCCCAAGTTGCAAGAGCGCCACTGGGAAGGATATTGTCATACAGCTCTGTGCTGCCTGCAAAAGTCTTTGCAAGGAAGTCGCATGCCAGATCCGGATTCGCGCACTTCGTGGTTACTGCCCAGGAAGAACCGCCGTTGTTGGAGTAGTTGGTTGCGCCGTTTGCGCCTACCAGACTAGGCATATTGGTGATCGCCCAGTTACCCTTCTGATCCTCTGCAGTCTGGATAGAAGCCATGATCCAACATCCGTTGATCGTACCTGCTACGTTGCCGCTTACGAAATCACCTACATACTCATCCCAACTGTTCACCTCAGTGAGTACGCCTGCATCTTTCAGGGACTTGTAGGTCTCCATAACAATCCTTAAAGTATCGTTACCTACGATGTTCGCCGTGCCGTCCTCGTTAAAGAGGGAAGCGCCTGCGGACTGTAACATCATCATAATCAGGTCACACTCACCTGCCTGCATGGAGATGAGGGGCTTGCCTGTTGCGTCCAGAACCTTCTTACCGTTCTCAATATACTGGTCAAAAGTGATGTCTGTGAAATCGTCGATCGTCAAACCTGCCTGCTCCAGAACGTCTGTACGATAGCATGCTACCACTGCGCCGTTATCGAAAGGTACGCCGTAGTTCTTGCCGTCGATTACGGAATAAGCTGTCTTACCTGCCGCAAACTGGGAATAGTCGATTCCGCTGTTTGTCAGATCCATGCATACATCCGGAAAAGCGATTACGTTTTTCTGGAACGCATTATCCTGCATTAAGAAAATGTCAGGCAATGTGCTCAGATCTCCGGAAACTGCCGCTGTGCTCAGCTTAGTCTGAATATCATCCCAGGGAGTCTCAATTACATCCAACTTGAAATTCGGATGATCTTTCTGATAAACCTTCTCTGCTTCGTACATTGCGTTTAAGTTGAACGCGGGATCCCAACACCATACAGTCAGGGTCTCTTCTCCGCCTGCTGCCGCGTCTGCCGCGGGAGCCGCCTCTTCTGTTGCTGCGCCGCTGTCCGCCGCAGGAGCTGCTTCCTCTGTCGCTGCGCCGCCGTCTGCTGCAGGAGCTGCAGGTGTCTCAGAAGAACCGCCGCCGCATCCTACCAGGGAAAGAACCATGGTAGATGCCAATAAAGCTGCCAAAATCTTTCTTTTCATATTTACTTCCTCCCATTTTGTTTTTTGTGCACTTTGCGCACGATTTTGTTTCTATGTGCTCAACGCCCAAAAGCCTTTCGTCATTTTGTATAACTATGCGGCTTTTTTGGCTGATTACATATGAATTATAACTCAATATATCTCTAGTGTGTTGTTAGCAAAAATCAAAAAATGTGCAAATTCGACCATCAAATTTCGTCTTAAACGTTTAAGTGTGCGAATTTACGGTATTTTCTTTTTCCACCTTATCAGCAAAATAAGCATTAATTACCACCCTTTATATGCAGAAATATTATAGTTGAGCAGCTTTGCCTCGTAGTTCTCCGGATGAATTTTCCACTGATACGGCGTGATTCCCAACACCTTCTTAAAATTGCGGTTAAAGGTGGAGACCGACTGAAAACCGCTTTTTTCGGCCACCATTTCCATACTGTCGGTACTCTTCTTCATATATTCACAGGCTCCCTGCACCCGCACCAGATTCAGGTAGTCGGAGGGCGTCATATTCATCGTTTTCTGGAAGACACGGCGGAAATTCGTCTCGGACATATGGCTGACCGCCGCCAGATCCCCGATTGTCAAGTCTTCCGCATAGTGTTTGCCAATATAATGCAGCGCCACTGTCATCTGGGAAACTCCCATGCTCTGCTTTTTGACTCTGCCGGCCGGCTTCTGGTTCATCCTTGCAATATTAATCAAAAGCGACAGGAGCATCCCTCTGACACTCTCCGTATACAGTTCCTTCTTATAACGCATTTCTTCCATAATACTGCAAATCAGTCCGCCCGCTTCAGGATACTTGGATACCTCCACTGCCCATGCCCGGTTATTGATGAGAATTGCCAATTCGTCCGCAAACATTTTGTTGTCCCGGTAAGCGTCCTGAAGAAGCTCCTCCACATCGACAAACAAATACTCCCATTTGCTGTAGGAAAAATTTTCGCTGTCCGTATTATGCGGATAGTTCTTCGGTATAATCGTAAACATATTTCCCTGATATGGGACTTCGTCGTCATCCAACACCATCGCGCCTCTGCCGTCATAGCAGAACCCGATCTCCATATAATTATGGAAATGCAGACAATCCACACCATCTCCATACCGACGCACCCATGCCTCCCCAAGCAGCGCCAGACAGGGCTCCCCCTGTGGGATCTCATAATAGCGGAACTGTATCTGTTTTTTCTTTTTTGTTCCGGTATTCATAGTGACATTCCCTTTCCTTTCGCACCGACAGTTTCTATTTTACACTAAATTCCGTTATTCCGCAACTTGAATTGTCGCACAGCCCATTTTACTTTCCCGTGCCCGGGCACTGTTTTATTCCACAACAGAACGAATCCCCAGACGGTGGAGCGCCGGGGATTCGTTCTGACCATATATACAAACTAAGGGATATAGATGTAAGCTTACTCCACATCCTGCAGGGCGTCAAAATCCTCTTCGCCCGTGCGAACCTTAACCACCTTATCTACATTGTAGACAAAGATCTTGCCATCTCCAATATGACCGGTATAGAGGGTTTTCTTGGCAGCTTCCACCACTGCTTCCACAGGGATCTTGCTTACCACTACTTCCACCTTTACCTTCGGCAGAAGGGTTGCATCCATCTCTACGCCGCGGTATTTTTCACCCGCACCCTTCTGAACGCCGCAGCCCATGACCTGTGTCACCGTCATGCCCGTCACGCCCAGATCGTTCATCGCCTTGCGCAGCTTGTCGTATCTTGACAGTTTCGCAATGATTGCCACCTTATACATGCCCGTAGCGGAAGCCATCGGCACCTGCGCCACCTTCACTGCCGCGTCTTTCTGTATCTGCGAAGCGGTCTCATAGTCCTCCACACCAAGGCTTGTATTCTCATTCACATCCATGACCATAGCGCCCGATACATCCATAATACTGAAACCGGAGTAAGCGGAAGCCAAACCGTGTTCCGTAGCGTCCAGACCTACGATTTCCTCCTCCTGAGAAGCCCGCAGCCCGATCGTGGCCTTGATTACCAAAAACACAATCGTGATTGTCACAAACGTCCACGCCGCCACCGAGGCAAATCCAATCAGCTGCAAACCCAAAAGCTTAAAGCCGCCGCCATAAAGCAACCCGGTAAGCTCTGTCCCGGAAGCATCCGCAATCGAATAGCCCGGCGCGGTATTTGTTGCAAAAAAGCCAACGGAAATAGTTCCCCAGATACCATTCATCATATGTACCGCCACGGCTCCCACCGGATCGTCGATCCGCAGCTTGTAATCCAGAAGCCATACACCAAACACTACCAAAAGGCCTGCCACTGCGCCGATCACAATAGCGCCAAAAGCGTCTGTCACGTCGCAGGGAGCGGTGATTGCTACAAGCCCTGCCAGAGAAGCATTCAGGCACATGGAAACATCCGGCTTTCCGAATTTGATCCATGTAAATATCATACAAACCACCGTTGCCACCGCAGGGGCAATCGTCGTGGTCACAAAGATGGAGCCTAGCTGCTCCACACTTGTGGCCGCCGCGCCGTTAAATCCATACCAACCAAGCCAGAGAATGAACACACCAAGCGCGCCAAGCGGAATGCTGTGCCCCGGAAAGGCATTTACCTTCGTCACCTTTCCGTCCTTATCCGTATTAAATTTACCGATACGGGGCCCCAATATCTTCGCGCCCACCAGAGCGGAAATACCGCCTACCATATGGATTGCACAGGAACCCGCAAAATCGTGAAAACCAATCTGTGACAGCCAACCGCCGCCCCAGATCCAGTGTGCCTCAATGGGATAGATCAGCGCTGAGATCACACCAGAATACACACAGTAACTTAAGAACTTCGTCCGTTCCGCCATCGCGCCGGAAACGATCGTCGCGGTGGTCGCGCAGAACACCAGATTAAACACGAAGTTAGACCAGTCAAAGCTCTCATAAGTTGTGAAAATGTCGAACCCGGGTTTGCCGATCAGCCCCATAAGGTCCTCTCCCAACAAAAGCCCAAAACCAATCACGATAAACATCACCGTGCCGATACAGAAATCCATCAGATTCTTCATGATGATGTTTCCCGCATTCTTCGCTCTGGTAAAGCCCGTCTCCACCATCGCAAAACCCGCCTGCATCCAGAAAACCAATGCCGCGCCGATCAGAAACCAAACGCCGAATATCTGACCGTTTACAACCTCCATCAATTCTTCCATAACACTTCCTCCTCTCGCATAAAAAGAAGGCGCCTTGAGTTTCCTCAAAGCGCCTTTGCTTTTATGCTTTGCATTGTAGCACCGCCATCTGACCATGTCAAGCGTTTTTTGTATGAATGTATTATTGTATACAATTTAATACAATCTATTTATTTTTCTGTTTTCCGAAATTCAACTGGGCAAAGATCACCGCCGCAAAGACTAACACACAGCCCAAAATCTCCCTGCCGCTCATCGTTTCCTGCAAAAGTAACATACCGGCCAGTACCGAGAAAACCGACTCCAGACTCATCAGCAAAGAAGCAATCGCAGGATTAATCCCGTTTTGTCCCACGATCTGCAAAGTATAGCCAACGCCGCAGGACATAATGCCCGCATACAAAATGGGAATCCACACGTCGATGCTCCCCAGAGACTGTAACCATGCCGTCGGTCCCATCTGTGGTATCTCTACGGCGACCATCGGAAACATTCCCCACGCCCCGCACACAAAAAACTGAATGCAGGCCATGCGCACCCCATCCACCAACGGAGAAAAATGATCCACCACCATAATATGTACGGAAAAGCAGACCGCGCACAAAAGCACCAACCCGTCACAGAGCTGCAAGGAAAAGCTGTCTTTCAGACATAAAAAATAAAGCCCCACGACCGCCACCAAAATACTGACCCAGACATTCCAACCGCATTTTTTCCCAAAAAAAATACCAAGCACCGGCACCAGAAGAATATAACACGCCGTCAGAAACCCCGCCTTGCCCGCCGTGGTTCCGTAATACATGCCCATCTGCTGAAACGTGCTCGCCACAAACAGGATCAGCCCGCAAATCGCGCCGCCCACTGATAATGTGCGCCGATCCTCTTTTGTCGGCCGCTTTTGATTTCCCGTGACCTTATCCAGAAACGGGATCACCGGCAAAAGCACAAACCCGCCCAGAAAAGAGCGGATACAGTTAAAAGTATAAGGCCCCGCCGACGCACCTCCCTGCCTCTGCGCCACAAAAGCCACGCCCCAGACAAGGGCCGTGAGCAGCAGCAGAAACGAATTCCGAACTTCTAATTTTATCCTCGGTTTTTTCATAATCTGTGTCCTCCTCATACGCGTCCCAAACAGTTTACCCCTTCTTTCCTGTTTCCGTCAATGTCTAAGTCACAGCTCTTTTACAAACATCAGATGCCTGATCCCGTCAAGTTCTGTCTCCCCGCCGGGTACAAATCCCAGTTTTTCACACAGTCTCACCGACTTCTCATTTCCCGGCCGCGCTAACGAAAACACTTTCGTCATTTCCAATTCTTCCCGCGTATAGTCCAAAATGGCTTTGCACACCTCATAGGCATAGCCTTTCCCCTGCCACGGCACACCGATCACAAAGCCTAATTCCGGCAGATCATAACCTTCCCTCCAACTAATCCCTGCCCTGCCGATTACCTTTTTGCTTTGTTTCTCTAACACCGTCCACATCCCAAAACCGTAAAAAGCATAGATTGTCTCTATATAGCTTTCTATACGGGCAGTTTCCTCATCTTTATCCTTGCAAAGCTCTTCCATATACGCGGTAATGGAAGGCTCTGCATAAATCTGATAAAAAGAATCCACATCCTGCACCGTCGTCTCCCGCACCAAAAGACGGTCTGTCTCCAGTATCTCCCACGGCAGACCGGCCAGTCTTCTATAGATTCTGTCAAGGGATGAAAAATCGACCTCCTCCCATTTCTCCACAACATAGCGCGCGCCCGGAAAAGTTTCTCCCCGATTGTTTTCCTGAAGACAAGGCAGCACATAGCAGTCCTGCTTTCGCAAAGCGGCATAAGTTTCCGTCTGATCTGTGATATATAAAGGACGTTCCCACAAAGGATTCTGTATTTTTTTCAGCATAAAACCGCCATCCCCGGCAAGCCTTTGACTTGTCCGATTTTCTGTGGTATTTTGTATAATAGAATTTTAGTTTACTACTAATCTTGCATTTAGGAAAGGAATTTTTATATGGCAGAACAAAATCCGATTGTAACTTTTACAATGGCAAATGGCGACGTGATCAAAGCGGAATTATATCCCGATATCGCGCCCGTTTCCGTCAACAATTTTATCAGCCTGATCAACGCAGGCTTTTACGACGGCCTTATTTTTCACCGTGTCATCAAGGGCTTTATGATTCAGGGCGGTGACCCGGAGGGCACCGGCATGGGCGGCCCCGGCTACTCGATCAAAGGGGAATTTCGGCAAAACGGTTTTGACAACGACTTAAAACATACGGCGGGCGTTCTCTCTATGGCGAGAAGCATGCACCCTGATTCCGCGGGCAGCCAGTTTTTTATCATGCACAAGACAAGCCCTCATTTGGACGGCGCTTATGCGGCGTTTGGAAAAGTGATTGAAGGGTTGGAAAATGTAAATAAGATTGCCGAGACGGCGACTGATTATGAGGACAGACCGTTGGAAGATCAGATCATGCAGACCGTTACCGTTGAGACATTTGGGGTGGAATATCCCGAGCCGGAGAAACTCTAACGAGTTTCTCCGAAAAAGTGCCTTTAGGCAAAATTTCTGCCCAAGGGCACTTTTCAGTGATTCCTATGCGTTTATGTCAAAGTAAAAATTTCCTTGTCCTGTCAACGCTCTTTCAACCCACTGATCTACCTGATCTTGGTCAATCGGATTATTCGATGCAAAAACAGCTTCATAATGCCCTCCCACAAAATCCGTTTTACTAACATAGACAAGATGTGCCGTTCGCGGCGTATACGCCCTGATCCGATCTGCTATCGCATCTTTGGAAAGCGTACAGTTAAATCCCGTTGATGTCTGTTCATAACCATTCCTTGCACAGGCAACCGCAAGACGTTTTACCTGCATCCGCTCCACGATCTGTTTGCAGTCAGCCTTATCCTGCTCGAGCTGCAGAGAGTTAAGCTCCCTGATCTTCTGCGTGATTACATCCAGATGTCTCAGCATCAACTCTGCGCGGCTTTCCAGTTTATTAAACTTCTCGTCATAATCCGGATCATCCAGTTCCAGTTCTATCTCCTTTTTGCCCAAATCTTCAATGATCTTGCGAAATCTTGCTTTCTGATCCTCATACATCTGCAAATCACTCAGCGCCGACTGCTGCTTGCCCTCCGCAATCGAATAGCACACTTTAAAGACAAAAATGGTCTGTATAATCTTTTCATTCTTTAAAAAGCTTTGCGAAGAAAAGGAATTGTTTTCCACTCCGATAAACATGGTCATTCCCGGTGCAATGGGCTTTACGTCTATTTTCTGTTCCACGCTGGTTGTGGTTGCACTGTTAAAGGTTCCTATGATCGCCTGCACCACCTCAAAGGCTTCACTGGCTATGTATGCCTCGCGGCTCTTGATCGCCTTTATGGATTCGCTGGTTTTTTCGTCTGTCTCCGCAATCGTACTTCCCTCCGGGGAACTCTTTTTATCCCCGAAAAGCGCCTTAGAGCAGGCGTCAATAATTGCGTTAACAGATTTTAACGACCACTCGCTTACGGTTGTGAGATGGCTGTATCTTCCCTCTACCAACAGCGCCTTGTCTGAAAAACCGACATAGTGCTTGTTTTCCATCTCCCCCAATTGTCCGACAAGCCCCTCCTGCCTTGTGGCCATGTTTTTGGTCATGTCGTCAATGTACTTCTGAAATGCCTCGTTTGTTTTCTGTTGTTCCTGAATTGTGCTTGATTTTCCCATAATACCTGTTTCCTTTCTGAATGATATTGATAGATCAAAATGATCTATACGACAAGTATATAATAGAAATAAGCATATATGCTTAGCGGCGAGTTATCGCCGTTAAGCATATGTCAAGCACAAAAAATAATAGATATTTAAGAACGTCCGTACTCCGAGGGCGTCATCCCGCACATCTTTTTAAAGTAGCGGGTGAAATGCGGCAGACTGTCAAACCCTGCCTGCAAAGCCGCCTGCCCTACAGGCATTTTCTCTACCCGGAGCAGGTATTTCGACCGCTCCAGACGTGCGTCCAACAATTCGGATTTGGGCGAACGGTTAAAAAACAGCTTATAGTAATTATAAAACTGGCTTGTCCCCAGGTTCGTCAACGCCGCCATACTGTCCGCATCCCATTTTCTGTCAATATGAGTCAGAATTTCAATTCTTGCCTTCTTAAACTGTTCAAAAAGATCGGCCTGAATATCCCTTCCCTTCGGAAACGTATGAAGCTGTCTGGAAAAAAGAATAAACAGTTGGTGCATCAATTTATCAGTCTGCTCCTGATAATAGTCCTGTTTTGTCACGCTCTCCACATAAATTGATTTAAACAGGGCATTTATAGTATCCGGGTAGGGCGGATAAACAATTCTGTTGACAGGAAGATCGTAGGCCGCAAGGAAACCGTCATCGTCGCAGGTAAAATGCACGAAACTGTTTTTAAACCGGCCAACCGCCTGATATATCTGCGCCTCTCCCGGTGTATACAGCAAAAATGCGCCTTCTTTTGTCATATGCGTCCGGCCGCCGATCTGTACCTTCATGGGTGTCATAAAGTAGAGAAATAGATAATCCCCGCTGCCCTCCGGACGATTAATTTTGTCGCAGTCCGGATTGAACCGGTTATAATCGCAATAGCCTGTGTGAAACATAGTTTCCCTCCTTTTCTCCACCATACACCAACACCGGAAGAAAAGTCAAATATGGCGCAAGAAAGGATATAGATATTTTCGCCGCTTTTGATAGAATAAAGGTATTAAGAGAAAGGAACAGGTGCGGAAAAAATGAAGAAAGCGCAGGTTATTATTGACAAAGAGTACATCGTAAGTGAAATCGACAAAAGAGTCTACGGATCTTTTATCGAACATCTGGGGCGGGCGGTCTATGAAGGAATCTACCAACCCGAAAGCCCCTTTGCAGATGAACAGGGGTTCCGCAAGGATACGTTGGAGTTGGTAAAGGAATGCCATGTGCCCATCGTGCGTTATCCCGGTGGAAATTTCGTGTCCGGCTTTCGTTGGGAGGACAGCGTCGGCCCCAAAGAGAAGAGACCTGCCCAGGTTGATCTTGCATGGCAGGTCGTAGAATCCAACCAGTTTGGTCTCAATGAGTTCGCCGATTGGTCGAAGAAAGCCGGCAGCGACATTATGATGGCAGTCAATCTGGGCACCAGAGGACTGACGGAGGCAAGGGAATTGTTGGAATACTGTAATTTTAAGGGCGGCACGCAGATGAGTGATCTGCGCAGAGCCCACGGTTATGAACAACCCCACGCCATCAAAACATGGTGCCTTGGCAACGAGATGGACGGGCCATGGCAGACCGGACACAAAACGGCAGTGGAATACGCCAGAATCGCCAACGAGACCGGAAAGGCCATGAAAATCCTTGACCCTTCCATCGAACTCGTGGCATGCGGCAGTTCCAATTCCCAGATGCCCACCTTTGGCGAGTGGGAAGCAACCGTCCTC
Source organism: uncultured Lachnospiraceae bacterium (assembly GCA_947245585.1). Classification (GTDB taxonomy): domain Bacteria; phylum Bacillota; class Clostridia; order Lachnospirales; family Lachnospiraceae; genus UBA3282. Next base: position 35,399 of record CAMXPV010000015.1, on the reverse strand, counting down.
GACGAGTGCTACGACACCATTGATTTCGTTTCCATGCACCAATACTATGGCAACAGAGATAATGATTCCGCCAATTTTCTTGCAAGCAGCGTAGATCTGGACCAGTTTATCTCGACGGTGGCTTCTATCTGCGACTACATCAAGGGCAAACATCACGGCAGGAAAAATATCAACATTTCTCTGGACGAGTGGAATGTGTGGTTCCATTCTGAGGAAGCGGATAAGAAGCTTGAAAAATGGGTACAGAAACCCCATCAGCTTGAGGATATCTATAATTTTGAAGATGCACTGTTAGTAGGCAGTATGCTGATTACCATTCTGCGCCATGCAGACCGGGTAAAAATCGGCTGCCTTGCACAGCTTGTAAATGTAATCGCGCCGATTATGACTTCCGACACAGGCGCATGGCGGCAGACCATCTTTTATCCCTATATGCACGCGGCTACCATGGGCCAGGGAACCGTCCTAAACACGATTGTGAAATCTCCCGTATATGAGGCGAAGCAGTACGGCGAAGCGCCTTACCTTGACTGTGTGGTTGTGGAGAATCCGGAAAAAGAGGAATTGGTTGTCTTTGCCGTGAACAAAGATTTGGATGAGGATATGGAAATAACCATAGATTTACGCCAGTATGCAGGTTATCGGGTACAGGAGCATATTGTCATGCACAATGAGGATTTAAAGGCGGTGAATACGGAAGAAAATCCGAATAATGTCATTCCGCAGGCGAGCGGGAACGCCAAAGTGGACGACAACACATTACAGGCAGTCCTTCTGAAAAAGAGCTGGAATGTGATTCGTCTTTCCAAGTAGCGTTCGTTCATAAATTGTTCATATTTAATTTTAAAAAACTTCATTTTAGAATCACGATTTAGACATTTCTGCTCCGTATACTAAAACCATAAGATACAGCAAAGCAAAGCTGATAAAAAATTTGCCAATTAATTAAAAAACTTTTTCATAATAAATGCCAAGTAAGGGAAACTTTACTTGGCATCCTCCCTTTTCTGGGGTAAATTTCCGGTTTTTTGCACAGCTCATTATCCATGTATACAATTTTTCCTTGCCAGATACATGGTCTTATGGTATACTTGAATACCGTAGAAATCTTTACCATGTGAATAAGTGTTCCACAACCGTCGACGTAGACATTTGGTTCAGATGTCTGCGCCTTTTTTCCTTATAGGATATCAATGGAACACACATGCAGGAAGTGAGGAGGAAATGTATTATGGTAGAAATGATCACTAAGGTGAACAGCGCCATTAACGGCTTCGTGTGGGGAATCCCCATGTTGGTGCTGCTCGTCGGTACGGGCATTCTGATGACAGTCCTTACCAAATTTTTTCAGTTGTCCCATATTGGGCACTGGTTTAAAAATACCATCGGCGGTATTTTTCACGATAAACACATCACCAAGCACACGGACAAGGAGGATCAGTCCATTTCCCAGTTCCAGTCGCTGTGTACGGCTCTGGCCGCTACCATCGGAACCGGCAATATTGTAGGTGTGGCAAGTGCGTTGATTGCCGGCGGCCCCGGCGCCATTTTTTGGATGTGGATCGTTGCTTTCTTCGGCATGATGACCAACTATTCCGAAAACGTACTGGGTATCTACTACCGTCGCAAGAACGAGCGGAACGAGTGGTCCGGCGGTGCCATGTACTATTTAAAAGATGGCCTCGGCTCCTACAAAGGCTTTAAGCAAGTTGGTGCGGTACTGGCCGTCCTGTTTTCCATTTTCTGCGTGATGGCATCTTTCGGCATCGGCAACATGAGCCAGATCAACTCCATCTCCGGCAACATGAAGTCGGCTTTCGGTATTCCTACTTATGTGACAGGCATCATCCTTCTGATTCTCGCGGCTCTGGTTATTGTAGGCGGCCTAAAGCGTATTGCATCCGTTACGGAGAAGCTTGTGCCCTTTATGGCAATCATCTATATAATAGGCGCTTTAATCATCTTCATTATGAATATTGATCAGTGCGGCGCTATTTTCTCCGCAATTTTCCGGGGTGCCTTCGGACTGCGTGCAGTGGGCGGCGGCATTGTCGGTTCCGGCGTAAAGATGGCGCTTACCTGGGGTATGAAGCGCGGCGTGTTCTCCAACGAAGCGGGACTTGGTTCCTCTGTTATGGTTCACTCCAGTTCCAATGTAAAAGAACCTGTGCGCCAGGGTATGTGGGGTATCTTTGAGGTGTTTGCAGACACCATGATCGTCTGCACGCTGACCGCTTTCGTGGTACTCTCCTCCGGTCTGGTTGATCTGGAAACCGGCGCAGTTTTGAGCTCCTCCGAGGGTTCCGCCCTGGTAGGTGAGGCTTTCGCCACGAGATTTGGCAGTGCAGGCCCCATGTTCATTGCAATCGCCATTCTGCTGTTCGCATTCTCCACCGTGCTTGGCTGGAGTCACTACGGTTCCAAGGCATGGGAATATCTCTTCGGCACAAAATCCATGATTGCCTACAAAATCGTGTTCGTGCTGATGATCTATGTGGGCGCAACCATGAATCTCGGATTGGCATGGGATCTCTCCGATACCTTTAACGGCCTGATGGCGATTCCCAACCTGATCGGTGTCCTGAGCTTATCGCCTGTTGTCATGAAGATTACGAGAAACTATGTGGCGCGGATGTTGAAAAAGGAAGAAGTGAAGCCGATGCTTTCCGCTTTTTCAGACATCGAAGAGACACATGCGGAAGAATTGAAGAAGATGTATAAGTAACTATACAAAACCGACATGACCACAACACGGCCATGTCGGTTTTATTTCTCATATAACTATTTGTGGTTTACGCCTTACCGTCGGAACCAAGTACGTTCTTAATCTTGTGAGCAACCATGTCCTTAACGGCCTGTCTGGCGGGCTTCAGATACTGACGGGGATCAAAGTGATCCGGATGCTCCGCAAAGTATTTGCGGATATTACCTGTCATAGCCAGACGGATATCGGAGTCAATGTTGATCTTACATACTGCAAGTTCAGCAGCCTTACGCAGCTGTTCCTCCGGAATACCCACTGCATCGGGCATATTTCCGCCATACTGGTTTACCATCTTTACGAACTCCTGCGGCACGGAAGAAGAACCGTGAAGCACGATCGGGAAACCGGGCAGTCTCTTAATGCACTCCTCCAACACATCGAAGCGAAGCGGAGGGGGAACCAGGATACCATCAGCATTTCTCGTACACTGTGCGGCAGTGAACTTGTATGCGCCGTGGGATGTGCCGATAGCGATAGCGAGGGAATCACAGCCAGTCTTGTCTACGAACTCCTCAACTTCCTCCGGACGGGTGTAAGACTCTTTACCGGACTCTACAACGACCTCATCCTCAACACCTGCCAGAGTACCAAGCTCAGCCTCAACCACTACGCCGTTGGCATGTGCATACTCAACGACCTGCTTGGTCAATGCAATGTTGTCCTCAAAAGACTTGGAGGAAGCGTCGATCATAACGGAGGTGAATCCGCCGTCGATACAGGACTTACAAAGCTCGAAGGTATCGCCGTGATCCAGGTGCAGAGCAATCGGGATCTCAGGATTCTCCGCTACAGCCGCCTCAACCAGTTTCACCAGATAGGTGTGGTTCGCGTAAGCGCGCGCACCCTTGGAAACCTGCAGGATAACGGGGCTCTTCAACTCGCCTGCCGCCTCGGTAATACCCTGAACGATCTCCATGTTGTTTACGTTGAAGGCACCGACCGCATAGCCGCCGTTATAAGCCTTCTTAAACATTTCGGTTGTTGTTACTAATGCCATAATGTTTACTTCCTTTCTATTAAAATTTTTTATTACTTTCCATCATCTGGAATCCAACTTTTATTTTAACAGCCAGTCCTAAGAAAGTCAATAACTGTGCCGCGTCTGTGCCATTGTCTTCACCGCGTCTGCCCCTTATCCTTCTGCCTCCTTAGGAACCCTGATTTCAAGCGCCTGATGCCAGCTTTCAATCTCCACCGTCAGATGTTCCCCGCCAAATTCCCCATCCAGCGTCCACGCCACCGGCTCCTCCGATTCCACTTTCAGTTTTTCGGTGGTAAACGTATAAATATGCTCCGATTTCACACGCTTATCTACTAGCGCGCGGATAATATTATTGATTTCAAGCGGGTTTGAAGGCTTCCGAATCAGCGTCACTTCAAACAGGCCATCATCTAGCGCCACATTCTGCCCCGTAATTCCCCGGAACCCTCCGACAGAATGGGAATTCGTGATCATGCCATAGAGAAATTCCCCCTCGATCACGCTTTCCTTACAGGTAATCTTCAATGGGCAAGAGCGCACGGAAGGAAGTCGTTTTACCCCCTCGATCAGATAAGCCGCATGGCCGAGCACGTTTTTTGTATCCTGGGGCGTTCCGTAGGACACGTCCGTAAAGATCCCGAATGCGGCCACATAGATAAATGTGTTGTGGTTAAACCTTCCCACGTCGCAGGCAAAGGTCCGGCCATTCACCACCACATCCGCCGCCTGCAGCATATTCTTGGGAATGCCCAGACTGTTCGCAAAGTCGTTTGTACTGCCTGCCGGAACATATCCAACGGGAAGCCTCTCTTTCGACTTCATCATGCCCGACACCACCTCGTCCAATGTCCCGTCGCCGCCGCTGCAGACAACAATTTCATAACCATCTCTTCTCTCGCGCACAGCCTTGACAGCGTCACCTGCCGCCTGCGTCGGGTAAGCCGTCACTTCATAGCCCGCCTTTACGAACGTATCAATGATATCCAGAAGATTACTTCTGATTTGCGCCTTTCCCGCTCTGGGATTATAGACGAAAAGCATCTGTTTTGCCATGCCCGCCCTCCTGCTATATAAGAAAGAAACGGCTGTCCAGAATCCGACTCTGAACAGCCTGCAATTATGCCTTATCAAATGTCAATCCTGCCGCACCCATCCTATTTGGTGGTCAAGAATTTTTCGATCTGCGCAACCGCAGTCTCCTCGTCGGTTCCGTCCGCAGTCACAACTACCTCCGCACCGCTCTCAAGTCCCATGCTCATCATACCCATGATGCTCTTTGCGTTTACCTTTCTGTTATCAGAACCAAGGTAGATAGTGCTGTCAAACTGACTTGCTACCTGCACCAGCATGGCCACCGGACGCGCCTCAAGGCCCGTCTCCAGTTTAATCTGGATTGACTTCTGAATCATAATATTTTCCTCCTCTTTTTCTTTTCGAGACATACCGTCTCTTATTATGATCTAATTTTGTCAGCAATTTCGCTCAGCCTGCGCAATCTATGATTGACCCCAGATTTCCCCACAACCGGTTCCAAATACCCGCCCAACTCTTTCAGGGCCGCATCCGGGTACTCTAACCGCACCTCTGCCATCTGCCGCAGATTGTCCGGCAGATTTTCAAATCCATACCTGTCTCTGATCAGAAGAATATCCTCAATCTGTCTGCCGGCCGCATTCACCGTTTTGGAAATATTGGCCGTCTCACAGTTTACCCTCCTGTTAATGGAGTTGCGCATCTCTTTCAGGATTCTCATATTTTCCAATTCCATCAAAGATACATGCGCGCCCATTACGTTAAGCAGATCCACAATGCCTGCGCCCTCTTTCAGATAGACGACATGATACTTTTTGCGCCCTATGATTCTGGCTTCGATCTGAAACTCCGAAAGCATCTCCTGCAGCTGTAACGCCTGTGCCTTCTCGTCACAGACAAACTCAAGATGATAGCCTTTTTTCGGGTCGCTCATGGAACCCACACATAAAAAAGCGCCGCGCAGATAGGCTCTCGCGCAACAGGAACTCTTAACCAGAAGGTGGTTGACCGGTTCAGTCAGCCTTATCTCCCCATTCTTCTCCTTCGCAAGATACAATGCCTGTATCACTCTGCGCTCCGTCTCGTCATCAGGAATCGCTCTCTGTTTACCCTGCATAACAGTATCTATATTAAATGTTTTTCTTAATAATGTAAAGCACTTTCTCGCAACTGCCTCATTTTCCGTGTCCAGACAAAGATGCCGCCCCCCGTCGCAGACGCCGCCGCTAAAGAGCAAAAGTGCGGCAGTCTCCGCGAGTTGGCAATGTCTGGCAGAACTTATATGGGCCGCGAGTTCTTCCTTTACACTCCCGGAAAAAGACATAGTTCATCCTCTATTTATCCACATCCCGATGATACAGTTTCACGCCGTAAGTACCATGATCCTTCATCTGCGCAAACAGCGCATTTGCGAGAGTCACGCTCCTGTGCTTACCGCCGGTGCATCCAATGCCAATCACCAACTGATGCTTGCCTTCCTTGACATAATTGGGAATCAGAAAGTCCAACATATCCATAAGCTTCTGCAAAAAAATTCCCGCTTCGGTAAAGCCCATCACATAATCCTGCACTTCTTTGTCATTTCCCGTTTTGTACTTCAATTCATCAATATAGAATGGATTTGGCAGAAACCGCACGTCAAAAACCAGATCGGCATCCGCCGGAATCCCTTTTTTAAAACCGAAGGAAAGAATTGTGACAATCAGGGAATTGTATTCCTTGTTTCTGACAAATATATTGTCAATCTCCTCTTTGAGCTCTCTGGTAAGGAGGTGAGACGTGTCAATAATATAATCCGCCTTCTCCCGGATCTCCTTTAAGATCTCCCGTTCCCTGTGAATCCCCTCCTCCACTCTGCCCTCAGGAGAAAGGGGGTGTAGCCTTCTGGTCTCCTTATAGCGCTTCAACAGAACATTGTCATCAGCCTCCATAAAAAGAATCTCAAAGAGATACCCGTTCTCTTTCAGTTGGTCCAGAGTGCTTCGCACACCGCCAAAGGCCTGATCCGCGCGCACATCAAGTCCAAGCGCAACCTTGTTGACTTCGCTTGCGGGCGTTGTAATCAGCTCCGCAAACTTCTCAATCAACGCCACAGGCAGATTATCCACGCAGTAAAAACCCACATCTTCCAACATCTTCATAGCGGTTCGTTTCCCTGAACCGCTCATTCCTGTCACGATCACAAATCTCATGTTGTCCGTATGCCTCTTTCTTCTGTACTAAAAATCTCCTAGAAAAACGACCTCCGGTTCCAGTCTGACATGAAACCGATCCCGCACGCGTTCCTGTACCTCTTCAATTACTTCCTTAATATCCGCTGCCGTCGCCCCTCCGGCATTAATCACAAAGCCACAGTGCTTCTCCGACACCTGCGCGCCACCGATCCGATACCCGCGAAGCCCTGCATCCATAATCAGCTTTCCCGCATAATACCCATCCGGCCTTTTAAAAGTACTGCCCGCGCTTGGATATTCCAACGGCTGTTTGCTCTTCCGCTGTTTCATCAGTTCCTCCATCTTCGCGCCGATCTCGTCCTCATTGCCGGGCGTCAGCTTGAGAACTGTCCCCAGTACGATAAAAGGTCTGTCTCTGATGATACTGGTGCGGTAGCCAAATTCCATAGTGTCATTATCCAAAGTCAGTATCTGGCCCTCTTTGTCCATCACACGAACCATTTGCACAATCTGCTTCATCTCTCCGCCGTAAGCGCCGGCGTTCATCACAATGGCTCCGCCCACAGTGCCCGGAATCCCCGCCGCAAACTCCAAACCGCTCAAGCCCTTTTCTTTTGCTACCGTGGAAACCAACGAGAGGGGCGCGCCCGCACCCACGGCAATGTGATTCTGCTCTACGCGAATGCCTCCCATCCGCTTTCCCATTTTCACGATAATGCCCCGGTAGCCTTTATCCCCCACTAACAGATTGCTTCCATTTCCCAGGATAAAATAATCCTGCTCTAACCGTCCCAGATAAGAAATAATCTTCGCCAACTCGTCCTTGGTCTCTACAACGATCATACACTCAGCCTCACCGCCCACCCGGAACGTGGTGTGCTTGCTCATAGGCTCGTGAAATAAAAGTCTCTCCTCCGGAACGATTGTCCTGATATGTTCATACATTGATGCACTCAATTTCTACCCCTGCTCACTTCTTTCTATTTAATATATCCCAGACGGACCATATACATTCGCCCAATTTATCCTAATACCAGACGGGCCGCGCCGTAAATCCCCGCGTCGTTTCCCAGTGTGGCAAGCGCAAAGATCACATCCTTGCTGCCCTGAAAGGCCGTTCTCTCAAACGAAGGTTTAATATAGTCGAAAAGCACCTCGCCTGCCTTGGACACACCGCCGCCAATCACAAAAATTTCCGGATTGATGATTCCTGCAATCACGCCCAGGCCCTTGCCCAGATACTCGCCAAACTGTTTCGCAATCTCTATCGCCAACTCGTCGCCCGCCTTCACCGCGTCAAACACAGTCTTAGCGGACACCTCGCCGTTTCTCAAAACACTGTCTTTATCGCTAGCCTTTAGCGCCCGGTTGGCCAGTCTGGTAATTCCCGTAGCGGAAGCATACTCCTCCAGGCAGCCGTAATTCCCACAGCCGCAGGCTTCCGTCTCATGATCCTCCACGTGAATATGGCCGATCTCACCGCCTGCACCCATAGCGCCCGTCATAATCTCTCCGTTTACAATAATGCCGCCGCCAACACCGGTACCAAGGGTAACCGCCACCAGGTTTTTGTGTCCCTGGCCGCCGCCCTTCCACATCTCTCCGAGAGCCGCCACATTGGCATCATTGCCGCCCTCCACGCGCATGCCGTCAAGAAGCGCCGTGAGTTCTTCCTTCATGTTCATCTCTGACCACCCTAAATTAACGGCTTTGTGAACCACTCCGCTTTTTTCCACAGGGCCCGGCACGCCGATGCCAACGCCTACAACATCTTCCTTTGCAAGCGATTTATCCGCCATCTTTTCCCTGATACTCGCCGCGATATCGGGAAGAATATGTTTCCCACCGTCCGCTGTCCTTGTGGGAATCTCCCACTTGTCCAATACATTGCCGTCCTTGTCAAACAATCCCATCTTTACCGAAGTTCCACCTACGTCTACCCCAAATACATAATTCGCCATACTATCCCTCTCCTTTTATTAGTCCTCGTCCTCTTCGCGCCCATGGGCCAAAGAATTCTGCACGCGCTTATAGAGTTCCTGCGCCGCGTTATATCCCATCTTCTTCTGTCTGTGATTGACAGCCGCAGACTCACAGATGATCGCCAGATTACGTCCCGGTCTGATGGGAATGCTGTGACATACCACGCGGTTACCCAGATACTCCGTATACTCCTCCTCCAGACCCAGGCGGTCATACTCTTTATCTTTATCCCAATCCTCCAGACGGATTACAAGATCAATATTCTGAGTGTCCCTGACGCTGGATGCACCGAACAATGCCTTCACATCCACAATGCCGATACCCCGCAGCTCTATAAAATGCTTCGTGATATCCGGCGCGGAACCGATCAGCGTATCCTCACTCACACGCCTGATCTCCACCACATCGTCGGTCACCAGACGGTGGCCTCTCTTAATCAGCTCAAGCGCCGCCTCTGATTTACCGATGCCGCTCTCACCTGTAATCAAAACACCCTCGCCGTAAACATCTACCAACACACCGTGCACGGAGATGCAGGGAGCAAGTTTCACATTCAGCCAACGGATCACTTCCGCCATGCAGGCCGATGTCGCTTTCCTGCTCATCAGAAGCGGCACGCCATACTTGACCGCCACCTCCCTGAAAATTTCATTCGGATACAGCTCTCTGCAAAACAGAATGCCCGGCAGGGGATTGTTCAGAAGCTTTTCAAAGATCTCCCGCTGCCTCTCCTCGTCCAACCCGTTCATATAAGAGTATTCCACAAATCCGACAATCTGCAGACGCGTCGTCTCAAAGTGCTCGAAATAACCCGCCAACTGCAACGCCGGCCTGTTAATGTCCGGCTGTGTCACCTTAATCTTTGAGATATCAATCTCGGGCGTCAGGTTTTCCCATTTAAATTTTTCAATTACCTTTGTCAAACTGATGCTTGCCATAGTTTCCTCCTCAACACACTAAACTTGCTACAGGTTTTACCCTATACATCTTACCATACAACCAAAGCCGCGGCTACTGCTTCGCCCGAAAAAAGTCATAAATCTGCTTTCCGATGTGCTCTGGGATTTCCTGCACCTCGCAGAGTTTCTCCACCGATGCCTCCTTAATCTCATTGATGGAGCCAAAATGGCGCATCAGCGCCTTTCTCCTCGCCGGCCCTACGCCGGGAATCTCATCGAGCGCCGATTTCACCTGCGCTTTGGAGCGCAGGGAGCGGTGGTACTCGATGGCGAATCGGTGGGCCTCGTCCTGTATTCTGGTCACCAATTTAAAGCCCTCCGACCGGGTGTCAATGGGAATTTCCACATTCTGATAATACAGCCCCCTCGTTCGGTGGTTGTCGTCCTTCACCATGCCGCAGACGGGAATATCCAGATGCAGCTCGGAAAGTACCTGCAGGGCGATGTTGACCTGCCCCTTGCCGCCGTCCATCAACAGAAGATCAGGAAATTTCGTAAAGCTTCCAAACTGATGATCCACCTGCCTGCGGTCCAGCTCCTCCTTCTCCTCCATGCCGTGAAGGAAACGTCTCGTCAGCACCTCCTTCATGCAGGCATAATCGTCCGGGCCGGACACGGATTGAATCCGAAACTTGCGGTAATCACTGCGCTTGGCCTTTCCCTTCTCAAAAACCACCATGGAACCCACATTGGCAAATCCGCTGATATTCGATATGTCATAGGCCTCCATGCGGCTCACATCATCCAGATCAAGGAGGGCTGCAATCTCTTTCATTGCGCCGATGGTTCTGCCTTCCTCCCTGCGGATTCGTTCCTTATCCTGACTCAAAATAAGCGCCGCATTCTGTGCCGCGAGCTCCACCAGCTTTTCCTTCGCGCCCTTTTTCGGCACACGGATATACACCCTGCCGCCCTTTCTCGCCGAGAGCCATTTTTCCAGAATTTCAATGTCCGCAATCTCCTCCTGCAGCATCAGCTCCTTCGGAATATAGGGTGTTCCCGCATAAAATTGTTTTACAAAATCAAGGAGAATCTGCGCGTGACCGCAATCCTCCACATGGGTCATATAAAAATGTTCTCTGCCGATCAGTTTTCCGTCACGCACAAAAAACACCTGTACCACAGCCTCATATTCTTCTCCCGCCATGGCAATGATATCCTTATCCTCGCCGTCGGAATCGGTAATTTTCTGCTTCTGTGCCACACTCTTTACGCTGTTATACAAATCCCTGTATCCGGCTGCCTCCTCATACTCCATTCTTTCTGACGATTCTGTCATTTTTTGTTCCAATTCACGGAGCATGGGCTTATAATTTCCGTTTAGAAAATCCAATGCCTGATCAATCCGCGCCCGATACTCTTCTTTGCTGATATATCCCTGACAGGGGGCCGCACACTGCTTGATATGATAATTCAGACATGGCCGCTCCGACCCCATATCCCGCGGAAGCTTGCGGTTGCAGGTTTTCAATTGATAAAGCTTATTCATCAGATCAATGGTGTCTTTTACTGCGCCCGCACTGGTATAGGGGCCAAAATATTTTGATTTGTCCTTTTTCATCTCACGCGAGATGAGGATGCGCGGATATTCCTCCCCCATGGTTACCTTGATATAAGGATAAGTCTTATCGTCCTTCAACATCGTGTTGTACTTCGGACTGTACTCCTTAATCAAGTTGTTCTCTAAAACCAAAGCCTCCAGTTCCGAGTCCGTCACAATATAGTCAAAGCGTGCAATCTGCTCCACCATTCTGTCAATCTGCGGACCCCGTCCCACAATTTTGCGGAAGTACGAGCGCACCCGGTTATGCAGATTCACCGCTTTGCCTACATAAATGATCGTGTCGCTGTCGTCGTGCATCATATATACGCCAGGCGAATTGGGAAGTTTCTTTAATTCCTCGTCAACGTTGAACATGCGTCTTTATCCTTCGTTCTCACGGTTTTGCGAATCCGGCGCCTGCGAAAACAGCCCCCTGTTCACAGGTGGTTCCTGCGGCCCCTGCACATTACCCGAAGGCGGCGCATCCTGCGGTTGAAACTGCGGTTGAGGCTGCGGTCCGCTCTGTTGTGGCTTTGGCTGCTCCTTCTTCGCGTCCTCAGTCTTTTTTTCTTCCTCCTCTACCGGCTCCGGAAGCCCTTTCTCTTTCCGGTAAATCTTCATAAACTCCTTGCCCGTAATGGTTTCCTTCTCGATCAAGTGAGCCGCCAGTTTATCCATGATCTCCCGGTTTTCTTTCAGAAGTTTCTTTGCCTTTTTATAACTTTCATGAAGCACCTTCATCACTTCAGTATCGATATCCGCCGCCGTCGCATCGGAACAAGTCAGGGAAGCCCTGCCGTCCAGATACTGGCTTTCCACCGTGGCCAGTCCCATCAACCCAAACTTCTTGCTCATGCCAAAACGGGTAATCATATTCCGTGCAATGCTCGTAGCCTGTTCAATATCGTTGGCCGCGCCGGTGGTCACAGTGTCAAACACAATTTCCTCCGCCGCGCGTCCGCCTAACAGACTCACCAGTCTGTCCCGAAGCTCCGCCTCCGTATCCAGGTATTTCTCCTCCTCCGGCACATGCATGACATAGCCGAGCGCGCCCATGGTGCGGGGCACGATGGTAATTTTCTGCACCGGCTCCGAATTTTTCTGCAGTGCGCTCACAAGAGCATGTCCCACCTCGTGATAGGAGACAATCTTTCGCTCCTCCTTGCTCATGACGCGGTCCTTTTTCTCCTTGCCCACAAGTACCTGCTCCACTGCGTCAAAGAGATCCTTCTGACTCACATACTCCCTGCCAAGCTTCACGGCATTGATGGCCGCCTCATTGATCATATTCGCCAGGTCAGAGCCCACCGCTCCCGAAGTGGCGAGGGCAATCTCATTCAAATCCACGGAATCGTCCATCAGCACATCCTTGGAGTGCACTTTTAAAATTTCCACACGCCCTTTCAGATCCGGCTTATCCACAATGATCCGTCTGTCAAAGCGGCCCGGACGCAGCAGCGCTTTATCCAAAATCTCCGGCCTGTTGGTAGCCGCCAGAATGATAATTCCTTTTTTCCCGTCAAAACCATCCATCTCGGAAAGAAGTTGGTTCAAAGTCTGCTCCCGCTCCTCGTTGCCACCGCCGTATTTGGAGTCCCGGCTTCTGCCAATGGCATCGATCTCATCTATAAACACAATGCAGGGAGCGTTTTTCTCCGCCTCCTTGAACAGGTCGCGGACACGGGACGCACCCACGCCCACATACAATTCTATAAAATCTGAACCAGACAGGGAAAAGAACGGCACATGCGCCTCTCCTGCCACCGCCTTTGCCAGAAGCGTCTTACCTGTCCCGGGAGGGCCCACCAAAAGCGCACCCTTGGGAAGCCTTGCGCCAATTTTTGAATACTTGCCGGGATTGTGCAGAAAATCCACCACCTCGACAAGGGACTCCTTCGCCTCGTCCTCCCCTGCCACATCCTGAAACGTGATACCTGTCTCCTTCTGCACATAGGCTTTTGCCGTGCTCTTGCCCACGCCCATAGGGCCTCCCTTGCCGCCCATGCGGCGGAAAAGCAGGCTTAACAATCCCCACATCAAAAGAACGGGGAGAATATAGTACAGAAGAATCGTCATGATCATGCCGGAGCTGTCCGAAACTTCCTTGTTCATCTCCACATTGTGCTTCAACAGCCTGTCCGCCAGTGTGGCATCATCCTCCATCTTACCCGTATAATAACTGCTCGTACCCATGCCGTAGACATAAGGGAACGCGGAGACCTTCTGTTGTGCCTTCGGATAAATGGTAATCCGGTCTGAACCCACCTCAACACTCTCTATTTTTCCCTCTTCCACCATCTTCACAAATTCATTGTATGTGATTTCTTGATTGGTGGCTCCCGTCATCATCTTCATAAAGAAGCTGACACACAGAAGGGTGACCAGGGCCGCAATCACCAACATAATTAAACTTTGCTTACGCGGATCGCCATTGTTTCCGCCAGGACCGCCAGGGCCTCCAGGACCACCTGGGCCTCCCGGGCCTCCAGAACCCGCCGGACCGCCGGGCCCGGGCGCACCGCCATTGTCATATTGATTTACGTTATCTGTTTTATTTACATTTGCCATAGAAAGGGCATCCTCTCTTTCTGCTGTAATCTATGCACTCCATTTTGCACCACTATACATAACTATATAGTAGGAAAAACTAGAAATCAATGAGAATTTTGTGAATTTGTGCACACATCTCTTAAAGTATTATAAAGTTTTTCCCCTTTTTTCTCTAATTTTCCTTTTTAGTATAGATTTTCCGTCGGATTTTTCTTATAATAACAAGAGATGTGAGCACAAGAAAGGACAAACTTATGGCAGTAAAATATGTATTCGTCACCGGCGGCGTCGTGTCGGGTCTCGGCAAGGGAATCACGGCGGCATCACTGGGAAGACTTTTAAAAGCGCGCGGTTACAAGGTAACCATGCAAAAATTCGACCCCTATATCAACATTGATCCGGGAACCATGAACCCGATCCAACACGGCGAAGTTTTTGTTACGGAGGACGGCACCGAGACAGATCTGGATCTTGGCCACTACGAACGTTTCATCGATGAAAATCTGGACAAGAACTCCAATGTGACCACGGGTAAAGTATATTGGTCCGTTCTGCAAAAAGAACGGCGGGGCGACTACGGCGGCGGCACCGTTCAGGTAATCCCCCATATCACAAATGAAATAAAGAGCCGGTTCTACCGTAACTTTACCGATCAGGAAACCCGCATCGCCATCATTGAGGTAGGCGGCACCGTGGGCGACATTGAAAGCCAGCCCTTTTTGGAATCCATACGTCAGTTCCAGCACGAGGTTGGCCGGGAAAACGCAATTTTGATTCACGTTACGCTGATTCCCTATCTTAGCGCCTCTGAGGAGCTGAAGACGAAACCCACACAGGCCAGCGTCAAAGATCTGCAGGGTATGGGTATCCAGCCCGACATCATCGTATGCCGCAGCGAACACCCGTTAGATCAGGGTATCAAGGATAAGATCGCGCTGTTTTGTAATGTACCCAATAATCATGTCCTCCAGAATCTGGACGTGGAATATATCTACGAAGCGCCCCTCGCCATGGAAGAAGAGCATCTGGCCCAGGTAGCCTGTGAGTGTCTGAATCTGGATTGCCCGGAACCCGACCTGACCGACTGGAAAGCCATGGTGGAGGCTTTGCGGACTCCTACCGATTCCGTGACCATTGCTCTGGTAGGAAAGTATACCCAACTCCACGACGCTTACATCAGCGTGGTGGAAGCCCTGAAACACGGAGGCATCTCCCATCGCTGCGTGGTGGATATCAAATGGGTTGACTCCGAAACTGTCTCCAGAGAAAATGTGGATTCCATCCTCCATGATGTGAACGGCATTCTGGTGCCCGGTGGTTTTGGCGACCGGGGCATTGAGGGCAAAATCGAAGCCATCACTTACGCCAGAGAACATAAAATACCTTTCCTCGGACTCTGCCTCGGCATGCAGTTAGCCATTGTAGAGTTTGCCAGAAATGTAATCGGCTTTAACGATGCCCACAGCATCGAACTTGACCCTTCCACGACCCACCCCGTGATCGCGCTGATGCCCGACCAGAACGGTGTGGAAGACATCGGCGGCACACTGCGTCTGGGCTCTTATCCCTGTGTCCTGGACAAGTCTTCCAAGGCTTATGCACTTTATGGTGAAGACACCATCCATGAAAGGCACAGGCACCGTTACGAGGTCAACAACGACTATCGCGCCGTACTTACGGAAAAAGGCATGCGGCTTTCCGGCATTTCCCCTGACGGACGCATCGTGGAAATGTGTGAACTTTCAGATCATCCTTTCTTCGTAGCCACGCAGGCCCACCCGGAATTAAAATCCAGGCCGAACAGGCCCCATCCGCTCTTTAAGGGATTTGTGGAAGCTGCATTGCAGTACAAAAAATAAAACGCATCAACAGAGGCCGTCAAATTGACGGCCTCTGTTCTCCTTCCAGTCTGACGTTTCATTTTAATGAAACCAATAAATTAGCTTTCTTCCAGAGCATTCAATTGATCCACCAGATCCTGTATATCCGCCATATCAATCTTCCCGTCGCCGCCAAAGCTGAGCGCACCCCGCAGGGGCATAAATCCTGCCATAGCCTCATTCATTTCGGCCGAAATAGCTTCACTGGCAGCGCTGCTCTCCACCTGATCCTTTTGCCCGCCAAAGATATCCATCTTCAACAATTCCTTTACGATCTCCCGTGCACGAGGGTCTTTGAGCACATCCCCCATCGTGGTATCCGTCGTGTACACAAAGGGGATCTTCCCCGTGGATTCCACGTTCACTTCCTTCGTCAGTCTGATATCCCTTGAGGAACTGCCCACCATCAAATCAAAGGCTCCCGTCTCCACATACCAATCTTGAATCTTTACGCTATAGTATGCAAATGCCCGTTTATCCAACCGGAAGACAACCGTCTTCGTCTCTCCGGGCGCAAGCTCCACCTTCTCGAACCCTTTCAGCTCCTTCACCGGACGGATCACCGTGCTTTCCCTGTCCGCCACATAGAGCTGCACCACTTCCTTTCCGGCCACATCCCCGGTGTTCTTGATGTCCACAGACACTTCCATGGTATCCGT
The DNA here is from genome assembly GCA_947245585.1 of uncultured Lachnospiraceae bacterium. GTDB lineage: Bacteria > Bacillota > Clostridia > Lachnospirales > Lachnospiraceae > UBA3282. The sequence goes on along the minus strand of CAMXPV010000015.1, from coordinate 18,873 downwards.
ATCTTTCATGAAATCCTTATCCGTCCGCAGGTTCGAATACGCAAAAGTGGTGTAGGAGAGGCCATGTCCGAAAGGAAAAAGGACTTCCATTTTTTTCTTATCATAGTAGCGGTATCCCACGAAAACACCCTCGCGGTATTCCACCTGATCTCTCTCGCCAATATAGAAAAGATAGGACGGATTATCTTCCAGTCTTAAAGGAAACGTTTCCGGAAGCTTTGCACTTGGGTTCACCTTGCCAAACAAAATATCACAGACCGCGCCGCCCACTGCCTGGCCGCCCAGATACGCCTCCACGATGCCCTTCACCTGATGTACCCAAGGCATCTCCACAGGAGAACCATTGTGCAGTACCACCACAGTGTTAGGCTGCACTTCTGCCACTTTGGCAATCAACTCATTCTGGCAGTCCGGCATCCTCATATGCGAACGGTCAAAGCCCTCCGACTCAAACGCATCGGGAAGTCCGGCAAAAATCACAGCAGCCTTCGCCTTTCTCGCTGCCTCGACCGCCTCCGCAAGCAGTTTCTCATCCGTCTTATCCTCTTTGTCATCAAAACCCTGCGCGTAGGCAACGTTCGTCATTCCCTGCACCACATCCAACGCCGAAGTGATCTTATGGCTGTTGATGTGGGAGCTGCCGCCGCCCTGATAGCGGGGTGTTTTTGCATATTTCCCGATAAACGCAATCTCATCCGTCTCAGACAGCGGAAGAACGCCTTCGTTTTTTAAAAGCACTATGGTCTCCTGCGCCACCTTGCGCGCCATCTCGTGATCCTGGTCCCGGTCAAAGACCGCAGTCTTATCCCGATTTTCTTCATAGCGGAAAACAATATTCAGGATACGCGCAACCGCCGCATCCAGTACCTTTTCCGGCAGCTCGCCGCTCTGCACCGCACCCACAATCAATTTATCATTGGAACCTCCCGAGGAGGGCATTTCCAAATCAAGGCCTGCCTGCAGATCCTTCACACGACTGTTGACCGCACCCCAGTCACTCATCACATATCCCTCAAAGCCCCACTCATCCCGCAGGACCTCCGTCAGATACTTATGGTTTTCCGCCGCATAGGTACCGTTAATTTTGTTATAGGAGCACATCACCGTCCACGGCTTCTCCTTCTTGACCGCCCCTTCAAATGCCGCCAGATATATTTCCCGCAGCGCTCTCTCGCCTATTTTAGAATCAGAGGACATTCTTCTTGTCTCCTGATTGTTAGCCAGAAAATGCTTAATACTCGTTCCCACATTTTTGCTCTGAATGCCGTGAATCAGAGCGCCTGCGGCCTCACTGGCCACAAATGGGTCTTCAGAATAATACTCAAAATTCCGCCCGCAGAGAGGGGACCGCTTGATGTTCACGGCCGGACCCAGAATAACGCTGACACCCTCCGCCTGACATTCCTCACCCAACGTTTCTCCCATCTGTTCTAACAGTTCCCTGTTAAAAGAAGCCGCGGTTCCACACCCCGCCGGAAAGCATACCGCCTTAATGCTCTCGTTGACTCCCAGATGATCGCCCTCCTGATCCTGTTTCCGCAGGCCGTGCGGTCCGTCCGACACCATACTGGCAGGAATCCCCAAACGTTCCACCGCCTTCGTATGCCAAAAATCAGCGCCGGAACACATGGAAGCCTTCTCCTCCAACGTCATTTGTGACACGATCTCCCTGATCTTTTCTGCCGTCATACCATAACCCTCCATTCCCTATCCGAGGGGGTCCAGATGCCTTCTCCTATATCGCCGGACACCCCGCTATATGATCTCAGTGTAACATGGCCCTTTCCCCAAATGCAAGAAAAAGAAGAGCACGCCTCTATGTTTCGGCGAGCCCTTCCATCTTCTTGACTTCATTACCTGATATTCTGCTTTTTATCCTGCCTTTATACCTTTTCCGTATAAGTATATCTTCTCAAAATCTGTCCGAATCCCAGACAAACTACGACACCGAGCACACCGAGAATAAACATCATCATGGCCGCGCCCGAGCCTTTTCCCCTGCCAAACAAAAGGGGCATTACACCGTCAGCCGGTGCTGACGACATCAGCGGTTCACAGACCTTGTCAACCATAAACCCGCCCATAGACAGTCCGATCGGTATGGTAAAAAACTGCAGGGTATTTCTGCTGGAATACACCCGCCCCTGCATCTCTACCGGAATCGTCGTCCTGATAATCACATCCAGGTTTGCATTCATAAGCGGCACAAGCATCCATCCGATGATCTGACCCGCGCACCATAACGCCGGCTTCTCGGTAAAGGCTAGCAGAAAGTTCTCCGTGCCCAGAGAAAATAACATGGTAAGGTAAATCACACGTATTCTGTTTTTCGGCGCAGGCAGTACCGTTACCACCAGACTTCCTATCAGCATGGCGATTCCTGCGCAGGAAGTGACAACACCCAAAACCGTCTCTCCTCCGCTTGCCCGCGGCAGTATCAAAGCCGGAAGCACCGCATCAAAAGCAGATGCCACAAAATTGACCCCGGCCAAAAAAAGAATCAGAACCAACGCCAACTCATGTTCCCGCAGACAAATGAGTCCCGCCTTGACGGAATCTAAAAAAGTTTCTTTTTCTTCTTTCCCTTCCTTTTCTATTTTGGTAAGCTTCACTCCAAATAAAAGGGCGAAAAAAGCAATTAAAAAAGTGGTCAGATCCACGTATATGACGATATCCATTCCCCCAAAAGCAAATAAAGCCGTCGCCAGTACCGGATTGAAAATCGTCACAAGAGAGCCGGAAAAGGATCGCATACCGCTTGCCTTCTGGTAGTGCTTTTTCGGCGTAATCATGGTCATCGCCACATCGCTTGCAGGCTGCTGCACCGTGTTCATCAAGCCGTTAATGGCATTTAGCAGGTACATGTGCACCGGCCTTAATAGCTCTGCTCTCAGCAGAATAAGAACAACAACCGTACTGCACGCCGCCAACGTATCGCAGACAAGCATCACTTTCTTCTTATCCCATCTGTCACTGAGCGCGCCCGCAAAAATGCTCATTGCCACATAGGGCGCATAACTGCACACCGCCAAAAGCGCCGTCTGCAGCGCGGAACCAGTCTTCTCATAAAGCCAGAGGGTCAGCGCAAAACCTGTCATAGCGCTCCCAAGCTGGGAAAGAGACTGTGTACTCCACAGAATCAAAAACGTTTTTAACTCTTTTATTGTTGTTTTCATTTTTACTTTGCTCCTTTGATTTTTATTCTAAATCAGGATGCAAAGCCTGAGGACCAAGTCATTTACTGACTTTTCCTCCATGCAGTGTCCTCAAGCCCTGCATGGAGCATTTACAATGCACAACATCATTGTTCCGTATCCTCCTGTTTATGAAATATCCCGTATCGCCTTCCACGCCTCCACAAGCCTTTGAAGCGAATATCCCGCATTGGCGGGACTGGTAGAGGGCAGGGAAACGGCCTCCCGCCGATTTGTTGGAAAAATATATTTTCGATATAATTCCTGCGCCTTGCCGCCGTTGGTATAAATTGCCCGAATGTCTGCCTGAGATAAAATAGGAGACAAATCATTGGGTACCACATCATGAATGCTGGCATCTGAGGAACCCGTAATCTCACAGCTTGCAATCACATCCCACACCGCCACATGATGGGTCAGAAGCATCTCCCGCTTCTGTTCCACGCTCTCCGGCACCTCACAGTCAAACACCTGCGCCAATACACGCCAGAAGCGGTTTTGTTTGTGTCCGTAGAAAAAACGTTGTTCCCTCGACTTGACGGAAGGAAAGCTGCCCAAAATCAAAATTCTGGAATTCTCATCATACACAGGATCTATGGTGTGGTTTTGCCTTTGTGTGTCCGTGTTCCATTCCTCCAAAGCTTTTTCTGTTGCGGTTATTATATCATATATGGAAAAACTGCACAAACCATATCTTGAGGCAAAATGTCCCTTTGCTTTTACTCTGTTCTATATCTTGCGTTTTTGTTCTGATTAACGATATATCGTCCACTATTTTTCTACATACTAATTTCTCTCAGGCCATTGTCTTTCTTTTGCTTTTATGCTATATCTAGTACAGCGAATACGATAAGGCTTCCCAAAAGGACTGTACCGCTTCTAAATTTCATTTCTTTATCTTTTGTCACTCGTAAAATCCTCTCTCTTGGATTTTACATCACCCGCGGCATTTCCCGCCGCTTCTTACGAAAGGAAAACACATCTATGAACAAAAACGAGTACTGTCAAATCAGGAATCAAAAAAAATCACGAATCTCCGAATCAATCCGCGACAGGGTCTTTGATGCGGCTTCCGGCCCCATCCCCTTTGGCTTGACCAACGACTACATGTTTCGGGCGGTTTTTCAGTCAAATAACAAGGCCCTCAAAGGACTCCTCTGCTCTCTCCTCCACCTTGCCGACTCGGAGGTACATTCTGTGGAAGTCACAAACCCGATCCTTCTGGGCGAAGCCATCGGCAGCAAGGCCTTCCACTTAGATATCCATCTGCTTCTAAACGACAGCACGCGGATTAATCTGGAGATGCAGGTGGCAAACCGTTTAAACTGGCCGGACCGCTCCGTCATGTACTTATGCCGCACCTACGACAAACTGAACAGAGGGCAGGAATACGCGGAGGCAAAGCCTGCCGTCCATATCGGCTTTTTGGACTATACCCTCTTTGCGGAACATCCGGAGTTCTATGCCGCTTATAAACTGATCAACGTAAAGAGCCATCATGTCTACAGCGACAGCCTGACTTTGTATGTTGCTGACCTGACAAGGATTGAACTTGCCACACAGGAGGACAGGCAGTATCACATCGACAGTTGGGCAAGGCTCATGAAAGCAAAAACATGGGAGGAACTGAGAATGACAGCAGAAGAAGATGAGGCTTTATACGAAGCCGCGAAGGCTTTATTCTACAACAGCTCTGAGGAAGAAATCCGCCTGCGCTGTCTTGACCGGGAAGAATATTATCAGGATCTGCGCAATTACGAGAGAAAGATCGAGCAGGATCATATCGAATACGAAGAGGATATTCGTGCCTACCAGAAAACGATTGAACAAAATCGTATCGAGCACGAACAGGATATACAGGCCTACCAAAAAACACTTGCCGAAAAAGAGGAAGCCATCGAACGGCTTCGCGCCGAGATTCAACAATTAAAACAGGGAGAATCAACAACCTAAAATAATTAAGCCGCCAAAATGGGCCGGGAGATCAATTCCCGGCCATCACTTTTCCATATTCTTCCTTCTTCTCCCGCATCACCGCAAGGCCCTTTTCCAATTCTTCAAACGGTAGTCGATGGGTAATAAACTCCGTTGGTGCAATTCGTCTTTCTTTCAACCGTTCTAATACATAGTGCCAGTCATCGTCCTCTCTGTTGGTAAAAGAGGAATTCCATGTACCGAACACAGTAAGCTGATTTCTCAAAATTTTCCAATAAGTTTCCTTGGGAAAAGTCATATCCGAGGCCGGATTACCCACCAACATAATCCGTCCGCCGGGCACAGTCATCCGAACAGCCTGTGCAACCGTCTCGTTTTTTCCGACGCATTCAAAAAATACATTCACACCCTTGCCATCCGTCTGCTCCGCCAACCATGTCTCTGCATCCTGCTTCCTGCTATCGCAAAAGAAACCTGCCGACAGACCGAGCTGATCCGCCATCCGTCTCTGAAATTCTTTATTTCCGATAACATAGATGTTTCTGTGTCCTGCTTCCCATAAAAACATCAGCAAAAACAGGCCGATCGTCCCCAAGCCGCAGATCGCTATACGCTCCCCGTCAGCAGGCGCCGCCTTTCTCATGGCATGAACAGCCACTGCCATAGGCTCCAACATCGCAGCTTCCTCGTAGGTCACCTCCTCAGGCAGCGCAAGCAGATTCTTTACGGGAACTGCCACATACTCGGCAAATCCACCATCCTGACGCGACCCCAGATAGCCGTAATTTCTGCACATCTCATACTTTTCGTCCTGACATGGGCCACAGGTATAACAGGGAATCAACGGAAAAATCCCTACCCGTTTCCCCTTCCACTCAGCATTCACGTTCTCGCCTACTTCCTCTACCACACCTGCAAATTCATGTCCCGGTATCGTCGGAAAATGATAGGTTCCCGTCTGATAGATACGCGGTATATCGGAACCGCAAATCCCCGCAGCCTTTACCCGTAAAAGTACCTCTCCCGATTTTGGCAGCGGACAGGATACCTCCTCCAAGCGAAGATCTCCCACTCCATGCAGTCTATATGCTTTCATGCTGTCTCCATTCCGAAGCCTTTTTCTATATCAGTGGCTTTCCGCTTTTATTTTATCATTGATTAGCGTCCATGGCCACAATTTCTTGAAAACTTATTACATTCTTCTGCGTAGGTAGTTTTCTGCAAGATGGTGGAAGGTGTCGCTCCCGCCTTCCTCCCTATACTGTTATGGCACACTGCACCAGTTTCTCATACATTTCTGCTGTTTTCCTGTTATTAGCACAAGCACTTTCATCTAACCATCCTCCATTAAAATGGTGGATGGAATATGTATGGTTGGTTTTGTGCATCATGCCTGACATATAGTCATACGGATGAAAATAATCATATGTATAAATATTAATTCCCAAAACAGTTTGGTTTTCCCCATTGATCTGATACCCGGCTTCTAAAGCAACTTCCGTATCGATCAGCCCACTGGAAAGACTGTCCAAAGTGCCGTCTTCTCTTAAAATTTTTCTTCCGCTCCATCTCTCTAAAAAGGGTTCTAATCCCGCGTGACCTTTTACTGCGCCACAGCAACCACCGAAATTGATAACCTGCCATTTTTCTACCCCGCAAAATGCTTTCTGGTACAACAATTCATCCAACCCTCGTATCACTTCTACGTCTGTATCCATATAGATTCCGCCGTATTGGTACAAAATATCCAACCTTGCAAAATCCGGGACAAATCCATATCTGCCATGATCATAGGCTTCCGCCATAAAAGCATTTTTATGTACGTCATAATTCGTTTCATCCCACCGGATAATTTCGTAATCAGAGCAAAACGTCTTCCAACTTTCGACACATTTTTCTAACTTCTCCGGCAGCGGCTTCCCACCCAGCCACATATAATGTAATACTTTTGGGATCTCGGGCTCATCCGTCATTTTTAATGTTCCCTTTCCCGTATTACCACAAAAATTTCCGATGCACAGCATAGGAATCATATAGCAGACCATCTCCCTGGTACATTCCATCAATTGTAGCTGCTCATAGGCATCATAATACCTGCTCATCGTTATTAAAATCACCGTATTGCTTCCTATGGCTTTTAAGCGGTCAGGGCTGTATATTTTCACGGTCCTGCCGCCGATTTTCATATCGGTTTCCCATCTTGTCCGATCGTTATCAATATAGCATTCCACACGGGAATCAACGCCATTTGACAATAAAATATCAGGCGTAACGACGCTTCCAATCACCCCGGCTCCAAAAATGACAATTTTACTGTCTGCTTTTATAATATCCTCCGCCATTGCGGTAAAGGAACCTTTCCTTAACTGCATATTAATATCTCCTGTCTCCGGCTATACATTTCCCTATTTTTCAAAAGATGATCGATCCGGAAGCAGACTGTCAAGAGCTGCATTGATCCCATCTTTAATCTGTACAAATTCTTCTGCAGAACACTCCTCATTCAGACATATCATGGGCTGCGCCTGCGTTCTGATGACATCAGCGATTTCCTTATGATTTTCAGCCGTTACCACATAAGATTTTCCAAGCGTTCTCCTCGGAATAAAATTGCCTTCACAAAGCTGCCAGTATCTTGCAAGCCAGTAATTCACACATGAAAAATTTCTGAATTTGGCCCTGCATGTTTCCCGTAAAATTTCCGGCTCTGCCTTCCAGACCTTTTCAAATGTCTCCTTTTTCAATGCGTTGGGCAGATGCGGATCCCGAAATCCTACGAAGTGATCCCAATAATGCAAAGAGCGGTTCCTTTCCATCAATTCCCCGTAAGAAGCGCAAAACCATTTATCGTAGTTCTCTTCCTGCACCTTCCTTTTTGAAAAGTGTCTGTTTATAATAGAAATATCCAGAGCGCGCATGTTCCACGTGTACTTCGCAATGCTGCCCGAGAGCAGGGGAATGATAGGTGTCTCCACCGCTTCATCGCAAACCGTATTATTCTGAAAATAGTAATCCTCCCCTACATAATTCAACAGGAACGTATCATCGTTAAAATACAGAATATTTTCACCCAATCCCGGAATCCGGTGAAGATTCATCTCAATGGCACACACCTGAAAAGTCGGAAGAAATTCCGCCGGAATAAAATCCTCATGCCTCACCACACATAGGCGCGGGTCATCTGCTCTCAGAAAATCCGGCACATGCCCGTAGGTTAAAAAATATATTTTATGAAACCACGGCATAAATTTTTCTACTGCCCGAAACCAATATTTTAAATTCTCCCAGTTCTGATAACGTGTATGGGAATTGGAACTTTGATCCGGGTTCAATTTTTGATACCATGTGTCCTTCTCTCTGCGCCATGCGGAATCGGAACCGTCCACCCACGGTATGACAATATCTATGTCACTGTTCATCCCTGCAATTTTCCTCGCTTTCCCTTATCCTACGCTATCCTGCCGCCTCTGCTCCTGCTTCCACACCATACGCAATCAGGCCAAGCATCTCCTGAAATCCCAGCTTCAAAATATTTGTAAAACATCCTGTCCGCAAAACGGCCTCTATCTCCTTCTGCACCGTTACATCCGAAACCACGATCACCACCAAATTTCCTCTCTGCCCATCAGGAATTTCTTTCATCTCCTGCACCGTTACCCCATAGATCTGCGAAACATTATTTCCCCTGGAACTAACCGCAATCAGCAGCCCGCCGCACTCATATCCAAATTTTATAAGCAGTGTCCTTACAAACACAGAAGCCAGCATACCGGCGCCATATACCACAATTTTTTCTTTCTTCCTGACCGATTCCTCTAGCCGCTTGTCCTGCCTGTCCATTTCCAGATGGGGCAGTACATCGATCCCCAACTTTTCCATCAAATACAGGTACGCCCTTTCGGATTTCATCTTACTCAGGTTCTTCACGCATAGTTCCGCCGCCATCTCCTGAAATGCTGTCCGAAATGTTTCCCACAGTTTCCTGCCTTTCAGAAAATCCTGCAGGGCATATACTGCCAACGCAAACACAGCCGGCGTATCTTCCACGCTTCCCTGAAGGCTTTGCGCATTTCCGATTCTGTAATACAACAGCTTCTTTCTAAATATCCCAATTCGATCTGCACACGATAACGCTGCATAGGTGAAAAACAGGTCGTTAGCACGCTTAATTTCCTGAAACTGTAATTTGTTTTTTTCCACATGCTCTCTCAAAAACAACTTGTTCCACGGAGACGGCGTCGTAAACTGATATAGAACATCAGCAACGTCGGCTGCCGTCTTAACGCCATCTCCAAAAAGATCTGCTAAAAGGGCCGTCCATGATCCTGTCTTAACCTCTTTGCGCACTTCATCATATATGTAAGCATCAAACACTAATATTTCCGTTTGTTTATTTTCCGCCTCATGCAACGCCTGTTCCAACATGTCCTCACAGAAAAAATCATCCGCATCCAAAAACAGCAGATATTTCCCCGTTGCCCGCTCCATGCCGGTATTTCTCGCCACGCCCGCATACTGGTTTTTCTGGGTCAGAACCGTTATCCTGCCGTCCTGGTTTTCATACCTGCGAAGGATTTCCAGAGAGCGGTCCTCGGAGCCGTCGTCCACACAGATGATCTCAAAGTCCGGATATGTCTGGGCAAGCAGGCTGTCCAGGCATTCTTCTATGTATTTTTCTGCGTTATATACTGGGATGATGATCGAGACCATTGTCATATCATTTCCCTCACCTAATTAAATTAATTTCTACGTTTGACAAAGGATATTTCCTAGTTGCATCGCTTTTTCCACGGTAACATCAGAGTTATAATGCTGATGTTCTCCCCATCTTCCCAAACCATATACTTCATTTTCTTTACACCACATCAGCAATCTCTTCATTTTTGCATTTTTTCCTATATCATTTATTGGATAGGCGTATGTATTAATAAAACGTTCCATCTGATCTCCATTGCCATTCTGAACACGTTCCATGTTTATTTCTGTCCAATATCCTCTCCCTTTGCAAAAATTATGTCTGACTAAAACACGGTGATATGCAAGTTTTGCATCAGGACAATAAATCCAATGCGCCTTTGTGTCTAAATGTTCAGGAAAATAACGAATTTCAACTGATGTATGTTTTAATCCTGTAATAATTTCTCTTAATTCCTTTGGGATGCCTAAAATTTCTGTAAACGTATTCTAGGGAATTGTTGAAATAATCCGATCCGCACAGTAATTATCCCCATTTTCTGTTTCCACGGTTTTCGTTTTAAAATTTATCTTTTTAACTGGCTGACTATATAATATATGTTCCCCCAAAACCTCTGCCATCCGCAGCCAGACTTCTCCGTATCCATAATGCTTCGGATATAAAAACTGTGCATGTCCCGGCTGCGTTCCATAGGCATGGTGTGTCAAACAAGACCGCAATGTTTCATCCAGACTTACATTCGGAAGTTTATCTAGCCACTCCGTCCCTAAAATGTTTAAATTATTGCCATACATTTTACGGTTATATGGCAGCATATAGTTCTCTGCAATCAGCTTCCCCAGTTTCCACGTGATCCAACTGACAAAATCATCAGGCATTGCTTCCCCCGTATTACAGCCTGCATATGCAATCGACTTAATGTATGCAATCTGTTCTGTTATGGGAAACTGCCAAATATTTGCTTCAAAAGGATGCCCAATCGTATATCCCTCAATCTCTATGCGGCTGTCCCGCTCAAAATATTCCCATTCTTCTTCCCCAAGAAATGAAAACAAAAATTCCTTCACCTTAGGCCTTTTCACGTCAAGAAAATGGCCACCTCCAATATCTAGCGGATACCCATCAACCTGCTTACTGCGGCACAATCCTCCCGCCTCTTCTTCAGCTTCTAAAACAAGAAACGAATCCTCTCCTCTTCTTAGCAGCTGATGAGCCATAGTCAGCCCCGCCGGCCCGCCTCCTAAAATAAGGTATCTCATGTATTGTCAGACCTCCCAACCTGAAAGCTTAACCGGATGCGCATACATCCATGACCGCTCCCAGATTTCCGTTAAGTTTTTATAATTAGATTTACATGCCGCTGCAAATTCGGATATTTTTTCCTTATCCCACATGACTTTTCGGGAACGGTCCGGCAATCCGGAAAAAAAGCTAACTTCATTTCTGGGGACAGTAAGCACAATCGAGGTTGGGATCGCTAACTCCGCAAATAAATTCATCGCAGAAAAAATACCCATTCTATGGAATAATATCTGAGCTACATCACGTCGGATACACAAAATATCTGAATAGCCGCGCGCCATTGGATATGGAATATCTTCTCCTTTATTTCTCAACAAAAAATCCTCTTTTTCTTTCTGAAATTCTTCCTCTGACTCTCCAATCATTGGCGCATAAAAATTTTTCCCATATTTTTCGGCATACTTTTCGCCCCAAAAATCCGCAAATAGATTCAACGCTTCCTCGTAAGTTGGAAGGCTCGTTCTCCACTCAGATGCCCTGGAGAAAAACGGCTGTGAGCTATAACGGCCATGACTCCATGCAAAACCACCTGTCCTGTTAAATGGAAGCGAATAGTCTATACCTGCCTTTTTATTTTCCATTCCTAAATAAGTAAGAATATTTGACTCATTGTATGCCGGGTTTATGATCATATCATCTGCAACCATTAGAAAATATTGACATGATGTTTCCATCAACCTCTTATAAGCCTGAATAAAGAAACTCTGAAATTGAAAAGATGACTCGTAAACCGGAATAACATCTGGATCATCCCCATCATAAAAAGGAGACAAAAATACTAACTGTAGTCTCAGCTTCTTTCAGCAGTTCATGATTAACCCCGAAAATAATATTCTTTGCCTTTTTGGAATCAATATTTGTAATAATAAAACGCTTGTCCTGTAACGATTCTGCTATTTCTTCAATTTGAAGAATATTCTCCCTTATTCCGGATGAGTCAATCAAAATATCTACATTTTCTAAATCCAATTCTTTGGCAGCCGATTTGTGATATAATTTGATCGGTTTTCCATCTATATATAAATTTTCTTCATCACTGCTTATCTCATTTCCCAATCTTCCAAATGTACTGTCATACTTTAATAAATACGCAATATTTTTATTGTCCGGATTAATATCATTTATAGCAGCCAATTCAAATATCTCGTGCGCCAAATTGATACGCGTAATTGCCCGTCCAATTCTGCCAAACCCATTTATTAATACCCGCATTTTACTCATTTCTTTTCCCTCTCATACTACTCTTCATCCCATATTCTTTTATGCGACTGTCCTCTTGATTTCTTCTAAAATTGCTCTCCCGGCGCCTTCCTGATTCGGCACAACGTATTTTAACATTGACAGCCTTTGATCTTTCAAATAGTCATCTTCCTGTATAATGACTCTCTCGATCGTGTTTTGTATCTCGTCCCAACTCCTGCATCTGTAATATGTTTGTGTAATCATATTGCCGATTTCATTGTATTTACATGTGTCCTTATACAAATGTATAACAGGTTTTTTACTTGGAAGATATTCCGCCAAAAATGACCCACAGTCCGTAATCAGCGCATCAGATGTCAGAAACATATCCATATAATTTCCGCCATCACATACCACCGCATTGTCTAAAGCATTCCAACTTTCAAAATAATTCCTCATTTCTTTTTCTGTCATCAATCCACTTTCAACAGCCCAAAAATACAATCTTTGATGCGGCTTTACAATCCAGTCTATTTCCTTATGCGCAGACGCATACCTTAAAAACTCCTTATAATTACTGTCAAACGTGGAGTACTCCCACCCCGGCTTCCTAAACGTCCAATGAGATGCCCAGATTACCCTTTTCTCCGCGTTCTTTCCATGTTTCCAATCTGAATAATCTCTATCATTTTTTAAATACTTATCTAATTTAGGGAAGCCGGTCACTACGACGTTTTTACCTTCTACTTGCCCTAATTTTTTAAACTGCTCATAATGCCAATCACTTTCGGCAAATATTCTCCACGAGAGATTATAATAGTCCAAACCATAATGAGCCTTTTGTCCGTCGGCAACTTTATACCCATAGGGTACGTAGCATAAAAGAAACTTTTTAATGAACGCATATATCGGTATGTCTTTTTTGATACCTGCCCACGTTCCCGGTTGATCCCAAAACAAAATATCGTAATTCCACTCTTCAATTGGGATAAATCGATTGTGATAAGAATCATAGCCTCTAACGACATTGATGCCATTTCTTTCAAAAAACTGATAATTGGTATCACAGGATTTTTCTTTTGATTCGAGAGTATTTTCAAAGTTTGGCAGCGCAATTACTTCAAAATAATATCTCTTATCCCTTTTTATTTCCTCATAAAAACTTTACAAATTCCAAAGTTCATTTTGACTTGTAATATAACCAATACGAATCACATCTTTGTTTTTTATAATTTCAAGTTTTTTTCTATACCTTTTTTGCATATACTCAGCAAACCAAGATTGTTCATAAATAAACGGAGCATCATCATTCTCATATATGTTTATAATTTCTCCCTGAAAAGCATATTGATTTTTTAAAATATCGCTTATCTCTTTCTGTGCCTTAAGTGGCGTAACGACAAGTGATGTAATACTTCTAAAATTCGCTTCGTCAGGACAAATTATGGTATGTCCATAAAAATGCTCACCTGCTTTTTTTTCATCTATCACTGTCAACCAATTAACTTTAGTAATATTCGTTAATTCAAAAAGAATTTTCGCTGTTTCTCCCGCTCCCCAGATCGCCACTTTCCTATTTGGATCACACGCCAACTCATCGATATACTCAAAAATATTACTCTTAGTACTCTCCACTTTTAGTACCTCCACTAATACCTTTGCTTGTTTTCCATATAAAAAACACGTCACATATCACTCATGAGCAATTCACATTCTGCACCATCACCAACATCCCCTTCTCCCGACACAACTGCACCACCGAACTGGGATCCCCATAATACGCGTCGCTCAATACCACAGCACGGTCTAGCTCCGCAGAATCATCATAGATTCCCCAACCTTCCTCGATATATCTGTCTCTGATCTTCTGATACGCCTCCCAAAGCTGTGGCCTCATGCTCTCGATGGTCGCCTGAATCAAGGGGTGTGGTCTCCAAAATAACGCCACCTCGTCTTTCTTTTCCTTGAATATCCCAAACACCGACTCCATCTTTTTGAGCATCTTCTCGCTGTGCTGTAAAAGCGCGCTCACACTGGTATTGTAAAAAACAATCTTCTTTAGGCTCCCGTCCGGCTTCTCGATGATTTTCAGCCACTCCACCGGTATCTCCAGATCTTCCTTCTTTGTATTCTGTACTTTGTCAAGCTTCGGCGACCCTGTCCCCAGAAATTTCTTTTCCAGAAACTTCCTGTCCACATGTTCGCCGGGCAGCCCCATCTCCTTTGCCGCTTTCAGGTATTCATTGATATAAATCTGCCGCATGTTTTCAGACTGGACAACCACCTGGTCTGCATAAATCGTTCCCGGCGTGAAATAGAAATGCTTCATGCCGTCGATGGCCTCCTGATTATCCGGCTCTATTTCGCCTAATATAAAATAAGATACATATACTAATTTATTTGTATAATTTCGCAGATTCTTAGAATAGAAATAGGGATGCACGCTAGTCACGTGATTACACTATGTAAATGACATCCGGGTGGTGTGCTTCCAGATCGTACTCATCATAACGGGTAACCGGCACATCCTTCGGATATAAGTCCCCCTCATAATGCTCCTCGCGAAAACTGCCGTCCGGGTTCTTGTCAAAGTAAGGAATCGGGATCACATAGGCATCGCAGCTCGGATCGACATCCGCCGCCCGCCATACACTCTCCAGGGAGTCCCACATGGAAGCCTTGTAGGGAAGGAAAACGACTTCCTTTTTATCTTCGAGGAGGTTGTATTTGATGCTGTTCCTGATCTGTACCAACTGTTTTTGAATCTTTTTTCCCAATTTCCTACAGGAAGCAACATCCTCCAATTTGCTGCTCATTTGATACAAATTTTCGCAGTAGGCCTCCAACAAATGAACGGTCTCTTCTCCAGTATTGCCGTATTGCTGTTCGATTTCATTACCTACCGCAATCGCGGAATCCTGACAGTCCACCAATGTTTCCATAGGCACCGGCATACCCGCATCTATGTTTTTTATGACAGAATCATTTATTTTTTCCATCGAATCCAAGATGGATAATAATGTCTTTTTTTTCATAATACAAATCCTGGTTGGCTCCATTCCGCTAACGCACATAGAAAAAGATCTGACATAAAGCAATTTCATACCTTACATCAGATCTCTTATTAACCTAATCCTCTTTATTTACCGCTCACACAACAGCTTCCACAATCGTCTTATTCCCGACTTTGACTTCTTTCACGCCCACTTCCTTATTCTTGTTAAAGTTAAAGCTCAACATATATCCCTTATCCTTATGGTAGTAGTCCAAGTATTCCGTAAGCTGCTGTTCGCCACGTTCCTTATACTCATTGCCATGCCATATCTTTAACTCCACAATAAACTGCTCGCCGCGGTAGTCCACGATCACGTCCGTGCGCCTTTCGTCCCTTGTCTGCGCCTCCAGATAATAATTTCCGCTTCCGTTTATAATGGGCTTCAAATACAGAAGGAAAAATTTTCTTCCATTCTTTTCAATGAATTTTGCATCCTTCTGGCTGCATATTTCAGTGAAATACTCGACAAACTTTTTTAACACCAAATCCATATCCAGTATATCGTTTTTTATAAAACCAATCCTGTCACTCCCGCCCTGTGCGTAGACATCGCTGCGGATCGCTTCCTTTGCCATAAACAAATTCAAAAGGCACATCTCAAACAGACGGTTCGCCACCGCCACATGGCCGTTCTCTTCTTTCAGGAAGCCAAACATAACGCCAAGGTTAATGGATTTTTCCTCCAAGCTATAGGGAATCCGTTTTCCACAGTACAAAATATCCTCCATAATCTTATAGAGATCTTCGTATGTGTCAAGCTGCTTGACCATGCTCTCAAACAGAAGATTACTGTCCTTTAATATCATGGCTACCGCTTTCTCAATTCCCTCTTTTGACCATGCTCTCTTCGCATCCTCAAATCCATCGTTTCCCATAATCTTTTCGTCAATGCGTTTACAGATCATGGAAACCAGTACCGGGTAACCCGAAGTGTATGCGTAAATTTCTTCCGCAACGTCCTGTACATCCATCCCCGTATGGTAGTCTGTCTCGTACTCGGCAAGCATTCCTGCGATCTCCCGCGCAGAAAAGCTCATATCAATATCAAAATCTGCCGCAATGTTCCATGGACTATTGTATTGATGTTCCGATTCGGGACGGAGTTTCAATTTCAGATTTTTTATGCTATATACTCCGGCAAGAATTACCGAGTGGAAGGTTGGTGTCTGATCCCGATCCAGATAGGCGCCTCTTAACAAGGCAAGAAACTGGACAAACACCTGATTGTTTCCGGCGCTGTCCACTTCATCAATCATCAACACAATAGGGCGCGGATTTTTTCTGCAAATATCGCCCAGAAACTTAAACAGATCATCCATCCCTATTTTCGGATGAACTGTCATAAACTCAGAGAGCCTTGCCCGCATTTTCTGCTGTTCTTCCCCATCTTCATATTGAAGGGACTCACACAACATACCTACAAAAGCGCGAGAGAATGTCTCCCCACTTTCAAACTTTTCATCCGGCATTTTCTGAAAATCCAGTGAAAAAACAAGATAGTCTTCCGACAAATAATCAGCCAATGCATGGAGCGTAGTGGTCTTCCCATACTGACGACCCTTGTTTATGACAAAGTAACTGCCATAATCCACATAATTCTCTTTTATTTTTTTCAGTCTATCCCCAATCTCTACCATATAGTGTCGGTTTAAGTTACATGAACCATTGATATTGAACCTACGCTTCACTGTGTTCCCTCCATCTATTATAATGTATTATTATACTAACATTATATCGATGAAATGTAAACTAAAGAGCTCCGATGTAAAATATGAAATTATCAAGGTACAACCACTCCGCCGTGCCCGCTCGATTTCGCTTTATTACACGGCTTATTAATATGGCATATTGGTCACCTATTCAGGTGATGCGGAAATCCGCTTCGCTCCCGGTACTTCTTCCTTGCGGAAGTTCCCTCGGGTCCTGGCATACCCAATACCCGGCCGCAGCCGGCTTCTAATGCCGTTCGGCGTTACAGTTTGCGTTACCGCAAATCCGTTACGCTAGTTTTTATCAAAAGAATTTTCCCACAGTCCTACTCCCGGAAACGGTTTTGGTAAAATGCTTCCCGAAAGAAACATTCATCTGTGAAAGCCTTCCTTATGAACGTATCCGCCCTCTTTTCAAGGCATTCCTTGCAGCGTTTTCCCTCTCGGGAATTTTCGTCCCACAAGCCTTACAAGTAAAAATGCCATTTGTCTTTTGACCGATCGCGCCGCAGCTACTGCACTCGTTGCTGATATCTTTCCCTACTACCTCGATCAGTTCGATAGACTGCTCTCTGCATTTCTGAAACAAACGGTCTCTTATATATCCCTTCTGCCACATGCTGACGGAGCTGTTGATCCTTTTATTCACGCCCGCTTTGGAACTTTGAGGCAGTTTTGGAAGATACAATACGCACGGCTTTTCCGCCCGCAGCATACGGTTGATTTCCGCATTAATATAGGTATGAAGAGCCGCTTCCAGTCTTTCCCTGCCGGCCATATACTTTTTCCTGCCTGGATTTTTCTCTTTGTTTTTTCTATATCGAATGTTGCCTTCCCTGACATGCTCGGAAAGAGCATACTGATAATCGCTGTATTTTTCCCCGTAAATACTGCCTTCGTCCGTCACAAACATGGCGCGGATTCCCATCGCCAATCCGACTTCTTTCTGATAATCCTCATTCTGTCTGACTTTTACCTCTACCGGCACATGGATAACGATGTTCCCATCCTCCGGAAAAATGCGGACATAAAGCTGTTTTGCATAGCGGTTATTATCCGTAAGGGGAATGAAAACCCGCTTTCTTTTCTCCTTGATGGCCAGATAAATTCCATGGTCATCATAGCGGTACGCCTTTTCCGAAACGGCAAATCCATCCACTGTATCGGTGTGAAGCTTGTGTAAATGCCTTCGCAAATATTGATTCAGGCGTTTTTCCTCCACTCCCGTCCGCACTTCCTGAAAAGATTTTTCCCATTCCTCGGAAAGCAACATTTCTTTTCCCAGAAGAATTGCTTCAAAACAATGGCTCTGCTTCATGACAAACCGCAGATAATGTCTGTCCTCCGGTGTCAGATTTTCATTTTCCCGAACACATTTTTCTATCCTGCTTTTGACCTGGGTCCACTGGTTCTTGATATCCCCAAGAGCATCAAAAACTGCCAGATAAAAATACACCGAGGGCAGACCAAGCTGTGCCCGCAGACCGCTTGCCGTCATCTCATTCTGTACGGTGTAACCGGGATAGAGTTTCGGCAAACCCCCAATTCCGCCATAACGCTGATACACATAGTTTTTGACCGTGCCGTAGTCTTTCGCGATCTCCTGAAGTTTTCTCATATCCGCTTCCGAAACGGGCTCGCTGTTATATTGACGAATAGTCTTACATATGGTGCTTGGCGGCATATCGCTGTATTCTGCTCCCACGTCTTAATAAATATAATTTCGCAGAATTGGGTATTCTGCGACAGACTGTCAAAAAAGGTCAGCAAAAGCTGGCTTTTTTTGATATAATAAAATCA
>CAMXPV010000014.1 GCA_947245585.1 uncultured Lachnospiraceae bacterium | reverse complement strand
AAGCATTGATAGAAATATCAGATTACAAGGGTGCGGCAAATCGTTCTTATTATGCGGTTTTCCATTGTATGAGGAGCGTATTGGCATTATGTGCTGTAGATTTTTCAAAACATTCTGCGGTAGGAGCTTATTTTCGCAAAGAATATATAAAAACAGAAATATTTGATGTATCAATGTCAGATATTATATCAGAAGCCTTTGATATTCGTAGCGACAGCGATTATAATGATTATTTTGTGATATCGAAGAGAGAGGTTGAAGAACAGATATTAAATGCACAGTATTTTTACGATAGGGTGGAGGAATATGTTGTGACACAAATTAAAGATGGAAGAAATATGTGCTAAAAAATATAATAAATATATTTTGTGAAAATTGCGCCGGCGATTGTGGCGACGTTCATCAGTACGCTGACGGCGGTGGTGTATTGTAAGGGGAAGGACAGGAGGCGTAATAAAATTTGAAAGATAAGAACCGTATCTGCTCCCTGTTTCCTGCATAGAATAAACCAAAAGCCTACAGGAATATTCTATGGAAATTTATGTGGTAAAGTCAGGTGATACGGTAGACTCCATTGCGGCAAGCCATGGAATTTCAGCATCTTCCATTATTTATAACAATCAACTTTCCTATCCGTATCCCTTGGCGGTAGGGCAGGCGCTTCTTTTATCTACGGGCGAGATTTCAACACCCTCTTATCCGGCATGGGTGAACGGTTATGCCTACCCTTTTATCCGACGGGGCACCTTGAATGAAACCCTTCCATTTTTGTCTTCACTGTCTGTCTTTTCATATGGATTTACTATGGACGGAGATATTGTGCCGCCTACACTGGATGATTCTTTTATGATAAGCGCTGCGCTTACGGAAGGGGTGCGTCCGGTGCTTACCCTGACACCCTTTGGGGCGGATGGTAATTTCAATAATTTATTGATTACCGCTGTGGTGAATGATCCGGTTGCCAAAGAAAATCTTCTTGGCAATCTTTTGGAAACGGTTCAAAGGAAAAACTTTCAGGGTGTGGATATTGATTTTGAATACATCCGTCCGGAAGACCGGGTTCCCTTTGCTGATTTTGTGGCGGATGTGAGAAACTTGCTTTCTCCTTACGGCTATCATGTTTCTGTGGCTCTGGCGCCCAAGACCTCCGATACACAGGCAGGACTTCTTTATGAGGGAAAGGATTACGGTTTGCTGGGGGAGGCTGCAGACAGCGTTTTGCTTATGACTTACGAGTGGGGGTATACTTACGGGCCGCCCATGGCTGTGGCCCCTGTCAATAAAGTTCGTCAGGTGGTGGAATATGCCGTAACGCGTATTGTGCCATCTAAAATTGATTTGGGAATTCCCAATTACGGATATGACTGGACGCTGCCTTTTGTGCAAGGGTCTTCCCGGGCGACTACCGTCAGCAATCAGGAGGCGGTGCGGATTGCCATAGAGGCCGGCGTTCCCATTCAATTTGATGAGGTGGCCAAGTCACCTTTTTATCAATATGAAAGGGATGGGGAGCTTCATGAGGTGTGGTTTGAGGATGTAAGAAGCTATCAGGCGAAATTTGCGCTTTTGCCGGAGTACGGCCTGCGCGGGATGGGATACTGGCAGATTATGAGATTTTTCCGCCCCAATTGGCTTTTGCTTGCGGATACGTTTCAGATACAAAGACCATGACAAAAAGGAGACATACAGTATGACAACGCCACAGTATTTTACCTCTTTAGCAGGCGCAGTGTGCGCACTGTT
Organism: uncultured Lachnospiraceae bacterium; assembly: GCA_947245585.1. Lineage (GTDB taxonomy): Bacteria > Bacillota > Clostridia > Lachnospirales > Lachnospiraceae > UBA3282. The sequence goes on along the minus strand of CAMXPV010000014.1, from coordinate 79,648 downwards.
TGGCGAAGGGACAAAAATCGAAAAAATCAATCGAATATCTGGCGGCGATATCAATGAAGCCTGCTGTCTGACACTTACGGGTGGCAGACAGGTTTTCATGAAGTCCAATGCGAAGGAAAATCTTTCTCTTTTTGAAGCGGAATTGGAGGGGTTAAATGCCATTGCCCGAACAAAAACCATTGGCACGCCGAAAATTTTAGGTATTGGAACAGATGAAAGCCGGGGAAGCGTTTCCTTTTTATTGTTGGAATTTATCCATAGTAAGGGCTGCGGGGCAAATTATTGGGAGGAATTTGCGAGACGGCTTTTAGACATGCACAGGGCATCAACAGACGGACTGGTTGCAAACGGAAAATACGGGTTTAATGGGGATAACTATATTGGACGGCGCAGACAACTCAATACAGGCTATGATAGTTGGATCGATTTTTTCAGGGACTGTCGTCTCGAACCACAGTTTCGGGATGCGCAGCGGTATTTTGAAAAAGAGGATTGGAAAAAAATCAACCGGATGCTTGCGCGTTTGGATAAAATTCTTGTGGAGCCGGACAAGCCGTCCCTGCTGCACGGTGATCTGTGGGGAGGAAATGTGATCGCAGGAAACGACGGGAAAGCGTGGCTGATTGATCCGGCGGTTTATGTGGGTCATGCGGAGGCGGACCTTGCGATGACAGAGCTCTTCGGGGGATTTCCACGAGTCTTTTATGATGCCTATAGAGAAGCGGCACCCTTGCATCCGGAATATGAACACCGCCGCGACGTGTATAATCTTTACCATCTTTTGAACCATCTGAATATGTTTGGCAGGATGTATCTTCCGGAGATACAAGATATTATAGGGCGAATGTAGGGATAGATGGCAGGGGCAGCTGCTTCGGACTGCGCCCTGCGCAATTCATTCACACTTCACACAAAAGGCAAAGTAGCCGTGGCCGGTGTTAAGGAGCAGACTGTAATCAAAAATTTCCAGATATAATGTTTTCCTGAACTGCTCTAATGTCATGAAATGACTGCTTTCCAAGTGATAGTGTGAAGTTGGGTGACAATATATGCCAAGGTGTTCTACGATTCGCAAGGAGAGTTCTCTGCCTGCGTTCATGACAAGCTTATCCATTTTTGTCAACGGCATATCCAACATGGCGCTGACGACACTCAACATCAGACTTTCCTCCAAAACCATAAAAATCTGAACATTTTTTTTCACTGCAGAGCTATACGTCAGCCGGATAATCAGGCTGTTGCCAAAGTCTTCTCCGCTGTAATGCTCGCTCACAATTTCCGTCTGTAATCTAAAAATTTCGTGTAAGGTGGAAATCAGAGCGCGTTCCAGAGCATCCATGTCGGCTCCGGTATGGTCTGTCTTCCATCTGTTTGAAATTTTGCCGGTGATAGCGCGGTCTTCGATTAAAATGTGGGTGGTGAGCCAACCGAGGCAGATACCGAGAAAATGGTGGATAGATTCCTGGGAATAGTTTGACTTGGTAAGGTCTTTTTCCAGCGCCGGCAGAGTTTTATAGCGCATATCGTCGTGCAGACGTTTGTGTATTTCATATCCGTTGTAGCCGATTGACAGCATGTATTTTTCTTCGTCAGTAAAATGTTCTATGGCATAATTCTTAAAATATTTGATACCTTCGGCACAAGCCCACGGTCCATTATTTTCATCTTTGCTCAGGCGGATTAGTTTTTGTACGATGGAAAAAAGTTTTCGATGGGCAGTGTCGATGGAATCTACTCCAATGTTAAACCGTTTATTCCATTCAGCTTCCTTAGACATGACTTACCTTTATTAAATGGGAAATGTTTGCTATTATGATATGTCGAAAAATGACATAAGGTGTCAGACCTGGAAACTTAGAATTTCACAAACATGATAATCCGAAACCGATTGTTTTCACAGTAACAGGTAATGGTCCCGTTCAATTTATCACAAAAGGCCTGTACGCTCTGCATGCCAAGACCATGACCTTTTCCCTTTTGGCTTTTGGGAAGTCCGGTGGCGGAATCAAAACAGACTTCCTGTGTGCATTCGTTTTCCAGGTCAATTAACAGATGTTCTGCAGTGCAGCGCAGTTTTGCATGGATTTCACGTTTTTCGACTTCCAGATTTTCTACACTGTGAATGGCGTTTTCCAGAAGGTTTGCGAGAACCATGGCAAACTCATACTCATTGACAGGAATCTGATGGGGTATCGCAATATCTGAATGGATGGTGATTTGAAGGGATTGCGCCCGTTCTGCCATTGTCATGAGAACGGTATTGATTACCAGATTCTCGCAATAGCGGGTAATCTTGTTTTCATCAACCACTTCGTGAATATGTCCTGTTATGTTCCTGATTTCTTCATACTCTTTCTGGTTGAGCAGGGAATCGATCGTCATGGAATAGTGACGCATATCGTGCCGCAGTATTTTTAAATTTCGTTCAGACTGTCTCACCAGATAATTTTGGCTTTCCAATCCTTTGATATAGGATTCAAACATGACATTTTTCCAGTATTCTTCTACCTGTTTGGTTTCGCTGTCAATATAGCGCAGCACCACCACATAGGACACTAACATGGTAATCATTAAAAAAATGCTGACAAGGATGTTTTCGGGATGTTCGTAGAGCGTATGAGGGAAGAAGGCAATGCTGGAAAAGCTGCAATAAAAAAATACGGGAATCAGACATAACTCCCATTTGTTTTTACCAAGATCCCGCTCACAAAATCGGGTAACGACATTTCCGATTCGGAAATAGAGTGCAGCCAGGATAGTAAGGTGCGCCAGAAGGTTTCCGATCAGTGCAAGACAGATGCTGCCTGTAGATAGATACAAAATGGGGGCAAAGATCGTTCCCACGAGCACATAATTGGAGGCGCTCAGGCCGATGAAGAGCGCCTTAATGGTTCTTTTTTCGGAGATGAAAAGTCCTGTAAGCTGTGTAATGGTAATCTGTGTGATTGTTGTAAAAAAATAAAATACGGGGCTGTCCGCAAACAGATATAATTTAAAATAATCCATTAAGATCATCAGCATGCAGGAGAGAAAGCAAACGTGAAAGGTTTTTCTCTTGGAAAAGCGATGCGGTATGAACAGACAAATGAATACCAAAAAGAAAATATGACTCAATAAATAGGATATATTTTTCACATAGACCATTTCGTTCACCTGCCAACATTTTCCGAGACAAATAGGAGATATTCCCGCTTGGCCTTTTGGGCCTTTGCCCGGCTGACGGGAAGCTGTTTTCCGGAATTCATAATGACGCTGTCTGCGGTCAACTGCTTCACGTAATCAAGATTAACGAGAAAGGATTTGTGAATCTGTAAAAATTTTCTGTGATTCGTGAGTTCCTTTATCTCTTCTTCAAAAGACGTTCTGATAAAAAGGCTTTTCATCAGACTGCCGTCAGACAGATGTATTTCCAGTTTCCGGCCGCTGTTCTCAATATATTCGATCTTAGAGTAAGCGGCCGGTTGTAAGCCGTTTTTTGTTTTGATGATATAAGCAGGTTCTGTTTTTGCTTTTGCAAAGGAGAACGCATAATCAAGCGCCTCAAAAAGCCTGCTTTCACTAACCGGTTTGAGGAGATATCTCGCCGCATGGACATCATAGGCATCCAGGGCATAGTCCTCGGAAGAGGTTATGTAGATAATTACATTGTCGCTGCCGGTCTTTCTGATTTGCCGTCCAAGGTCAATACCTGTCCGTTTGGGCATGAGCATATCCAAAATATAAACATCGGTCAATTTCCCATCCATAATTTTGTGAAATAACCGGGATGGGTCTGAGTATTTTTCCAGTTCAAAAGTGTGATCCGGATATCGGGTTTTATATTTTAACAGTAATTTTTCTATGTCAAGTAAATCCTTAATACTGTCGTCGCAAACGGTTATTCTCATAGTACCTTATGTTTCCCTTCGTTTTGGCCAAAGCTTCAAATAAACGACGGCCGGCATGTAAAACTATCATTAAAATTATACCGAGTAAAGGGTGGTTTAACAACCGCATATTTGATGGAAGTTTGGGGTGGAGCGTGAAGAATCGGTAGTAAAATGCGAAGAAGAGAAATTGACGCAAAAATACCGTCAGGATAAGCTTGATAGAGAATAAACGAACCGGGAGGGAAAAGGATGAAAAAGTGGAAATTATTATTAGCGGCAGGCGTGATAGCTATTGCCTGCATGGGATGCGGCGGAGAAGAGAAGGCTCAGACAGCGGCGGAGGCTCAGGGACAGAGCAGCCAGACGGAGAGTGAAGTGGAAGAGAAAAATAACGCTGCCGCGGACCTGGAGGAGAAAACAGAAAGCGGGGACAGTGCCGCCTTTGCACAGCAGATTAAAACGGCGATGGCGGATAAAGATCTGGAGGCGCTCGCAGAGCTGTGTGCTTATCCGCTTGCGGTAAACGGTGAAGTGATTGAAAGCAAGGACGACTTTCTTAAGCTGAACGGCGACGATATTTTTACGGAACAAAGATGCGCGGTCATTGAGGCGGTGGACGCATCGACGCTGGAGGAAACGATGGCGGGAGTCATCATGGGAGATGCAACGCCGAATATCATATTCAAGTCCGTAGACGGAAAGTTGGGAATAACGGGTATTAATTAGAATCCGTTACAAATGCCCTGTGGAAATCGTAAAGTTGCGGCCCGTTTGGCCGCAGCTTTTTTATGTGGATGGAGAGCGGCGTAAAAGTTTTCCGAAAGATGCAATTTGTGGTAAAATAGATGTATTGGTAAGGCGTGGAGAGAGGGATACGATGGAACTTACGGAGACAGGCGCATTACAAATTGCAAAGAGAGTGGACGCAATCTTGCACGTTCCCGGAAATTATCGGGGCGGCAATCTGGAGATGACGATTGTGATTGACACCTCTCTGGAATCAAAAGACTATACGGCCGCGGTGGCGGCCGTGGTGCGGGCCATGAAAAGGGGAAATGAGATTTTCAGGAATGTACGTTTGAATCTGGTCTTCTGGGGTCAGGAGATCAAGTCGGAAGTGGCGCCGATGGCAATGCTTATGACGGGCGGCGCTTTTCGTGAATATCAAAACGCTCCCTGTAAAAAATATTATGAGGATCTCTTTGCCTATTTAAAAAAATTTCATGCGAGAAGTAAAGTCATCCTTGTATTTGCCGACGGGCAGAATGAAGTTTATGATACACAGGCGGCAAGGGCGGCGCTTTCCCCGTTTTTAAAAAGCAAACTCCTGCTGATCTCCGAACAGGTTGTGAGCGGCACAGAATTTTTACTGCGATGTATGTGAAAGCGGTTTTGGCGAGGAAGCGCTTGCCACATAGAAAGACAAAATGGTAAAATAGAATGAAATCAGGTGGACGGACAAAAGGGAAGACAGAAGTTTTGAAGACGCTTAGACAGGCGATCAGCCAATATATGCGACTGCTTACCGTTATTTTGGCAGTGCTGATATTAAATGTGATTGTATATGTTCAGGTAGTGATTGAACAGAGACAGGCCTATGAAAATGCAGTGAGGACTTTTCAGCAGATTGAGCAGATGCTGGCGGCTAATCAGGAGGAAATCGAAGAAGTTGTGGCGCAGTACAGCGAGACCTGTCTTTGTAATGCGGAGGCGATTGCCTATATCATCCGAAAAGATCCTTCCGTGTTGGACAGTGTGGAGGAGCTGAGAAATATTGCACGGCTGACCGGCGTGGATGAAATTCATATCTTTGATGAAACGGGGCGTATTTATGCGGGAACCCATCCGGAGTATTATGATTTCACATTCGATTCGGGCGAACAGATGGCGTTCTTTAAGCCGATGCTGACAGACCATTCCCTGAAGTTGGTTCAGGAAATCACACCGAATACCGCAGAGGAAAAAATGATGCAGTATTCGGCGCTTTGGAGTGAAAACGGGGAGTTCATTGTGCAGGTGGGAATGGAGCCTGTCAATATTATGAAAGCCACGGAAAAGAATGAATTATCCTATCTGTTTTCTCAGTTTCGGGTGAATCTGGAGGCAGATTATTATGCGATAGATATAGCGAGCGGACGGATTGTCGGCTCCACGGACTTGGATTGTGTGGGACAAAATTTGACGGAAATTGGTTTGGACGCAAAATCCTTTTCGGAGTATGAAAAGGGCTTTCACGCGATTGTGGGCGGAAGGAATGCCTATTGCGTCTTTCAGCGGACGGGCGATACCTATATAGGACGTGTGGTTGCAAGCCGTGATCTGTACCAACGGATTCCGGAGACCACCATTGTGCTTGCGATCTGTTTGGCGGCGATTGCTGCCGCTTTGAATTTTGCAGTTACCAGATATATGAACAGGTATGTAGTGGACGGTATTGAGGCCATCAATGAAAAACTGGGCAAGATAGCGGAGGGCGATCTCGATGAAGTGATCGACATTCAAAGCAGTGTGGAGTTTGCCAAGTTGAGCAGCTATATTAATACCATGAAACAGAGTCTTCTGGACAGCAATCGGAAAATGTCTTATGTTTTGCGAAAGACCAATATGTATATCGGTGTGTATGAATATAGTGACCATATGCGGCGCGTGTGGTTTACCGAGTATATACCGAGGATTCTGGCGCTTGACGAGGAGGAAACGCAGTGTCTGGGTTCGGATGTGGGGCGTTTTCAACGGCTCATAGAGGACATCCGGAAGAATCCCGCAGCGGGAGAGGCGGATATCTTCGGTGTCAAGGACCGATATGTCAAATTGGAAGAGATTCGAGACAGCCAAGAGGTGTTTGGCGTTGTGATTGACGTGACAGAGAGCGTCAGGAAACGTAAAAAGATCGAGGCGGAGCGAGATATGGATTTGCTGACAGGTTTGTATAACCGCCGTGGAATGGAACAGAAAATTTCCGAGCTGTTTGAGAAACCGGATGAGTTTGGCTGTGGCGCGGTTGTTATGATAGATGCAGATAATTTGAAGGTCATTAACGACACTTACGGCCATGATATGGGAGATATATACCTGAAGTCGATTGCAGAGCTTATTGCCGGTTTGGAGACAGAAAATTGCGTGGCTGCCAGAATGGGCGGCGATGAGTTTGTGCTGCTTTTGTATCATTACGACGAGGAAGCCCAACTGGAAGCCGCGATTAAAAATCTTGCGGGTATTCAGGATCAAAGGACAGTGACCTTACATGACGATGTTACAGTCAAACTTCAATTTTCTCTCGGCTACGGACTGATGAAAGGAAAAAATGATTATCAGGAGGCGCTGAGGGAAGCGGACGAAAGAATGTATGAAAACAAGCGGGAACGCAAAGGACGGGAAATATGAGACGTAGAATCGTATACAGAATTGGCGCTTATATTTGTATGATCCAACTGTTTTTATCAGCGGCTTTTCCCTGCCGTGCAGCGGAAATCGGCGCGGGTGCTTTTCCCGTGGAAGAAGGAAGGCCAACAGTTACATCGGTCAGCATTTCTCCGGGAACGGCCGTTGTTTCTAAAAATGCGACCTGTGCCTTTACGGCTTCCGTGACCGGGGCGAACAATTACAGCAAAGAGGTGGCGTGGAGTGTTTCCGGACAGAGCAGCGGCAATACGTTTATCGACGGAAACGGCATTTTGAATGTGTCTTCGGATGAGACGGCTTCTTCGTTGGTGGTAAAGGCGGTCTCTAGGCAGGACAGCAATTATAGCGCCACGGCCTTAGTGTACATACAGGCGTCAACCTACAACATACAGCTACAGGCCTCCCCGGAAAATGGCGGAAAGGTTTATGGAAGCGGCACCGTCAATGAGGGCGGTTATGTTGTGATTTCCGCATCACCGAACGAGGGCTATACCTTTGAGGGATGGCTGCTTGACAATAACAGGGTGTCTCAGGATGCCCGGTATGTCGTGGACAATATACGCGGCGACGCAACTTATGTGGCGGAATTTAAACCCATCGACTGCCGGATTACGGTCAATGTAAACGACGGCAATGCCGGGACAGCGACGGAGAGCAGAACGGTAAAGTATGGAGAAGGCACTACATTGGAGGCTTTTCCAAAGGAGGGATATCAGTTTGAAGGTTGGACGGAAAACGGAAATACCGTGAGCCGGGACAGCCGGATGCAGGTTGAAAAGGTTACAGGTGACAGAACGTTTACCGCGGTCTTTAAAAAGAAAGAAGCGCAGACCTATACCATTACCGCTGCCGTGTCCTCGGCCAACGGGACGATTACGCCGGAAGGCAAAACCACCGTCAAGGAGGGTGCGGCAGTGATGTATACGATTACACCCAAAAGCGGCTATGCCATTCGCACTGTGTATGTGGATGGCGCGGAGGTGGGGAAAACGGCTTCTTTCAATTTTTCTAATGTGAGAGGAGACCATACCATTTCCGCGGATTTTGTGGAAGCGCCAAAACAGGACGATCCGGAAACCGGAAAGGCGGATCAGACAAAGAAGGACGATCAGAAAAACGAGCCGGATAAAAAGAACGAAAAAGACAGAACGGATACCGATGACGATCCGCAGAAGAAGGACACTTTGGAGAAAGAAGAGCCGGATCGGAAGGACAGCGCAAAAGAGGAGGAAGAGCTGACGGGAACACTGGCCGCGCTCCATATTTCCCCTGAGGAGGCAAAGCGTTTGATTGCGGAAAAAAAGGACGGCGATCTGATGGAGGGAGCGTTGAAAACCGGAGATCTGCAGATGGCTGTCCACAATGATTTCGCGGATGGCCGACAGGAAAATTTCGGCGTTTTCGGTTTGGAATCGGCGGCGGGGCAGCTGTTGAGCGGGGAGGAAAAGCTCTCCATGCTGCAGGGTGATCTGCCGGTGGAAATAGACCTTTCTATCAGGGACATGGAGGGGAAAGTCTCGCAGGAGATCAAAGATGCCTTTGAGGAAAGAAAACTTCCCGGCATGACGATTGGACGCCATTTTGAGATCACTTTGAAGGAGACGAAAGGGGAAGAGAGACAGAATATCTCGGAACTTGCAGAAGCGTTAAAAGTGGTGATTCATGTTCCGAAACCCTTACAGGAGCAGGACAGGAAGTTTTATATTTTAGGCCTTCATACAGGGAAAGATGGGAGCGTGGAGCTTGCGCAGCTTTTGGATGAGGACGAGAATCCGGAGACCATCACTTTTTCCACCGATCGGTTTTCTCCCTGTGCAATCGCTTATATTGACTGGGAGAAGGCGGATGAGGGGAAACAGCAGAAGGAGGCAGCCCAGAACAGCAAGGCAAGAAATGCAGCCGCAACGGTCATTGTCGTAATGGCTTTGATCGTGACGGTGACGGGAATTTGGTATATTGCCGGAAGGAAGAAAAGATAAAGACGGAGGGCGTTATCTATGAAATATGACGTAATCATTATCGGTGCGGGACCGGGCGGCATTTATTCAGCCTATGAAATGACGCGTAAAAGGGCGGATTTGAAAATAGCGGTATTTGAGGCCGGACATGCGTTAGACAAGCGCCATTGTCCCATAGACGGCGAGAAGGTAAAATCCTGCGTTAAGTGTCCGAGCTGTTCGATTATGAGCGGGTTTGGCGGCGCGGGCGCCTTTTCCGACGGGAAGTACAATATTACCAATGATTTCGGCGGTACGCTGTACGAGTATGTGGGGAAGAAGCAGGCCATCGAGCTGATGCGCTATGTGGATGAAATCAATATGAAATACGGCGGCGAGGGGACGAAGCTTTACTCCACGGCGGGCACCCATTTTAAGAAGCTGTGCCTGCAAAATAATTTGAATCTGTTGGATGCCTCCGTGCGGCATCTGGGGACGGATATTAACTATGTGGTGTTGGAAAATCTCTATGCGGAGCTTAAGGATAAGGTAACCTTTTATTTTGATACGCCCATTCAGTCGGTGGAGCGGACACAGGACGGTTATCTTGTACACGCGCAAAAGGAATCTTACGAATGTGACAAATGCGTGATATCTGTGGGTCGAAGCGGGAGCAAGTGGATGGAGAAGGTCTGCGGGGAACTTGCCATCAACACAAAATCGAACCGTGTGGATATCGGTGTGCGTGTGGAGATTCCGGCGGTGATTTTTTCCCATCTGACGGATGAGCTTTATGAGAGCAAGATTGTTTACCGCACGGAGAAGTTTGAGGACAATGTGAGGACCTTCTGTATGAACCCCCACGGGATTGTGGTAAATGAGAACACCAACGGCATTGTGACGGTGAACGGACACAGCTATGAGGGAGCGGAGAAACAGACGGAAAACACAAACTTTGCGCTTCTTGTGGCGAAGCATTTTTCAGAGCCTTTTAAGGACAGCAACGGTTATGGGGAGAGCATTGCGAGGCTTTCCAATATGCTTGGCGGCGGCGTGATCGTCCAACGGTTCGGCGATCTGGTACGGGGAAGAAGGAGCAACGCGAAGAGGATTGCGGAGGGCTTGATCGAGCCGACCCTTGCGGCGACACCGGGAGATTTGAGTCTGGTGCTTCCGAAGCGGATTTTGGACGGCATTATTGAGATGATTTATGCGCTTGACAAGATTGCGCCGGGGACGGCCAATGACGACACACTTCTCTACGGTGTGGAAGTGAAGTTTTATAATATGGAAGTGGAGATAGACGAACATCTGGAAACGAAACACAAGGGTCTTTACATTATCGGAGACGGCAGCGGGGTGACGCATTCCCTGTCCCATGCGTCTGCCAGTGGTGTGTTCGTCGCGCGGGAGATTGTGGGATAACCGTTTGGCCAAAGCAGCGAAGAAGCGCAAAGCGCGTTTTTGCGAATGGGCGGGGCTGAACATTAAAAAAATAAAGGAGGGTTTATATGATTTTAGGAGCATTGGAGGCGGGCGGCACAAAGATGGTGTGCGCCATCGGCAACGAAAACGGCGAGATTGCGGAGCAGATTTCTATCCCCACTGAGACGCCGGAGATTACCATACCAAAATTACTTTCCTTTTTTAAGGGAAAGGAAATAGAGGCGCTTGGTATCGGATGCTTTGGTCCGATCGATGTAAATCGGGACTCTGAGACCTACGGGTATATCACGACCACACCGAAGCTGGCATGGCAGAATTTTGATATGGTGGGGGCGTTTCGAAGAGAGCTCGGCGTGCCTGTCGGATTTGATACGGATGTCAATGGCTCTGCGCTTGGAGAATATACGTGGGGCATTGCAAAGGGGCTGCATAGCTGCATTTATATCACCATTGGCACCGGTGTTGGCGTAGGCGTGATCGTGGATGGAAACTTATTGCATGGCATGATGCATCCGGAGGGAGGACATATTCTTTTGAATAAACTTCCGAATGATACCTACGAGGGATTCTGCCCTTTCCACAAAAATTGTATGGAAGGGCTTGCGGCGGGGCCGGCCATCGAGGGCAGATGGGGGAAAAAGGCCATTGAACTGGCCGACAGACCGGAGGTCTGGGAGATGGAGGCAGAGTATATTGCGCAGGCGCTTGTGGATTACACCGTGCTTGTTTCGCCGCAGCGTATCATTTTGGGCGGCGGTGTCATGCACCAGACGCAGCTGTTAAAGTTGGTGCGGGAGAAATTTAAGACGCTGTTAAACGGCTATATCAAGACGAAAGAGTTGGAGGATCTGGACAGCTATATCGTGGTACAGAGCCTGGATGACAAGCAGGGTATTATGGGAGCGCTGAAGTTAGGGCTGATGGAACTGGAGAGATAGACTTTCGGTAAATAGAAAAGTAAAAACAGCATTTTGGCGAATCTGTATAGGAATGCCGAAATGCTGTTTTTTTACGGATCGTTTTAAAGCTTGGAAAAATAGTCCTGCAAGTATTCGGTCAGCACCCGCGCCGCCCTCTGGTGCGAGAGCACGCCGGGATGTTCATTGGAACCCACCGTCTCCGCCGTTGTGTTGGGGAGCTGTAAAAAGACCAGATTGTGGTCGCCGCTTTTTGCGGTGTAACGGTTGATGGCATCGGTTATGGCCGTGGTCAGGTCATAGCCCAACATACCGTAGCACCAGACGATATGTGCATGGGGATTATGCCTGCGCAGCATTTCCAGAAAGGAGACAACGGCTTTTTTAAAGCGATTCAGGTCATCTTCAAAAAAGGTGCCGTCCGGGTTCAGATGCTGCTTAAAGGTCTCACCTGTGGCGGGATCGTGCCATGCCGGCTGCTGAAAGGCGGAGGCATCGTTTGTGCCCAGATTGACAATCACGGCATCTGTTTTTCTTGTGGAAAAATCATAGGGGGCAAAAGCGCCCAGGCTCTCATTTCTTTTTCCGCAGCAGAGGCCGCATAGCTGCTCGTAACGGGAGGGGATGTTGGAGTGCGGATTGTTGTCCCATCCGCAAAGAACGCCCCAACCGCCTTTGGAGATGAGAAAGGCATCTGCGCCGAGGGCTTCGGCCGTCATTTTGGCGTAATCGCGGCTGTAGCTCATGTACATGGGAATCCAATCAGCCTCGCCCACAGCGCCGTAGGTGCCCTCGCCTGAAGTGATACTGTCGCCCACAAACTCCAGCGTATATTTTCCTTTCGGCACAGGATGGAAGCAGCCGTCTGTCTGAAAGCCGTGGACGAGGAGGCAGCAATCTTCGTCTTCTGTCATGGCCTGCAATTCTCTTGTAAGACGCACATTTTTAACCGTTTCCGGATTCATACCCCGAAACAGACACAGAGAACAGGTTCCCGGCATGAACATCTGGCGGCTCAAGAGTTCCCCATTGACTTCAACCGTAACCCACATTTCCAGATTTTCCCAACTCACTTCCAGATCGGCCCACAGCTCCGCACCGGATACATTCAGCTCAACGGCGCTTCCGCTGAAAAAAAGAGGCAGGGGGCAGGCACCGGGAACGGTGCGGCCGTGAACTTTGTAGTGGGGAATGTCTTTTAAAGCATATTTTTTTAGATGGTTCATAATATCCGCCTTTCCGTTTTAAGATTCCTTTTTATGGTAGCAGTATTTGTGAGATTTATCAATGTGACAGATGCAATTTTTTGAATCACGGCAAGGGATAAACCTGATTTTTCCCGCATAGATTTTATAAAAGCATTTCGTGAGCGTATTTATGGCGGCTGTCTTATCCAATATTTCCAATATTATTATACCGGTCATCCTTTTTTATATTGTGGCTTACGGCATCTCCAACCGCTGTAACGTGTACGAGGATTTTATCAGAGGCGCAAAGGATGGGTTTCACACGGTAATACAAATTATGCCAACCCTGATCGGACTTATGGTGGCTGTAGGAGTTCTGCGGGCTTCGGGATTTCTGGAATATGTGGGAGGATTGTTTGGCGGTGTGGCAAAAAAACTTGGCTTTTCTCCGGAGCTTGTGCCGTTAATGTTTGTGAAGATGTTTTCCTCCTCGGCGGCGACGGGACTGGTACTTGATATTTTTAAAAACCATGGGCCGGATTCCCTGATCGGTCTTACGACTTCCATTATGATGAGCTGTACGGAGACGATCTTTTATACGATGAGCGTTTACTTTCTTGCGGCAAAGGTCAGCAAAACGCGCTATACGTTAAAGGGGGCGCTGCTTGCTACCTTTGCAGGGATTGCGGCGAGCGTTGTGCTTGCGGGGAAGATATGCGGATAAAAAACAGGAAGACAATAGCAGAAACCAATAGCAGAAACGGCGCTCCTTATGGGGCGCCGTTTCCTGTGTGTGAGAAGGATAGAAATGTTGGTTCAAATATATGTCAACAGGCGTTTGGTAAAACGCGCTGTTATGATTAGTCGAAGCCGGTCGGCACCGAATCAGCACCGGCGACTTCATTGTAAGTGTAGTATAACCACCGCTAAAGAATCTTAGTATGTAATTCCTGCGGGCCGAATATTTTGATCCGGCTCTGTCTTAACTACAATTATTACTATACAGGTCATTTGTGAATGGGATGTGTCAAAATTCGAAAGAAAAACGAAAGAAATTATAAACTACGATTTTATAATTAGTACTTTAGACTCCCCGAGGCACGCTGTGGAAAATTAAAAAGTTTGACTTTCAAACTATTTTTTGTTACACTGGATTTCATAGTATGCTGTTCTGACATGGAGGCTGAAATGAACATCAACAATACATTGAACGAAGTATTGGTCAGGCTTTTCCGGGATATCAATACGTTGGAGGAGCGGGCGGTCCGAACGGAAGAATACCAGGATATGACATCAAACGATATGCACGTCATGGAGGCGATCGGTCCGGAAGGCGCAAAAAATATGACCAGTGTGGCGAGAGAACTGGAAGTTACCACAGGAACGCTGACTATATCAGTCAATAGTTTGGTAAAAAAAGGATATGTCAACAGAACCCGCAGTGAGGAGGACAGGCGGGTTGTGTTGATTTCTCTTTCGGAGAAAGGGCAAAAGGCGTATCTTCATCACCGCAAATTCCACGAGGAGATGATTGAAGCGGTTCTGAAGGGACTCACGGAGGAAGAACAGGGCGCATTGGAAAATGCGCTGTTAAAACTGACACGGTTTTTTAGAGAGGTGTCTTGATCTTCCCAGACGGCTAACCGTTTTGCCAATGTCCGATAGTCGGCGGGGCCGTTTTGCAGCAGGAAAGTATGAAAACGGTATAAAAAATCAGCGTTATCATAGGTGGCGGTCACTGAGGCGGTATCAGACCAGAGGACGGCCGCCTGTCTTTTTAATTCCAAAATTTCCAAATATCCCAGATAGTATTTTAGATAGTTGCAGGGTTCTTCCGCAATATATTGGTAGAGGGACATAAGCCCCGCGCTGTCGTTTATGCCAAGGCAGGAGCAGAGTTTCTGCACATCCTCAAAAGAAGCGTTATCATAGTGGATAGCAATGTCCAAAAGAGAGTAGAGGCCAAGCCGGAACTGCCGGTCCAGACGGCACACCTGATAGTAAGCAGCCGCTTCGGGATGGGCATCAGCCGCAAGCTCGATAGCCTTGTCGTAGGAGGCCAATTCTACATACATTGCCCAACCCTCCACAAAACCGCCATAATAGAGTACGCTTCCCATGGGAAGAAGGTGTTCCTGCTCCTGATAGCGTTTGCTGTATACGGTTTGATAAAGATGGCCGGGATAGCCTTCGTGGGCCAATGTGGTGTAGAGGGCGAGGTCATCCTGAGTGTCTCTGGCGTTTAGGTAGATCAGGTTTTCGCAGATGTTGTCAATGGGCGGCATCATATAAAAGGCGGGCGCGCTGTATGCTTCCAGACTGGCATCCACATATTTGATGGTGGAGCGGATGGGCGCATTGTCCCTGCCGGCAGGAATAGGAGGATATTCTTCGCCGATTTCTTCCTGCAAATTGGAGAGAACTTCTTCCGGTGTCATTTCCGGTAAAAGGGAAGGGTTTTCGGAAATCATATTTTTCAGGTCAGGGTTAGCATAGAGGAGCGCCAATAGGGATTCGTAATTGAAACGCAGGTCCTGGGCTAACAGCTGTTTGATCTCCGTGATGTCTCGGTAGGACCCGGTGCGCAGGCGAACCAAAGCCCGGTAGTAGTCCCTGCCGTTTTCCTGTCCCGCCAACCCACAGGTTTCTTTGCCGCTTCCCTTTAATAAGGTCAGGCCATCGGCAAGGTGATCGTATGCGGGAGCAACTAACGTGGTGAGAAGACGGTCGTGCTCGGAGGCGTAGGCAGCGGCCTCTTCGGCGGTCAAAATATTTTCGTTGACCAATCGCTGTAAGCGGTCTTCAAATGTGAGAAGCAAAAAATGCGTGCCGTCTTCCAGGGCGGAAGGGTTTAACAGATCGGTGCACTGCGAAATAACCCGGTCTGCGGTTGTGTCTGACATGAAAAGTCCGGCCTGCGCCTTTTCCTGCTCATAGAGCAGAAGGCCGTCAAAATAGGCGGGAATCTGTGTCAGGATTGACAGATAGTTTTCTATGTCGGTCTTGTCGTCCAACCGATATTCGGAGAACAAAATAGGCAGCTCCGAGGAAACACCGGAGGAGGGGGAGAGGGGTTCGGCAAGATAGGGATAGGCAGCGGTGCCGGCGGCAGCCGCAAGGTAACGATCCAAAAGGTCATAGAGCTTTTGGTTTTCTTCATTGAGGCTTTCAGGGTTGATGCTGCCCAGATATTTTCTTGTCAGGGCAAGCGAGGAGGCGTCATTTGCGGCGGCTCCGGGCTGATAAACAGGAAGGGTAAGCGATGACTCGTCAACGCCGTAGGCGGACGGATCATCTATGGTATAGTGAAAGTGAATGGGATTTGCCTGCACCTCGTCCAGAAAAAAATCCTCTGTGAATGCGAGAAATTTTGCGTCCTGATGGGTACGGCCGTACCAGTGAAGCGTGAGGACGCTTAAGAGAGTAAAGAGAGTGAGGGCAAGGCTCCATTGCCGAAGAGAGAGGGACTTTTTCAAGGATACACCTACATAAAGAGATTTGTATTACTATATGAGCGGAGGGCATAAATAATGACCGGATCAATAAACGACCCGGTCACGTCCACTTTCCTTGCCAATATAAAGTTTTTCATCCGCTTCTTTTAAGATCGTGGTAATATCGCTGTGAAAGTCGTATTCTACCAGTCCATAAGTCAGTGAGACGGTGAACTTTTCCGTGCCGCCGTCGAAGACAAGCTCTCTGATGCTGCGGCGGAGTATCTCCAATGCGGTTCCCGCTTCGTCTCCGTTCAGGCGCGGAAAAATCAGGAGAAACTCTTCGCCGCCCCAACGGGAGACAAAGGTATCGGGAGGCAGTCTCTTGCGAAAAGTATTAGAGATCGTAGTCAGAACTACATCGCCGACATCATGGCCATAGGTGTCGTTGACGCGCTTGAAATGGTCAATATCACACAGACAGATACTGATCTGCGACTCTGCGTTTTTAAGAAGCGATTCCAGATACTCCATGGTGCGCCGACGGTTGTAAAGGCCGGTCAGCGTATCGGTGTTGGCCTGCTTCATCAGTTTTCGGTTGTATTCGATCAGCTTTCCTTCCATTTCCTGCGTGGTGGAGCTGAACAGGTAAGCAACCAGTCCAAGAGAAAGGAAGACAAAGAATGTATTGACCATCTGCAGGGCATTGTTTAATTCGGTTCCGAGAACTGTGAGGGGTTCATGGGACCGGCAGTAATAATACAAAATCAGACGCAGGATAAATAAAAATGATACGTAGAGAATCTTGGCGCCCGCATGCTTGTACTTGGAAAAAAAGACAAAGACCAACAGAACGAGCAAAAAGTGCTGAATGCCGATATTCCAACCGAAATAGTAGACATTCATAACGCTCCAAAATAAAATGCAGACATTCAAAATGCAGTAGGAGGTAAATGTGCTGCAGCGGTACGACAACACAAAAATAGCCAAAAATAAAACGGGAGATATCAGGGAAAAAGCAAGGGCTCCCGTGTGTGCCGTGAGAGAGACAAGGATACAGCAGACAAAGGAATGAATCAGCATAGCGAGAGTCAACAGACGAACCACGACAATCAGCTTGGCGGATTCGTTTTGCTTTCCGGTATCCCGGCAGATATTCTCATAAATGGTGGATAAAACGGAGTGTTCTTTCATCAATCATATTCTTTCGCTTATATTTTTAAAAAAATATCCACACTTATATTACACCCTAATGGAAAAGATTGCAAACGCTTTATCTTTTGCCAGAAAATTGGTAAAATGGAAAACGGAGGAGAAAAGTATATGCAGCCTGCAATTGTAAAATATTCCATCAAGTATAAATTGATTTTGCTGTCTATAGCGGTCGGGCTCCCGTTTCTGGTGATGTCCCTCTATCTGGTTTATGCACTGCACAATTACAGCGGAGCCTATGAAGCCATTGTGGACAACCTGACCGTTGCGAATAACTATAACCTGAATTTTAAAGAGGAGATGGACGAAAGCCTTTACAAGCTTGTGGTGGGTGCCGTTACTTTTGATACTGTGGGAAGCGATGGAAGTCTGGTGGACCCGTACGTGCTTTTGCATGAACTTCGGGATGAGTTTGGCAATCTTATGAGCATTACGACGGATGGGGAAAGCCGTGTCAGATTACAGATTCTGTTACGAAACATTGACACGTTGGAAAACCGCGTGGATGATATTCGGATGAATTTGGAAACGGATGTGGGCTATGACACCAATATTGTGATGCTTGAGGATAACATTTATATTTTAACGGAGCTGATTCAGGATAATATCCAGTATTATATCTATTATCAGACCAAAAGCATGGAGCATCTGACGAGCCAACTGAATGTGAAAGTGCACAGTTTTACCCTTTTTTGCGGCGGGATGCTTATCTTTTTAATATTGTTGGTCATGATTTTGATTGTCATGATTGTGATGGATATTACAAGACCCATCAAGGAACTGTCCAAAGTGACGGAGCAGGTTGCCAAGGGAGATTTCTCTGTCAGGGCTAAAGTGGAATCGCAGGACGAGGTGGCTGTTTTGGCGGAAAGCGTAAACGGTATGACCGAGAGCCTTGAGGGGTTGGTGACAAAGATCAAGGAAGATGAAAGAAAAATGCGAAAGGCGGACCTGCGGCTTTTGCAGGAGCAGATTAATCCCCATTTTCTGTACAATACGTTGGATACCATCGTGTGGCTGATCGAGGGAAAGGATTCTGATCAGGCGGTAAATATGGTAATGTCTTTGTCGGAATTTTTCCGCCTGGTACTCAGCAAGGGAAAGGAATATATTACCATTCAGGAAGAAGAACTTCATATTAAAAGTTATCTGGAAATTCAGCAGATGCGTTATCGGGATATTTTGGAGTATGAGATTCAAATTGATCCTGAGCTTTACCGGTATCAGATTTTAAAGCTGACGCTTCAGCCGCTGGTAGAAAATTCTCTTTACCATGGTATTAAATATAAGCGGGCGAAAGGAAATATTCTTGTAACCGGCAGGCTCTGTGGGGATGAGATACGGTTTACCGTGGAGGATAACGGCGTCGGCATGGAGGAGGAGGAACTTTACAAGCTGCAGGAGGAGATCAAAAAGCCGTGCAAAGAGACGGAGAAGGGGTTTGGCCTGGCCAATGTCAACGAGAGAATCCGTATGAATTTCGGGACGGAGTACGGTATGCAGATTACTTCCGCCAAAGGAAAGGGCACATGCGTGGAGATTATGATACCGGCGGTTCCGTATACGGAGGAAAAGGAGGAATGACATGTTTCGTAAAAGATCTTATGGCGCCGTAATGGCCGGAATACTCCTTGTATTGGTCTTGATGCTTATGATATTTGGCAGCAGGCTTTTTACGGATGTTGAGGAAATGACGCAGGTGGAGAAAGACAACCGGATTGTGGTGGGCGTGTCACAGCTTGGCAGTGAATCGGGATTCCGGACTGCCAATACGGAATCGGTGCAGAATGCCTTTACGAAGGAGAACGGTTATTTTTTGGTTTATAATAACGCCAGACAGCGGCAGGAAAATCAGCTCAAGGCGATCAGAAGCTTTATCTCCCAGAGGGTGGATTACATTATCTTTTCGCCCGTGGTGGAGACCGGTTGGGACACTGTGCTGCAGGAAGCGAAGGAAGCGGAAATTCCCGTTATCCTCATGGACAGAAGCGTGGATGTGGAAGATGAGAGTTTGTATGTGACCTGTGTGGGCAGTAATTTTGAGGAAGAGGGCGAAAAGGCCGGGCACTGGTTGGAACAGGAGCTCAGAAAGAGGGGGGATGCCCAGGAATCCGTCAACATCGTGGTGCTTGCAGGAACGGAGGGTTCCTCTTCGCAGCTTGGGCGGACGGTGGGCTTTGACTCTGTCGCCCGTGAGCATGCAAACTGGAATATTCTGGAACAGAAGTGCGCGGAGTTTACTTCCACCAAGGGGAAGGAAGTGATGCGCGGATTTTTGAACAAGTACCCGAGCATCGACGTGGTGGTGTCCCAAAATGACGATATGACTTTTGGGGCCATTGAGGCGATTCGGGAATCCGGGCGGACGGTGGGTGTGGACGGCGATATCATGATTATCTCTTTCGATGCGGTAGAGGGCGCGCTGGAGATGGTGGCGGAAGGGACGATTAACGTTGATATTGAATGTAATCCCAATCAGGGAGAGTACCTGCTGCGGGTGATCGACATGTTGGAAGCAGGGGAATCGGTCGAAAAACAGTATTATGTGGAAGAGGACGTTTTCACAATGGAGAACGTGACGCAGGAAGTTTTGGACGAGAGAAGTTATTAGAAGGGAGAAGCAAATGCTGAAAGTGTTTCTGGTTGAGGATGAGAGCATTGTCAGGGAAGGGCTTAGAGATAATATTCCGTGGCAGCAGTATGGGTATGAGTTTGTGGGGGAGGCCAGCGATGGGGAGATGGCCCTTCCTCTCATACAGAAGATGAAGCCGGATGTCCTGCTCACAGATATCAAAATGCCCTTTATGGATGGGCTGTCCCTGAGCCGTCTGGTGCATCAGGAGTTCCCGGACATGAAGATTATTATCATAAGCGGGTACGATGATTTTGAGTATGCCAGAGGCGCGATTCAGGTGGGCGTGGAGCAGTATCTGTTAAAGCCCATTACGAGGGCGGCTATGCAAAAGGTCTTGGCGGAGCTTAAGACAAAGATTGAGAATGAACGGG
Source organism: uncultured Lachnospiraceae bacterium (assembly GCA_947245585.1). Taxonomy (GTDB): domain Bacteria; phylum Bacillota; class Clostridia; order Lachnospirales; family Lachnospiraceae; genus UBA3282. The sequence continues at coordinate 59,238 of CAMXPV010000014.1, read as the reverse complement.
AGCAGAAGACCTTTCAGGAAAAGTTCCAGAGCGAGGCCAGGGAGTACGAACAGTTTTCCAGAACGGATTTTTTTGTGAAAGTTTTTGAGGGCCGCATGCCGGTTCAGGATATCTATGAGGAGGCAGCCAAGCTCTCGCTCAAAATCAATGCGGCCTGTTACAACATTTTGTTGTTTAATTTACAGGAAAAGCAGACCGGGGAGAATATGGGCATGGAATCCGAGGATTTTGCCAGAAAACGGGAGGAGCTTTTACATTACTTTGTGCGGTATCCGGAGAATCTTGTCTTCCGATGGAATGTGAATACCTACGGTGTGCTGATCAAGGGCAGCGTGGAACAGATGCCGGAATTGACGGCCAGAAGCCTGGAAAATGTAGAACGGATCTGCCGGCCGGCCCAGGAAATGCTGGACTGGTATGTGGCTGTAGGGGAACCGGTGGAGAGACTGAGCCTTTTGGCGCAGTGTTACAGCAATGCAAACCATCTTTTTGCCTATCGCTTTTTGATGCCGGGGCAGCACGTCTTTACCGGGGAGACGGTAAGCCTGCATGTACCCGGAAAGGAGGAGGGCGGCAGAATCGGGGATATTGATTTGGCAAAGGTGGATTCGGAGATGATGCGGGATTTCCTGCTGCGGGGCGTAAGGGATGAGGTAGAAGACTACGTGGAGAACTATATGCTCTCTCTGGGAGAGGCGGTGCAGTCGGCTATGTTTCGTAATTACCTGACGATTCATGCCTACTTTGTGACGGCTGCCTACGTGGAATCTCTTGGCTGTGAGAAAGAGGAGCTGATACAGCTTATGGATGGCAGGGGATTGACACCGGAGAGACAGTATGATGCGGAGGAATTACAGGAATATTTCTGCGGCCTGGTGGAGAAAGCCCTTGAACTGCGGGACAGGGAATCGGACAACCAGAGCGAGCGCATTCTGAAAAAAGCGCTCTCTTATATAGAAGAAAACTATTCGCAGGAAAATCTTTCCCTGAATCTGGTGGCGGGGGAAGTGAACGTCAGCGCCAACTATTTCAGCGCGATTTTCTCCCGGGCCATGCAGGTGACCTTCGTGGAGTACGTGACGGGAAAACGCATGGAAAAGGCAAAAAAGCTTTTGCGCCAGACACAGATGCACACCGGGGAGATCGCCCAGGAGGTGGGCTACAAGGATCCGCATTACTTTAGCTTTGTCTTTAAAAAAACGCAGGGATGTACACCAAGAGAGTACCGCACGGGAGGTAAAGTTTAAGAGCGGGCAGGGCCGTCGCTCTCTTTGCGCACCAGTTCCCAGGGGAGCTCCTGCGATACTGCGGAGATTCCTTGCAGTAAACAAACCATGGTGTCGGCCACACAGCGTCCCATTTCGTGCGGTTTGTGGGTCATGGTGGTGATCCGGACTTTGCTCAGCTCGCTCAGATAACTGTTGTCGAAGCAGACGATCGAGATGTCCCGGGGAACCTGCATGTGGGCGTAGGAAAGTTCCTTCATCAGCCAGTAGGCAATCTCGTCGTTATAGCAGATCACGGCGGAACAGCCGGAAAGACATTCCTTGACAAAGGCGGCAAGGAAACGGGTGTCCTGTTTCTTTTCCAATGCCTCCACATCGGAGGACAAAAACCAACCCACGTGGGAGCTTTGGAATTTCAATCCCAGATCGCGCAGACAGGATACCGCGCCAAGATAGCGTTCCGGGCCCTGCTTGTCGTCCGCTTTGAAAAGTCCGGCGATGGAGGTGTGGCCAAGCCCTGCAAGATGGTCGGCCAGAAGATAGCCTCCGTAGTAGTTGTCATCCTTGACGCAGACCTCCTCGGCCAATGCGTCATATTTATTATGAAGAAAGAGCAGACGGGTGCCGCCTGCTTTCAATTTTTCGTAGAGATCCGCATTCGGTGTGGGAAGGGCGCTTTTAGAACCCTCCACGATCAGACCGCGGGGAGGCGCATCCAACAGAGAGAGCAGGATCTGCCGTTCTGTGAAAGGGTCGTTGTCCGTGGGACGGATCTGCAGCTGATAATTTTTTTCAGCCAGAGCGGAACGGATATCGGCGAGCAGATGAGGATAAATGTATTCCTGGCTGTTGGCGATCAGAATAGGGATTACATTCCCGGAAGAGGAGGGGGAGAGCCCGGTGGCGTAGGAGCCGCTTCCCTGACGGCTTTCGATCAGCCCCTTTTCGCGCAGAAGAGAGAGCGCTGCCCGCACGGTCTGGCGGCTGACACGGTACTGAGCGGCAATCTGCGCTTCGGTGGGCAGCGCGGTGATTCCCCGCTGCAGATTTTTGAGAATCTGTTCCGTAAGTTGTTCCGAAAGTGTTTCGTACTTGCTCATAGTAAAAAAATCTCCTTTTTTTGTTCACGGTTTGTTTACAAATTACTTCAAAATTATTCATAAAAAACCACTGAGCGGAAAAAAACACCGTTATATTTCGTGATTTGATAAGAATTACTATAAAACGGATATGGCATAAATGGGAAAATCTATTGTTAAAATCAATAAAAAAGGAACCAAATCGTAAAAAAATACCCTCAAAAATAAAATTTGTATTGTTTTTTCTTATTATATCACAAATTTGTATTGTTGAACCCATCCAAAATGCACAAAAGGATGATTTTGGGTGTTGAATCCGGTCGTGCATTTTGCTAAAGTGTTCTCAGGGACGGGAAACATACAATCCCGATCTCAAAAACATAGTTCTCTCACCGCAGACTTGTGATGGGAGCGAACCATGAAAGGGAGGAAACTAGAATGAAGAAAAAATTAGCAGTATTACTGACAGGCGCTATGGTTATGGCTACTCTGGCAGGCTGTGGCGGCGCTTCTGAGGAAGCAGCAGCACCTGCGGCAGAGGCACCGGCAGCAGAGGCAGAGGCTCCTGCAGCAGAGGAAGCACCGGCAGCAGAAGAGGCACCCGCAGCAGAGGAAGCACCGGCAGCAGAGGCAGAGGCTCCTGCAGCAGACGGCGAGTTGATTACTGTTGGTATCATCAACAACGATCCCAGTGAGTCCGGTTATCGTACCGCGAACGACGCGGATCTGAAGGCAGCATTTACCGAGGAGAACGGTTATTCCGCATCTTTTGCATATGGTAACCCTGCAGTAGGTAATGCAAATGAGGATCAGGTGAAGGCAGCACAGCAGTTCATTCAGGACGGCGTTGACTATCTGCTTCTCTCCGCAGCAGATACCGCAGGTTGGGATACCGTTTTACAGGATGCGCAGGATCAGGGCGTTCAGGTTATCCTGTTCGACCGTACCATCGACGCTGATGACAGTCTTTACGCAGCATCTATCGTGTCCGACATGGATAAGGAAGGTCAGACCGCAGTAGATTGGCTTGCAGGTCAGAATCTTGAGACCTACAATATCATCCACCTTCAGGGCCAGATGGGTTCCGCAGCACAGCAGGGCCGTACCAAAGCTCTGGATGAGAAGGTAGCTGCAGAGGCTAACTGGAACATGGTTGAGCAGCAGACCGCTTCCTGGAACGCAGAGAATGCACAGCAGATCGTGCAGTCTGTAATCAGCTCCGGTAAAGAGTTCAACGTAATCTACGCTGAGAACGACGATATGGCTAAGGGCGCAGTTGCAGCTCTGGATGCAGCTAACATCTCTCACGGCGTAGGCAAGGACGTTATCGTAATGGGCTTTGACTGCAACAAGTGGGCTCTTGAAGAGCTGCTTGCAGGCAACTGGAATTACGATGGACAGTGTAATCCTTTCCAGTCTTCTTACATTGATGAGGTTATCAAGACCCTTGAGAGCGGCGGTACGCCTGCTGAGAAGGTGATCATCATGGATGAGAAGGGCTTCGATGCAGAAACCATTACTCAGGAGGACGTAGACAACTACGGAATTTAATCTAATACTTTGTAACACAACAAAAAATATGTTATAATGTATGAGACGAGCGCGGCGCAGCGAAAAAGCCTGCCCGCGCTCGTTTGCACGAAAAAAACTATAAAATATTGGGAGGTGGACCTGAGAGTGGAAGGAAATGTTGTATTGAAGATGAGAGGCATTCACAAAATCTTCCCCGGAGTGCACGCCTTGCAGGGCGTGGACTTTACACTGCGCAAGGGTGAAATTCATGCGCTGATGGGGGAGAACGGCGCTGGAAAATCAACGCTGATCAAGGTTCTTACCGGGGTTTACGGCAAAGAGGACGGAGACATCTTCTTGGACGGCACGGAGGGCCCGGTAGTGATTCATTCGCCCCAGGATGCGCAGAATATGGGTATCAGTACCGTGTATCAGGAGATAACGCTCTGCCCGAACCTCACCGTGGCTGAGAATATGTTTATTGCCCGTACCAAGGGTACGGTGCAGAACTGGAAAAAAATGAACACGGATACGGATAGGATTCTGGAATCGCTGCAGATACCTGCGAGGGCATCCCAGCAGCTTGGCACCTGTTCTCTGGCGGTGCAGCAGATGATTGCCATTGCCCGTGCGGTTGACATGGAATGTAAGGTTCTGATTCTGGATGAGCCGACTTCCTCACTGGATGAGCAGGAGGTTGAAAAGCTCTTTAAGCTGATGCGGGATCTCCGTGCCAAGGGCGTAGGCATTATTTTCGTAACACACTTTTTGGAGCAGGTATATGAGGTCTGCGACAGAATCACCGTTATGAGAGACGGCAAGCTTGTGGGTGAGTATGAGATTGAAAAGCTGCCCCGCGTACAGCTTGTATCCAAGATGCTTGGTAAAGAGGTGGATGACCTTTCCGACATCAAGAGCGAGACGAAGGCATATCAGGCGGAAAAAGGCACCGCTCCTGTACTGGAGGCGGAAGGCCTTGTCAGCAATGCGGGTATCAAACCTTTTGACTTCCATATCAATAAAGGTGAGGTCAATGGTTTCACCGGTCTTCTTGGCTCCGGACGAAGCGAGTGTGTGCGCGCGATTTTTGGCGCGGACAGAGTGACCGGCGGAAAAGTCAAGATGAACGGCAAGGACGTAAAGATTGCGAAGCCGCTTGATGCCATGAAGAACGGCATTGCCTATCTTCCGGAGGACCGTAAGGTGGACGGCATCGTTGGAGACCTGTCCGTGCGCGACAATATTATTTTGGCACAGCAGGTATTAAGGGGATTTTTCAAACCGTTTTCTAAGGCAGAGGCCAATAAGGTTGCAGACGAGTACATAAAACTTTTGAATATTAAGACAGCATCCAAGGATACGCCGATCAAGTCGCTTTCCGGTGGTAACCAACAGAAGGTGATTCTGGCAAGATGGCTCTTTACCCATCCCGAATATTTGATTTTGGATGAGCCGACCAGAGGTATCGACGTGGGTACGAAGGTTGATATCCAGAAACTGGTACTGCAGTTGGCATCCGAGGGTATGAGTGTAACCTTTATTTCTTCGGAGCTTGACGAGATGCTGCGGACCTGTTCCCGTCTGATCGTCATGCGTGACCGCAAGGCAGTGGGTGAGCTTACGGGTGAAGATCTGAACCAGGGTACGGTTATGAATACGATTGCGGGAGGTGACAAATAAATGGCAAACAGTGAAAAAACATCGAGTGCAGGTTTCCTGAAAAACCTTGTTAGAAATCAGTGCTTTATTCCGATTGCGGCGCTGTTGCTGTTGGCGGTCTTTAACCTGATCGCTGATCCTGCATTCTTTAAAATAACGTTTGGCTATAACAGCGCGGGCAATCCGGTTTTGTCTGGATTTATTATTGACATTATCAATAACGGTTCCGAATTGGCGATACTGGCGATCGGTATGACACTTGTGACGGCGGCTTCCGGCGGACAGGATATCAGCGTGGGCGCGGCGATCGCGATTTCGGGCAGTGTGATCCTGCGGGTGCTGTGCGGCGGAAATGCCCGCCCCGAAACTCTGCAGGCGCCTATCATTGTAGCGTTTCTGGTGGCATGTGTGGTTGCAATGCTTTTCGGTGCATTCAACGGTGTGTTGGTGGCATACTTTAAGATTCAGCCTATGATTGCGACCCTGATCCTGTATACGGCGGGCCGTTCCATTGCAGCTTGGATTAACAACAATGAGCTTCCGGTTATCAGCGATCCCAAGTTCGCTTATTTTGGCGGGTTTATTCCGGGTATACCGATCCCGACGCCCTGCTTCATTGCGGTGGCTTGTATGATTGTCATTGCGATTGTACTGAAGGTGACGAATCTGCGGCTCTATACGCAGGCGGTAGGTATCAACCAGAGTTCTTCCAAGTTAAATGGTCTGAATCCGGAAATGATCAAGGTGATGGCTTTCGTGATACTGGGCTTGTGCGTGGCGGTTGCAGGGTTGATTAAGGTAAGCCGTGTTTCTTCCATCAACTATTCCGTTATCGCAAAGGATATTGAGATGGATGCGATCCTTGCGGTTGCTCTTGGCGGCAACGCGCTTTCCGGTGGTAAATTCAATATGGCGGCTTCCATCATCGGTGCGTTTGTAATCCAGTGTCTGACGACGACGCTTTACAAATTTGGCGTTTCCTCGACGGCACTTCCCGCTTACAAGGCGGTTGTGGTTATCCTGTTAGTGGTAGTCAGTGCGCCTACTGTGAGAGAGTACTTTGATACGATCATGAAGAAAATGAAAATAAGCAAGGAGGTGGCGTAAGATGGCAAAGACGGATAAAAATACCGCGTCGACGGGCAGGAGCCTCAGTGCAAAGCTGATGGGCATGACCGATACCAATCTGCTCCTGACGATCACGGTCATTGTATTTTTCCTGATGTATATAGGAGCTGTCGTATTTCTGCGCGGAGGCTTTTTAAAGCCGCAGACCTTTTTCCTGCTTTTAAATTCCAATGCGGCGCTCATTATCCTTGCCTGTGGCATGAGCCTTGTCATGATTACCGGAGGAATCGACATTTCCGTGGGCGGCGTGACTGCTCTGGTGAGTATGTGCTGTGCGGTCTATCTGGACTTTAAAGGCGGCAACGTCTTTGGCGCGGTTTTGATTGCACTGGCGATTGGCCTTGCTTTCGGCGCGTTTCAGGGCTTTATGGTGGCATATCTGGATATCCAGCCCTTTATCGTTACGTTGGCCGGTATGTTCTTTGCAAAAGGAATGACCACTGTAGTGAACAGCTCCCCCTTTAATGTGGCGAACGAAGCGTTCGTTGCTCTCAAGACAACGCGTATCAATGTGCCGGGTCTTGGCGCTTATAATAAAAAGGGAATCTATGTGCCCGCGTATGTGGAGATTGGCGTGTTGGTTGCCATTCTGGCAGTGATCGTGATGTTTGCGTTTTTGCGTTGGACCAAGATGGGACGTAATTTCTATGCGGTCGGCGGCAACAAGCAGAGCGCATTGATGCTTGGTATCAACGTAAAGAGGACGAAATTCCTCTCCCACCTGATCTGTGGTCTTCTGGCAGGAATCGGCGGCTTCGTCTATTTCCTGCATGTGGGTTCCGGCTCCCCCTCCAATGCGGCAGGAGCTGAAATGGATGCAATCGCGTCTTCCATCATCGGAGGCACGATGCTGACGGGTGGTGTAGGTAATGTGGCCGGTACGTTTTTTGGCGTACTCTCTCTGAGTACGATTCAGAATATCGTATCTTCTGCCGGATTCGATCAGGCATGGTGGACCGGTATTACAAAGGCGGCTATGATCTGTCTGTTCCTTATTGTTCAGAGCATGGTGATGTCTGTGAGAAAGAAGAGAAACGCGGCAAATTAGTGGAAATTTGAGATGGGACTGCCGGATTGACATTATGTCAATCCGGCAGTTTTTTGTGAAAAACTTATAAAGGGGAACCTAAAAGCATTGTCCTTGTGCAACAAAATGTGGTACACTGAACATATGTCAACGGGTTGGATAAAATGGAGGGTTCTCTTATGAAAAAGATTGGCTTCAAATTTGCATTGGCGATCATTGTGCTTGCTCTGATTTCTATTATCTCACTAGGGCTTTTGGCCAACAGCATGACAACGATTTCGCAGAGCAGTCAGGATGTTATGAACAATGAGGTGGAGAAGATCAATCTGATTCACAGCATATATGAGGACTATCTGGACATCTATATGAATGTGTACGCGCATGTGAATGCCAAACTGACAAGAACGATGGATAAACGCGCGGAGGATATTCAGCAAAGACGCGATAAGATGTGGGAGTCCATGCAAACCTATGAATCGATGATTACCTCGGAGGAGACAATGGGGGTCTACAATGCGTTGGAGTCGCGGCTCACGAACTTTAGTTCCATTGTAGATACGATCCTTGAGGTTAGCAGGGAGGGCGATAAGGAACGCGCCAATAACCTGATCGCTAATAATCTCGGTATGTTAAACAACGTCATTGACAATGGCATGAACGATCTGCTCGAGTTTTCGTCGCAGGAGCTAGACAGCAGTAAGGCTTACTTGCAGGGAAAGGCAAACAGCGCCTATACCTTGATTGTGGTTGTCGTGATCCTGCTTGTCGTGACTGCGGTTTTGGTTTTGGTGATTGCAAACCATATCATTGTGGTTCCCATTCAAAAAATTGCCCAGGTCATCAACGGTATGATCGAGGCTATACATAATAATAGAGGAAACCTGAACGAGAGGGTGCCTGTGCAGACAAAGGATGAGATTGCGACCCTTGCGGGGGGCGTGAATGAACTTTTGGATATTTTGCAGGGCGTAATCGGCGGCGTGATTTCCTGCAGCGAGGAGATCAACAGACAGCAGCTGAATGTGAATAAAGTGGTGGAGGTGACGAATCAGAATGCGAACGATACCTCAGCTACCATGGAGGAGCTTGCCGCCAGTATGGAAGAAGTGTCCGCCACCGTCGGCTATGTCAGTGAGAATACCAGAGAGGCGGAAGTCTCTGTGGGGGATATGGTAGACAAGGCTGTGAACGGAACGAAATTTGCGGAGGAGATCAGAACCCGCGCAGAGGAGCTCAGAAAGCTGGCACAGAGCAGCCGCGCTACTGCGAACGGCATGATACAGGGCTTTGACGTGACGTTGAACGCTTCCATAGAGGACAGCCGTCAGATTGAGAAGATCAGCAATCTGACTGCGGATATACTGGGGATTGCCTCCAAGACAAATCTGCTTGCCCTGAACGCGTCCATAGAGGCGGCGAGAGCCGGCGAGGCGGGCAAAGGATTTGCGGTGGTGGCGGATGAGATCCGTCAGTTGGCAGACAGCTCGAAAGAGACGGCCGGAAACATTCAGCAAATTTCGGAGAGCGTTGTCGCGGCGGTTATGACATTGGCGGAAAATGCCGGTAATCTGGTAAAGTTTATCAATGATCAGGTAATGCCGGATTATGAGATTTTGGAGAATACCGGTGAACAGTATTTGAACGATTCCATTACGGTGGACCAGATGATGAGCGAAATGAGAGATTCCATGGAGAATATCGGTTCCATGATGCGCACGGTGGCGGAATCCAACGAGAACATTACGAACAATGTGAGAGAGAGCGCACAGGGCGTTGGCGGTGTGGTGGATAATACGGCGGCGCTTGCGGAAAATATGAAAAATATTATCAAGGCGTTGGATCAGGTTTCGGATGTGGTGGGCCACTTGTCTGAACAGACGGCGTGCTTTGAAGGATAAAGACGGAGGATGCAATCAAAATGGCGGACCATGAGGAAGACATTAATAATAGAAGAAAAGGGGATACGAGGGTCGGCCTGACGCTCCGCGTTTTGGTGGCGGCATATGTGTTGTATCTGGCGTATGGCTTGATACGGGGATTTGGAGAGACTGCCGGGAATGACCGCATTTTTATTGCCATTGCAATAGGCGTTTTCCTGATAGGCGGCGGTGCGATTCTAATTTTATCAGTGAGAAAACTGATCAGAAAGGAGTATATGGATGCAGACGAAGACGCGGGAGACGAAAAACAGTAACGGGGTTGGGATCCGGTTTAAGATTAATGCCTGTATTCTCTGCGCGATGCTCGTGCTTGTCGCACTGATGGCGGTGTTGATGAGCAGGTCTAACAGTTATAACACACAGTATTCACAGATTCTTGATAGTATCAGTAAGGTGACCTATGTCAAAGACAATGCTGCTTATCTGGGACGAACAGTGGTGACGATGTGCGGAGTCGGCGGTGACATAGCTTCCAGCGGCCATGTGGAAACGGTGGATACGATGGAGCAGTATGTGGTGGAAATCGGTGAAAGCCTGCCGCAGGATGCGGAATATTCCGAAATGCGTAACCAGTTTGACAAGTTTGCTTCTGAGACCGGAAAATTTATTGCCGCTTACCGGGAAGTGCAGACTGCCTGTGGCAGCACGTACTCTTCGGCAGGTTTGAACGCGGCGCAGAGCATGAATGGCAATATGAGTTTTATCAGTTCCAGTGCGGAGACATTTTTGGCTTCTGAGATAGCCAGAAGCGAGATGCTTGTGGCTGAAATCCAGAGCGATTTCAGACGCACGTTAACTGTCATTATTGCGGCCGTGGTTATTACAGCGGTAGTCGTTTTGGCGGTAGCTTTTGCTCTGACGCAGAGTATCACGGCACCCATTATACAGCTGCAGAAGAAACTTACCGTTATGGCGGAGGGAAATCTGACAAGCGAGGACATTCGGGTGAAGAGCAGGGATGAAGCGGGACGTGCCGCTTCGGCTTTCAATAAAATGAAGGGCAGCCTGGTACATTTGATCAGCAAGGTGGCTTCCAATATGTCAGAACTGAAAATGGCCACTGCAACGGTGAATTCCAGTGTGGACGAGAATACGCAGGGCGGCGAACGGATCGCTGACGCGGTGGACGGTATGTTGGCGGCATTGGAGAGACAGCAGGAAGAAGTCAGACGGGCCCAAAACCAAATCAGCGATATGGGGGAAATAGCCGGGCGCGTGGCGGACTACGCAGAGTCTATCCATGGAAATGCGGGGAAGACCAGAGACAATGCGAGAGAGGGTATGCAGAAAATCACAGCCTATGTGGAGCAGATGGAAGCGGTCAACCGTTCCATGCGGGAGATGGAAAACGTGTTTGCTTCTTTTGGGGAAAATACAAAGGGGATGACAGAGGCGTTGGAGTCCATCTCTTCTATTGCATCCCAGACAAACCTGCTGTCGTTAAACGCTTCTATTGAGGCGGCGAGAGCGGGAGAAGCGGGCAAAGGCTTTGCGGTGGTTGCTACGGAAATCCGTAATTTGGCGGACGATTCCCAGGCGGCAGCGGCCCATATAGGAAAGATGATTGAAATGGTCAGCGGACAGGCGGAGCAGATGACGGACAGACTTCGGGAGAGCCTCGAGCAGCTCGAAAAGGGAAACCAGATGACGGGCGAAGCGCAGGAGAGTTTCGCGATTATCACAGACGGAACTGACGAAGTGAGCAACAATGTGGAAGACATTATAAGCGGTGTGGAGGCACTGTCCGACAGAATTTCGGAGACGCTTGAAAGCATGGGGACTGTGAAAGATGCCGCAGACGGCAATGTGACGGAGATCAATGAGGTCAGCGCGGTGGTGACGGAACAGACGGCGAATTTGAAAGAAGTTTCGGAGGCTATGGACAGGCTGCTAGTCCTGACCAGTGATGTGGAAGGGCTTGTGAGCGAGTTTAAAGTATAAAAGTTCAGATAGCAAAGTAGACGGCTGCGAAAAAACGGGCTTTCGGGATCTTTCCGGAGGCTTGTTTTTTTGATACTGCCAATTTCACCGTGTCCGTGCACATGGGTCAAAGCAAGAGTTGTACGCTGTACAACTTAGACAAGATGTATGTAAAAATCGAATAAAAATATTGACAATTTATCGATGTGTAGATATAATGAATATGTCACTTGGACAGAAAGTAGTAAAAATGCACAGAATAGCTTGAAAATTGGGTTTGAAATAGGCAAAATGTTCCAAACTAATTCTTTTCAAAAAGCTAAAATATTTTAAAATTTGGCAAATTGTACAGTGTACAACTTGCAAAGGAAAGAAGACAAGTTATCTGCGCAAAAACAATTTCCAAAGGGAGGAAAAAGAATGAAAAAGAAAATTTTAGGCACATTCCTGAGCGTAGCAATGGTAGCTTCCATGCTCGTAGGTTGTGGCGGCGGCGCTTCTGAAGAAGCAGCAGCACCCGCAGCAGATGCTCCTGCGGCAGAGGCTCCGGCAGCAGCGGAGGAGGCACCGGCAGCAGATGCTCCTGCGGCAGATGCAGCAGAAGCTCCGGCAGCAGCCGGCGGCAAGAAGGTTGGTGTGGCAATGCCTACCCAGTCTTCCGAGAGATGGATCAACGACGGCGCGAACATGAAGGCTCAGCTTGAGGCTCTTGGCTACGAAGTAGACCTTCAGTATGCAGAGGATGACGTACAGGCACAGGTTTCCCAGATTGAGAACATGATCGCTTCCGGCGTAAACTGCCTGGTTATCGCTTCCATCGACTCTGACGCTCTGGTAAACGTAGAGGCACAGGCGAAGGATGCAGGTATTCCGATCATCGCTTATGACCGTCTGCTGATGAACACGGATGCAGTTTCCTACTATGCTACCTTCGATAACAAGGGTGTTGGTACCGCAATCGGTAAGTACATCGAGGAGAATGCAGGCCTTGATCCCGCTGACCCGAAGACCATTGAGTTCTTCATGGGTTCCCCGGATGATAACAATGCGCATATGCTTTATGCAGGTCTGATGGAGGTTCTTCAGCCTTATCTGGACAACGGCGCACTGGTTTGTAAGTCCGGCAGAACTTCTTTTGATGACACCTGTATCTTGAGATGGTCTCAGGAGACCGCTCAGCAGAACTGTGAGAACTATCTGACAGGTTTCTACGCTGACGAGGATCTTGACATCTGCGCTACCGCTTTTGACGGTTTCGCATATGGCTGTAAGGCAGCTCTTGAGGGCGCTGGTTACACAGACGCTAACTGGCCTATGATCACCGGTCAGGATGCAGAGCTGATGGCTACCAAGAACATCATTTCCGGTAAGCAGACCATGTCCATCTACAAGGATACCCGTCTCCTTGCTGAGAAGTGCGTTACCATGGTGCAGGCAGTGCTTGAGGGCGCAGAGCCTGAGATCAACGATACTGAGCAGTATGACAACGGTAAGATCGTAGTTCCTTCTTATCTGTGCACACCTGTAGCAGTTGACCAGTCCAACTACAAAGAGATCATCGTAGAGGGCGGTTACTACACAGAGGAGCAGTTAGCTGAGTAATATTTATAGGTATTGAGGAGGGCGGCGGCAGTTTTGCAGCCGCCCTCATTTAATCAAAGAGAAGGGAGTTGGGAAAATGTCGGATTACATCTTGGAAATGAACCACATTATCAAGGAATTTTCAGGTGTCCGAGCGCTGGATGATGTAAATTTGAAGGTAAAGCGCGGCGAGATCCATGCTCTTTGCGGTGAGAACGGGGCGGGAAAGTCCACGCTGATGAACGTTCTCTCGGGCGTATGGCCTCACGGTACATATTCCGGTGATGTGGTGTACAATGGGGAAATCTGTAAGTTCCACAATTTGAGGGACAGTGAGGCGAAGGGGATCGTTATCATCCATCAGGAACTTGCATTGAGTCCGCTTCTCTCGGTTGCAGAGAATGTATTTCTGGGGAACGAGCAGTTGGCGGCAAAAGGGGTTATCGATTGGACGAAGACCAGACAGCGCGCACAGGAAATGCTCGCAAGAGTGGGGTTGGAGCATGAAGATGTGAACGTGCCGGTGAACTCTCTGGGCGTTGGCAAACAGCAGTTGATTGAGATTGCAAAAGCGATGGCGAAGAAGGTAGAGCTTTTGATTCTCGACGAGCCTACGGCGGCGCTGAACGACGAGGAGAGTAAAAAGCTTCTGGATATTATGTTGGAGCTTAAGAAGCAGGGAATTACCTGTATTATTATTTCCCACAAGTTAAATGAGATTGAATATGTATCTGACTCCGTGACGATCATCCGTGATGGTAAGACCATTGAAACCCTGATTAAGGGCGAGGACGATATGTCGGAGGACCGCGTGATCAAGGGCATGGTAGGCCGTGAGATGACCAACCGTTATCCGGCCCGTGAGGGCGTAAAGATTGGCGATACGATCTTTGAGGTGAAGGATTGGAACGTTTATCATCCCGACGATGCGGAACGTCAGATTTTGAAAAATATTAATATCAGTGTGCGTGCGGGCGAGGTAGTGGGGCTTGCCGGACTGATGGGCGCGGGACGTACCGAGCTTGCCATGAGCCTGTTTGGACACAGTTACGGCCAGAAAATTTCCGGAACCGTTAAGATCAACGGCAAGGAAGTGGAGATGAAGACCGTAAAACAGGCGATTGACAATAAGCTTGCCTATGTGTCCGAGGACAGAAAGGTTTACGGTCTGAACCTGATCGGTGAGATCAAGGAGAACATGACCATAGCGGCCCGGCCGAAATTCTTTTCCAAGCATGGCGTGATCAATGGAAACGATGAAATTGTTGCGGCGGAGGAATATAAGAAAAGGATCAATGTCAAGGCTGTTTCCATCGAGCAGATCGTCGGCTCTCTGTCAGGCGGTAACCAACAGAAAGTGGTCCTGGCCAAGTGGATGTTGACGCAGCCGGATGTGCTGATTTTGGATGAACCTACCAGAGGTATCGACGTGGGCGCGAAATATGAGATCTACTGTGTCATCAACGAGTTGGCGAAGGCGGGTAAGGCGATCGTTATTATCTCCTCTGAAATGCCGGAGATTATCGGTACTTGCGACAGAACTTATGTGATTAACGAAGGACAGATTGCAGGCGAGCTGAATCACGAAGAGCTGACACAGGAAAAAATTATGCAGTGTATTATGGCACATAATAGAAAGGGTGATGGAAATGAATGAGAAGAAAAAAGTAGTAAATCTTGACATGAAACAGTACGGTATGTTTCTGGCGCTGATTGCCATCTATGTTATCTTTGCCATTATGACGGGTGGAAAGAATCTCTCCCCGGCCAATATCAACAACCTGATCATGCAGAACGGATATGTGGTTATTCTGGCCATCGGTATGCTGCTTTGCGTACTGACCGGTAACGTTGATCTGGGCGTCGGTTCTGTAGTAGCGCTGACGGGTGCGGCTGCAGGTATTATTCTGATCGACTATAAAATGAACATGTGGATTGCGATTTTTGTAGCATTATTGATCGGCCTTTTGGTAGGTATGTTTGCAGGCTTCTTCATCGCCTATCTGGACATCCCGCCTTTCGTTGTGACGCTTGCTACGATGTTGATGGGGCGCGGCCTTACCTACACGCTCTTAAAGGCGCAGACCAAAGGACCGCATCCGGATAACTTTGTATATCTGGGCGCAGGCTTCCTTCCCACTGCCAAGATTGAAGTGGGCGGCGGTACGCTGGATCTGGTTTGTATCGCGGTGGCGATCATTGCCTCTGTTGCATTGGTTCTCAACGAGATTCGAAGCATTAAGACGAAGGAAAAATATAATTTTGCTACCAACCCGATGTGGCAGGTTGCATTAAAACTGGCAGTTATGCTCTTTATTATCTGGTTCTGCTTCTATAAACTGGCGCGTTACAACGGACTTCCTTTTGTGTTGGTTATCATGGCGCTGCTGATTGCGCTGTATGGCTTTATTACCAGTAAGACGGTGGCCGGCCGACAGATCTATGCGTTAGGCGGTAACAGAAAGGCGGCAAACCTTTCCGGTATTGATACGAAGAAGGTATTCTTCTGGGTGTACACGAACATGGGTATCTTAAGTGCGGTAGCAGGTATTGTGCTCTGTGCCCGTAACTCTTCTTCCACGCCGAAGGCGGGCGACGGTTTCGAGATGGATGCCATCGCTTCCTGTTACATCGGTGGTGCGGCGGTAGCCGGTGGCGCCGGTACGATCATGGGTGCAGTGGTCGGCGCGTTTATCATGGGTATCTTAAATAACGGTATGTCCCTGTACGGGTGGTCGACGGATATCCAGAAGATCGTCAAGGGCGCAGTTCTTCTCGGTGCCGTAACCTTGGATGTAGTTTCAAAGAGAAAGAAAGGTTAAGCCGGTTTAGAACAGCTTGATTGGTACATAATGTGGACAGCACGGGGAAACGCGGTCCTTAAAAAAGCAAGGGCTGCCCGAAAGGGTGGCCCTTTGCGGTTATGACAGAGGTGCAGTATGGAGAAGGCAACCCCTAAGTATATGGAGTTGGTCAAGTGGATTAATGAGCAGATAGAGACAAAAAAGCTTGTTCCGGGTCAAAAGATGTATTCTGAGAATACACTTAAGGAAATGTTTGGCGTAAGCCGTCAGACAGTCAGACATGCAATTGGCGTTTTGGAAAACGAGGGCGTTATTCGGAGGATTCAGGGGAGCGGTACTTATATCAACGACAACCGCCTTGCGAATCTGACAAAGCGTATGCGGGTTTCTGTTGTGACGACCTATGTGGACGGTTATATTTTCCCGAGAACCATTCAGGGGATCGAGAATGTGCTTTTGGAGGCAGGATATTCCGTGCAGATTGCGTTTACGAACAATCAGCATGGACGGGAGAAGACGATTTTGGAGGATATCATCAGCCGGGACGAGGTGTCCGGCCTGATCGTGGAGCCCACAAAGAGCGGCATCCCGAACCCCAACCTGCGGCTCTATCAGGAGATACGAAAGAGACGGATACCGGTTATCTTTATCAACAGTTTTTACCTGCAGCTGAAAATCCCGCATGTATCTATCAACGATCATATGGCGGGATGGAAGATGACAAAATATTTGATTTCCATGGGACATGAGAAAATCGGAGGCATCTTTAAACTCGATGACGGACAGGGGCAGGCGCGTTTTTCGGGCTATATGGATGCCATGATGGATGCCGGGATCGGGGTGGAGGACAGACAAGTCGTCTGGGTGGACACGGAGGAAAAACAGCATCTGGAAAAAATCTCTGATAAGGTATTGGAACGGTTTAAAGACTGCACGGCGGTGTTCTGCTATAACGACGAGGTGGCTTTTGGCCTTTTGGATATTTTTAAAAAACACGGCATTCGGGTGCCGCATGATATCTCGGTGGCTAGCGTGGACGACTCAGAACTGGCAATTTTGGGGGAGGTGCCTATTGCGTCAACGCCTCATCCCATGGAGAGGCTTGGCGGAAAAGCGGCGGAAAATCTGCTTCGCATGATTAAGGATCCGTCTTTCGACGCGAACTATGAATTTGAGGTGGACGTGGTGCCGCGCAGGTCGGTTAGAAAGATTAAATAAATTAATATAGACAACTTGCATATTTGTATGTACAAGTAGTAGACTGTATAGTAAGAAATAGGAAACGAGTTGTGCGGCGAGAGAAGGAATACTGTATACAAAATTGTATATGTGTACAACTCGTAACGCAGAAAAACAAAAAAGAAAGAGAGGGTATTGTATGAGCGCAGCAAAGAACTACAAATTTTGGTTTTGCACAGGTTCTCAGGACTTGTATGGGGACGAGTGTCTGAGGAAGGTGGCGGATCATTCCGCAAAGATTGTTGAGGGATTGAACGCTTCCGGCAATCTGCCTTTTGAGGTGGTGTTAAAGCCCACGCTGTTGGGGCAGGCCTCCATCCGAAAGGCTTTTAACGATGCAAACAACGATCCGGAGTGTGCGGGCGTGATTACCTGGATGCACACCTTTTCTCCGGCAAAGATGTGGATTCTCGGCTTGAAGGAGTTTCGGAAACCGCTCTGCCATTTACATACACAGTTTAACGAGGAGCTTCCCTACGATACCATTGATATGGATTTCATGAATGAGAACCAGTCCGCTCACGGTGACAGAGAGTACGGACATATCGTGAGCCGCATGGGAATTGACCGCAAGATTATTGTGGGACATTGGGCTTCCGAGAGAGTGCAGAAGCAGCTTGGAAGTTGGATGCGCACCGCCATTGGCGTGATCGAGTCTTCCCATATGCGTGTATGCCGTTTCGGCGATAACATGAACAATGTTGCCGTGACTGAAGGCGACAAGGTAGAGGCGCAGATCAAGTTTGGCTGGGAGATCGACCACTACTGTGTCAACGATGTGGTGGAGTATGTGGATGCCGTACCCCAGGGCGATGTAAACGCGTTGGTGGAGGAGTATTACAGCAAATATAAGATTATCGACGAGGGCCGCGACGCGGACGAGTTCCGCAGACATGTGGCGGTACAGGCACAGCAGGAAATCGGTATTGAGAAATTCCTGGTGGAGAACGATTATCATGCGGTTGTGACCCATTTCGGTATGCTTGGCGGTCTGAAACAGCTTCCCGGCCTGGCAATCCAGAGACTGATGCAGAAAGGTTATGGTTTCGGTGCGGAAGGCGACTGGAAGGTGGCAGCCATGGTTCGCCTCATGAAATTGATGACGGCTGATATTGAGGGCGCAAAGGGGTCTTCCCTGATGGAGGATTACACCTACAATCTGGTGCCCGGCAAGGAAGGCATTTTGCAGGCGCATATGTTGGAGGTTTGTCCCTCCGTGGCGGACGGCGACATCGCGATCAGAGTGTGCCCGCTGTCCATGGGAAACAGGGAAGATCCTGCCCGTCTGGTGTTCACGGCGAAGGAAGGTCCGGCAGTGGCCTGCTCTCTGGTGGATTTGGGAACGAGATTCCGCCTGCTTGTCAATGCGGTGGACTGCAAGAAGGTGGAGAAGCCTATGCCGAAGCTGCCTGTGGGTACGGCATACTGGACACCGCAGCCTAATCTGGAAGTTGGCGCAACGGCGTGGATTTTGGCAGGAGGCGCACATCATACCGCATTCTCCTACGACTTGACGGTAGAGCAGATGGTTGACTGGGCGGACGCTATGGGTATCGAGAGTGTTGTGATCGACAAGAACACCAACATTCGCGATTTCAAGAACGAGCTGAGATGGAATGCAGCGGCGTATAAATAGGAGGTAAAGTATGGGAGCAAAAGAATGTATTGCAAGCGGGAAAGCGGTGTTGGGTATTGAGTTCGGTTCCACCAGAATCAAGGCGGTTTTGGTAGACGAGAACAATAAGCCCATTGCATCCGGAGCC
This sequence comes from uncultured Lachnospiraceae bacterium, assembly GCA_947245585.1. Taxonomy (GTDB): domain Bacteria; phylum Bacillota; class Clostridia; order Lachnospirales; family Lachnospiraceae; genus UBA3282. The sequence continues at coordinate 40,360 of CAMXPV010000014.1, read as the reverse complement.
CACGACTGGGAGAACAGACTGGAGAACGGTATCTGGACCTACAGTCTGGATGACATTTGGACGGGATTACAGGACTGCTACAAAAAGCTGACGGAAGATGTGCAGGCGCAGTACGGCGAGAAGCTTGTGAAGCTCGGCGCGATCGGTTTTTCCGCGATGATGCACGGCTATATGGCGTTTAATGACAAGGACGAGTTGATGGTGCCCTTCCGCACATGGAGAAATACCATTACCGAGGAGGCGTCCACAAAGCTGACCGGGCTTTTTAACTATCATATTCCCCAGAGATGGACGATTGCGCACCTCTATCAGGCGATTTTGAACGGCGAGGCGCACGTGCCGGATCTGAAATTTGTGATCACGTTGGCGGGTTATATCCAGTGGAAGCTGACGGGAGAGAAGATTGTCGGCGTGGGTGAGGCTTCCGGCATGTTCCCCATCGACATTGCCACGGGACAGTTTAATGAGAAGATGATTGCGCAGTTTGACGCGGCCGTTGCCGATAAGGGATTTGCGTGGAAATTAAAGGATGTGTTACCTGCGGTTTATACGGCGGGACAACAGGCGGGCGCATTGACAGAAGAAGGCGCGAAGCTGTTAGACCCCACAGGGACATTGCAGGCAGGCATTCCGTTCTGTCCTCCCGAGGGTGATGCGGGAACGGGTATGGCGGCGACCAACAGCGTGGCGCAGCGTACCGGCAACGTATCGGCGGGAACCAGTGTATTCGGTATGATCGTTTTGGAGAAGGATCTCTCCAAGGTGTATGATGCAATTGATTTAGTGACCACGCCCGACGGCAGTCTGGTGGCGATGGTGCACTGCAACAACTGTACCTCCGACCTGAACGCATGGGTAAATCTCTTTAAGGAATACTCGGAAGTGATGGGCATGAAGGTGGATATGAACGAGCTGTACGGCAATCTCTACCGCAAGGCGCTTGAGGGCGACGACGACTGCGGCGGTCTGCTTGCCTACAACTATTTCTCCGGGGAGCATGTGACGGGCTTTAACGAGGGACGTCCGCTGTTTGTCCGCACGCCTGATGCGAAATTTAATCTGGCAAACTTTATGAGGGTGCATTTGTTCACTTCTCTGGGCGCATTGAAGACCGGCTTTGATATCCTGTTTACGGAAGAAAAGGTGCAGGTGGACGAGATTCTCGGACACGGCGGTCTTTTCAAGACGAAGGGTGTGGGCCAGAGCATCCTTGCGGCGGCGATGAACGCGCCTGTAAGCGTGATGGAGACAGCGGGGGAAGGCGGCGCATGGGGTATCGCGCTTCTCGCTTCCTATATGATTAACAAGGGCGCGGACGAGAGTCTTGCGGCATTCCTTGACAGCAAGGTGTTTGCGGGCCAGAAGGGTGAGAAGATGGAGCCGAAGGCAAGCGATGTAAAGGGATTCAATGATTTTATGAAAGTTTACAGTGCGGGACTTGCAATCGAACGTGCGGCAGTTGAGTCTATGTAATCCGTGCAGAAAAATAATAATATAGGAGGATGAAACCTGTGTTAGAAGAGCTAAAAAAACGAGTGTATGAGGCGAATATGCTTCTCCCGAAATATGGACTTGTTACGTTTACGTGGGGAAACGTAAGCGAGATTGACAGGGAGAGCGGCATTTTTGCCATCAAGCCCAGTGGTGTCGATTATGAGAAGCTTTCTCCCGACGATATGGTGTTGGTAGACTTAAATGGCAATAAGGTGGAGGGGAAGTACAATCCTTCTTCAGACACGGCGACGCATGTGGAAATCTATAAGGTGTTTCAGGAGGTGGGAGGCGTGGTACACACGCATTCCTCCTATGCGACGAGTTGGGCGCAGGCGGGCAGGAGCATTCCCTGTTATGGGACGACCCACGCCGACTATTTCTACGGAGAGATTCCCTGCTTGCGCTGCCTGACGCAGGAGGAGATTTCGGAGGGCTATGAGAGAAATACGGGTGTACTCATTGTCAATGAATTTAAGAGACTGGAGAAGGATCCCGTTGCCGTACCCGGAACGCTCTGTAAGAACCACGGGCCTTTTGCCTGGGGCAAGGATGGCCATGAGGCAGTACATAATGCGGTGGTGATGGAGGAAGTGGCGAAGATGGCATACCGTGCGGAGACGATCAACGCAAGGATTCAGCCGGCACCGCAGGAGCTGCAGGATAAGCACTATTTCCGGAAGCACGGAGAGAATGCGTACTACGGACAAAGATAATAAAAAATATATATTAAATGGAGGATGGCGATGAACAAATTAGAGTTACAAAAAACAGCTAATGAAGTTCGCAAAGGTATCGTGACAGCGGTACACGGCGCTAAGGCGGGGCATCCGGGCGGATCTCTGTCGGCGGCAGATATTTTTACCTATCTGTATTTTGAGGAGATGAACATTGACCCGAAAGACCCCAAGAAGGCGGACAGGGATCGCTTCGTGCTCTCCAAGGGGCACACGGCTCCGGGACTTTATTCCGTACTGGCTAACAGAGGGTATTTCCCGGTGGAGGATCTTCCAACCCTGCGTCACCTGGGTTCTTATCTTCAGGGACACCCCTGTATGCAGGAGACACCCGGCGTAGACATGTCTTCCGGCTCTCTGGGACAGGGTATCTCCGCAGCGGTTGGTATGGCTCTTGCGGCAAAAATGGATAATAAATCCTACAGAACTTACACACTTCTGGGAGATGGCGAAATTCAGGAAGGCCAGGTGTGGGAGGCTTCCATGTTTGCGGGTCACAGAAAGCTCGACAATCTGGTTGTGATTGTGGACAATAATGGTTTGCAGATCGACGGTAAGATCGACGACGTTTGCTCGCCTTATCCGATTGACAAAAAGTTTGAAGCATTTAACTTCCATGTAATCAATATTGACGGCAATGATTTTGACCAGATTGACGCGGCCTTCAAAGAAGCGAAGGCAACCAAGGGACAGCCCACCGCTATCATTGCAAAGACTGTCAAGGGCAAGGGCGTTTCCTTTATGGAGAACAATGCGGGTTGGCATGGCAAGGCACCCAACGATGAGGAGTATGCAACAGCGATGGCAGATCTTGAGAAGATCGGTAAAGAGTTAGGAGGTGCGAACTGATGGCAGATGTAAAGAAAATTGCAACAAGAGAAAGCTATGGTAATGCACTTGCCGAGTGTGGCGCAGAATTTCCTGATCTGGTAGTTTTGGATGCGGACCTTGCGGGCGCGACTAAGACCGGCGTGTTTAAAAAAGCGTTTCCGGACCGCCATATTGACTGCGGTATTGCGGAGTGTAATATGACGGGTATTGCGGCGGGTCTTGCAACCTGTGGCAAAATACCTTTTATCAGCTCCTTTGCCATGTTTGCGGCGGGACGTAACTTTGAACAGGTTCGTAACTCTATCGGGTATCCGCATCTGAATGTAAAGATCGGCGCGACTCATGCGGGCATTACCGTGGGCGAGGACGGCGCGACTCATCAGTGCAACGAGGATGTGGCCCTGATGCGTACCATTCCCGGTATGACGGTTATTGTACCCTCCGACGATGTGGAGGCAAAAGCGGCCGTGCGCGCGGCGATTGAGATGAACGGGCCCGTGTATCTGCGGTTTGGCCGTGCGGCTGTGCCGGTGATCAACGACAGGCCGGATTACAAGTTTGAGGTCGGCAAAGGCGTTCTGCTCAGAGAGGGTAAGGATGTGACCATCATTGCCAGCGGCATTACGGTTGCTTCTGCGCTTGAGGCGGCTGACATGCTTGCAAAGGACGGGATCGAGGCTGAGGTGATCAATATCCATACCATTAAACCTTTGGATGAGGAGATGGTGCTGGCATCTGCGAAGAAGACCGGCAAAGTAGTGACGGCTGAGGAACACACGGTGATTGGCGGCCTTGGCAGCGCTGTCTGCGACTGTCTGTCCGAAAAGCATCCGACACCCGTTCTGCGGATCGGTATGCAGGATACCTTCGGTGAGTCCGGCACGGCGAATGCGCTTGTGGAGAAATATGGCCTGGATGGCAAGGGCGTTTACGAAAAAGTGAAAGGCTTTGTAAAATGAGTAAAAATATTTTGTCTCCCTCCATTCTGGCGGCGGATTTTGCCAGATTGGGGGAGCAGATCAAAGAGGCGGACGAAGCGGGTGCGCAGTATCTGCATATCGACGTGATGGATGGTGTGTTTGTGCCCTCCATTTCCTTCGGAATGCCTGTGATCAAAACGATCCGTAAGGTGACAAACCGGATTTTTGATGTACATCTGATGATCGTGGAGCCAAAACGGTATGTGAAAGAGTTTAAGGAATGCGGCGCGGACAGCATCACGTTTCACTTGGAGGCGACGGAGGATGCGGATGAGACGATTGATCTGATCAGAAGCCTCGGCTGCCGGGTGGGGATGTCGATTAAACCCAAAACGCCGGTGGAGGCTGTCAGAAAGTATCTGGGTAAGTTGGATATGCTCCTGGTTATGACGGTGGAACCGGGATTTGGCGGCCAAAAGTACATACCGGAATCTACGGAGCGGATTCGCCAGGTTCGTAAGATGGCCGACGAGATGGGACTTAATCTTGATATTCAGGTGGACGGCGGTATCACCGTAGATAACGCGAAGGTCGTGTTGGATGCCGGCGCCAATGTGATTGTGGCAGGCTCGGCGGTTTTTCGCGGAAGTATTACAGAAAATGTACAAAAGTATTTGGCGCAGTTTTAAACTGCGCCATTTCTTTTAACTGACAATATTCTGCAGCCATATCCCCTTCTTTACTAACACAAATCCGATCACGCACTTGATCCAGTCGCCCATCTGCACAAACACATAGATGGCGATGACTGGCAGGGCGGTATGACGACTGAGGACGGAAGCAATCACCACGCTGACGCACCAGATGAAAACGCTGTCAAAAAGGAAAGTGATGATTGTCCGCCCGCCGGAGCGCAGAGTGAAATAGGAAGCGTGCAGAAAAGCATTCTGCGGCATAAAGACGGCAGTAATCATGATAAAGTTTGTGGCAAGCAGTCTCGCCTCATCGTTTGTGTTATACAACAGCGGGAAATAGCGCGCAAGCAAAAGCATGATGAAGGCCACCAATGCGCAGCTAAAAACGGAGAAGGCAATCAGTTTGTTGTCCTTGTCCCGTGCTTCTTCCATCTTACCCGCGCCCAGAAGCTGTCCCACAATGATGGCGACAGACTCGCCAAGCGCGATAAACACGATGTTAAAAATATTGTTGATCGTGTTGGAAATATTAAGCGCCGCAATCACGTTCAGGCCGCGTATGGAGTAACACTGCGTCAAAGTCGCCATGCCGGCCGCCCAAAGTGTTTCGTTTAGGAGAAGCGGCATACCCTTTGTGACGATTTTGGCCGTCAGGGAAGCGGGCACTTTGAACGTGGAATAAAGCCCGACGGCAAAAGGATTCTGTTCCCTGTGGCGGTGTGTATGAATTAGCACAATGGCGGCTTCCACACAGCGGGAAATGACGGTGGCGATGGCCGCGCCGCGCACACCAAGGGCCGGAGCGCCGAATTTACCATAAATGAATATGTAATTGAATACCAAATTGACAAAGACGGCAATAACGCCTGCTTTCATGGGCAGGACGGTCTGGCCGCATTCCCGCAAGGTGCTTGCGTAAATCTGTACGAGCATAAAGGGAAGTAATCCGGGCAGCATAATCTGGAGATATTCCCTGCCGTAACGCAGGGTGTCCATGGCGCTCTGCGGCGTGCCGTCACCCTGCAAATAGAGGGTAATCAGGGAATCCCCCGCAAACAGAAACAGAACCACAGTGACCAGGGTAATCAGAGAGACCAGCCACATTTTAAAACGAACTGTCTGGCGGATGCCTTCCTGATTCTTCTGGCCAAAATACTGTGCGGTAAAGATACCGGCACCGGATACGCCTCCGAACAGGCAGAGATTGTAGACGAAGAGCAGCTGATTTACAATGGCAACGCCTGACATTTGTTCTGTGCCAATCTGCCCGATCATGATGTTGTCCAAAAGGCTCACGAAGTTCGTAATGCCGTTTTGAATCATAATGGGCACGGCGATGGCGAGCACCATTTTGTAAAATGTTTTGTCTCCGATAAATTTTTGTCGAGTTTTTTCTAAGAGTCTCATTCCCCCATTTTACAGGATTTCAGGCACTTGCGCAACTCGAAATTTGTCTTTTGATTTAGCAAACATTAAATTTCATAAAATTATTGCTTGCTATTCTACGAATAATAAAATAAGATTATTATGGATAGGTTAGTGAGGGTTTGGTGGAATAAATACATATTGTAGTCAGACAATAAGAGAGATGAGGAAAAAATATGCAGATTCAAAATTTAACAAATTGTGAACAGCTGATCATGAAAACAGTGTGGGATGCGGAGGAAGAGCTTGGCTTGATGGATATTACAAAGAGTGTCAACAGGGTTTATCACAAGGACTGGAAGCCCCAGACCGTGTCTACCTTTTTGGCAAGACTCGTGCATAAGGGCTATTTAAAGAGCTATCGGGATGGCAGGGTGTTTTATTATCGGATTTTAGTGTCTGAGAGGGATTATGTGAGAGAGATGGCGAAACAGTTTATTGCGTTTTGGCATAAGGGGAGCTTGGAGGCGTTTCTTGCGTCGTTGGAATAAGGGGCATTTCTGCTTTTTTTCCAGGCAATTTCCTTGTCGCTTAGTATTAATAATTTTCTAGTTCAATACGATATTCTTTCTTCATGCAAACTTCTTTCATTTTGATTTCATTTAATCATAAGCATATACACTATTCCAATGAATTTCTCTGAAACGTCGTTGCTGTTTTTTCTATCATTGAGAGACCTTTAACAGGGGGTGCATTTCCCGCTCCGATGTGATATGATAGGTAAGGTTAAAGAAACGGAGATGACATTATCATGAAAAAACTGGGGAGAAACGATGCCTGTTGGTGTGGCAGCGGCAGGAAATATAAAGCGTGTCACATGGCTATGGATGAGAAAATCGAAACATACGCACTGCAGGGGCATATGGTTCCTAATCACGATATTCTTAAGACTCCCGAACAGCTTCAGGGGATCAGAGAGAGCAGTAAACTGAATATCGCAATTCTGGATGAAATTGAGAAACAGATTCACATTGGCATGAGTACGGAGGAGATAGACCGCCTTGTCAGCGATATGACAAAGGAGATGGGCGGCATTGCGGCCCCCCTTCATTATGAGGGGTTTCCGAAGAGCGTCTGCACCTCCATCAACGAGGTGGTATGTCACGGCATTCCGGACGAAAATCGGCTTCTCAAGGATGGCGATATTGTCAACGTGGACGTATCTACGATTTATAAAGGTTATTTTTCGGATTCTTCACGTATGTTTATGTTGGGAAATGTGCCGGAGGAGACGCGCAGGTTGGTACAGGTGGCGAGAGAGTGCATTGACGTGGGCCTGGAGCAGGTGAAACCGTGGAATTTTTTGGGGGATATGGCGCAGGCAATCAATGATTATGCGAAGAAAAACGGATATTCCATTGTGCGGGAGATTGGCGGGCATGGCATTGGTCTGGAGTTTCACGAGGAACCTTTTGTCAGTTATGTGACACCAAAGGGGACGGAGATGCTGATGGTGCCAGGGATGGTGTTTACCATTGAACCCATGGTGAATATGGGAAAGGCGGATATCTATATAGACGACGAAGACGGGTGGACGGTCTACACTGAGGATGGAAAGCCTTCCGCACAGTGGGAGGTCACATTGGCAGTCACGGAGGACGGGTACGAGATATTGACATACTAAAAATTGAAAAAAGGGATGTAACGAAATTTTGTTTGTTATAGAAAAAACCAGAGCGCATCAGGGAAAAGAGCGTTCTGGTTTCTTTTTGCTTTTTAAAGCTTGTGCAATATTCCGATATTGCAAAAGGAAGAATGGTTTGGTATCGTGAGGATACAATCTTTGGAGACACATTAAAGTATACTTTTTTCCGCGCATTTTCTGCGCGGGTCTACGGCAGATCGCCGCGGGATTCCAAATGTTGAAATGAAAAAGAAAATAAAAAATAAGGAGGCTTTTATGCGCGAATTTATGACAAGAGTGTCGGATTATTTTAATGAGTGGAGAGAGGACCCGGAGAGAAAGGAAAACCAGCTTTCTGTGGCGGTGATCGGCGCGGTGGCTGTGGTAATTATTGTATTACTGCTTCTGCTCCTGTGGTGGGGACACAGTGCACAGGAGAAAAAGAAAGAAGAATCGGCGAGGAGGGCGGCCGAATTGCAGGCAGCCCAGGACATTCAGGCATCGCAGGAAGAGCAGGATGCGCAGGCGGCGGGACTTGTGGCGGCTACCTACGAGGAGAAGATGGCGGAATATATGTCTGCGGATTCCGGGGAGGAACTGCGGCGGGAATACCTGGCGAACACAAATGCACTGGCGGAGAAAATCAAAGAATTGCAGACTACGATGGAGCAGGCGCAGACGGATATCGCGACGATCATAAAAGAATATCAGGGCGGCGATACAAAGGTGACGGAAAAGTTGGCTGTGCTAGAGAAAGAGACGGAAACCGTAGTAAAAAATATTAGCGCGCTGGAAGAGAAAATGACGAATCTTTCCAATGTGATTCAGTCACTGGATGGGGAAAAAATACCGATGATACAGGAACAGATCGGAGCCCTTCGGAGCGAAATCGAACAGACGCGCACAGACATGGCGGGTGTCCGGGAGCGGATCAAGGCGCTAGAAAGTGAGGATAAGGAACTTTGGAAACGGCTGTCCGGGGTGGAAAAGGACTTGGAAAAAGCGTTGGGAGAAAACATGAAAGAGATTGATAAGCGTGTGGATCATCTCGATGACAATATCAATGATTTGGAAAAAGAGTTTCAGGCTGCGCTGGATAAAATGAATGAGAATTTCAATGAGAAAATGGACACCTTGTCTTCGGAGGCGCTTGCCTACCGTTACGAGGAGGAGACAAACACGCTTTATTTGATGCCGAATCAGGGAAAATGAGCGGAGTAAGGAGGAAAACAGTGAGAAAAAGAATTTGGATTTGCGCAGCTGTTTTATGTACCGGATTGTGTGCGGCCTGGCTGTCGAAAGGGGGACAGCCGGTTGTGCAGGCGAAAGAACAAGGTGCAGAGAAAAGGAAAGCGTTGCAGTCGCAGGAGCTTGCTTCTGTGGGGAATTTGATCTATCGGGACGGCGGAGAGAAGGCCGGAATCTGTGCGGCAGATTTTTCGTTTCTGTACGGGAAATTGACTGCGGTTTCGGGAATGGTTTTTGATCCGGCGGAATATACGCATACCCACCAATGGGAATACAGCGATGTGGATGAGAGCATGCATACAAGACATTGTATCCTTTGTGGGATTGCGCTGACAGACACACATAAGGCGGACGGCGAAGAGGAGTGCACGATCATTAGCGGGGAGAAGGCATTCCCCGGCAGACGTTACCAATGTGTTTGCGGGTATCAGTGGGAAAGAGAGGCGGCTCATGTATTGACTTTCGATATGGTGGATGAAACCTGTCATCGAAGCCGATGCCTTCTGGACGGCACAGAGTATTGCCTGGGATATGACTCTGTCGAGGAAGAGCATTATGCCTTTTACCGCACGCCTGATCCGGCGGGGACACATTACACAAAGACCTGTATCGACTGTGGATATCAGACGGAGGAAGAGATAGAGCCGGAGGCGCCTTCTGTGTCTGAGAATACATTGGAAGAGCCGGAGGTTGAAACGCCAGAGGCAGTCGCAGAGGAGACACAGGAAACGGATCCGTCAAAGATCACCGAAGGGGAGATGCGGGAACCTGATCCGCCTGAGGCCACCGAAGGGGAAGAACAGGAATCCGATCCGCCAGAGACTACCGGTGGGGAGGCCGCAGAGCCCGGCGGGTCACCGACATCGGAGAAGGATGGACTGCCAGAGGTATCTGTCTCGGGCAATGACTGTGCCGGAGACGAAAGGCAAAGCGGGACAAAAGAAGAAACGAATGTAACCAGAGATGAGGAGGCGGATTTATGAGGAAAAGATTTTTAGCAGTTGTGATGGTGCTGACAGTGACATTTGGGATGTGCGGTACGGCTTTGGCAGTGGAGGGAAACGACGCTGCTGTGACAAAGGGATTACAGTCTCATGGTAAAATTACTTACCAAAACGGCAAAGACGCAGTGGTGATTGATTCGCAGGATTTTTATAAACTGGAGGAGCGGATAAATCTGTTCAAGCAGGGCGTGAGTGATCAGCTCAACTCGATGAGTACCTATTTTACAACGGGAGACGGGGTATCCGTGAAGACAGATGCGGATATTCGTGTCGCACATACGGCACCGTCTGAAAACCATGCGGTCGATCCGTTAAGCATGGACTTCAGTACGATTTTGGAGGGGATTGCGGCCAGCCAGTCCGTACCGTCGGATGTGGCAGCCTATGATTATCCGGCAGGGACGGTGCTGTATCAGAATGCAGACGGCGCGCTTACGACAAACGGATCGGAGAAAGGAGCGAAGCAGATCAGCGTAACGGCGGCGACAGCGGATAATTTGTCCGCCGGCACGGCGGCGTGGGTTGATGGAAAACTTGTTTTAGGGACGGGCGAGGATAATAAATCTTATTCCGCTTCTGGCTACAAGAAAGGATTGGATGAAGTGACCGCGGGAACTGTTCGCAACTCCGTCTCAATAAGTTCATCCAATAGTTATACGGTTCCAAGGGATATTTCAAATGCGTTCCTTTATATAACCTACAAAAATCATGAAGCGGTAAGCGCTCCTTCTTTTAGGGCTCCGGATGGCTCCGCTGTTTTATGTAACATAGTAGCATCAGGCTATTGTAACCATGATGAATCTCAATCAGCCTTCTCGCATTTAAACTATAATTTTTACTATATGCCGAAATTAAAAGCAGGCACTGTGATAACGAGTCCCAGTCGGTGTCGAATGACCTATTTTATATATTTTTCCACATAAAACGTGCAAGGGTGAATTGGTAATGGCCACAGGAATTGACAATCACGCACCTTTACGATAGACTTGAAGATTAGAAGGAAAGTGGAAAGGGAGCGTGTCATGAATAAGGGAAAATATTATATTACTACGGCGATCGCCTATACTTCCGGCGTTCCGCATATCGGAAACAGCTATGAGATCGTGCTTGCGGACAGCATCGCCCGCTTTAAGAGAAAAGATGGTTATGATGTATTCTTTCAGACGGGCACGGACGAGCATGGGCAAAAGATTGAGCTGAAGGCACAGGAGACGGGCGTTACGCCAAAGTCCTATGTGGATCGTGTGGCGGGAGAGATTCGCAGAATCTGCGACGCGTTAAATACCTCTTATGATAAATTCATTCGCACGACGGACGACTACCATGAAAAACAGGTGCAGAAGATATTTAAGAAGCTGTACGATCAGGGAGATATTTATAAAGGGTATTATGAGGGAATGTACTGTACACCCTGTGAATCTTTCTGGACGGAGTCCCAGCTTGTGGACGGCAAGTGTCCGGACTGCGGCAGGGAGGTGAAGCCCGCTAAGGAAGAGGCATATTTCTTTAAGATGAGCAAATATGCGGACAAGCTGATTGCGCATATCAACGCCCATCCGGAATTTATTCAACCTGTCTCCCGTAAAAATGAGATGATGAATAATTTCCTTCTGCCGGGACTACAGGATCTGTGTGTGTCCAGAACTTCCTATAAATGGGGGATTCCCGTTGACTTTGACGACAAGCATGTGATCTATGTGTGGATGGATGCGCTGACGAATTATATTACGGGTATCGGCTATGACGCTGACGGGGGAAGCGGTGAGCAGTATCAAAAGTTTTGGCCTGCGGACCTGCATCTGATCGGCAAGGATATTATTCGTTTCCATACGATTTACTGGCCTATTTTCCTGATGGCGATGGGAGAGCCCCTGCCAAAGCAGGTGTTCGGGCATCCATGGCTTTTGCAGGGTGACGGCAAAATGAGTAAGTCCAAAGGAAACGTGATATACGCGGATGACTTGATTGATTTCTTCGGCGTGGACGCGGTGCGCTATTTTGTGCTGCATGAGATGCCTTTTGAGAACGACGGCGTGATTACATGGGATCTCATGGTGGAACGCTTGAATTCTGATTTGGCGAATACGCTTGGGAATCTGGTCAACAGAACCATTTCCATGAGCAACAAATACTTTGGCGGCAGGGTGGAAAATAAAAAGATTGGCGTAGATGCGGGCGCGGAGGACGTGGATGCGGATCTGTTCCGCGTTCTTACAGATACCTACAACAGAGTGTCCCACAAGATGGACGAACTGCGGGTGGCGGATGCCATTACGGAAATCTTTACGCTCTTTAAGCGCAGCAATAAATATATTGACGAGACGATGCCATGGGCGCTTGCCAAGGATGAGGCAAAGCGTGACAGACTGGCAACTGTGCTTTACAACCTTTCCAATGCGATTTTGGTGGGGGCATCTTTGTTAGAGCCCTATATGCCTGAAACTGCAAAGCGGATTTCTGAGCAGATGAATGTGCCGTTAGTTGACTTCGCTGTGCTTGAAAGGTGTGCAAAGGAGCAGGACATCGCTGCGGCATCAACGCTGTACCCTTCCGGCACGCAGGTGACACAGACTCCTGAAATCCTTTTTGCAAGGCAGGATCTTGCGGAGGTAATGGAGAAAGTGGAGGCGATGTTTGCCCAGAGAAAGGCCGAGGCGGGCAAAGAGGAAGCGTCCGGCATGGATGAAAAGTTTGTGGAGCTTGAACCGAAAGGGGAGATTTCCTATGAGGATTTTGACAAATGCCAGTTCCAGGTAGGGTTGGTACTTGCATGCGAAGAGGTGCCTAAGTCCAAGAAGCTGTTAAAATTTAAAATACAGGTGGGCGGCGGCACGAGACAGATTCTTTCGGGGATCAAGCAGTATTATAAGCCGGAGGAGCTTATTGGGAAACGGGTTATGGTTCTTGTCAATCTGAAACCCAGAGAGATTGCGGGACAAATGTCCGAGGGCATGATTCTGAGCGCGGCTGACGAGGATGGAAATCTCGCGGTGATGACACCGGAGCGTTTCATGCCGGCGGGGTCGGAAATTTGCTGACAAAATAACGTCTGTCAGATGACGCTGTGAAATGGAAGAAGAGATGATAGAAAAACAGGAATTTTATTTTGGCTCGCGGGACGGTGAGCACAAACTTCACGCCATCAAATGGATTCCGGAAACGGAGAGGCCTATCTGTATTTTGCAGATTGTGCACGGCATGTCGGAATACGTTGATCGGTATGATGCCTTTGCACGGTTTATGGCCGGAAAGGGTATTTTGGTGGTGGGCGATGATCATCTGGGACATGGCCTGTCTATCAAGGAAGGAGAGATACGGGGCTATTTTTGCAAAGAGGATGCGGCTACGGTACTTGTGCGGGATGAACACCGGTTGAAAAAGATGATGCAGGAGCAGTATCCTGGTGTGCCGTATATCATTTTGGGACACAGTATGGGATCGTTCATTCTGCGCAATTACCTGATGCGTTATGGCAGCGGCATAGACGGCGCGGTGATCATGGGAACGGGTATGCAGCCGAAGCGGCAGGTTATTTTTGCGTGGACGCTTGCGACGGTTCTCAGTATTTTTGCAGGGCCGAAACATGTATGCAGACGGTTGGATAAAATGTTGTTCAGCGTTTATAACAGAGGGCTCCAGGCGGGCCCGGAGGATTCCGGAAGTTGGGTCAGCGTAAATCCGGAAAATGCAAAACGTCAGAGGGAAGACCCGATGTGTGATTTTGTGTTTACGGCAAACGGTTTTCAGACGCTGATGAAATTGATCTGGAATTTACATGATGCGGAAAAACTGAGACAGATGCCGAAGAATCTTCCTGTTTTATTTGTGTCCGGACAGGAAGATCCGGTAGGAAATTGCGGCAGGGCTGTGGAGAAGGTGTTCCGTTCCTTTGAAGAGTTGGGCATGGAACAGGTGCAGCTAAAACTTTATCCCGGCGACAGGCATGAAATACTGAATGAGGCCGACAGGGAAGAGGTATACGGAGACATTTACCGGTTTGTTTTACAGAAGGTTACCTGATTGAGGAGAAATTATGAAAAAATTTTTTAGGCTTCTGTGTCTGGCGGCGATTTTGTGCGTGGCCTATCTGGCTGTCACACAGCCCCGCGACGGGCAGGCTCCTGCTATAGAGAACATTGGGTCGGAGGCGGAGGAGATCGCAGATCAGGTGAAGGGCATGTATGAGGAGTATGGGTCTGCAGCAGTGGAACAGGCTGACGAGGCCCTGGGAGATGTGGTGGAGCAGGCAGATCAGGTAATTGAGGAGGCCGTGGACAGCGCAATGGCGGGTGCAAAAGAGGGATTTTTACAAAGCATTAAGGAGAGTGTGAGTAATTTTTTTGACGGTTTATTTGCAGAAACAGACTAGTGGCAGGAGATAAGTATGGCGAAAGACTCTGTAAGGCAGAGTCTTTTTCGATGGAGGCGCCGGGAATACTTTATTGGCGGATGCGTATACTAGATATCTGAAACGTATGTTTTTAAAAAAATAGGAGGACGGTATATATGAAAATTGCATTTTTCAGTACAAAACCTTATGACAAGGTTTGGTTTGAGCCTATGGGTAAGGAGTATGGGTTTGAGATTCACTTTTATGAAGCGCCGTTTCATGAGGAGACGGTTTCTCTGGCAAAAGGTTATGATGCAGTCTGTATTTTTGTGAATGACTATGTCAATGCAAATATGATTCAGCAGCTCTACGATATGCGTGTGAAGGCGCTGCTTTTGCGCAGCGCAGGCTTTAATCATGTGGATGTGAAGGCGGCGGAGGATAAAATACAGGTGCTTCGTGTGCCCAGCTATTCACCGGAGGCTGTGGCGGAATTCGCAATGACAATGCTCATGACGGTGAACCGCTACACACATAAAGCGTACAACAGGACGAGGGAGTTTAACATGAGCCTTTATGGTCTTATGGGTGTGGATTTGTATCATAAGACAGCCGGTGTTGTGGGCACAGGTAAGATCGGCCAGGCCATGATCCGCATCTGTAACGGGTTTGGCATGGAAGTATTGGCCTACGATCCCTATCCAAACAAGGATGTGGAGGCGGAATATGTGTCAGTGCAGGAACTGATGGAGCGGTCGGATGTGATTTCCCTGCATTGCCCGTTGACTTCGGAGACGAAACACCTGGTCAATGCGCAGACGATTGCAAATATGAAGGACGGTGTGTATCTGGTCAACACTTCCAGAGGCGCGCTGATTGATACGGATGCGCTGATCGACGGACTGGTGGCCGGAAAATTCGGCGGCGTAGGTCTGGATGTTTACGAGGAGGAGGAAGGAATTTTTTACGAGGATAAGTCAAATGAGATTATGCGGGATGAAAACCTGGCGAGACTTATGACCTTCCCCAATGTGCTGATCACTTCCCACATGGGCTTTTTCACCAGGGAGGCTATGCAGGCGATCGCCAAGGTGACTCTGGAGAATGCCTATGCCCTGGAGAATGGGCTGCCACTTGTGAATAAGGTTGGCAGCGAAGCGGCTAAATAGTCGCTTCTGGTTGTAATTTTACAAAAAATACGTTAAAATAGTAAGGAGATTGAAAAAGGAGCAGCAGATTGTTTTGGAAGTGCCGTATCAAATTAGAAACGCATACAGGGATGAATGGGAGGATGCCATGGCATTGGCGTGGCGGACTTTTTTACGGTTTGAGGCGGACGTTTACTCTCCTGAAGGGGTGAAGAATTTTGAAAACTTTATCACGGATTCCACACTCTATCGCATGTTTGTCGTAGGCTCCTACCAGTTGTTTGTCGCGTTGGACGGAAAGAGAATTGTGGGAATGCTTACCCTGCGTGACGGGACGCATATTTCTCTGCTCTTCGTGGATGAGAAGTATCATAGGAGGGGAATCGGGCGGGCGCTTCTGCAGTATTTGTCCAATTATCTTCTGACCGAGGTGCAGGCCTCGCGTGTGACGGTAAATTCCTCTCCTTATGGAGTTGAATTTTATCACAGATTGGGATTTCGGGATCTGCGTCCGCAGGAGAAGAAGGACGGTATCATTTATACACCGATGGAGTTTGTGCTGTGATAGGCTTAGGGACGGGGGAAGAGTATGGAGTATATAAAAAGTAAAGACATTTATCTGTTGATGAGGGATATTTTGAAGCTGATTAACCCGACCCTGATGGAACATGGATCGAGGGTGGCATATGTTGTTTATAAGATGCTTCAGGAAGAAAACAAGTACGAAGAGTTTGAACTTGCGGATATTGTTATGATTGCCACAATGCACGATATTGGCGCCTATAAGACGGAGCGGGGCAGGATCAATGATTTGCTGCAATATGAAACCCGGGACAGCATGGCCCATTCGATTTACGGATACCTGTTTTTTAAATATTTGTCTCCGGAGCCGGATTTATCGAAAGTAATCATGTATCATTGCAGGGATTACGAAAAGCTGCAGACGGTTGATTATGCTTACAAGGAAGTGGCGGCTTATATTAATATTGCCGAAAAGATAGATATTTATTCCAATACCATGGGCGCGCAGTTTGACCCGCGCATGTTCCAAAAACAGGCCGGGACAAAGCTTTCGGCTGCGGGGTTGGATCGGTTTTACCAGTGCGACGCAAAGTATAATATATTAGAAAAACTGAAAAACCAGGAATATAAAGAGGAGTTGGATGAGATTGCAGAATATATGATTTTTTCCAATGAGAATAAAAAGAAGTTCCTGGACATGTTGATTTACTGCCTTGGCTTTGTCCGGGAAGGCATGGTGCTCGACACCGTTACCACGATCTGCATTTGTGAGGAGATTGCGTCCCGCCTGTTTCTCCCGGATCAGGAGCGGGAAATGATCTATTATGCGGCGTTGGTGCATGATTTGGGAATGATTGCAATATCACAGGATATCGTTATGGCGCCCAGAAAGTTAAAACCTGAGGAGATTAAGCATGTCCGCACGCATGTGGGGATTGCACAGGAGAAACTGGAACACAGGATGGATGCCGATATTGTGAGTATTGCGTTGGCGCATCACGAGAGGGGAGACATGAGCGGATACCCGAAACGCTTAAGTGACCAGAAGATCAGCATCCAACAGGGAGTTCTGCAGGTGGCGGATGTGGTGAGTGCGCTGGTCAACAAGAGGAGTTACAGGGAAGCGGCATCGAAACAACAGGTGCTGCGGTTCCTGAGTGAAGAGGTTGCAAAGAAGCGTTTCAAGAGACAAATAGTCACGGTGCTTTCGGATTCCTATGACGAAATCATGGAGCATGTGAAGCGTGAGACGGCAAATATCCTGAAAATGTACCAGACGCTTAACATGCAATACCAACAGGTAAGCAAAAAATATAAAATCTAAAATAGTTTGTTTTTTTTACATATTTAAATGTTTTTATGGTTTTTCATATTTCTATGTGATAAAATAAAAGTTGCGATTTCTTGGAGAAATGTTAAATGGGTAAACTTTTCGATATGGACAGCCCCGTTATGCGGTTTTTAAATCGTGTGGGGGACTTGATGATTTTAAATTTACTAATGATAATATGCTGCATTCCGATTATAACTGCGGGCGCGGCATTTACGGCGCAGCATTATGTACTGCTTAAAATTGTCCGCGACGAGGAAGGCTATCTTGTCAGAGGCTTCTTTAAGTCTTTTAAGGCGAATTTCAGGCAGGCAACCCTCATATGGCTTCTGATGCTTCTGGTGGTGGTAATATATATAGGAGATGTTTGGATTTTCAATTATTCGGGACTGACGTTCCCGAAACCTCTGATCATAGCCGTGGTGGCGGTGGCGATCCTCCTTGTGATGATTGCGGTATATGTGTTCCCGGTGTTGGCCAGATTTGAAAATTCCATTAAAAATACACTTAAGAATGCGATGCTGTTGGCATTTGCCAATCTGCCCAGAACGATTTTGATGATAGTGTGCTATATTCTGCCTTTTGTGGCCGGGTATTTTTCCACATTTGCACTTCTCTTTGTCTTTCTGTTCGGCTTTTCGGCACCGGCCTATGCTGCGGCGTGGATATACAGTGGTATTTTTAAAAAGTTGGAGCCTGAAACGGAGGAGGCGGCCTCCGATCTGGACTTCTCCCTGAAAATAGACGAGGAGACAAAAGAAATCGATGGATAATCAAAACAAGTCGAGTGTATTGCAATGGCTTATTCCAACAGGAATCATGATGGTTGTTGTAGTGGGTATGTTGGTCAGTTTTTACTCTAAAAGCAGCAAGGATGCGAAAGATTCCGTACTGAAAACACTGATCTCTTCGACGGAAACTTATGGAGAGCGTTTTTTGAGTCGGTTGGACGGCATGGACAAGGCGGGTGAGCCTGTCAGGATACTGCTTGCAAGCGAGGGGACGAAAGATGGCGACCGGGTAGAGGAGCTGCTTGGCGTTGCAGCGGAGGCTGCAGGGGTAGAAACGGTTCTCTACAGCGACGAAAAGGGAACGGCAGTTGATCAGAAGGGAAACACGCTTGACATTGGCAAAACAACATGGTTCCAGGAGGTTCTTCTGGGAGAGCGGCCTTATATTTACGCGCAGGAAGTGGAGTCTATAGCGGTGGCAAAACCTGTTTCGGCGGGTGGAGAACAGGGGTATTTGATTCTTCTTTATCCGATGAGCCAGTTTGCGGATATGCTTATGAACTCCGGATTTGATTCTACCAGTTTTCTGGTTGTTGCGGATCTGGAGGGAAATGTGTTGGGAACAAGCGGTTCCACGACAAACGGCTGTCTGAAGGACGGAAATCTTTTTTCAGCTCTTGAGCCGGAAAACAAAGACAATGTCAGAGTGTTGCGCAATCGTATCGGTAACGGTTCCCGTGGCAATCTTGACATGCAGACAGGAAAGCAGTTCCATGTGGTGACTTTTGTGCCGCTTGGCAGCTGCCGTTGGGATATGGTGCTCGGTGTCAGTGCAGCCTATGTGGAGAGACAGGCCGGTTATCTGTGCAGCACGACAAAGAGCATGGTGATTTCCCTGCTCATAGTGATTGGCGTATTCTTCTGTACTGTCATGGCAATCAATATTGTTGGCAAGATTCGCAGCAATGAAAAGAAGAAGGAACTGGAGAATAAGGCGGATACGGATCTTTTGACCGGTCTTAGCAATAAACTCGCCACGGAGCGTAAGATTAAGGATTATATGGCGAAGAATCCGGATAAGCAGTCTATGATGTTCATGATTGATATCGATAATTTCAAAAAAATCAACGATACCATGGGACATGCTTTCGGTGACGAGGTGCTTCGCGCCCTTGGCGTACAGATTGGAGCCATCTTCCGTGCCTCCGATATTGTGGGTCGTGTGGGCGGCGATGAATTTATGGTTTTTCTAAAGGATATTTCAAATGATGAGGATATCCTGAAAGAAGCAAAGAAGGTAGAAAACTTCTTTAAGAGTTTTCAGGCGGGCGAATATGTAAAATATAAAGCGACGGCCAGCATCGGCGTGGCGGTCTTCCCTCAGGAGGGGGACGACTTCGAGACGCTATACAAGGCTGCTGATCAGGGCGTATATAAAGCGAAGAAGCGCGGTAAAAATCAATTGGCGTTTTACCGGGACAGAACGCCGGTCGAGCAGGTGGCAGCAGAAAATTAGAAAGAAAAAGACAAAGGATATACGGTGCATCGGAGGGACGAGGCACCGTATTTTTATTTTTTCTCAAGGGATCTGTCAACTGTTTTACTTAAATATTAAGTAATATAGAAAAATTTATCAAAAATGTATGAAAAAAATTAAAAAAAGGGTTGTTATTATGGGAAATGTGTGCTAGACTAACATTACGAAAACGTTTAAGTAAATAAACGCTTCGTGATACCGTTAGATTTTCAAATTATTAAAGGAGGAAATGAAAAAGTGAAAAAGAAAGCAGTAAGTATTTTATTGGCAACAGCTATGGTTGTTACACTTGCCGGCTGCGGTGGCAGTGATGCACCTGCAGCAGACGCGGAGGCACCTGCAGCAGAGGAAGCTCCCGCAGCAGCAGAGACTCCTGCGGCAGAGGAGGCACCTGCAGCAGACGCAGAGGCACCTGCAGCAGAGGGCGGCGATCTGGCTTACAGCGGAGAGATCTCCATTATGCACTTCTCTACATCTGAGGAGTCCGAGGGTAACGGTGGTTCCGACGGTTTTAGAACTTGCCTTGCAAACTGGCAGGATGCTCATGGAAACATCACTCTGGCTGAGGAAGTTCTTGCAAACGACGATTACAAGACACAGATCGCTACACGTGCAGCGGCTGATGATCTTCCGGATGTGTTCCTGCTTCAGGGTATGAACACCATCAGTTGGTCAGATCAGGGTCTGGTATATGACCTGACAGACACCATTAAGAATTCTCCGTATGCGGATCAGTACACTATGGACTATCTTGTACCTTTCACAGCGGGCGGCAAGTATTACGCATATCCTGCTTTGACAGGTGGTACATGTACCGTAGTGATCTACGATGAGGCTATGTGGAAAGAGGCAGGTTTCGATGCTTTCCCGACCACATGGGCTGATGTAGAGAAGGCAGCTGAGTACTTCAGCGGTCAGGGTATTGACACCATCGCATTTGGTAACTCCGGTCAGTGGCAGTTGAACTCCTGTTTTGTATCCTGCCTTGGCTATCAGTACACAGGCACACAGTGGTTCTCTGATATCATTGCGGGCACAGGCAACTTCGAAGATCCTAACTTCGTAGCAGCTCTGACAGAGACACAGCGTCTGTTCCATGACACAAATATCTTCAATAAGGACTTCAACGCAGTATCTAACGAGGATGCTCGTGAGTACTATATCTCCGGCGACGCTGCTGCATTCATTGGCGGTAACTGGGATGCTTCCTACATCCAGGCTACTCTGGAAGGTGATCCGAAGAAAGACACCACAAAGTTCGCGGTTCTTCCTCAGGCAGCAGACGCTACCAAGTATGAGAAGTTCCAGAACATCGGTCTTGGCTATGGTATGGCAATCAGCGCTAAGGCAGCGCAGGATCCTGATAAGCTTGCAGCATGTATCGACCTTTGCCAGTATCTGACAGGTCCTGCATTCTCCGAGTATGTAGGCGCGAACTATGCACTGGCTGGCTTCTGCAGCTCCGATGTGGATCTCTCCGCATTCGATCAGTACACACAGGACTTCTACAACTTCTCCTATGTGGACAACAAGGGCTGTGAGATTTATGACTCTTATGTAGACGGTTCCGTTTGGTCTGTACTCAACACTGAGATGCAGGAAATGGTTAACGGTGACAAAGATCCCGCGACTGTAGCTGCTGATACACAGGCTGCTTACAAGACCTACTTGGGACAGTGATCTCAATTTGAGTTGAGAAGGTTAGTATAACAATAAAGGCAATGCCGCCTGGGGGATTCCCCCGGGCGGAATTTTACCGAAAGAGGTTTGATTCCGGCGAAGCGGCAGAGAAGGTCTTCGTTTCGCTTTTGGGGTACATCATAAGATGGGTACTAAAAAGGAAATGGGGGCGATTTTATGCTGAAATCTATTAAACCAAAGGGATGGGTGGTAGCTGCATATCTGGCTGTGCCTGTGGCGCTCTATGTGTTCACGGTATTCGCACCGCTTCTTGCAGCTCTTTTTTATAGCTTTTTTGAATGGAAGGGCGGTCCGGTTAAGACTTTTAGCGGTTTTGCAAACTATGCGCAGTTATTTGGCGACGAGGTGTTCTGGACTTCCTTCTGGCACAATATTTTTCTGGTAGTTGTATGTATCATTGGTCAGATCGGCCTGGCGTTCATCGTTGTTTTGCTTGTCAACTCTAAGGTGACCAAGCTGCAGGGTATCCACAGAACGTTCGGTTTCTTCCCGAGCACGATCTCGGCAGTCTGCATTGGTTTTATCTGGCAGATGATTTATGATTCCAAGAGAGGTTTGTTGAACTGGTTCTTAGAGCAGATTGGCAGACCGGATAAGCAGAAGGTATGGCTGAATGAGCCCGGCTTGGTAATGCTTTTGGTGTCCATACCTCTGATTTGGCAGTTTATCGGTTACTACATGGTAATTCTTTTATCTGCGGTGTCCTCTATCAGTACGGAGGTTTTAGAGTCAGCAGAGATCGACGGCGCGACGGGAATACAGCGCGCGCGCTACATAGTATTACCTCTGATTAAGAATACGCTGCTTGTATGTATTACCCTCTGCGTGGCGGGTAACATGAAAGCATTTGATAATATTTACGTCATGACGGCGGGCGGCCCCGGCTACTCTTCCATGGTTATGGCGATGTATGGTTACAAAGTTTCCTTTGAGCAGTCCAACTTGGGTTATGGCTCTTGCATTTCCGTAGGTATCTTCGTTCTGGCGTTGGCCGTGATCGGCGGCTCTCAGGTGCTTATGAACTACTTCATGACGGATAAGTACGACCGTGAGGAAGCGAAGCATTTGAAGCAGATTGAGAAGGAAAGACAACGGGCCATCAAAGCCTGCAAGGCTAAAGCGTAAAGGAGGGGAGAGACCATGGCTAAAGAAATGACAATGACGAAAGTCGAAGACAATTCTACAGGCACTAAGGTAAAAAGGGGAGTGCTTACCGTAGTTATTAACTTTTTCCTCTGGTTTTTTTCCTTGACCTGTATCTTTCCATTGGTTTGGATGCTCTACTCCTCACTGAAAGAGAAGAGGGTATTTAATGCGGATATCGTTGGGCTGCCGAAAGAGCCGACGATGGCGAACTATATAAAAATTTTATCCAATAAGGATTATAAGCTGATGCAGTCGGTGGGCAACAGTGCAAGGATGACAATTCTTTCTGTTTTGCTGATCGTGCTGATCGCGTTTATTGTGGGCTATATTCTTTCGAGAATTGATTTCCCGTTAAATAAGCCCCTGTATGTGATGTTCCTGATGGGAATGCTGATTCCGATTCACTCTCTGATGGTTCCCATTTATATCATTTTTTCCAGACTGGGATTGTCGAATCACTGGTACACGCTGTTGATGCCTTATGTTTCCTTTGCGCTGCCCATGTCAATTTTCTTAGTGCAGGGCTATGTGAAAGGCATTCCTACGGAGTTGGAAGAAGCAGCGGCTATTGATGGCTCTACCTTCTCCAAAACCTTGTTTGGAATTATTCTTCCGGTATGCAAGCCGATTTTGGTGACGGTTGCAATCATTAACGTATTTAGCTGTTGGAACGAGTTCTCCTTTGCTTTGATTCTGATTCAGAACAGAGCGCTGTATACGGTACCGTTGGGATTGAAGCAGTTCACGGGTCAGTTTACATCGGATTATCCGAAAATCATGGCGGCTATGCTGATGACCATGGCACCTGTCGTTGTTTTCTACTTCGCGTTTAGCAAGCAGATCATCAAGGGTATGGTTGCCGGAGCTGTGAAGGGTTAAAAATTGTTATATGGAAAAGTTCGTAAAGCCGGAGATAAGGAATTGTCTCCGGCTTTTTACGCGCATAAGCAGAGCAGGAAGACTTGCGGAGTCTGCTTATGCGTATAAGTAAATTACGGTTATATCTTGACATATACCCTACAGGGGTATAGTATAAATGGGAAAACAATTATTTATGAGAAGATAACAGGGGAAATTCATATTCACTGGAATTCATGGGAAAACTATACAGATCGTCATCGTTTTCCTGCAAGGAGGAATACACATATGAAACGGGAACAGACAGACGAAGAAGTACGCCAGCCAGAAGAGATAGGGCAGGCAGAGGAAATGGGGCAGGATGCGGCGGATGACGTGTGCGCTTGCTGCCGTCATAAAAATACGCCACGTGATGCCGCGGAACAGAAAAAGCTGACCAGCCGTATCAATCGTATGATCGGCCAGTTAAACGGCATTCGGAACATGATAGATGACAATCGTTACTGCGGCGATATTCTGATTCAGATCGGCGCGGTGGAGAGCGCTCTGCAGGGGCTTGGATATCAGATTTTGCAGGAGCATATGGAGACCTGTGTAGTGGAGCAGGTAAAACAGGGCAACACGGCGATCATGACAGAGGCGGTGGAGTTGATGAAAAAAATAAAATAATTTGCTTAGCGCACCCGGCGGGCTGAGAATATGTAAAAATATAGAGAGGCAAATATGAAGACAGAAAAGTTTAATGTGACAGGTATGACCTGCGCGGCCTGCAGCGCCCATGTGGAGAAGGCGGTGCACGGTGTTGCAGGCGTTGACACGGTCAGCGTAAATTTACTTATGAATAATATGATGGTGACTTACGGGGACGACGCTACGGCGGATGCGATCTGTAAGGCTGTGACGGAAGCGGGATATGGAGCGGCTCCTGCCAGAGCGGAGAAAGTGAGTCAGGAGGAGCCCTTTGTCGATCATGAGACACCGAAGCTTCGGCGCAGATTAATCGCATCGGTGTGCCTCTTGCTGCCGTTAATGTATGTGTCCATGGGGCATTTAATGTGGGGGTGGCCCGTGCCGAAGGCCTTTGCGGAAAATCCCTGGGCGATTGCTCTGTATCAGCTTTTGCTGACAGGCTTTGTGATGGTGATAAACCAGAAATTTTTTATCAGCGGTTTTACGGGGCTGCTTCACCGGGCACCCAATATGGATACCCTGGTGGCGCTTGGAAGTACGGCGGCATTTGTGTACAGCGCGGCGGTGATGTTTCGCATGGGCGGTGCATATGGCGTGGAGAATCTGGAAATGGTCAGACATAATCTGCACGACATGTATTTTGAATCGGCGGCTATGATTCTTACGCTGATCACGGTGGGTAAGATGTTGGAGGCTTACAGCAAGGGCAAGACGACGAATGCCGTCAAAAGTCTGATGGATTTGGCACCCAAAACGGCCCATGTGATTCGTAACGGCGCGGAGGTGACGATAGACGCGGAGGAGGTTGCGGTAGGCGATCTCTTTGTGGTGAAGCCGGGCGAGAGCATTCCCGTGGACGGGGAAGTGGTGGATGGAGAGAGCGCGGTGGATGAGTCGGCCCTGACGGGGGAGAGCCTTCCTGTAGATAAAAGCGCGGGAGACAGAGTAAGCGCTGCAACTTTGAACCAGAATGGGGCGCTTACCTGTCTGGCAACCCGCGTGGGTGGGGACACGACACTGCGCCAGATCATTGATATGGTGGAAAACGCGGTGGCGACGAAGGCGCCTATAGCGCAGATCGCGGACCGCGTATCCGGCGTGTTCGTCCCGGTGGTGATTACCCTCGCCCTGCTTACGGGAGCGGTCTGGCTGTTAGCGGGGGCGGGTATCGGAAAAGCCCTCTCCTATGCAATCAGCGTGTTGGTGATTAGCTGTCCCTGTTCGTTGGGGCTAGCCACGCCCGTGGCCATTATGGTGGGCAACGGCGTTGGAGCGGGGCAGGGGATCCTGTTTAAAAATGCGACGGCGCTTGAGCAGGCAGGACGGGTGAATTTTTTGGTTTTGGATAAGACCGGAACCGTGACGGAAGGAAAACCCCGTGTGACGGATATCTGTCCCGCTGACAGCACTTCGGAGGCGGAACTTTTGCAGGTGGCGGCATCTTTGGAGAAAAAAAGCGAGCATCCTCTGGCCCGGGCTATTTGTGAAAGAGCCGAAGAAGATCAGATTGCTTTGTTAGAGACGGCGGATTTCAAGGCGCTTCCCGGTTGGGGAGTGGAAGGTGAGCTGAAAGGTCTGCAGGCGGTGGGAGGAAAGGCAGCTCTCTTACAAGATCGGAAATTGATGCAGGAGAAGTTTTTCAGCCTGGGAGAAGAGATGGCCGGTGAGGGGAAGACACCCCTTTATTTTGCAAAAGGCGGCGCTCTTCTTGGCATGATTGCAGTGGCTGACGTGGCGAAGCCGGACAGCGCGCAGGCAGTAAATGAGATTAAAAATATGGGCATTCATGTGGTTATGCTGACGGGGGATAACCGCCGCACCGCAGAGGCGGTCCGCGCGCAGGTGGGAATTGATGCCGTGGTGGCGGATGTGCTGCCGGGCGATAAGGAGGCTGTAATCAGGAAACTTGCGGAGCACGGAAGAGTGGCGATGGTGGGTGACGGGATCAACGATGCCCCCGCGCTTACGAGCGCGGATGTGGGAATTGCCATAGGGGCAGGAGCGGATGTGGCGCTGGACGCAGCGGACATTGTTTTGGTAAAATCAAAATTGACGGATGTGTCTGCAGCTGTCAGACTTTCCAGACAGGTACTCAAAAATATCCATGAAAATCTTTTTTGGGCATTTTTTTATAACTGTATCGGCATTCCTGTGGCTGCGGGCATTTTGGTTCCGCTGACCGGTCTTTCCCTGAATCCTATGATTGCGGCGGCGGCGATGAGCCTATCCAGTTTTTGCGTGGTCACCAACGCGCTTAGACTGAATTTCTTTTCTACGAGGAGCACGGCCAAAGATAAGAGAGTGAAAGAGGTTCCCATGCCGGAACTGGACGGCTTTATAAAAATAAAGGAGAAAGAAGAGAGAAAGGAGAACGAAGAAATGGTGAAAGTATTGGATGTGGAAGGGATGATGTGCGCAAAATGCCAGGCGCACGTACAGAAAGCGTTGGAGGGTATTGCCGGTGTGACAGATGTGGAAGTCAGTCTGGAGAACAAGACGGCAAGTGTGACGATGAAGGAAGAAATTGCAGATGAAACGCTTGCAGGGGCGGTGACTGAGGCGGGATATGAAGTAAAAGGGTGCAGAACCGCATAAAAAATTCCGTTTGGTTAAAGTGCACAGGAAAGCGGTACAATCTTAGGCAATTTGTCAGGCGAAAATAAAAATATTGAATAAAGTAAGCAATTTTTACAATCGGGAACGAAATCTTTGTGGAATAGTGGTATGGTAAAGGAAGAAAAAGTCCGTTATACTAAGTTACAGATTAAAGGTCTGAGATAGGCTTACTCTCAGACAAAGAGAAAACAAAAATATTAAATTCAGGAGGCAAACCAATCATGGCAAGTTTATCTTTAAAAAATGTCTGCAAGGTATATCCTAACGGCTTTGAGGCTGTAAAAGATTTCAATCTTGAGATTGCAGATCAGGAGTTCATCATTTTCGTAGGACCTTCAGGTTGTGGTAAGTCTACCACTCTTCGTATGATCGCAGGTCTGGAGGATATTTCCTCCGGTGAGTTGAAGATCGGTGACAGGGTAGTGAACGACGTAGAGCCTAAGGACAGAGATATCGCAATGGTATTCCAGAACTACGCTCTGTACCCGCATATGTCTGTGTATGATAACATGGCATTCGGCCTTAAGCTGAGAAAGGTTCCGAAGGATGAGATCGATAAGATGGTAAAAGAGGCAGCGAAGATCCTTGATCTGACAGCTCTTCTTGATCGTAAGCCGAAGGCTCTTTCCGGTGGTCAGAGACAGCGTGTGGCTATGGGTCGTGCAATCGTTCGTAACCCTAAGGTATTCCTGATGGATGAGCCGCTGTCTAACTTGGATGCAAAACTTCGTGTACAGATGCGTGTTGAGATTTCCAAGCTGCACCAGAGACTGGGCACCACCATCATCTATGTAACACATGACCAGACAGAGGCTATGACCCTTGGTACCAGAATCGTTGTTATGAAGGACGGCGTGGTACAGCAGGTTGATACCCCTCAGAACTTATATCAGAAGCCTCAGAACCTGTTCGTAGCAGGGTTCATGGGATCCCCGCAGATGAACTTCCTCGATGCTGTTGTTGAGGCAAATGGCGATAGCGCAAGCCTGAAAGTAGCAGGCCAGACCATTCCGCTTCCTCCGGCTAAGGCTAAGAAGCTGATCGACGGCGGCTATGCAGGAAAGACCGTAACATTCGGTATCCGTCCTGAGGATGTATATGATTCCGAGATGTTCATTGAGACTGCTAAGTGCGTATTCGAGTCTACCATCAAGGTTTACGAACTGCTTGGCGCAGAGGTTTACTTATACTTTGATCTTGCTGAGTTCCCGATTACCGCGAGAGTGGATTCCCGTACAACTGCAAGACCTGGTGACACAGTTAAGTTTGCTTTCGATGTTGAGAAGATTCACGTATTCGACAAAGAGACAGAGCAGACCATCACTAACTAGGAAAAATGATTTTAGGGGAGGGATGCCTACGCATCCCTCCTTTTTAGTAGGTGCGGACTTGCAAGTATGAATGTGAGGATACAATATGATTTCAAGCCAAATTATCAAAAACAGCATAGAGGAACTCGGTGCAATTTCCAAGGTTGATCTCGCCGTATGGGGTTCAGAGGGGAAGGAGATTGCGGCAACCTTTGAGACGGGCGACATTTCCCCAACACTGATTTCGGGCTTTGTGGAATCTCCCGCTGACAGTCAGGTGATCGGTCAGCATCATCTGCTTAAGGTTTTAGATGAAGAGGCAGTGCTCTTTGTATTGGATGCGAAAGGTGGCAGTGAAGATACTTATATGATCGGCAGGATTGCGGTCAGTCAACTGCAACATCTAATCATTGCCTACAAGGAGCGCTACGACCGCAATAATTTTTTCCAGAATCTTTTGTTGGATAACATGCTTCTAGTGGATATTTATAACCGCGCAAAGAAGCTGCATATTGAGGCCGTTGTGCCCCGCGCGGTATTTCTGATTGAGACGGACAAAGAAAAAGACGGCACGGCGATGGAACTTTTGAACGGTATGTTCAGTTCGCAGGTTGGGGATTATATTACGGCGGTTGATGAGAGCAACGTGATCTTGATTAAAGCGCTTGCGGTTGAGGACAGCTATGAAAGATTGGAACAGATTGCCGATACGATTGTGGATATGATGAACACGGAAGCAATGCTTAATGTGCGCGTGGCCTATGGAACAATTGTGGAGGAGCTTAAGGAAGTGTCAAAATCCTACAAGGAGGCCAAGATGGCTCTTGATGTGGGAAAGATATTTTATGCGGAGAAGAAGGTTTCTGCGTATAACACCCTGGGTATCGGCAGATTGATTTATCAGCTTCCGATTAATTTGTGCAGGATATTCATTGACGAGATTTTCGGATCGAATGTGCCTGCAGAATTGGATGACGAAACACTGACAACAATCAATAAGTTTTTTGAAAATAATCTTAACGTGTCTGAGACATCGAGACAGCTCTTTGTACACCGGAATACGTTGGTATACCGGATAGAAAAATTGCAGAAGAGCACGGGATTGGATATTCGAGTTTTTGACGATGCGCTGACCTTTAAGATTGCCCTTATGGTGGTCAATTATATGCGGTATCTGGACTCGTTAGATTATTAGGGGACAGAATGGGCCTCGGAATGGGAAGCGTTCCGAGGTCTTTTTTTGTGCAAGGATTCCAGAAAAGTTATACATATTTCCCGCTAAGCGCGCATATAGATAGATAGAAAGGCGTGGTGCGGCTATGTATCAAAAAGAAATCATTTATATGAGCTTGTATAAAGACGGGAACCGGTTGGGGAACGCCGGATTTCTCAAAGTGGAAAAAAGGGGAAAAGAGGGAAACCTGGACCTTACCGTAAAGAATGCGCCCCGGTCCATAAGCGGTAAATTTCCAGTGCGCTATTATAGTGGAACGGACTGGAAAGAGACCGATGGGATTGCGGTGCGGGAAGGCAGCGGTAAATGGGAAAAGAAGGAGGAGGACTCGTTGGAACGGGTCAGGCTGCAGATTCTCCTGCCGGGCGGTTATCTGATTGAAGGAACAAGCAAGACGGCGGAGGATCGTCCGGAAAAGGCGAAGGAAGCAGCGTCTTTGGAGAAGGAAAAGAACGCTGAAACAGAAAGACAGGAAGATGATCAGGCCGTTTCTGTTCAGGAGGTAAAAGAGGAAGAGGAACCTAAGCGTCAAAACCGGCAGGTTGAGTATATCGCTGTGGAGAGATCGCGGCAGCAGGAAACCGTTACGGCGCAGGAGACGACAGTTCAGGAAATGCAAAAGGTTCAGCCCTCTATGTCCCTGCCGCCAATGGAAGGCTTGAAGGAGGATAAGTGGGAGCAGATTCTTGACACCTACGACCGTATACATCCTTACGGGGACGAGAGAGTTTATGTGAAACTGGAGCCCCGGGATTTTTTGATCCTGTCTTCTAAATATCAGCATCTGGTAAATAACAGTTTTCTTTTACATGGATTTTACAATTACCGGCATGTGATTTTGGGCAAAGAAAAGGAAACTTATTATCTGGGAGTTCCCGGTGTCTTTTATGAAAGAGAGAAGATGGTGGCGCTGATGTTTGGGTTTGAGGCGTTTGAGTGCGCAGGCGGTGAACCGAAAGCGGGAGAGTTTGGCTATTATCTGAGACGGGTGGAACTATAACTAAATTCCCTCGCAGTCGAAGGCCGGAACAAAACTTTCCGAGGCGGTTTCGCCCTCTTGGATAAAACCGTTTTCGATGCCGATGGAAATGGCATAGTCAACTATTTTCTCATATTCCTGAGCAGAAATTTTGCGGTTAAGTTCGGGAATGCTTTCTACATGCAAAAGCGGCGTGTACTGGTTCATAATACTGACATAAATGTCGTTTTTGTACGTGTCATGGAGATACCGCAGAATGTGCCGGGCATCCTTTTTGCAGCCGGGTAAAAGAAGATGGCGGACGATAACCCCTTTTTTCATAAGGGAGTTTTCGCCGTCAACAAAGACAGGCGCGCCAACTTGACGAACCATCTCGGCGATGGCGGCAGCGGCCTTTTCAAAATAATCGGCGGCGTGGGAATAATGTCTGCTCAGTGTGCTGTCGAAATATTTCAGGTCGGGCAGGTAAATGTCCACAAGTCCGTCCAGTCTTTTTAATGTTTCTATTTTTTCGTATGCGGAAGTATTATAGATTATGGGGACGGAAAGTCCCTGTTTTTTTGCTGTTTCCAGTGCGGTAACGATTTGGGGTACAAAATGAGTGGGGGTGACCAGATTTATGTTATGGGCGCCCTTTCCCTGCAATTCCAGAAAGATATCGGAAAGACGGGACACTGTCAGGCCACGGCCGGAAAGACCATGGGCAATTTCGTGATTTTGGCAATAAACGCAGCCCAGATTACAGCCGCTGAAAAAAACAGCGCCGGAACCGTTCGTGCCGGACAGGCAGGGCTCTTCCCAGAAGTGGAGGGCGGCCCTGGCGGCCATAAGAGCCGCAGTTTGTCCACAATAACCCATCTCACCGGCATTTCTATTCACATGACATTCTCTTGGACAAAGGGTACAGTTTGATAGTTCCGGCCAGATACCGTTTTCACAGATCGTATGATTTGCCATTTGTTCATAACTCCAAAAATAAAAACCGTGCGCCTTACGTCGAACCCTAACCCATGTCCGTTACCTTTACAGTTAACTCCGCCAGGCACCCTCGCGGCACATGAAAGGTTCCACTTAGTGCTGCTGTGTTCCCACCCTGACACGGTTCATGGATTCTCATTGCGCAAGACCCAAACTTCAACGCCACTTATAAAGGGCAGCTACGCAGGCGCGGGCCCTCGATAAAGCATCACCCCCACTGGAGCGGATTGTGGGTACAAGGCACCGCTAACGCCCCGGCTGCACGGTAAGCGGAGACGGAGGGATTCGAACCCTCGAGCCCCGGAGGGCTAACGCATTTCGAGTGCGCCCCGTTATGACCACTTCGATACGTCTCCATACGAATTAGATTATAAGTTGAAATGAAATTCTTGTCTACTATTTTTAAGAAAAAACTTTTCTGAAATCTTTTTTATGTCCTGAATATGGTGCATGTGGTAAACTATAATAGTGCAAAGCAAATAGACAATCACTGCCGCAGACAAAGAAATCTGCAAGTTTCACATGGAGGACAGCATGACGCGGGATGAAAAGTATATGAGTGAGGCCATAAAGCAGGCAAAAAAGGCCTATGCGCTCGGTGAGGTGCCGATCGGTTGTGTGATCGTATATCAGGACAAGATTATCGGCAGGGGTTATAACCGCCGTAATACGGACAGGAATACATTGGCTCATGCGGAGATTACCGCGATCAATAAGGCGAGCCGTGTTATGAAAGATTGGCGGTTGGAGGAGTGTACGCTTTATGTGACCTTAGAGCCTTGTCAAATGTGTGCCGGGGCGATTGTACAGGCGAGGATCACGGAGACTGTCATTGGGGCGATGAATCCCAAGGCAGGCTGCGGCGGTTCCATTTTGAATATACTGGAGATGCAGGAATTTAACCATCAGGTGATTGTGCGCCGGGGTGTTTTAGAGGAGGCGTGCACGGATATACTGAAAAATTTTTTTAAGGAATTGAGAGAGAGAAACCGGATGGAAAAGCTGCTTCGTCGGGAATCGGAGGCAGGGGAGAGTGAGGGATTAACAGATACAGGGGAAAGGAAAGCGTAAGGAGGGCGGTGGGAAAACCCGTGAAATAGAAGTTGTGATAGAAACAAAAATAAGATATAATTGTTTAAGAGTGATTTGTAAAGCAAATAAGGAGGAGGAAGCGGGATGAAGAGAATCGGAATGTTGACCAGCGGCGGGGATTGTCAGGCGTTAAACGCGGCGATGAGAGGCGTGGTGAAATGCCTTTCCTGCAGCAGTGAGGATGTGGAAATCTACGGCTTTTTGGATGGATACAAGGGAATGATCTATGGAGATTTTCGCATTTTGACAGGACATGATTTTGCCGGCATTTTGACGAAGGGCGGCACCATACTCGGAAGTTCCAGAACGCCGTTTAAACTGATGCGGGAGCCGGATGAAAACGGACTGGATAAAGTTGAGGCGATGAAGCAGAACTACTATAAATTAAAGCTTGACTGTATGGTGATTTTAGGAGGTAACGGAACGCATAAGACAGCCAATATGCTCCGGGAGGAGGGGCTTAACGTCATCACCCTTCCGAAGACGATTGACAATGATCTGTGGGGAACGGATATGACCTTCGGTTTCCAGAGCGCAGTGAATATTGCAACAGATTGTATTGACTGTATTCACACCACGGCTTCCTCCCATGGACGTATCTTCATTGTGGAGGTTATGGGGCATAAGGTTGGATGGCTGACTTTAAATGCCGGCATTGCAGGCGGCGCGGATATCATTCTGATTCCTGAGATCCCTTACGATATTGACAGTGTCATTAAGGCGATCAATGCCCGCACGGCAAGAGGCTCCCGCTTTACCATTATGGCGGTGGCGGAAGGCGCAATCTCCAAAGAAGACGCAAAACTTTCCAAGAAGGAGTATAAGGAGAAAATGAAGGATTATCCTTACCCTTCTGTGTCGTACGAGATAGCGGATCAAATTATGAAAAAGACAGGCATGGATGTACGTGTTACGGTTCCGGGCCATACACAGCGAGGCGGAAGTCCCTGTCCTTATGACAGAGTATTCGCGACCAGACTTGGTGCGGAGGCCGGTAAGCTGATCTTAAAAGGCGAGTACGGCTTTATGGTGGGCTATAAAAACAGGGAGATCGTGAGAGTTCCTCTGGAAGAAGTGGCCGGAAAATTAAAAATGGTATCACCCGATGCGACCATTGTGCAGGAAGCAAAGATGGTGGGTATCAGTTTCGGAGATTAGTCAATGTCATACACAGCGCTATATCGTAAGTTTCGTCCCAACCGGTTTGAGGATGTAAAGGGGCAGGAGCATATTGTCACTACTTTGCAGAACCAGATCAGGGCGGATCGTATTGGTCATGCTTATTTGTTTTGCGGGACGAGAGGTACGGGAAAAACCTCGATTGCGAAGATTTTTGCGAGGGCTGTCAACTGTGATCATCCAGTGGAGGGAAGTCCCTGCGGAGAGTGCGAAAGCTGCAAGGCAATTGCGGCGGGCACTAGCATGAATGTGATTGAAATAGATGCTGCGTCCAATAATGGTGTGGATAATATTCGCGAAATTGTGGAGGAAGTGTCCTACTCTCCGGCAGCGGGACGTTTTAAAGTTTATATTATTGACGAGGTGCACATGCTTTCCATCGGCGCGTTCAATGCGCTCTTAAAAACGTTGGAAGAGCCTCCGTCCTATGTGATTTTTATTCTGGCGACCACAGAAGTGCACAAGATACCAATCACGATTTTATCCCGCTGTCAGCGGTATGATTTCCGCAGGATTTCGATTGAGACGATTGTGGAGAGGCTGCGGGAACTGATGGACAGGGAACAGGTGCAGGTGGAGGAAAAGGCGCTGCGCTATATCGCGAAAACAGCGGACGGCTCCATGCGTGACGCACTGAGCCTGTTGGACCAGTGTATTGCGTTCCATTTTGGTCAGGAGTTAACCTATGACAAGGCGCTTGACGTATTGGGAGCGGTGGACACTGAGGTGTTCAGCAGACTGCTTCGGCATGTTTTGGAAAGGGATGTGACAGGGTGCATCGGACTTTTAGAGGAGATCGTCATGCAGGGCCGGGAGCTTACGCAGTTTGTAGCGGACTTTACCTGGTATCTCAGGAATCTGCTCCTGTTACAGTCTTCTGACGACATTGAGGATATCATAGATGTGTCGTCCGACAATTTGCTCCGGCTGAAGGAAGAGGCGGGAATGTTAGAGGCGGATACGCTCATGCGTTATATCCGCATATTCTCGGAACTGTCAGGACAAATCAAATATGCGCCACAAAAAAGAATATTAATTGAGATTGCCCTGATTAAATTGTGCAAACCGAATATGGAGCAAGATTACGGTTCTGTGGTGGAACGGGTCAGGGCGATAGAGGATCAGTTGGAAAATGGCGTAATGGTAGCGGCGGCAGGCGCACAGGGTTATGTCGGGGACGGCGTTTCGCAAGGTACGGCAGGCATGCAGGCTGGAAAAGAACGGCCGCCTTTGCCGAAAGCGATTCCTGAGGATGTGCAGGCGGTGGTCGATCGATGGCAGGATATTGTGTTGAATGCAGCCATGCCTATGAAACAGTATTTGCGGGGGGCGCGTTTGAGCCTTGGCGGGGACAGCAGACTGTTGGTGGTTGTAGAAGACGGCCTCGCCTCCGACTATTTTTTGCGGCAGGAGGGGCATAAGGAATTATTGGAACAGATGCTCGCTGACGCGGTTGGCAAAGAGATTGATGTGATGGTGCAGACGGTGCCTGACAGGGAAACGTTTGAGCAGAATTATGTGGATCTGTCGCAGTTGATTCATATGGATATTGAAGAAGAATAGAGCGAAAATATGTTAGGAAGGGAATAGGCAGGATGGCAAAACGAGGTGGATTTCCGGGCGGTGGAATGCCCGGCAACATGAACAACCTGATGAAGCAGGCACAGAGAATGCAGCGTCAGATGGAGGAAAACCAGAAAGAACTTGAGACGAAAGAATTTACGGCTAAGGCAGGCGGCGGTGCGGTGGAAGTTACCGTGACCGGAAAGCGCGAGGTGACAAAGGTTAAGCTGTCTGAGGAAGTGGTAGATCCGGAGGACATTGAAATGTTGGAGGATCTTGTGATGGCGGCAGCCAATGAGGCGCTTCGCATGGCGGAGGAAGCGAATGCCGAAGCGATGAATAAAATGACGGGTGGATTAGGGTTAGGCGGAGGGCTTCCCTTCTGATGGAACTTTACAGTGGGTATATCAATAAGTTAATCGAAGAATTAGCCGGCCTGCCCGGTATTGGTCATAAGTCGGCACAGCGGTTGGCCTTTCACCTGATTAATATGCCGCGTGCAAGAGTGGAACGTCTTGCGAAGACAATTGTTGAGGCGAAGGAAAACGTTCGCTATTGTCAGGAGTGTTTTACATTGACAGACAGGGACATCTGCCCGGTTTGTGCCAATGAGAAGCGGGATCACAGTACGATTATGGTGATAGAAAACGCAAGGGATCTGGCGGCTTACGAGAAGACGGGCAAGTACACAGGCGTCTACCATGTGCTTCACGGTGCGATTTCACCTATGTTGGGGATTGGGCCGGGCGATATCAAATTAAAGGAATTGATGAAACGCCTGGAAGGCGATGTGACAGAGGTAATCATTGCGACGAATTCCAGTTTGGAGGGTGAAACCACAGCGATGTATATCGGCAAGTTGATTAAGCCTACGGGAATTAAAGTTACCAGAATAGCCAGCGGCGTGCCGGTGGGAGGAGATTTGGAATATATCGACGAAGTGACGCTTTTGCGGGCCTTGGAGGGACGCGTTGAATTGTGAAAAAACAAGGAGGGTATAGAAAATGGGGATTGTAAAAGAGAAGTTTGGAACAATGAAGACGGGGGAGGAGATTACGCTTTACACGTTGAAGAACAAGAACGGTATGGAGGCGCAACTCACAAATTTTGGCGCAGGTCTGGTAAATCTTTTTGTGCCGGATAAGAATGGGAAGATGGAGGATGTGGTTCTCGGTTTTGACAATCTGGAGGATTATGTTTCTAATCCCAGTTTTTTCAGCGTAACGATCGGACCGAATGCGAACCGTGTCGGCGGCGCCGCTTTTACATTGAACGGAAAGGAGTACCATCTGCCGGTCAACGACGGGCCGAACAACCTGCACAGTGATATGGATAACGGTTACCAGAAGCGGGCGTGGGCAGTGGAAGAGGGAGAAAACAGCCTGACGTTCTCCATCGAAGGGAAAGACGGGGAAATGGGATTCCCGGGTAACAAAAAGGTTCAGGTGACTTTTACCCTTACGGATGAGAATGAATTGAAGCTGAAATACCGTGCAACGTCCGATACGGAAACATTGATAAATTTGACGAACCATACTTATTTTAATCTGGCGGGACATGATTCCGGAAGCATAGAGGGACATCTTCTCTGTCTGCATGCGAGCAATTATACGCCGGTATTGCCGGGAGCGATTCCGACGGGAGAGATTGCTCCGGTGGCAGGGACGCCGCTTGACTTTACGAAGAAGAAACGGATCGGGGAGGAGATCGGCGCTGACTTTGAACAGTTAAAATTGGTGCAGGGATATGATCACAATTTTGCGTTAGACGGCGCTGACGGCACGATGCGCGAAGTTGCCGAGGCGGAAGACCCGAAGAGCGGCCGCAGGATGAAAGTGTTTACCACATTGCCCGGCATACAGTTTTATGCAGGAAACTGTATCGCTGAACAGACGGGAAAGGGCGGTGTACATTACGGGCCTCGCACAGGATTTTGCTTAGAGACTCACTATTTCCCCGACAGCATTCATCATCCCGAATTTGAACAGGCAGTATTCGGGGCAGGCAAAGTTTATGAGTCGGAGACCATTTATAAATTTGAATCATGAGATGAAAGAACCTGAATGGAAGCCGCTGTGCGAAAGCATGGCGGTTTTTTTATTCGTCGCGTCTTACGCCATCTTTTGCAGAATGGGTGTGATACACTGTACACGATGGTGATGTACAGTTTGCAGACAGAGAATAAATGCAGGGGGAAAAGATGGAATCCGGATCGGCAGTCATTCAAAGAGAAGAGAAAAAAAAGAAGTATGAATTATTTGTAGAAGATTATGTCCTGTCATATTTAAGGCGCGAGGCGGATTCTTTGGAACTATCCGAAATCTATTTTTATGGGTTGCGTCAGGATGGCGGCAGGAAAATTTTTGTCTATGGAGCGGGACGCGATAAGGGAATTGAGGCTTTTGCACAATACGATCCCCTTTCTGAATTGATATGCCGCCTTACGCAGGCAGGGCCGGTGTTTATGGTGCGGGAACCAAACGGCGAATGTAAAGTGAATGGGTTTCAGGTATTCTATGAAAATAATGAAGCAATGCAAAGCTATCTGCTGGAGTGGACAGGCAGTGCGGAGAAAAACAAAAAGGTGGAAACAAATGACAGACAAAATGCAAAACTTCCGATACTGATATCTGCGGAGGAAAAACCAAAGAAGGAGGTGCATGGCGCTATTTCTGTACAGCTTTGTCTGATTTTGATGCTGCTTACCGCTATAGTGATTGCTTCTACCGACAGTTATGATAAAATGAAGCAGCTAGGCCAATCTGCAAAGGAAGTTTTTTTTGCGATAGAAAATCAGGAGGCGGAGGAAAGCAATGAGGGATTTGAAGGTATAGAGAAGAAGGATGACATTGTAATAGAGAGGAATGTAAAGCCAGAAAAAGAGACTCCGGAGGAAGCTGCGGATGACGAGGAGAAGGGGTTGGCGGAAGAGCAAAAGGCGACCGAGCGGGATACAGAAACGAAGCCGGAAGAAAACGCAGCGAAATTAGAGGACGAGCCGGAAGAGGGGGTGCTAGAGCCTGTTGAGAATGACTCGCCGGAGGAATCCACAAGCCAGGAACAGGCGCAGGCCGTAGAAGAGGAGGAAAAACCGTCGGAGACGGAAGAAAAACCAGAGGAGGGAGAGGAGGCCCTTTCCAGAAGTGTGACCAGATATTATGAAGTGGAACAGGGGGACACGCTCTACACAATTAGTCAGAAAATTTATGGGGACTTTTCGAGAGTGGAAAAGATTTGCGAGATGAATCAAATTACGGACCCTGACAAGATACGATCAGGACAAAGATTAATTCTTCCATAGAAATGAGATTGAGGCTGTGATATAATGTACGCGATGGCAATGAGCAGTGCGCAGACGTAAGATGAAAAAATGGCAGCTTGCTGACGATTTTTTCAGATTGCGGATGCATAGGGCGACAGCCCGCGAGCGAGATGAAGCGAAACGAAATCGAGCGTGCACTGCGATTTAGGAGACATTTGTTTTTCGGCGGTTATTAACGAGAAAGCGTTTGACGAAGTCAAACAGGGAGTGCGTAAGCACGGGCTTTCGAGTGTGGCAGGAAGGGAGCATGCTCGCTGCGACGAAATTCTAAGGATACAGTAGATGGTTAATATAAGGGACTATTTGAAAAAAAAGGAAAAGCGGGACAGCGAACAAACGCAGCCCAGAATTAGCTACAGGGAAAGGATAAAGAGCCATAAATTTACTGTTTTTTATCGCACTTTTCTTGCTTTGGCGCTGATCTTTGCGTTGGGAGCCGTACTCCTGATACAATGGCAGAACAAGGTTTATACAGAGGTAGTGGAGTCTTCAAGTGTGGCAATCAAGATTCCTTCCGACGCAGAGATGCTGCCTTTTGCGACACATCTTCTCACCTACAGCAAGGATGGAATTAGCTGCATGGACACCAAGGGAAATGCGGTGTGGAATCAGACTTTTGGAATGCAGAATCCCATGGTAGATATCAATCACAATGTAGTGGCGGTCGGAGACTATAACGGCAGAGAAATATATGTGATGAATACCGAAGCTCTGTTGGGAAAAATTACCACTAACCGACCGGTACGTAATTTTTGTGTTTCAGCAGGCGGTGTAGTGGCGGCGGTATTGGATGATACGGATGTAACGCTGATTTATTTGTATGACGCGCAGGGTAATGAATTGGTACATTTCAGGACAACCATGCGGGAAAGCGGCTATCCGGCGGAAGTGTCAATTTCACCGAGTGGGGAGTTGGTATGTGTCTCTTATCTATATGTTGACAGCGGCCATATGAAGACCAGTGTCGCTTTTTATAATTTTGGTGCGGTAGGGCAAAACAATACCGATAATTATGTGAGTGGTTATGACTATGTGGATACGGTGGTGCCTTTTGCGAGATTTCTTGACAATCAGTCGCTTTTTGCCGTGTCCGATGATAGAATTATGTTCTTTGGCGGCTCGCAGAAACCAGTCAGTGTGGCAGAAAAATTGTTGGATGAAGAAGTGCGTGGCATATATTATGGAAGTGAATATGTCGGTCTGGTGTTTAACAGCAAGGAGAGCGGCAGCAAATATCGCTTAGATGTGTATCACAAGTCGGGAGACATTGTGCGTTCCATTGAATATGATATAGACTGCAGAGATATTTTATTCCATGAAGATCAAATTATTATTTACAATGAATCAGACTGCCGCATTTATAACAGCAGAGGGATGCAGAAGTATGCCGGAAAATTCAACAAGACAGCGTTGATGCTGATACCGCAGAGCGCTTCTTATAAATATATGGTTGTGACTCCGGATTCCATTGATACGATAGAATTAAGATAAGATGAGACTAGATATGATAAAATTCGCTTTTGCAGCGATTATACTTTTACTATTAATATGGAGAATAAAAAGAGGGTATACTAACGGGATGATGCAGGAGATTGTCAATCTTTTGTCGGGTATCATTTCATTAGCCTGTGTGGCGTTAGTGTTTCTTGCGGTCAGCAGTGCGGTAAATAAATCTATGCACACGCTGACAGTTTGTATTGTAGCGTTGGTTTTGCTTGGTATTGTATTCAAACTATGCCATTTGATTCTAACGCCTCTTTTGGCGGTGGGCAGTATTTCTATAGTCAGTGGAATTAATAAATTATTGGGTGCGATCATGGGCGCTGCGGAAGGGTGTTTACTGGCTTATATTCTTTATAAAGTGCTTGCCTATTTTGGAATTTATGTGCTTTGATTCCTTTTATACAAAAAATTTAAAAAAATCCCAAAAACCCGTTGACATCTCATAATTGATCTGCTATTATATGAAAGTCGCTTGTGCAGCGGAGTAAATCCCTGCGGGATTAACTCCTAAAGAATGCGTTGCATTCTTTGTGCTAGGGGCAATGCGGCAAGTATTATATCGAACCTTGACAAATAAACAGTAATGCAACCCTGAAAAGATTCCAAAAAAGAAACG
>CAMXPV010000013.1 GCA_947245585.1 uncultured Lachnospiraceae bacterium | reverse complement strand
TTGCCTTAAGTTCTTCCGCGGTCGTCTTCATGGTTGCCCAGTCCGCCGTCTTCTTCCCGATTTCAACCGGGTCGTCCGTACCGAAAACCTCTTTTGCGATATCGCGGCGGTATACCAAAACACCGGGGCAAGCCTGCCATGTGGAAGCTCTCTGTACACCGTTCACATCAGACGCCACCGTCTTGGTGAACGCGAACTGGTCCGCAAGATCTGAATCCGGATTGATTCCCAGATCGGCAAGGGGCATCGCTACGTCTGCATCTGCATCCGTGTACTTGACAATGTAATCGAGCTCAGCCGCAAAAAGATCAACCTTGTCGTCGGCAGCTGCGCCTGCCTGATTCATAAGCGCCTCATCCAGTTTGTCCTGATACACGCCGTCCTGGTTGGGGTTGATAATCCAGTGGATCTCCGTGCCATCATTTAAAGTAGATACGGTGCCGTCATCGGATGTGTTTTCAATTTCCGGATAAACGGCCGTAATACGCGTGCGAAGCTCGTCGTTAAAACTGTAAATGTTAATAACCTTTCCTTCGTCGCCGCCTGCCGCTGCTGCGTCTGCACCGTCCGCCGCAGGCGCGTCCGCTGCCGCTGCATCTCCACTGTCCGCTGCCGGTGCGTCTGCGGCGGGCGCGTCCGTCGATGCGCCGCCCGAATTTGAATCGCCGCCGCAGCCTGCCAGCGTGCCCGCCAGAACGGCCGCTGTCAATAAAACTGACACTAACTTCTTTTTCATGATAATTACCTCCTTGATCCTTTGTCTCTGCGGCACTGCGCCGCATTCGTTGTAATGATTGAAGTATAGCGCACCCCCTCCCCGGAATATATTACGTTCTTTAACAAAATATCAGATTCATGACACAGATTTTAAAAAACCTTCCGGCCCCGCATTTTTCTGTATGATCGCCTTTTTTATGTCATGATTCTGATATTTTTCTCATGTTTTTGATTTTCTCCAAGCTTAAATTTTTATATGATTTTCCCATATCGTTACGAACCGTTGCGAATATAAAATGCGCCTCACTGCAGGCGCGAAAGGAGGATATCATATGAAACCAATAACCTTTATTGATGAGCACGGAAGTTTTTCTATGAAAAATCCGGAAAATACTAGCTATCTGTATTTTCCCCTCGCATCGGAGACCGGCTTAAAAAGCGCGGTGACACCCAACCTCGGCGGCGATGCCAAAACCGATCAGGAAACCTTCCTATTAGAACCGGTAAGTTCGGAAAATCTGCACAACAACCGCTCCACACGAAATTTCTGGTGTGTAATCGACGAGACAGGCGCTTATTCGGCCGTGGGTTCCTCCGCTTCGCAGGAGGCCGCCAAATTTTCTCCCCTGCAGGACAAAAGCGAACTGTCCGCCGGTTTTATGTGGCATACCCTGAAACGCGTCTCCAAATCGTTTCAGTTAGAGACAACCGTAACCACATTCCTGCCCAGGGACAGCAATGTGGAAATCCAATATATTACCGTGCGCAATTTATCAAATCAGGCACAGCATCTGACCGCATACGGCGCCATTCCCATCTATGGCCGCAGCGCTGACAATATCCGCGACCACCGAAATGTAACCTCCATGCTGCACCGTATACAGACCACGGAAAACGGAGTATTGGTACAGCCCACCATGTCCTTTGACGAAAAAGGACACCGGCCCAACCACAAAATCTACTATGTCTGCGGCTCTACCGGCGAGGGCGAAGCGCCGGAGCGTTTCTATCCCACGGTGGAAGAATTTATCGGCGAGGGCGGCACCTACACCCATCCCCGCACCCTGTATGACATGGATAACGGCGTTCCCGCTCACAGTACCGCGGAGGGAAAGGAAGCCATGGGCGCTTTCCGCTTCCCTAAAATCGTTCTTGATCCCGGCCAGACGGCGAAATATATTCTTCTCGCAGGCATAGCGGATCAGGAAGAAGAAATCAATCGTCTTGTCGAAATGTACCGAACGACGGCACAGGTGCAGAATGCGCTTAACGAAACGAAAACATACTGGCAGAATCAGGTAAACGTCAGCTATCACACCGCCGAACCCGACTTTGACAGTCTGATGAAATGGGTCAGTTTCCAGCCCTTTTTACGCCGCCTGTTCGGCTGCTCTTTTCTGCCCCACCACGACTACGGACGCGGCGGACGCGGATGGCGGGATTTATGGCAGGATTGCCTTTCCCTTCTCTTAATGGAACCTCAGGGTGTCGGCCAGATGATCGCCGCAAACTACGGCGGTATCCGTATCGACGGAACCAACGCGACAATTATCGGCAGCGAAAACGGCAGTTTCATTGCCGACCGAAACGGCATCTCCCGTGTCTGGATGGATCATGCCCTCTGGCCGCTTATGACCACCAGGCTCTACATAGACCAGACCGGAGACGCAGACATTTTGCTGAAAGAAGTTTCTTATTTTAAGGACGCCCAGATCATGCGCGGAACCGACACCGACGATCTCTGGAGTCCCGACAACGGATGCCGGCAGCTTAACGCGCAGGGAAAAGTATATAACGGAACAATTTTGGAACACCTTCTGATCCAACAACTCACGGCTTTCTACGAAGTCGGCGAGCACAACATCTACCGGCTGCGCGGCGCGGACTGGAACGATGCCCTTGACATGGCAGCCGAGCGCGGAGAGAGCGTTGCCTTTACCTGCGCCTATGCGGGAAATCTGCGTGATCTGGCATCCCTGTTACATCTTCTGGAAAGCAGCGCCCAAATTGATTCCGTGGAGCTGTTAGAGGAAATCGCTGTCCTCTTAAACGCTGACGAGGATATGTTTACAAGCGTCGACAAAAAACATGCCATCCTACATGAGTTTGCCTCCCGTTGCCGTCATACCGTAAGCGGCAGACACACCGGCTTCTCCCTTTCCCTTCTGGCAGCCAATCTGATTCAGAAGGCAAACTGGCTAACCGGACACATCAGAACACAGGAATGGATTGACGGCCCGGACTCGGAGGGATGGTTTAACAGCTACTATGACAACAACGGCCGCGCCGTGGAAGGCTTTTTCGATGGACAGGCGCGCATGATGCTCACCGGACAGGTTTTCGCCATTATGGGCAATGTGGCAAAAGACGCGCAGATTCAGAAAATTGTAAAGGCTGCGGATCACTATCTGTATCGCGAGGCCATCGGCGGCTACCGACTGAATACCAATTTTCACGAGCTGAAATTTGACATGGGAAGAATGTTCGGTTTCGCCTACGGGGAAAAAGAAAACGGTGCCGTATTTTCTCATATGACAGTTATGTATGCGAATGCCCTGTACCGCAAAGGGTTTGTCAAAGAAGGTTGGAAAGCGCTAAAAACACTGGCCGATACCTCGCTCCACTTTAAAACCAGCCGCATCTATCCTGGCATTCCGGAGTATTTCAACAGCGAAGGCCGGGGAATGTACCAATATCTGACCGGCGCGGCAAGTTGGTATATGATGACCATGATTACGGAAGTATTTGGCATCCGCGGCAAAGCAGGTGATCTTGTGATTCATCCCAAACTCCTGGCGGAGCAA
This sequence comes from uncultured Lachnospiraceae bacterium, assembly GCA_947245585.1. Taxonomy (GTDB): domain Bacteria; phylum Bacillota; class Clostridia; order Lachnospirales; family Lachnospiraceae; genus UBA3282. Next base: position 83,726 of record CAMXPV010000013.1, on the reverse strand, counting down.
TTCGATCAGGAAGGAAAGGCTTCCCTCACAGTTCCCTTTGCCGGAAAAACCTTACATATTTTGTTCGTTAACCAAAACCGGAAAGACTATGGCTCCTATGAGATCGATTCCGTAACCTGCGATCAGTCGGTACTTTCCACAGACCATGGCCCCTTCCTCACCATTTCCCGCAGGATGCTTGCCGCTATGTCCGACGAGCCCCACGAAATCTGCGTAAATTTGCTTTAATTGCGCCGAAGGGAGACGGGCTGCCTTTTCCGCGCGGCCCGTCATCATTTGAAAACAGAAAGGAGTTTATACCACTATGAGATATGGATATTTTGACGAGGAGAATCGCGAATATGTCATCGAGCGGCCTGACACGCCCGCTCCCTGGGTAAACTATCTGGGTTCCCCGGAGTATGGCGCAATCATCTCCAACAATGCCGGAGGCTACAGCTTCGCCAAGTCCGGTGCCAACGGGCGCATTCTGCGTTATGTCTTCAATCAGTTTGACCAGCCCGGCCGTTACCTGTATATTCGGGATAACGAGTCGAAGGACTTCTGGTCCGCTTCCTGGCAGCCAGTGGGCAAGGATACGGCCTTGTATCAAAACGAATGCCGCCACGGCCTCGGCTATACCAAAATGACTGCGGATTACAGCGAAATTTCCTCCGAGGCGCTCTACTATGTGCCCCTCGGAAAATCCTACGAGGTCTGGTCTCTTTGCGTTGCGAACCGCTCACAGCGGCAAAAAACCCTGACCCTGACCGGCTACGCCGAATTCAGCAATCACAACAACTACGAACAGGATCAGGTAAACCTGCAGTATTCACTTTTCATCACCAACACCCGTTTTGAAAAAAACCGGATCATGCAGCAGATTCACGGAAATCTGGACTTGCTTCCCAACGAAAGCGAAGTGGACGGCAAGCATACCTTGGAACGGTTTTTTGCCCTCGCAGGCGAAGAGGTCTCCTCCTACTGCGGCGACAAGGACGTTTTCCTCGGAAAATATCACGGCTACGGCGATCCGCAGGGCGTTTCCTCGGGTAATCTGGGCAATGCGGTCAGCTATAATGAGAATGCCTGCGGTGCCCTCTCCTGCACAGTCTCTCTTGCGCCGGGTGAAACGAAGCACATTGTTTTTCTCCTTGGTATGAAAGGCTCCGCCGAAGCCGAAGCCATCGCCGGCGCTTACAGCAATCCCGCCGAAGCGGTAAATCGTGAATTTGCAAAGCTAAAGTCTTACTGGGACGAGAAACTGCGTCCGCTGAAAGTACAAACGCCAAGCCCCGAATTTAATACCATGATCAACACATGGAACGCTTACAACTGCTTTATGACCTTTATCTGGTCCCGTGCCGCTTCCTTGATCTACTGCGGCCTGCGAAACGGCTACGGCTACCGTGACACAGTACAGGATATTCAAGGCATTATTCATCTTGCGCCGGAAATGGCAGCGGAAAAAATCCGCTTTATGCTGTCCGCGCAGGTTGACAACGGCGGCGGCCTTCCTCTTGTGAAATTCACGCACAATCCTGGACATGAAAATACCCCGGACGACGCTTCCTACCGTCAGGAAACCGGCCATCCCGCCTACCGCGCCGACGATGCGCTGTGGCTGTTCCCCACCGTCTACAAATATATTGCTGAGACGGGGAATCTGGCGTTTCTTGACGAAATCATCCCCTTTGCCAACCGGGGAGCGGCAAGCGTCTACGAGCACCTGAAACGGGCCATCGATTTCTCCTTTGCACACCTGGGCCCTCACGGTACGCCCGCCGGGCTTTATGCGGACTGGAATGACTGTCTGCGGTTAGGGGCTAACGGAGAATCCTCCTTCGTAGCCATGCAGTTTTACTATGCCATGACCATTATGAAAAACTTTTCCGAGCAGAAGAAGGATGCGGAATACAAAAAATATCTGGAGGAAAAGCAGACTGAAATCGGTACAAAAATTCAGGAATTGTACTGGGATCACGATCGATTTGTCAGAGGCTTTACGGAAAGAGGGGAGCGAATTGGCGCCGCCGCCGATCCGGAAGCAAATCTCTGGTTAAACCCGCAGAGCTTTTCCGTTATCAGCGGACTTGCGTCCAAAGAGCAGGCGGATGCCGCCCTCTCCAATGTCTACGCCAGATTGAATACGGAATACGGCGCGATTCTGATGGATCCGCCCTACCACGCCCACGCCTTCGACGGCGCGCTTGCGGTGATCTACAACCAGGGCACCAAAGAGAACTCCGGAATCTTTTCCCAGTCGCAGGGTTGGTTAATTCTGGCCGAAGCACTGTTGGGACACGGGGAACGCGCTTATACCTATTTCATGGAAAATGCGCCCGCAGCACAGAATGACCGCGCCGAAATCAGGCGGTTAGAGCCCTATTGCTACGGACAGTTTACCGAAGGGAAGGCCAGTCCCCACCACGGACGCTCCCATGTCCATTGGCTGACCGGTACGGCTTCCACCGTCATGGTAGGCTGTGTGGAAGGCATCCTCGGCCTGCGCCCCGACCCGCAGGGCCTAAAGCTATCACCTGCAGTTCCCAAGAACTGGGAGCAGCTCGAAATAGAAAAGGATTTTCGGGGCAGACATCTTAGTATCCGCATCGAAAATCCCAAACATCGGGAATCCGGCTGTGAAAAGCTTCTGTTAAACGGTCGGGAGCTTTCCGGAAACTATATCCCGGAAAGTATGTTGGAAGACGAGAATCATATTTTATTCATTCTCTAAACCGATGTGTCCCACTGTATCATATGATTCAGATCGCGGTATTTTTTCGGTGTCATCCCAACCAACTCATGAAACTGCTGTATAAAATGACTCTGCGAGGAAAAGGCAAGATGATTCGCTATGTCAATCAGCGTAGAGTCACTGTAACGCAGCAGATTTTTGGCCATCTCAATTTTCTGTTCGCGTATATATGCGCTGACAGAATAACCCGTCTCCTTCTTAAAGAGCCTTGAGAGATAGCTTGCGGACACGCCTAGTTTGTCCGCAAGCTCTTCAATCGTGAGGCGTTCCTTGATGTGGGAATAAATATATTCCTTACAGAGATTAATATGTTTGGAAGTCGTATCGCTCCTCCGGATTTTCTGCATTTTTTCAGCATAATCCAACACCATCTCGTGATGAAGTTTCTGCACCTCCTGCACGGTATGAATCTCATCAAGGCTTTGAATATAAAAATCGCTCATCCCAAAAGCCTGTTCCAGTTCCATGCCGTTCTGTCTGCAAAGCCTGGTAATCATCGCCGTGGTAATTACAAAATGATATTTCAGGTTTGTAACCGGATTTTTAGACAGCACGCCAACTCCATCGCTGTCTGTAAACCGTTCCTGCTCGCAGTTTTTTCTGACCGCCGCCACATCACCATTTGTCACCGCCTGGTAAAACAAGAATTCTTCCGTCGGCTGTCTGTGCTCCAACTCGTCAAACTCATCTCCCGCCTCAAAAAGAAGCCATTCATTTCGATATCCCATCACATTACTCTTTTCCAATCCGCATGGTTAACGTCAATTGCAATTATTATAATACATCTTAACATACTTTTTTTAAATTTAACAGGCAACATCATTTTTGCAGGAAAGCAAATACCTCTTTTCGCGCCGTGCCGGAGTATGCTATAATGTACACATAGGCAATGAACAGTGCCCTTATAAAAGTGAAATGGAGGTACGAACCTATGGCACATCATCAGAATTTACCCGCAGCAGAGGCTATGGCCAAATTAAAAGCAGGAAACGAACGCTACCTGGACGCTGCATCAAACCCCGGCGACATCTCCAAACAGATTCGCCAGAAAACCTGTGACGAAGGCCAGACACCTTACGCCATCGTCATCACATGCTCAGATTCCAGAGTCATTCCGGAAAGTATCTTTTCCGCAGGAATCGGTGAACTGTTCACCATCCGCGTAGCCGGAAACGTGATGGATCATCACCAGTTGGGAAGCGTGGAGTACGCTGCGGACCATCTCGGAACCAATCTCGTCGTTGTATTGGGGCATACACACTGCGGTGCGGTGGGCGCAGCCCTGACCAGCAATCCGGACGGCTTTGTAAAGTACATAACCGACGAGATCAAAAAGGCCATTGGCGACGAGAAGGACGAGTTAACGGCCTGCCGTTTAAATGTGGAGCGGAGCGTTTCCATCATCAAAGAGCAGCTTAAGCTTACGGACTCCTCTGATCTGAAAGTTTGCGGCGCTATTTATCAAATTGACAGCGGAAAAGTCGAGTTTTTAGACACCGTATAAGCTGATTTGAGAGCTTCGCATCTCTCATTCGCGTAAAAAACCCGCCCTGCATCTGCAAGGCGGGTTTCTTCATTTCATTCTTAAGACTTCGACTTAAGGTTGGAATTATTTGGTGTCCTGGAAGAACTCATACGCTTCCTTGGCCGTTGCGCCTTTGTGCACAACCATGTTGACTGCCTGCGCCATAACCGCAGGTTTCTGGCTCTGGAAAATATTCCGTCCCATGTCAACGCCTCTGGCACCCTTACTGATTACTTCGTATGCCAACTCCAACGCTTCCTTCTCGGGAAGCTTCTTGCCGCCTGCCACCACGATCGGTACAGGACATGCCGCCACCACTTCCTCAAAGTCTTCACAGTTATACGTCTTGATGATATTCGCACCCAACTCCGCCAGTATGCGGGTAGCCAGTTTGAAGAAACGGCCTGTGCGCTCCATCTGTTTTCCGACAGCAACAACACCCATCACAGGTACGCTGTAACGCATTCCTGCATTCACCGCCTTAGATAAATTATCCAGACTGGAAAGCTGTCCGTCCGCGCCGATAAACGTCTGAATTGCCATACAGTCCGCGTTCATGCGAACCACGTCCTCAATATCTACTGCAAGCACCTCATGAGAAAGATCATCATTGAGCATGGAAGACCCGGATGTCGTGCGAAGCGCGATACCCTTCCGGCAGTCGGCCGGCACACAAGTGCGGATAGCGCCTCTGGTTCCCATCAGAACATCCACATAGGGAATCAACTGCGGAAGCAGAACATCCAATCTCTCAAGGCCTGCTGTAGATCCCATGAAATAGCCATGATCAAAGGCAAACATCACCGTATTTCCACTCACCGGATCGAAGATATTGGAAAGATGCTTCTTCATACCCCAATCCAGATTGTTGGCACCTTTTACATGAAAATCTCCCTGATTCGCAAAAGGAACGTCAACCTTGTAATCTTTCGCTACTTTTAATCCATCTACATCTGCCATCTTACATAACCCTCCTTAGGTCATATCTCGTTTTTCAACAAAGCTTCTTAGAAGTTGTAATCGTTTACGTTGTCAGCCGTGAACACGGTTGTCTCAGGAAGCAGAACTACGCCGTTGTTGGTGTCAGCTGTGGTGTCGCCCTCGGAGAGGCAGTCATTTGCCAGAATCTCACAATCGCCGATGCCGGGAATGTTCACCTTATCGCCAACCTTAACCTCGTTGCCGGCTGCCATGTATGCCGCAAGGTAGCAGCCCATTGCACCCTGGATACCGCAGTCCCAAAGGCCCCACTCATACAGAACGTTCGCATCACAGTACTCCTTGATGGACATCGGGCTTGCAAAACCGGTGATGGTGATATCATCCTTGCCAAGACCCTTGTTCTGTGCAGCCTTTAACTGGCCGGGAAGAGCGGTGGAGTCGTTACAGATGATCAGGTCGATATCTGCATAAGCGTCCAGAATAGCCGCGCCTGTGGAAACAGCCTTCTCAGCGTCCTGCTCAGAGTAGTAGTTGTCTGCAACTTTTACCCAGTTGGGATACTTCTCAGCAATAATCTTCTCGCCTGCTACCTGCCAGGAGTTCTGGTCGGTAACGGTTGCCTGTGAATAGTGCCATACATACTTCACTTCATCCTTTGCAGGATCAACGCCGCGCTTTGTCAGTGCATCAACGGACATATCAACAAGCATCTGTCCAAGCACCTCAGGCGTACCCTGGGATACCATAAGGGAACGTGCATCAGACTCAGCGTCGGAGTCCCATGTGCAGACTGCAAGACCTGCATCCTTTGCCGCCAGAAGCGCATCTCTCACGCCTGCTGCGTCTACGGTGGAAATACAGATTGCATCAGCGCCGCTTGCCACCGCATTATTGATTACCTGTACCTGATCTGCTGCGCTTGCTGTTGCGCTGCCCTGATAATCTACAGTGAATCCCCAATCAGCCGCATACTTCTGTGCGCCGTCATTAGCTGCCTCAAAGAACGCATTACCTGTAACCTTCGGAATGAATACGACCGTCTTGCCGGCCACATCGCCGCCTGCCGCAGGAGCCTCAGCCGCATCTTCTGCGGGTGCCTCTTCTGCTGCGGGTGCCTCTTCTGCTGCGGGTGCTTCCTCCTGTGCAGGAGCCTCCGCTGCGGGTGCCTCTGCTGCGGGCGCTTCCTGTGCGGGAGCCTCCGCCGCCCCGTTTCCGCCGCACGCCGTCATGGTGAATACCATAGACATCGCCAGCGCAAGTGACATAACCTTTTTCATTTTCATATCTTTTTCCTCCTTATTTATTATATCCAAAAGCGAATTACACTTTGCAATACGCTCTGAATAACAGTGTTGTATTATCAAAAATTACCAGTTATTTTTAGTTTTTCTGAAATTTCTTAAAAAATACCGCTGTTTTCGGTGAAGAGGCAATCGCGCGCCCCACGACAACTACAATAAGCAAAAGCCCCACCGGCACATCCAGATACTGCGTGTTAACCTTAAAGCACAACGGCAGGCCGAAACGGAGAATACCGATTACCAGAGAGGCTAGCGCCGTACCGATCACGCTTCCCTTTCCGCCCGTGCTGAGCGTTCCGCCAAGCACTACCGTGGTAATAATATTGAGCGTCAGGTTGGAACCCAGGTCGCTCTTGGATGTCCCCAGATAGGAGGTAAGCATAATACCCGCAATCGCCGCACTGACCGCCGATAAGATATAGGTGCTCATAATCACCAGTCTGGTATTGATTCCCGAATACTCCGCCGCCTTCTGGTTGATTCCCACAAGAAAAATGCTGCGCCCGTATTTTGACTTATGCAAAAGCAGGTAAGCGATGATTGTCAGTACCGCAAACAAAATGAGCTGACTGGGAATCACCCCGAAAAGTTTAAACTTGGAAATTACCTTAAAGCTGTCCGGGAAACCGCTGATTCCCTTGTAGGCTTCCGTTGCGGACAGATTCGAAACCAGCAGCGCGAATCCCGCATATAGGAAACTGCCGCCCAACGTAATGACCATCGCCTGCACGTTACAGTAGGCGATAAAAAATCCGGAGAGCGCGCCGCACAGGGCCGCCGCCACCACCGCCAAAAGAGCTGCCGCCCAGACATTCATACCGCCATCCTGCCATGCCACACCGATGATGATAGAGGTGAGGCCCACGATGGAAGCCGCCTGAATGTCAATACCGCCCGTGATCATGACAAAGGTCACGAACAGAGAAATAATACAGATGGCGATAAAATCGTTTACACTTGCCAGAAGCACTCTCGGCATCAGGAATTTCTGATTCTTCATGCCGAATACAACAAACTCTAAAATCAATACACAGAGAAGGAACATATCCCAGTTAAAGAAGGATTTTATACTTTTTTTCATGCCTGCTCTCCTCCCTTTTGTACAGCGCTCGCCGCCCTGTTCGTCAGGCGCTCCCGCCTGATTCTCTCAGCTGAATGTCTCTGTAACAGCGCATCCAACACAACGATGGTTATTAACATCAAACCGGTGATCGTGTTATCGTAATCGGAAGAGAAACCCATAAACACCAGAATACGGCTGACACTGGACATAATAACCGCACCGATGGCCGCGCCGATCACGCTTCCCAAGCCTCCCGTCAGGCTGATGCCGCCGATGACGCAGGCTGCCACGGCCTTCATCTCATAACCGTTTCCTGCAAGCACCGTAATAAATCCGATTCGGGACGCGTAGATGATACCCGCTATGGATGCGAAAATACCGCAGAACACATATGCCAGAACTTTTGTCTGCATGGCGGGGATGCCGACCAGAGTCGCACCGCCTTCATTATCGCCGACCGCTATAAAGTATTTTCCTTTTTTCGTTCTCGTCAAAATAATATGTATGCCGATCACCGCCGCGATCACCACCGCGTAATACACAGTCAGGTTGCTCACCAGCGGCTTGGAGGAATACGCCGTAAACGTCGGCGGCAGATTTTCCACCCAGGCGCCTCCCGTATACAGGAAGATCATGCCACGCAGAATGCCGTTTGTTCCCAAGGTAAAAATCAGGGAAGGGATCTTCAATACCGCAACGCCCCATCCGTTAAACAAACCTACCAACACACCGATCAAGATGCCGGTCGCGAAAGCCAAAATCGGGCTGTGTCCATCCCGCAGCATGGAACCCACCACTGCCGCCGAAAAGCCCAGATTAGAGCCGATCGATACATCAATCTCACCGATAAAGATGGCAAAAGCCATACCAACCGCCAACAGCGTAAATACCACACTGTCATTAAAACAGGCCATGATGCTAGACGGTGCCAGGAAATCACTGTTGATACATCCAACTATGGCAAACAGTACAATCAGAAACAAAAGGCTGCTCGCCTCGCGCGCTTTTGTGAGCTTCTTTATGGTATTCATGCACTCACCTCTTTCTCTTGTTTGACATCAAAGGTCGCTGCCATCAGATTATCCTGATTGATTTCCTCCTTGGCAAGTTCCGCATTGATGCGGCCCTGGAATACGGAAACAGCCCTGTCGGACAGCTCCACGATCTCTTCCATATCGGAGGATATCAAAAGAACGGACACACCCTGTTTTCTCAGTTGGTGAATGATCGCATACACATCTCCGCGGGCTCCCGCGTCAATGCCCCTTGTGGGCTCATCCAGAATAACCACCTTGGGGGCCGTGGAAAGGCTTCTGCCTATCACGATCTTCTGTTGGTTTCCGCCGGACAGGCTTCCCGCAAGCTGAGACTGCCCAGTCACCTTGATGCGAAAATCATCTATGTATTTCTGCGTAACCTCGCGCTCCTTTTTTCTGTTTAATAAAAATTTCCCCATGGATTTATCCGGTAGGAAAGCCGAGGTTGTATTGACAGCCACATCGGCAATCTTAAACAATCCGTGAAGATGTCTGTCCTCCGGCACATAATTGAGCCCGGCCTCCACCACCTTCTTTGTGGAAAGCCCCGTAATATCCTTCCCGTCTAAAAACACCTTGCCGCCGAGCACTTTATCGCGCCCGAAAATCGTCGTCGCCAGTTCCGTCCGTCCGGCTCCCACAACGCCCGCCACACCGAGAATTTCTCCCGGATACAGCTTCAGGGAAATATCGTTAAATCCATAGCCGCTGAAATGCTGTAACTCCAAAACAGGCGGCTTCGAATAATCGATCTTATGCTCGCTCTCCTCCGTCTTTCCCGCTTCCTCTGACTTTCCTTCTCTGTTAGGAGGCAGAAGTCCCTTCACCAGGGCTTCCTTCGTAAATTCTCCGACCTCGCCGCTTAAGGTAATCACGCCGTCTCTCATAATCGCCACGCCGGTGGATATCTCAAAGACCTCCGTCAGACGATGGGTAATATAGATGATTCCGATTCCTTTAGCGCGCAGATCATTCACGCACTTAAACAGGCTCTGCACCTCGTCAAAAGTCAGCGCACTGGTCGGTTCATCCAAAATCAAAATCTCCGCGTTTCGAAGGAGCCCCCTCAGGATCTCCACCAACTGCTGCTCCGCTATGGAAAGGCTTCCCGCCTTACGGTTTAAGTCAAGTTTCCAACCGACTTCTTCAATCGTATCCAGAAGCCTCTTGTGCAGTTCGGCCTGCTTTTCGTCAAATCCCATGACAATGTTTTCTTCCACCGTCATGTTTGGAAACAGCATGGGCTCCTGCGGCACCATATAAATACCATGCGCCAACGCAACCGACGGTCTGTTCAGGTTCACTTCCTGATCCTTAATCCTTATCTGTCCTTTATCCGGCTGATAGATACCCATGATAATTTTCATCAGCGTGCTCTTACCGGCGCCGTTTCCTCCGATCAAGGAAAGCACCTCTCCGGCCCTCAGTTCCAGATTAATTCCCTTCAGAACGCGGTTTAAGCCAAACGATTTCTCTATGTTCTGAACGGACAGCAAAGTTTGTGTGTTTTCCATAGAGTTTCCCCCACTCAAAAAAGAGACATTTGTGTGAACTTCAAAATTTTGTTTGTAAAAATATCATAAGCGAGATATAGCTATTTGTCAATAGCGAAAACATTTTTGCAATTTATGTCATTATCACATTGACTTTTGATTTCACGATTGCTATACTGTTCTCAAGATACATTTGATTCAGTCTTAAACTTTTGTGACGATTTATGCCAGTGAAGAGGTGACGGCATGTTTGATGCAACGACAGACTATGAAAAAAACCTCATGATTAAAATTGCATGGTACTATTATATGGAAAATATGACGCAGCAGGCCATTGCCGACCAGCTCAACATTACCCGTATGCGGGTGATCAAACTTTTAGAGAAGGCGCGGCAGACCGGCGTTGTACAGTTCCGTATTTCCTCTTCCCTCGATTTCAGACGGGATCTGGAGACCAGGCTGATGGAAAAGTATCACCTGCGCGACTGCTACACCGTGCCCACTAATCCAAACATGGCGAGCACAAACGATACCATCGCCAGAGCGGCTTCTATCTATATTGCCGACCATGTGAGAGAAAATTCCTACATAAATTTCGGATACGGCGACACCACCTCCAAGACCATAGAGTACCTTGCGAGGAATCTGGAAACGGCAGTTTCCTTCGTGTCACTGACAGGCGGCGTAGGATATTATCTGCCAAAATCGGAGAGTAACATTTTCAACGCTAAACTGTATTTAATACCCTCTCCCATCATTATGTCCTCGGCGCAGATGGCCGACGCGATCAAAAAAGAGAGCTCCGTGCAGGAAGTCACCAATATGATCCGCCTGGCAAGCATGACCGTCGTAGGTATCGGCGGAATGGACGACTCCGCCACCATCGTGAAGTCCTCCATCTTAAACCCCAGCGATTTCCGGCTGCTCGCCATGAAGGGAGCCGTTGGCGACGTGATCTGTCATTTCATAGATAAAGACGGAAAGTTGGTGGACACCGAGGTGGATTCCCGTCTGGTGAGCGTTCCCCTAGGTGCCCTGAAGGAGTTGGAAAACGTGATCGGCGTCGCCGCCGGAAAGCACAAGCTCCCGGCCATTCACGCAGCTTTGATGGGTGGATATCTGGATATTCTAATTACGGACGAGGAGACCGCCGGACAGTTGTGCCGGGTTTAACCTATAAAAACATTATGAAACATAAACATCATATTATGACAGGAGGTATCGAAATGGGAAAGTATTTAATGGCTTTAGATGCAGGTACCGGAAGTGTCCGGGCCGTACTTTTCGATCTGGAGGGGAATCAGCTCGGTGTTTCCCAACAGGAATGGGAACACAAGGAAGACCCCAGATTCCCCGGCTCCATGGACTTTGACTGGACACATAACTGGGATCTGACCTGCGGCTGTATCAGGGATGTACTGAAAGAAACCGGCATCGACCCCTCTGAAATCGCTGCAGTCTCCACCACCTGCATGCGTGAGGGAATCGTTCTCTATGACAGGGATTACAATGAAATCTGGGCCTGCGCCAACGTAGACGCCCGCTCCGATGACGAGGTTGTGGAACTGATCCGCAAGTCCCCCGAACTGGAACGGGAAATATATAAAGTGTCCGGCCAGACCTATGCGCTCGGCGCTCTTCCCAGAATTCTCTGGGTAAAAAACAAAATGCCTGAGGTTTATGAAAAAACCGCATATGTCGGCATGTTCAACGACTGGCTCATTTTGAAATTGACAGGCGTTATGTCCATTGAGCCCAGCAACGGCTCTACCACCGGCATTTTTGACCTTTCCACGAGAGACTGGGACCGCACGATCATGGAGAAATGCGGTTTGAAATCCGATATTTTCCCGAAGGTTTACGAGAGCGGCACGGTTGTCGCCAACGTGACAAAAGAAGCGGCACAGATTACCGGCCTTGCGGAGGGCACCCCCGTAGTGGCCGGCGGCGGCGACGCACAGCTTGGCTGTATCGGCGTAGGTCTCGTATCCTCCTCACAGGGCGCTGTTTTCGGCGGCAGTTTCTGGCAGTTTGAGTACAACACAAGCGTGCCGAAAACCGACGACGACTGCCGGGTACGCGTAAACTGTCACGCCCTCCCGGATCTGTGGCAGTATGAAGCCCTTGCATTTTATCCGGGCCTTGTCATGAGATGGTACCGCGACGCTTTCTGCCAGAGAGAGAAGCAGCTTGCCCAGGAAACAGGCCGCGATACCTATGACCTGATGAATGAGGAAGCCGCTAAAATACCCGCAGGCTGCTATGGCATGTACTGCACGTTCTCCGATGTGATGAATTACATCTGTTGGAAGCATGCGGCTCCCACTTTTACGAATTTTGCACTGGATCCCGATAAGTTTAACCGCTATACCTTCTATCGCGCCATCATGGAGAACTCCGCTATGGCTACGAAGGGAAATATAGAACTGGTGGCATCCGTGACCGGAGAGTTCCCGAAGGAAATCATCTTTGCCTCCGGTGCATCCAAAAGCCCTCTCTGGTGTCAGATTGTGTCGGATGTACTTAACATTCCCGTACATGTGCCCCAGGTAAAAGAGGCAACCGCCCTCGGCGCCGCTATTCTGGCCGGCAAAGGTGTGGGCATCTACACCGACATCGAGGAGACAATGAAGAAAGTAGTCAAGATCGAAAAGACCTATTACCCGAACGCCGATAACGCAAAGGTATATCAGGATCTCTACGATAAATGGCGCAAGGTTTATGCCGCTCAGCTGGCGCTTGCAAACGAGGGGCTTACCAAAAATATGTGGTCTGCGCCGGGTGTCTAATCAATACAACACAAGGAGGATAGGTAAATGTTCATTATTGATGAAAATGAAAAAGAATATCGTTTCGGGGACAGTGGTCCCAAATATCTGATGAAAGGGCCCCGCTCCAATTTTGCTCTGGTGCAGTTTCAGGCAGGACAGGACTTCAAGGCACACTATCACAATATCATGGAAGAAAACTTCTTTATTCTGGAAGGAGAAGTGGATATCGAAGTGGACGGCGTATGCCACACGCTGAAAGCCGGACAGTTAATTCACATTGAGCCGAAAGAAGTACACTATGTCGTTAACCGTTCAAACGGCCCTGTGAAAATGGTTTCCACTCTGGCACCCTATCAGGAAGTAGACAAGGTGGAGGTAGATTAAACATATGACGCAGACATTATCGGTTCTGGAAATGGTGCTTCCGGTCGTCATCATGATCCTGATCGGCTACTTTTGCCGCGTGTCCGGCATCCTCACCAAGGATGGCCTGAACGGAATCAAAAGTGTGATCTCAAACATCACCCTGCCGGTTGTACTGTTTAAAGCTTTTTACGCTACCTCTTACTCCTTAGACAGCCTGCTCATGTTCAGCATTATTTTTATCAGCTGCTCATTGGCTCTGGGGTGTGGTTTCCTGTTAAACCGTTTTGTGCCCAACTCCAAACTGATGCCCTATCTGCTCTCCGGTTTTGAGGTCGGCATGTTGGGCTATGCACTCTACGGGCTGCTTGCAGGATCGGACCAACTCTCCTATATGGCTACCGTGGATCTGGGGCAGGTTCTCTTTGTGTACACGGTATACCTGACGCTCTTAAAAAATGCGACAGGACAGAAGCCGTCGCTTGGGGAAATGTTAAAGGAAATGAGCAAAAACCCCGCTTTCCGGGGCGTTGTTCTGGGAATTATCGTGGGGATTACGGGTCTTGGAAACCTGATCACCACTTCCCCTGTGGGCGCTATCTTCTCTGAGACCATCGAGATGATCACACTCCCCACATCGGGCATGATATTGATTATCGTGGGTTATGAGCTTTCCATGCGAAAAGACCTGATCGGCCCTGTTCTGAAAACCATTGTTTTCCGGACGGTTGTTATGGGTGCGCTCTTATGCGCTGCCTCCCTGATCGTCTTCCGGATCATACCTTTCGACAAGCAGTTATTTATGGCATTGATTTTGCTGTTCTCTTTGCCGGCGCCGTTTATCATACCGCTGTACGCCGACGTGGAGTCGGAGGGCATCTATATCTCGACGACGCTGTCCATGGGGACGTTAGTGACTATTTTGATTTTCATCGGGCTGTCTGTGTATGCGGTAGCGTAATGATTCAGCCATTATCTTTTGGGGGTTACGAAACGGACGGAAACTTGAAAGTTTTCGTCCTTTTCCATTTCAGGGATTACCCCTTCACCGATCCGGCGGTCATTCCCGAAATAATATGTTTTTGCAATGCCAGATAAACAATTGCTACGGGCAGCGTTGCAATAACCACATTCGCAAATACAAGCTGCCAGTCTGAACTATGGTTTCCAAAAAAATTATATTAAGAAAATGTAATCATGTTAAAAATTGTGAAATTATCTCAACTTTTATTCTCAACCAAATCTATTATGGCATATTGAGAATAAGGTTGAGAATAAACTCAAATAGGTCTTTTGCTCTCATTGAAACTTAGAATTGTACTTATCACATATCTGCTCTAGCCTCACAAAATCAAGGCATCTTTCTTTTCCTTTATATCTGGATTCGCCACAGCACAAATTATACAAGCAGTTAGCTTTGTTTACAATTATCTCCTGATTTTTTCTGCACCATGCCAATTCATCTATACATAGCTGCTTATAGTGGCGCTCACTTACAGAATCATTTGGATCAGATTTTAGATTTACTTTGTATATCTGCACCTCCTCAACTGGAATCATAAGATTATAGTTAAGGACGCCTATCAGTTTACCTTTTCTGTCAAATATCTTATCAAAGTCAGCTCTCGGCTTCATTTTCGTATGTTTTGCAACAGCATGGGAAAGCGGGATGAGATATTTTCTGCTATTACACAAAACAATAATTCCTATATAAATACGATTTTGTTTTCCTATCTGCGGCGAAACCGAAGATACCTTATCATCCGCCCTGTGCAGATCACGTATGTATTTCATGTCTATCAGATATAGGTTTAATCTTTCCTGCTTCATTTGCACCTCATTAGCTTTAGAATTTTAGAAATTATATAAATATGGCTATGCCATAAGGCATAGCCATATTGTGAAACCACCATCAGCGGTTTCATCGCTTTTACAACTTCCACTTATAGGTAGGACTCACCTTAAAAATATATTAGCATACAATTCTTAAATGTCAATACAAAAACCAGGTTTTTCGCCCTTTCGCTTCCCTGCGCCTCTTTATTGCGGCTGTTTCCCAATGTAAGCCAGAATGCCGCCGTCCACATAGAGCACATGTCCGTTGACAAAATCGGAAGCCTCGGAAGCCAAAAATACCGCAGGCCCCTGCAAATCCTCCGTCACACCCCAACGGGCCGCCGGTGTCTTTGCAATGATAAACTGATCGAAGGGATGCCTGCTGCCGTCAGGCTGCTTTTCCCGCAGAGGCGCGGTCTGGGGTGTCGCGATATAGCCGGGGCCGATGCCGTTGCACTGAATGTTAAACTCCCCGTACTCGGACGCAATATTTCTCGTCAGCATCTTGAGTCCGCCCTTTGCCGCCGCATAGGCGGACACCGTCTCGCGGCCAAGCTCGCTCATCATGGAACAGATGTTAATGATTTTCCCGTGTCCCTTTTTGATCATCCCCGGAATCACCGCCTTGGACACGATAAAGGGCGCGTTTAGGTCTACGTCAATTACCTGTCTAAACTCCGCCGCTGTCATCTCGCACATGGGAATCCGCTTGATGATTCCGGCATTGTTTACCAGAATGTCGATCCCACCCACTTCCTTTTCAATCTGTGCCACAAGCGCCTGCACCTGTGCCTCGTCGGTCACGTCGCACACATAGCCATGGGCTTTGATTCCCTTTTCCTCATAGGCCGCAAGCCCTTTATCCACCAATTCCTGTTTGATATCGTTAAATACGATGGTCGCGCCCGCCGCCGCATACGCACTGGCAATGGCAAAACCGATCCCGTAAGAAGCGCCCGTGACAAGCGCCACCTTTCCCTCCAGTGAAAACTGCTTCATAAAATCGTTCATCTTCGTTTCTCCTTTTCAATCTCTATTCTCATTCTTTTACCACAAGTCCCCGACTGCCGCACCGAAGCTCCATCAGATATTCCGTCCATACACTTCCATCTGGCTGAGCGCCGGAAAAGGCGACGGGTCGTCCGCTTTTAGTAAATCATACAGCCTCACCCATGTGATTTTTTTCGGAGCAAAGCTGATCTCATGGGGCTTCACGCTCTTTTCCAGATCCCACACAAGGACGGAGCCGTCGGAAAATTCCAACTTTACCTGCTTCCACCAGTTATCGTGGGGAAAGTCCGCCCGCGTGTAAAGCCGGATGCAATCCGCCTCCACCTCCCTGCCAAACTCCACCTTCATTTCCGCATCGTCCTGCATGTTAATCCCCCAGGACGCATAGGGCCATTCGCCGTGCCCTCGGTTCTCACAGACACCGTCTATGGCGTTGAGCGCCGCAAAAACCGATTCTCCCCTGGTCTCCACATTGGCCGAGGCATGGGGAAAGCATCCCCTGTCTCCATGTTGGTCATACACGTTAAGCGCCAGATTTCTGTACGCACTGATTTCGTCTTCTCTGGCCGCCCGCACGTAGAGATAATGTTTCTCTCCGCTAAATGATTTGGGGGAATATGGAATCTTTTTCTCCCCAAAAGGCACTTCATAAACTATTTTGCTATCTGTTAAATAGCAAAATGCAGGGCCAAGGGCATCATCCGCCTGCCAGACCACATAACAATCTTTTTCAGTGGTCTCAAGCTGTATTGAATCTCCCTCCCGGTAAGGCTCATCATATACTAACCCCGCATATTCTTCTCCGCTTTCCTCCCGGAGCACCCGATTATTTCCATCTACTATTTTTAACGTAAAAACAGCCATCTCTCTCTCCTTATCACCAAACCGCCAGTCTGCTGTTATAAACCCAATTCCCTGTACGCCGCCCTGACCTCGGTCTCTATTTCGTTGTCTCCCTTCCGAATCCGATATCGGATGGCCGGGATTCTGGTCATGGCATGGAGCAGATTGGTGTTGCAGGCCGTCTGTACAATCTCCCCGGTGCCCTCTCCGCGCACCCGTCTGACCACGCAGCTGCTGTAGCAGTTCGCGGCCTGCGCCTGATCCTCTCCGGCTTCCAAACATTCTCCCTCCACATCGATCTCCACCGCAAAACCGCCGTCGTAAGCCACACAGTCCCTGTCGCTCACAATCTTATGCCTGCGGATGTGTCCTTCCTTTGTGGGCGTAATGGTCGTGGTGACCCGAATCCCTCGACAGGGAATCCACTCAGAGACAACCTCCGTCTCCGTCACGGAAAAACTCTCGCAGATTCTCCGGGGATACACATACCCGTCCACCACAAAGGCAAGCATACTGTCCGCGGCCGCCTCCGTGATCTCATAGGTAGATTTCGCCACGCTGAAAGCAAACCTTGTATCGTAGGCAAATTTCCCGTACTTCTCCGGGCTGTGCCCGTGTCCAAAAGGGCTGAACCGCCCGGGAACAAATGCTGTCACATGGCCCGGATACCGGTGAATCAGCATATCCGCATAGGGCAGCGCCATTTGCTCCTCAAGCTGCGGCATAGGCTCCGCTTCCGCTTTCCAGAACGGATGATCGTCAGGCAGCATCAGAACCGCAAAGGTCTTAAGCGACCAATAGGCAGAACCGGGGCCGTTGTAGTTCTCCGCCATAATCAGATTGGGATAACCGTAACCAATGGTCAGGATATCGTCCCTGTCAAAGATCGGTTTCTTCATCCAGTCGCACAGATGTCTCACGATCAGCCCCTTCATGGCACCCACCGGAAACGGCTCCACGCCGGCCATCAGGCAGGCCGAAAAGAAGCTCACCTGTGCAAAACGGTAAGTAAGCGACCTGCCAAAGGGCAGCGCCGCCCCGCCGTCGTCAAACCAGTAGATAAACTGCCTGCCAAAAACCGCCGCCCGCTCTTTGTAAACGCGGCACCGCTGCGGATCCTCTTTCTCCATGACCTTGGCATAAAACAGACTGTAAAAGTGAATGGCAAAGGACACATAGTAATCCTTCTGCCCGGAATCCCCGTCCTGATACCAACCGTCCCCCAGATAAAAGCTGTCCGCTCCCTGTAAATAAGTCTCCAACTTATCCTTGTCATAAGATCTGCCAAGTTTTTTTAAGGCCAGATTGACCAATACCGCGAACAACACCCAGTTACAGACGGGAAGTTCATATCGGTTGATTCCGTCAAGCCATGCCGCCAAATTGTCCTTCTGCGTTTCTGTGAGGGGATCCCACAGCTTTTCCGGTGCAAGAATCAATCCGTAAGATATGGCCGCCATCTCCACAAAGCGTTGGTCAAAGGCATGAAAACCGCCCCAGTACTCTTTCCCCTGCGGGTTCGTTCCGGCCGCCAACCCTTTTTTGTATATTTCCTCAAACTCCGGCGCACTGCCGCCGCCTGCCCAAAGAGGAACCAGTCCCCACAGCGGGCGCGAAAAGGCTTCCAGCCGGATCGCTTTCTGATCGTAGTTGGTCGCCGTCACACCCAGAATGAGTTCCGCCCTCTCCTCGCTGTAATAAGAGAGAAGCGGACGCAAAAGCGCCATAAGCAGCTCTCGGAAATCCTCCTTCGTTTTCAGTTCTCCTTCCCACTCTCTTTTCATCAAGCCCTCCTCTTTTCACCCTGTCACCAATACAGCTCCCAATCCTTATGGAGCCTTGTGAGCGCCTCCATGTAAAAATAATCCCCCCAGGAATTACATTCATCCACCCCGTAGTGATTGCAGGTATTGTAGGGGGAGTGATTGGAATAGGTGCTGTGCAGCACCAGGCCGTTCGATTCTTTTTCATTCCAGACCGCATAACGGTCATAGAGTGACTTGACCATCTGGCCCGCATATTTTCGATATACCGCCGCATCCGCCGCATTCATGGACTTGATCATCTCCAGCATTCCGCAGGCCGCGATGGATGCCGAAGAAGAGTCTCTCGGCTGTTCGTCACCATCTGTAAACTCCAGATCCCAGAACGGCACCATATCCTTTGGCAAATGCTCCAGATAGTACTGCGTCACCTTCTTAAAAATGGCAATGTACTCTTCCCTGCGGGTATACTTATAAGCAAGCGCACATCCGTATATCCCCCACGCCTGCCCTCTGGCCCAGGCGGAGCCGTCGCGATACCCCTGACAGGTGGCCCCGTGATCCGGCGCGCCCGTCTTCATATCAAAGAAAAAGGTATGCCAGGTAGAGTAATCCTCCCGGATGACGTTGGCAATCGCCGTGTGAATATGCTTCTCAGCAATGTCCCTGTATTTGCTGTCCCCGGTCTCCTCCGATGCCCAGTACAGCAGCGGCAGATTCAACAGGCAGTCGATGATCAGCCTGTAATTCTCCGGCGCATCCATGGGGCCCCATGCCTGAATAAATTCCCCTACGGGATGATATCTGGTAATCAGCTGATCCGCCGCCTTGATCGCAGCCTCCCTGCCCTTTTTACTGCCGGTCAGTTTATAGCCTGCGACGCAGGAAGGGGAGTACAGAAATCCCATATCATGGTGGTCCACTTCTATCTTATGGTCAATGCGGTGCAGGAAGCTTTCGATCTGGATTTCGCCCGCTTCCCGAAGCCGCTTTGCCAATTCCCCGTCTCTTTCCCTTTCATATTCGTAGGCAAGCCAGATTTCTCCCGTCCAGAATCCGGTCGTCCAGTAATTGTTTTCAATGGGCTGATAAAAGCCGTTCTCGCTGTACGCCTTCTGAAATTTGTGTGTAAACTCTTTCAGGTTCCTTACCACCTGTCCGGCGCAGAACGCTAATGCCCGTTCCACTTCCTCTCCGGTAATCTCCGGCATCGTTTCAAATAACATATATTCTCCTCCGTCCTGTTCCATATGTCCGCCGTCAACCCTTCAAACCCGTAGATGCCACGCCTTCCACAAAATACTTCTGCAGGCATAAGAACACGATGATAACCGGTATCAGGGAGACAACGGAGCCCGCCATAATCAGTCCATACTCTGCGGAATACTGACCGATGAACATTTTCAGTCCGAGCTGAATGGTCTTTTTCGTCTCGGTTCTCAAATAGATTAACGGGCCGAGATAGTCGTTCCATGTATTCACAAAGGTAAAAATCGTAAGCGTCGAGAGCGCCGGCTTCGAGAGCGGCAGCATAATTTTGGCATAGATCCGGTATTCGCTCATGCCGTCTATTCTGGCCGCCTCACACAGATCATTCGGTATGCCCTCATAAAACTGTTTCATCAAAAATACGCCAAAGGCCGAGAACGCCTGCAGGCAGATCATTGCCAAAAGTTTATCATTCAGTCCCATGCTTCTCATCATGATAAACTGGGGCACCATGTATACCTGCCAGGGCATGGCAATGGTCGCTATGTAAGCGAGAAACAGCGCATTTTTATGTTTGAACTCCAATTTCGCAAATGAATAGGCCGCAAAACTCGATGTGAGAAGCTGTAAAAACGTCACCACAATGGTGAGAATTACCGTATTCTGCACAAATTTTAACAGCGGAATCTTCGTCCAGATTTTGATATAATTATCCCATTTCGGCTGCTTCGGAATCCACACAAACGGATCCATCACAAAGACTTCCCGGTTGGATTTGATGGACGCGGACAGCATCCACAAAAAGGGAAGGATCATACATATGGTAATCACCAGCAAAATTGCATAAATAACAATTTTCCCAATGATCTGATTTCTTCTTTTCGATCTGAATTTCTGATTGGGTGTATCAGCTTTTGCACTGCTCATTTCGGTTCCTCCTTCCCTCTCCTATGCCTCTAACTTTTTCTCGTACCTGAACTGAATCAACGTAACGATCAGCACCAAGATAAACAGTACCATGGCGATTGCACTGGAATAACCCAGATCCCAATAGTTAAACGCATTCTGGTAAATATAGTAGACAAGAACCGTCGCTGACGTACTCAGCTTTCCGTCTCCTCCGCCTGCCAACATAACCGCGATATCATATACCTTAAAGCAGTTGATCGTCAGCATGACCACCACAAAAAAGGTTGTGGAACGAAGCTGCGGCCATGTGATATACCGGAACTTCTGCCATGTGTTGGCTCCGTCCAGGCTTCCCGCCTCATACAGTTCCGCAGAGATCCCCTGCAGTCCCGCCAGATAAATGACCATGTAATACCCCATATACTTCCATACGCTGAACAGAACCAACGTAAACAGAACAAGACCGCCGCTAAACCATTTTGGCAGTTGATCCTGCGGCACTTTGAACAGTGAATAGAGAATATAGTTAACCGGGCCTTTGGAGGGATGAAAAATCATGCTCCACACCGCCGTGATTGCCGCCAGTGAGGCCACATACGGGAAGAAGGCCACCGTCCGGAAAAATCCCCTCGCCCGAATCTTCTGGTTTAACACAATCGCCAATGCCAGTGAGACAATCATGGTAAGCGGAACCGTGCCAAGCACATAGAGAATCGTATTTTTAAAGGCCGCCAAAAAGAACGTATCCTGCGGCATCCTCTTAAAATTTTCAAGTCCCACAAAGCTGATCGCGTTGCTGCCATCCCAGTTCATAAATGCCAAAACGAAAGCAAACACAATCGGGACAAGCGTAAATACGGCAAATCCAATAAAATTGGGAGCAATAAAGGAATATGCCACAAGGTCCCTTTTGGTCTCCCTGCTAATCCTTCTGTTGTTCCTGACCGCAGTCAGTTTTCTCTGTACGGAATCCCGTTTTACAATCAATTTTTTCTTTTTTTGTATATCGGTCTCCGCCCGAATCTGCCGCATCAACTCCGCGGCTTCCGTCTCCAGTTCCTGCACCAGAGCAGCCTTTTTCTCATCCATCCGCCTCCTACTCCTTTCCCTGTTTTCGTATGTCCGCCGGACACACGGCAAAATAAGGGCCGGCTGCGCAGCAGCCAGCCCTATCTAAGACTTCTTTTATGGATTTTATTTCTTTATTTTTTTACTGTGCCAGTACCTTCTCCACTTCCGCATTCATGGAAGCGATACCGTCGTCGATTGATACTTCTCTGTTCATAATAGACTTATGATACGTATCAAGAATATCGTTCACCTCGGAAACCTTCTCCGCATAAGGCACTTCCAGATACAGGTTGGAAACGCTCAGCGCCTCCTTGCTGGCATCATCTGTCGGGAAGCCTTCCAGTCCGGCAATGATGTCCGAAATCTCATCGTTCATGAGAGCCGGGAAGTTACCCGTGGAAGCCATAACTGCCGCGCCTTCCGGTCCGGACACCCACTCTACGAAGTCAAATGCCGCATCCTTTTGATCCGATACGCTCGTCACGGAAAGACCGGTGATCGTACCCAGTGTAGAACCGGGCTCTACACCCTGTGCATGGGGATATTTCACAATGCCCCAGTTGCCGCACAAAGAGGAGTCATACTCGCCGCTTGCAAGACTTGCAATCAGGGTGGAGATGTACCAGGAACCCATGTTTAACATCGCCACATCGCCGCCGGAGAACGCTGCGGAGTAATGTAAACCTTCCGCACTCAGATCTGCATAGTTTCTGCAAATGGAATCGTCTTCCTGCTTTAATACCATCTCATAGTAGGGCTTGAAGAAATCATAGTTGCCATCCATAACCGTATGTTTGCCGTCAAGCACGCCAAAGAGCTGAACCGCACTTCTCCATGTGTGGTAATGTGTTCCATAGATCTGGGAACCGAACGTAGTGTCAGCCACCTTTCTTGCCAACTCGTCGTACTGTTCAAAGGTCATGTCATTGGTGGGGTAATCCACACCCGCCGCATCAAAAATATCTTTATTGTAGAACACTACCCAGAAGTCATTTCTGAAAGGCAGTTCGTACAGGCTTCCGTTCACCGTCACCTGCTTATCTACCCCGCCGTAAACGGAAAGGTCAATTCCTGCATCCGCAATATAGCTGTCAAGGGGCTCCAACGTGTTCTTGGATACCAATGTCGCATAACCGGGCACATCTTTGATCGTCACTACATCGAAATCAGATCCGCTCCCCGAAAGCTCCGTCGCCAGTACCGTCATATAATCGGTAGCGCCCAGATCCGTCATTTCAACGGTCACGCCGGGATGGGATGCCTCATAACCATCTTTGATCGCCTGCCAGTATGGTGTAATGTCCTTATCCCAGATTGCCCACTTTAAGGTAATCTCCTCGCCTGCTGCCGCTTCCTCCGCTGCAGGAGCCTGCGCCGCATCGCTGCCGCCACATCCCGCCAGAACGGTTGCAATCATAGCTGTCGAAAGCATAACGCTGATCAGTTTCTTCTTCATTTTCTTTCCTCCCTCTTTTCTGTGATAAACTGCCAACAGGTTTCATTTCCCCTGCTGCTCTTTCAGTATAGTATTTTCATTTTGCGATTAACATAGAAAATTTTTCGATTTTATTCATATATTTTTTAACATTTTGGAGACTTGCCCTGCTTTCATGCACTATTTTTGACTAATCTGTCTTTTTTATCTCAGTTTCCTCTTTTCCACCCCATCCCTTTCCCCACGGGAATTAAATGTGGTACAATCAGAGCAGTACCGCGAAATCAGTTAATTTACGGGGGAAATTATTTTGAAAAAGTATTTACATACCATCCGCGCGCGGATCTTATTATACACAATCTCCCTGATCCTGCTGATCAGCATTATCATCGCTTTTATCAGCTACTACATTGCCTCCACAAACCTCCGGGACAACCTGATCCAGACTACGGAGACCAAGCTCTCGCTTCTCGCTTCTTCCATTGAATCCAATATTGAAAGCGTAAAAGGCTTTGTTCACTCCTGCCAGACCAGCAGTCAGGTCCGCCAGTTTACGATAAAGGATGACGATTCCAGTAAACGCTTGAAGAGGGAGGCGCACGATTTTGTTATGAACACTTACAGCACCAACGCCGCGCTGCGCTCACAGCTTGTCCGCATGGTCATTATCCGAAACTCCAAAAACGATATCATTCAGGTTGTGGAGTCTCCATTCTCCAGCGTTGCAGTCTCCGCCAAATCCGTAATGGCCCTGCCCTGTTTTGAGACCCTCTATCAGCATCCCGGCGAACTTTCCGCAGGCATTATCAAGGACCCTTTCTCTCCTTATAAAGATGTGTCCGTTATGCCCTTTGTGGTTACCATAGAACACCCTTACCAGTCCCAGGAATTGGGTTATATTTTTACGGAAATTTCCACCTCGGTGATCACCGATCCACTGCACAATTACCTGACCAGTGCAGACAGCCGCCTTTATTTTCACATCGGCGACACCCTCTATCAGTATACGGAGCAAAGTCTCGTGGTCTGTGACGGAAATTTCGAGCTGCTTCAGGATTTGTCAAATACGGCGCTCAGTGAAGACACCGTCATTGAAAAGGTTCGTAACGAGGAAGGGCGCGTCTGCATCCTGATTACCCGGCCTTTGAACAGCGAAGGGTTGTATGTGACCTAATGTCTGGACGAGCATATTCTTTCCCAGAATGTTTCCCAGACTTTCTCTCTTGTGGTAGTCGTTATCCTGAGCTTTGCAACAGCCATTTTCATCCTGTTTTCCCGCTTTCTATCGAAAACCGTAAACGTGCCGATCCAAAAGCTTCAGGAACGCATGAAACGGATTGAAGCCGGAGATTTTTCCAGAGATTCTTCCACGGAGTGGGAACACGAGCTTGGCGATATCGGCAAAACCATTAACGATCTTTCTGAGAACGTCCTGTCCCTGATGAATCAGAGAATCGACGATGAGCGGCAAAAGAAAGATTACGAGTACCGCATGCTACAAAGCCAAATCAACCCGCATTTTCTTTACAACACACTAAATTCCATTAAATGGATGGCAACTGTACAGAATGCGCCGGGGATTGCCGAGATGACCACCTCCCTGTCCCGTCTGCTCAAGGATATTTCAAAGGGAACCACCAGTTTGATTCCCCTGTCCCACGAAATATCCCTGCTGCAGGATTATTTTACAATCCAGCAATATCGCTACGGCGGAACGATTACCCTGAATATAGAAACCGCAGACCCCGTTCTCACCGAATGCCGCATTATTAAGTTTACGCTCCAACCCATTGTAGAAAATGCCATTTTTCACGGCATAGAACCGAAAGGGACAGCGGGCACCATCTCCATTCATATCTATCAAAAGGACAATTCCGATGTCTGTATCGACATTACTGACGACGGCGTTGGTATGGATGAAGAGACAGCCGCCAGGATCCTGGTGCAGGATTCCTCCGCCGGTTCTTCCTTTTTCAGGGAAATCGGCATCAGCAATGTACATAAAAGATTACAGTACGAATTCGGTAATGCATATGGCCTTAGCGTGGCGAGCAGTCCGGGAAATTTCACAACAATTTCTATCCTGCTGCCTTTCACCCAGGAGGAGATAACCCATGATTAATCTTATCATTGCAGACGATGAACCTTTGGTGCAGGCCGGCATCAAGTCCATGATCAACTGGGATGCCTACGGCATCAACATCATAGGCACCGCCCCAAACGGAGCGCTTGCCTGGGAAATGATTCAGGAAAACGCGCCGGAAATCGTGATCACCGATATTAAAATGCCGGTCATGTCCGGTCTGGAACTGGCACGGAAATGTTATGAGGAAAACCGGACATTTCCCGTGTTCATCATACTGACAAGCTATGAAGAATTTCAATTCGTCAAGGAAGCCCTCGACTATCAGGTGATCGCCTATCTGGTGAAACTGGAACTGACTCCGGAAACCCTGACTGCGACATTGGAACGCGCCATCGCCAAAGTTTCCGAGTTAAAGGCTGCCTCCCACACGGACAAGTCCCGCGACCACGGCATTTTTTTGATCAAAGAACATTTTTTTACACGGCTCGTATTGAATCTTTTTGAGTCGGAACAGCAGTTTCTCTTTCAGGCTGAAAACTTAAATATCAGCTTTGATTATGCTGCCTACGCCTGCAGTTATGTCACAATTGACGACCACCGGCTTTCCAATATGACCTCAGACAAACAAATCACACTCTACACAAACAGTCTGCAGGTCACCCGCGAGATCATCTCTAAATATATTACCTGCCATGTGCTGTCTCTTGACACCAAACATTTCTGCATTCTATTCTTCCTGAATGATGCCCATGCGGCGGATTACCGCAGTGTCATCCAAAAAGCGTTGGAGCAGACCTCCTCCATGCTGTTTAATTACTATAATATAAACCTTTTTGCCACGGTAGGTTCCCTTGTCACCACTCCTATGCAGATCGCAGCCTCCTATCAGGATGCGAAGCAGATTACCTCGCAGTTGGAGGCAGATACCCCTTTCCTGTTCTTTGAAGATTTTTCCGGCGACACACCGCTCAAGAACGTATTTAACATGTCTCTCTTTAAGGAGGACATCCGCAAGGCTTACGCGGAGTTTGATGAAAAAGCGCTCTACGACATCTTTACCTCAATCATTGATCTGTTCAAAAATCAGAGCACGCACTATGTTCAGGCGCTGGATGCCGCCGGAAATATTCTCTATCTGTCCCTCTCCCTGCTAAACGGCGGAGAACAGATTGTGTCCGAAATTTTCAGCGACAGAAATAATGGCTACCGCTCTCTGTATGAACTGACCAACGTGGAGCAGATTCTGGAATGGCTCACCGTATTCCGCGACGGCCTGTGTGAAAGTTTCGCCTCCCATAACAAGGATTACAAACATCACATCGTTGTAAACGTGAAAAAATATATCGGTGAACACATCGAGGAAAAACTTATGCTGAATAAGGTGGCCGAAGTGTTCAGTATAAGCCCCAATTATCTGAGCGTTCTCTTTTCCAAATATAACGATATGGGATTTACCGATTATATCAACCAGACCAAGGTCAATGCCGCCATCCGGATGATGGAGGAGGGAAATCACAAAGTCTACGAAATTTCAGACCTGCTCGGTTTTGAAAGCGCCTTCTATTTCAGCCGGGTCTTTAAAAAAGTGACCGGGTATTCACCCAGAGATTATATGAACAAGAATGTCTGACTATTTCAGGAGGATATGCCATGTATGATGAAATCGCGGCAGATTATGCCGACAGCTTACAAGATTATGCACCCTGTGCACCTGCCACCGACAGGACGGCCTGGGAAAACCTTTCGCAACAATGGCGGCAGGAGAGCATTCGTCTGGGGGAAACCTTTCTGCACTTCTCTTACCCGCAGCTGTCCGCCACCGACTACCTGGATTTTATAAGAACCGGAAACAGAACCCGCTTCGAGGATAAATATTTTGCCAGAAGGCAGGCCCTGTCTGCCCTTGTTCTTGCCGAATGCACAGAGGACAGGCAGCGGTTTCTCGACGATATCGTAAACGGCGTGTTTGCCATCTGTGAGGAGAGCGGTTGGCAGCTCCCCGCCCACAACACCTATATCCGCGACACACCGCAGCTTCCCCTACCGGACAAAGCTGCGCCTGTTCTGGATCTCTTTGCCTGTGAGACGGGCGCCATCCTCGCAACCGCCTGTTATCTGCTCCGTGACCGGTTAGACGCATTTTCTCCGGCTGTCTCCAAACGGATTCAGCATGAATTAAGGGAGCGCATTTTTCTTCCCTATCTGGAAAAGCAATTCTGGTGGATGGGAGACGGCAGGCAGCCCATGAACAACTGGACGATCTGGTGCACACAGAATGTCCTTCTGGCCGTTTTTCTGACAGATACCGATCAGGCTCTTCGCAAAAAAGTCCTGTGGAAAGCTTGCAAAAGCGTGGATTATTTCCTGGCCGAATACGGGGACGACGGCTGCTGCGATGAAGGCGCGCAGTATTACCGCCATGCCGGGCTGTGCCTTTTCCATGTGACACAAATCCTAAACGCCGTGACAAATCACGCCTCTGCCTCTCTCTACGAAGAACCGAAGATTCAAAATATAGCCGCCTATATCCTGAATGTGCATGTGGATGGAAAATACTACATCAACTTTGCCGACTGCTCTCCCGTTGCGGGAAGGGCGGGCACGCGGGAATTCCTGTTTGCCGAGTGCGTACACAATACGGACATGATGCGCTTTGCCGCCAAAGATTTTATGGCGGGTGGTCGGGACACTCTTCTTATGCCTGCCGAAAACAATTTATACTACCGGCTGTTAAACGGCTTTATCGCCGGGCGCATCAAAGAGTACGCCGCCGCTCATACAGGGAAGATTTCTCATCCCGATCTGTTCTACCAAAGCGTGGGGCTTTTTATCGCCAGAGACGACACCTTTTGTCTGGCCGTCAAAGCCGGAGATAATGCGGACAGCCACAACCACAATGACACAGGCAGCTTTACCGTTTACAAAGGCGGCGCTCCCCTGCTCATTGACGTGGGCGTGGAAAGTTACACAAAAAAGACCTTCTCCCCGCAAAGATACGAAATCTGGACCATGCAGTCCGCCTACCATAACCTGCCCACCGTAAACGGCATCATGCAGATGGACGGCGAAAACTACCGCGCCACAGACATTTCATATCACATGGGTGAAGATCTGTCAGAAATTTCTATGGATATTGCGGGGGCTTATCCAAAGGAGGCCGGTCTGCGCTCTTACAGACGGACCGTTTCGCTGTATAAGGGTTCTGAAATTGTGGTAAGGGATTGCTTCGCTTTCGATACGGCCGCTTCCGATATACCCGCCGCTGACGGGTCGAAAAATACGGTTGTCTTAAGTTTGATAAGTTATGAAAAGCCCATTTTACAAGGCGATTCGGACAGTCTTTCTCTCCTCCTCGGAGATTTGGGAACCCTGATTTTATCCGGCGTTTCCCTTCTTGCCGTGGAAACCCTTCCGATCACCGATCCCCGGCTGAAACTTGCGTGGGATCATGACCTGTATCGCATTCTGGTACAGGCGGATGATTCAGAGTTGGAAATCCGCATCCGCTAAAACAGATGGCTCGTTTTACTAATCACGCAACGCATTTTCAACAGCCTTTTTTATGACAATACTTGAATTGGTCGCGCCGGACACAGCGTCAACATCTGTTTTTTGCTGCTCTATGATCCTATCCGTAATAATCTCCGCTGATTTTCCCCTTCCATTTTTATGCTCCAGAAGGACTACATCTGTAATACGCCCATCCTGAACGGTTACTTCCACTTTGGCACAGATAAAATTCACATCATACTCCCCAATGTAAATTCCGTCAGGAATTTCAGAAATATCTATATCATCAAGAGCTGTTTCCTTTACCGCCTGCTTATAATCCGCCACACTCTTTAAATAGACCGCCGTACCAATCAAAACAATCAGAAAAAGAAAAATTACCGCACACAAAAATATTCTTTTTTTCATTCCCTCTTCTCCTTTGCGATCGAACGGTACAGCATATGGAACCCATACTCCAAAAACTGCACTTTGGATAATCCCATTGATTTTTCAATGTATTCTTCCTTGTTTGCGGCAAGCCGAATGATTCCTGAAAGCATCCCCCAAAAGTTGAATATCGTTGGCATAACTTCCAAATCGTTCCGAAGATCGCCTTTTCTCATTCCCTCCGCCAAAAATTCTTTCATCTTCTCATTGATTTCTTCCCCAACCCGGTAGGTCTCCTTTTCCTCCTCCAAACAATCCTGCTTTTCAAAATCAATATTGATGTGATCCAACACTATTTTGAAATATAACGGAAACTCCTCCTGATACCGTACCAATCCCTGACAGATACCGTCGTACCTTTCCCATGTAGATTCCCGCTGTGCCAGCGCTGCGTCGATGTAGCCGTATAATTTTTTCATGCTTTCCAACGTTAAAAGCCCGACAATCTCCTCTTTGTTCTCAAAATACACATACAGGGTCGCCTTGCTGTACCTGGCCGCCTTCGCGATCTCGTCCATGGAGGTTGACGCAATTCCTTTTTCCATAAACAGGACTGACGCGGCGGAAGCAATATTTTCTCTATGTACGCTCCTGGGTTCTTTTTTTCTTCTCCCCATACGAATCCTTCCTCTCTATTGATTCAAATAGGCGTTTGCGAAGCTCATAATACTCATCTTAATAATTGTGCAAATAGCATAAACATAAGCAGACCCTTGTAAAACGTTGGTACTTAACGAGGTTCGGAGTTGCAAAGCAACTCCACGAGTTTAGTACCATTACGTTTGGAGCGGAGCGAAAGCGCGTCTGCGTTGATTATGCTGTTTGTACAATTTCAATACGCGTGGAAGAGCTTCGCAATTGCCTATTTGTTCAAATACCTGTCATATCGGCACTGTTCCACAACCCGGTCTCCCAACAGCGTGATGGCCTGTGCCGGACATGTGCTGATACAGCGGTAGCACATGGTACAGCGGTTTCCCACCACCGCCCTGCCATCTTTAAGGGCCAGGTTCCCCATGGGACATAGACGGATACATTTCCCGCATCCTGTACAGGCATCGCTGATCTTTATCTGATCCGTATAGTCCTTTGTCTTTCCCCCAAACCAAAGCCGCTGACAGAACAAACCCGCCATCCTGTCATAGAAATGCAGACCGTTCTTCGGATATTTCCCGAGTCTGATTTTTTCCGTACATTTTTCAATTTTTTTATCCGCCGCTTTGATAATCTTCCTGTTCTTTTCTACGGATCTTTTCAGCAGCTTTACGTCGCAGATGGAATCCGGCATAACGATATGCAAGCCTCCGACCACTTCCGCGCCGTATTTTTTTAACAGACGCGCCGAACAGCCCGCTCCATCCCCGCTGAACAGTCCCATAGTTGCAACGCAAAACACCTTCTTATTTCTCCAAAGGGCGGCATGGCTATTAATAAACTCTCTCACAAAAACAGGTGCATTTGAATATTGCACCGGATATGCCAAAACAACAAAATCATGCTGTGACAAGGCCTTCACAGCTTCTGTCGTCTCCATCGGAAACGCCTGTGCCGTTTCATCCAACAGATGCAGCAGTTTTTCTGTGCAATGCTTTGTGTTTCCTGTACCACTGAAATAAATGCCCGTCATAGCTTTCTCCATTCTCTCCCGATTTGCAGATAAAGTATAAAAATTTTCCAACTTTAACCCGTGGCTCATTAATTAAACTTGCAGTTTAATTATATTTGTTGATTGTCGCTTTGTCAACTTAATTTTCAGATTTGCTTCTCACTATACATAGCAAAAGACGATATAGCCCTGTTACCAGAACAATATCGCCTTAATAATACCTTTTTTCGGCTCCTTTTCGGCTCCTTTTTTCACAGGATTGATCAATCCTTATTTTTTCACACCCTTCACCCCGGACAAATTTGCATTCTGTAAAATATTACTGTCGAAGGAGGTAAGCATACTCTTCTCCTCCCGCTCCCGTTTCAGCGCCAACTTTACCATGTCATCCAAAAGCTCCGCATAAGGTTTCCCCAACGCTTCCCAGAGGTAAAAAGCCAACGATCCGGGAATCGGATTAATCTCATTGACATACACCTGATCCGTGTCTTTGTCAATCATAAAGTCAATCCGCGATACGCCGTTACAGCCAAGCGTTTGAAAAGTCTTAACCGCCATCTGGCGAATCTCCTCCCGCTTTTGGGCACTCAGATTCGCCGGCAATTCTCTCCTTGCAGTTCTCATCCCCTCGGAACCGCCCTTGCCGCCTGCCACATATTTATCTTCATAACTCAAAATTTCATCACTGGAAATCGGCTCCTCGCACTCTGAGGCCTGTGCCTCCTCATAATCGCCCAGAACTGCGCAGTTAATCTCCCGCAGATTCATAATCGCCCGTTCTATCAACACCTTCGGACCAAACGTGAAAGCGTACTCTAATGCCTCCCGCAGCTCCTCCCGGTCTTTCGCCACCTTAATGCCTACACTGGAACCCAGATTAACCGGCTTCACAATAACCGGATAAGGAATTTTCTCCTCCACCTTTTTGTATGCTGCCTCCTCACCGCTCTCATACTCTTTGGCGTGCAGAGTCACACAGTCAAGAACCGGAATCCCATTATCTTTTAACACCGTCTTCATCACATACTTATCCATGGTCACAGCCGATGCCATCACATCACAGCCTGCAAAAGGGATATTGTAGTGCCGCAGAAAGCCCTGTAAAGAACCGTCCTCCACGTTAGCACCGTGTACCACAGGAAAGGCCACGTCAATTTGCGCTGCCTCAGAACTGCCAAATTTTTTTTCTGGATATTGAATCAGTTTCACACCGTTTTGTTCACTCATCAGGAAAATACGCGTGCTCTTTTTTAAAAGCTCAGGAATATTTCTATAGTTGGCGATATCAGCAATCTGTTCACCTGTATAAAGTTCATTTTCCTTTGTGATATAAATCGGAATCGGCTCATACTTTTCCTTATCAAAGGCATTATATGCCTGCAAACCAGAGATCACAGAGACCTCATGCTCCACACTCTTTCCGCCAAAAAAAACTCCCACGCGAATTTTCATAACATCCTCCTTTTACGCATAATTATCCGGTAAATCATTTTCGATTAAAATCACTTTCTGCTTTTCATTCGGAATCGCATTCACCATCCGAAAAGCCTCCTGTAAGGTATCCACCACGATCATTCTATTTTCCGGAAATTCGGCTTCCAAAAGACCGTCCTGAATCGGCTTGGTCTGTTCTGCTCCCACAAGCACGGCATAATCACACTTATCAGCGGCATAGACTCCCACCGCCTTATTCTCATCATACTGCTTTTCACCTAGTTCCACCATACCTGGCGTCAAAAGAATGCGGAGCTCCTTAAACATGGAAAGTGTATCAAGGGCCGCTTCAAAACCATTTCTGTTGGAATTGTAGGCATCGTCTATCAGAATTCTGTCACCCTGTCTGACAAGCTGCAGCCTATGGGGGACACTTTCTAACTGTTTCACAGGATGAAGCAGTTTCTCCATGGGAATCCCAAGCGTGTGAGCCACCGCAATAGCGCCTGCAATATTCTGCACATTATGGCTGCCCACCAATTTCGTGTGAAACTCATACTCTTTCCCCGTTTCATCCTTCATTTTAAAAGAAGACCCTCTCGGAGAAACCGCAATATCATAAGCGCGAAAATCCACCCCTTCCTCCGCAATGCCATAGCTGACAATCTTCTTATTTATCTTTTTCCCCCGAATGTAATCATTGTCATAGTTTAAAAAAACTTTTCCGGATTCGGGCACCGCATCCGCCAACTCAAACTTGGTTGCAACGATGTTTTCTATGGTATGAAAGCTTTGTAAATGCTGTGGGCCAATAGAAGTAATAATGCCGTAACCGGGATGCACCAGATCGCAAATCTCCTTGATATCTCCCACTTCTCTTGCGCCCATCTCGCAGATAAATATTTCATGGAAAGGTTTCATCCTCTCCCGGATCGTCCTCACCACTCCTAGCGTTGTATTATAGTTGCCCGGCGTATGCAGTACATTATACTGCGTTGATAACAGCGTGCTCAGATAGTATTTGACACTGGTCTTGCCGTAGCTTCCCGTCACACCGATAATTCTTAAATCCGGCATCCCCCGCAAAATCCGGGCAGCATCGTTAATATAATGCCGATCAATTGCCTTCTCAATCGGATGATTGAGACCGTTCACCAACAGCACCAGGAACGGTTGTAAAACAAACAAAAGCAGTAAGGCAAACTCCACATTCCGAAACATAAGGTTTACCGGCTGCGGCATCACTCCCTGCAATGTCAAAAGGATTCCGCCGGCCAACCGCATCCATATCCACGGCGGTAAAACCACCGCCATAACAAGGAGATATAAAATGCCGGTAGTAACTAGCATTCTTTTTACACGCTGCGTATATACCAAAGGTTTTTTCGCCTTATGAGGCTTATTGACTAATATAGTCATTCCATTCATAAAGCAGGCTGCTATCAGACAGCCCCTGTTACCGATCAACACTAGCGGAAGGGAAACCAACGCATACAGGCATTTGCCAAGCAGCCTTCCCACATTGGCATGTGTCCTCATCCACTCCCCGTATTCCCGCGGCTTATAGGAATTCTGCTGAAACATATGCATCAGATATAAAATATACCATACCGCACCCACCAAATAGCTGACAAGCCATATGCCAAAGATTACAATATCCATTCTAAAACCCTCTCAACCGAAAAATGCCTGCAATGCGCCGTTCACTTTCGCAGGCTGTTCCGCATAGGAGAAATGTCCGGCACCTTCGCAAACCACAAGGCCTGCATCCGCAATCAGTTCTTCCATCCGTCTCGCATCCTCTATCGGCGTAGCCGTATCCAAATCTCCCCAGATCAAGAGAGTGGGACACTTTACCAAATGAATCAGCGGTTCCAGATCCTCATTGACCACTTTCACAAGCGTGGCACGCATCAACGGTGTGGCGTTATTATAATCAGAGGAACCTCTTTTACGCCGCATATTCTCCACCGCATCGGGATATAGAAAATGCATCGGCTTCGTACTCATAAACGCCCGCCCAAACTTATAGAGTCTGAGGCTCATCTTCTGTCGAAAGGTTTTCTTCGGCAGAATCCCTGCGCTGTCAATCAGTACAACCCGTTCTACTGTAAATGGCAGATTTTCTCTTGCATTCATTTTAAAAAAGACCCTTCCGCCAAAAGAATGCACCACCACACTCAGCCTTTTTATCGAGAAGGACGCTATAAACTTCAGAACAAAATCCACATAGTCATCCACACGCCATGGGTCAGGCGGTTCAGGTGTTTTCCCAAAGCCCGGCATATCAAGGGCAATCACACGCTGCCCTTGCTTTAATGTATCAATGATTCCCTGATACAGCGTAATATTAGCGCCCCAACCGTGTAAAAGAAGAACAATTTCTCCCTCACCCTCGTCTATATAATTCACAGGAATATCGTCTATCTTTTTGATCATACAATCTCCCACGCACCTATATCCATTTCAATTTATGCGCTATATTATATCTATGTTCAGTCATAAAGAAATATAATATTATTTCTCATACTGGCACAACCTATTCATGAAATAAAAGCTCATATATACTATCCGCCAATAATTTGGCAAATAACGGCGGAACCGCATTTCCAATCATTTTATAATCCGCAGCCGTACCGGTTATAAATTCATAATCGTCAGGAAATGTCTGAAGTCTCGCTGCTTCTCTCACCGTTATTGTCCGTGCCTGCTCCGAATCCGGATGAATATGCCTCAATCCATCCTTATACAAATGTGCCGGAATCGTGTTACTGGGCTCATCCCACCGGATCACATGGTACTTATGCACATTGGATTCTTTACCCGTAATTTTAGTATACAGATTTTTCAGAGCTTCAGCAGATACATATTGATTATTCCCCTGCTCAATGTCCTTTGTCAACAGCTTAAAAATTTCAATGTCTCTTAAGTTGCTAAACCTTGGTATATGATTTTTTATGCGAAAGTCCTCAGGTAAAAATGAATGCGAATATGTCTTGCCATCCATTTTTACAGGCTTTTCAAGAGGTTTAAGCGCCGGTAAATCACCAATAGCTTCACGCACCGTAGTCACCCGCCCGCACTTCTTGGATGGCAAAATTTCATGATAAAATTTTTCAAGTAATGATTTCGGATTGCTATAGTAATCCCTGCGAAGCGCCAAAATGATGACCCTGCTTCTTTTCTGGGGAACGCCATACTCTGTGAAATCTATAACCGCTTTGTTAAGATCATCAAGTATCATGTACCCTGCATTTTCAAATTTTTCCCTGATAATATTGATGATCAGCTCGTCGCCTCCGCCAGGACGCGCGCTGAGAATCCCCGGAACATTTTCAAAAACAAAAGCCTTTGGCTGATAGTGCTGCACAATGTTTAAATACTTTTCAAACAGATAATTCCTATAGTCGTTTTTCATTCCATCTTTGTCACGAATACGGCCGGCAACGGAGTATGCCTGACAAGGCGGACCGCCAATAATGAGATCCACATTGCCGCCATAACTTCTTGTCAAAGAATCCAATCCCTCCGATTCCCCATATTCATCGTCACACCAACCACTGAGCAGTTCCTCTGTTCTCTGAATATCAAACCTGACTACCCTTTTATCTGCATCGTTATAGTTCCATTTCTTTTTTAAATTGTATCTGAGCGTATCACATGCAGCTTTATCCCACTCCACACACGATATCGTATTATATCGTCCTGACTGCTTAAATCCCTCTGTTAATCCTCCGCAGCCGGCAAACAGATCTATTGTATTAACCATTGGCAGCGTCCTCTTTTGCTATAATTTCCAACACCTTTTTCCCCAAACAATATCCCAACAATGGCGGCACCGCATTACCAACCTGGCGATATTGTTGTGTTCTTGTGCCGGTAAAAACAAAATTGTCCGGGAACGACTGTAATCTTGCATTTTCCCGTACTGTCGGGACTCTATTATATTCATAATGAAAATGATTTCGATGACCTGTGTCTATGGTTCTCGACGGCCTATCTCCATGGTACCTCGTCCATGCTTCATTAAACTTTCTGCTTTCCCCCACTCCTTTTGGCAAATCCTTATAATTTCCGCCTTCCGGAACCAATGCAATGGTTTCTTTGACCATTTGCGTGTGGTTCGTTGCCGTATGATTGTACAATACGGTACAATTCTTTCTCATCATTTTCTGATATTCTGACATTGGTTCAGAAGTGTATTGACACTCTTCCTCCCCTAACGTATCAATCAATGCCGGCAAATCACTAATCGCATCACGGCATGACCGATACTGTCCCGGCTCAAATGTCGCCTGCGGGAAATCCGGTTTTCCTATATCTTTTCTTACTCCCATAAAAATAAGCCTTTTTCTCATTTGAGGTATCCCATAATCGGCCGCACAAAGTATCTTTGCCTCCACGTTATACCCCAGCTTTTCAAATCTTTTTAAAATTTCCTTTTTTATTTCCCCCTGGTATAAGGTTGCCATGCCCGGTACGTTTTCTATGACAAACGCTTTCGGCGCATACTGCTTTACCATCTCAAATACCGCTAAATACAGCTTATTTCTTTTATCATCAAAATTTCTGGGGCCTGTCAGAGAAAAGCCCTGACAGGGCGGCCCTGCAATAATAACATCAATTTTACGATTACCGGCAATTCTTTTTATTTCATCAAATGTTTCCTGCCTGGAAAGATCCGCGTTCAATGCCTCCGCGCCGTTATGATTTCGCTTAAAGGTATTGAGCGCCGCCTGATCGTTATCTACCCCCACGATCACTTCAAATCCGGCATCCATAAAACCTTTTGATAAACCGCCGCATCCTGCAAATAAGTCGATTGCATAATACATAAATATACGCCCCTTATAGTCTCCCTGTTGTAAGAAACAATCCAAAAATATTTTCCCTGTGATATTTCACATTTTCCAAATCAGGCGCAAAAAAGGGATCTTGAGGCACTCTTATTTTTTTACCGTTAAATGATTGCAGATAATCGCTTGTCACTTGTTTATGTACAACCACTTCCAATTCATCATTCAAGGTAAAAAAGCCTTTATCAAAAGCCCAATGCAAATCCCGGCATAATGCTATTCCATTATTGGGAAGATATAATCCCCCATGACTCTTTGGCCGAATATGCGCCGCTTCCAAATTCGTATAGGATTCATGCCGAATAACCGTGCCTGTAATAGCGCATAGATGGTTATAACCTACCATGACAAAATCCCGGAAAGATGTCGCATTAAATAATGCCGCCACCGCATCTGCTGCAGACGATATTCTGTTTGTAACGCTCTCATCAATCTCAACTTCGCATTCATCCGGTATGCCCATTTGAGATACTTTTTCTTCAAATTCTGCAATCGTACCCTCAAAAATACCATACCCGCCTGATATCGGGGAGTTCTCGATAACTGAATTCAGTTCTTTATATAATTTGGATTCTTGATTCCTGATATAATCCAAATAATATATATTTTGTATGTCTCCGCTTTCTTCATCCATCACAGAAGACATACGCATCATAATAATATCATTTGTCTCAAATAAACAGGTGTGATTTTCCAATGCTTTATTCAGATATATTCTGTATTCATTTCTCGGATGTTTTGCTGTCGAACCGTGAAACTTATCATTATGATACACATAATTACAATATATCTTTTTCCCTGAATATAATGGAATCATTGGCAGCAGAGTTGAATCATTTAATTGCGTTTTCGACAATGGAGGAAACATGCTCAGCACATTTTCGTTCATTGATGTCAATAAATATCTTCCTCTTTGTGGCTTTCCACCCGCAACAACGCTTCCCAATTCCTGATGCGTGCATCTTTTTAAATAATATTTCATTTTACAAATTCCCCATCCATGATTTCTTATTCCAGGCCTGGTAGAAGAAAGGAATTTCCATTTCCCATCACATCCGATGTCAAAAAATCACTATGTTTTATTTTACATCAAATATCCGGTAAAGGGAACCAACAATTTTCCTTTTTCTGTAAAGCCCTTGATCCTGCACTTCGCCTGCACTACGCGGCCATATAATCCCTGTAATCCGTTTCACTGGCAAATAGCATGTACACGCCGTTTACATATCCCATATAGCCGCTCTCTACCGCATATCCCTTCATCATAACTCCTCCTTCCATTTCCGCTCTCTGATTAAATCGGCGAACCTATGTTCTGAAAAGAAGATACCATTTATAAAGTCCATTATTTTGGACTTTTACTAAAAAACTGAAATAAAAAAAGCAGAGACTCCCTTGAATCTCTGCTTTCCTGCCAGTCATTTTCCTACACCGACGCCGACACCTTCGTCCCCATATCTTCCGTCTGCTTTACCTCCCCGGCGCTTGAATAAAACACAGGCTCCAAATCCGCCTTCGGTTTCGGGATTGACTCCGTATCCAAATCCGCCCCTTCTATGGCTGTTCCGGTCTCCGGCACGCTCTCCTTTAAGAGCACCTTGCCCTCCTCGCTGATTTCGACGGTATCTGCGGTTTTTTTATCGTCCTTCTTTTCTTCCCGCTCTTCCTCCAGTTTCTTCTGCTGCTCTTCCCGCTCCTCCCTGCGGTTTTTGATCATCTCCTCACGCTGCTCTTTGGCAATCTCGCGGGTCTCCTCCACATCCTTCTTCATGCCCTCGTCCGCTTCCTCCTTGTACTCGTAAGCGTCTTCGTGGAAGTCACCCATATAGCCCATCGCCCGCTCCATCATCGCAGTATCTCCCTTGAGTCTCGCTTCCTTAAAAACCCGGAAAGGGGTGTTGAGCATTTCCATATTGGTTCTCGCGCCGATCAGTCCCTCCATCGTCTTCGTGTGCATAAGCTTTTCCTCCTTTTCTGATATATCTGTTTCTTGTTTCGTCAAAGAAATTTCCAACTCTTAGCTTTTTGCTTCAAACAGCTCTTTCGATGTCATGTACGGCATCTCCCATTGGAAGCAGTACCGAGATGACAAAAACGCTGTTTTCTATTTCCACGTTCATGGCTCCGCTATATCTGTTCACCATATCTTCCACATTTAGCAGCCCAATCCCATGTCCCTGTGAATTTTCCTTTTCCGTATACCCAATCTCAGGCCGGGCCGAGGCTTCCGTACTGTTTGACACTTCCAAAAGAAAACATTTCTTAACGGTTCCTGCATGTATGCGGATAAAAGGCTGCAACTCCTGCCGCAGTTTTTTGCTGCGCAACTGATCACACGCCTCCACAGCATTGTCCAGGATATTCCCAAACAGGACGCACCAATCAAAATCATCAATCTTACAGGATTTCGGCATCTGCACACTGCACTCCCACAAAATCCCTTTTTCCTCCGCCATTTTCCGCTTCTGGCATAAAAGCGCATCCACCGGCCGGCTTCCCGTGGCCTCCTCATTCATTCCAAGCTGCGCGCTGCCCTCCATCCTTTTCAGGTAATCCCCAAGCTTTTCCCAATCCTGCTCTTCCCACAAGCTGCGGAGCGCAAGCACATGGTTTTTCAAATCGTGCCTGAGCCGCTCCGACTGCCTGTACTGTTCCTCCAACATTTGATAAACCGCAACCTGTTCATGGTACTGACTGTTCTTTTTTTGTTCCATATAAATCCGGTCCATGCTAAGCACATATACCCCCACCGCAAACAGGGACAGGCCTGATAGAACAACCCACCCCGCATAGCTGAAAATCTGATCGTAATACAGCCCCATATTTCCGCCGCTTCTATAGAGAATGCCGTAGCCTGCGCCCCAGTTCGCGACATAGATCACCACCTCCACCACAAACAGCGGAAGCGTCAGTACCGCATACCATTTCCACGTCTTTCCCCTAAATACAGCCTGAAGCCGCTTTCTCATCCCGTATACCGCCATGATCACTATGCCAAAGCAGCACCATGCAATCACTGCAGACTCCCTGTCCTCCACCAGGGGAACCGCGATACGCCATGCCGTATGTTTCCAAATTAACAGCAGGCAAAAAATAAGGGAAACGAAAAAATTTTCCGCCAGCGAGATCAGCGTGGACACTGTGATCAGTATAGATACCGCTCTTATTCCTTTTTTTGCCTTTTCTTCATATCGTGCCATCTTCTCCACACCCTCCATTGAGCCGCCCTGCAGACCCGCAATCCTTTCTTCTCACACTGTCCCTCGCATGTACTTAAGAATCTCCCCACAAAATGCTTCGTATCTTCTCTTGGCAATGACAATCCGCTCCCCGTTATCCAGAACCATTTCCTGTCTGTTGTACACATCCACATGTTTTAAATTGACAAGATAACTTTTGTGGCAGCGGCAAAATCCTTTTTCCTTTAGCTCCTTTTCCAGAGCGCCAATTTGCCCGTAATAGCTGAAAACACCGTCTGTTCCGTGAACGTCAATCATACGTCCCCGAATTTCAAAATAAAAAATCTCATCCAATAACAATTTTTTATTCTGTCTTTCCCTGCTTATTATGATGAATGCCTGGGACCGTTCCTGCGTTTTAAGGACAATTCTCTGTAATACGCTTCTCAGTTTTTTCTCATCGACCGGTTTTAGCAGATACTGAAAAGCCTCCACATCATAGGCGTCAAACACATAATCCCGACTGGCGGACATAAAAACAAGAATCTTGTCATATGCCTTTTTCCTGACAATCTGCGCCGTCCTCATACCGTCCAGACCGCTCATGATAATATCCAGAAAAATCACGTCAAAAGACTCCGGCGACTGCAATAAATCCCGCCCGCTGTAAAACTGCTTTATGGTACAGGGAACTTTTATCTCTGTTAAAATTTCCCTGATTTTTTTCGCTATTTTGTCACACTCTACAATCTCGTCATCGCATACCGCGATCCACAACATATTTATGCCCTCTCATTTGCGCTTGATTTCCTGCTTCATCACTCAAAAATCCATCCGCTTCGCGTCTGCCGCGCTCCGCGCTTCCCGATTTTTTCGTTATCCTATCAGGTGAAATCAAATGCTCGCTCTGCTCGCGCTTGATTTGCTACTGATAGAATATATATCGTCAAAAAAGGACGGCCGCATCTCTCTGATGTCACAACCGTCCCTCTTTTTGTCATAATCGGCTTCCCATGATTTTTCAGCTCTCTTTTTTCAGCCAGTAAAACCCATACGGGGGTATCACAATATCCACCAATTCCATCTTCTTTCCGGTCAGCAGTTCCGTGTAACTGCCCTCCTCTTTCATCCACGCGGTCTCCGGACAGCCCGCGAAATTAAAGATCCCAAAAAACCGTTCTCCCGCCTGCTGTCGCACAATGCAGAGAATTGCATTGTTGTGCACATCATAGGTCCAAACGTCTGCAGATGCCTCAAAAACCCTCTCCTGCCTGCGAATCCGTTCCAGTTCATTCAGTGCGCCGAATATCCTGCCCTGGACACTGTCTTGTGCTTTCCTTTTCTCCGCCAGATCCCAACGAAATCTCCCCCGGTGAAGATACCGGGAATCCGATGCCTTATCCGGATCATTCTTATAGGAGTAATCGTTGATCTGCCCGATTTCATCCCCACTGTAAAGCATTGGGATTCCGGACTGGGTCAACATGTATGCGTGGAGCATGATATCCAGATTGATGGCCGTCTGCAGCGCATTCGGATCATCCGCTTCCTGGGCACTCTCAATCCCGCACATGGAAGCCGTCGTCGCACAGAATCTTGCATCCTGCGTAACCGGATCATCATTGTACAGCTCGCCCCGGCTTGCGCTCCCCTGT
This sequence comes from uncultured Lachnospiraceae bacterium, assembly GCA_947245585.1. GTDB lineage: Bacteria > Bacillota > Clostridia > Lachnospirales > Lachnospiraceae > UBA3282. The sequence continues at coordinate 41,662 of CAMXPV010000013.1, read as the reverse complement.
ATCCTGCCGGTGAAGTAATCATTCAAAAACCGCTTATGCGGCGCTTCCCACATTTCCCACTGTGCCAGGAATCTATAGTCCAACCCCCAACCGATATCATCATGACAGCGTAAATAATTTAAAAAGGTATACGTTGACGGAAGTTGATTAACCGCATCCATCTGCCGCTTTAGCAGACGGATATCTTTTGTGGCCACGCAGTTCCATGTACTCGCCATCGTGGTCACATTATAGAGCATATGACATTCCGGCTTCTCCACCGTGCCAAAATAGGGAACAACCTTTTCCGGTTCCATCACCACCTCGCCCAACAAAAGTACGCTCGGGCAGACAATCTCCCCGATCATGCGCATCATGCGCACAATCGAATGCACCTGGGGCAGATTGCGGCAGCTCGTGCCAAGCTCTTTCCAAATGTATGGCACTGCATCTATCCGGATGATGTCCATACCCTGATTGGCAAAGAACAAAAAGTGGTACATCATCTCGTTAAATACGCGCGGATTTCCATAATTTAAATCCCACTGATAGGGATAAAAAGTAGTCATCACATAATGCCCGATCTCAGGCAGATAGGTGAAATTCCCCGGCGCTGTAGTCGGAAATACCTGCGGCACGGTTTGCTCGTACCGATTGGGAATGTCCTGATTGTCATAGAAAAAGTAACGGCTCATGTACTCGCCTTCACCCTTCCTTGCACGAACCGCCCATTCGTGCTCCTCCGAAGTATGATTCATGACAAAATCCATGCAGAGGTTCATTCCCTTTTGATGACACACATCCGCAAGTTCAGACAAATCCTCCATGGTGCCCAGATCCGCCCTGACTTTTCTGAAATCTGCCACCGCGTAACCACCGTCGGAATGCTCTTTTGGAGAATCCAAAAAAGGCATCAAATGAATGCAGTTTACCTGACACGCCTCCAGATAAGCGAGCTTTTCTTTTACCCCTTTGAGATTGCCTGCAAACTGATCAATGTACAACATCATTCCCAACATATCATTTTTGCGAAACCACTGCGGATTCTTTTCCCGCTCCTTATCCCGCGTCTTTAGCTGTCTTCTCCGCTCCTTATGGAAACGATACAGATTCGTGCACAGTTCCGCAAACATGGAATCATTGTCATATAATTCCATATAAAGCCATTTTAATTCGTCATGGTGTCTTTCCAGTCTTCTCCGGAACACCTCGTCCGTCTTTGACATCATATGGCAGTCCTCCTTCTTGCCGCACGTTACCCGCTCCTGTCCGTTATTTTAACGCAGCAATTTCCCATTGTTCCACCGAATCGCTTTGAATCTCGTCTGTCAGCCCGTAAACCGCATGACTGAGTACATACCTTCCGCGATTGACAAATATCTCAATCATATGCGCATCCACATAAACATCCAGTTCACATTTCCCCTCCACTTCGGGCGTGGATGCCCGCAGGCTGAATTTTTCATTCCGTGGAAAAACGGCGCTTCTGTCCGTGCAGATTCGATTCTCTTCCCGCCAAATGCGGTATCCGCCAATCGAAATCCCCTCACCTTCCCGCAAGACAAAACGAACTCTGTACGCCGCGCCGTCCGCCTGCTTCGGATGGGTAATTTTTCTCGTAAACATGCTCTCTGCATAGGGATGCACCCGAAAACAAATATGCCCGCCTTCCATTTCCACCACTCTTGGCATACAGTACATCCCGATCCATTCCCCTTCTACCGGCTCCGGCATACGCAGCCACGCCACAAGGACTCTGCGCCCCTCCTCATCCAAAGTTGACTGTGGCGCATAGAGGTCCAAACCGTAATCCAAATACTGATAGTGATCCGGAAGCTGCATTACACATGTCTCTTCTTCAAACGTCACCTGCATACAGACCGTATGATTCTCCTCCAGAGGCGCCTGCTTTTGCAGCCCCATCGGTGAGACAATCAACACCGTTTTTCCCGCTACCTCAAAACAATCCGGACACTCCCACATCCAACCGAGCTCTTCGTTTGCAGATACGGTATTCACATAGCTCCAGTCATTCAGATTTTCGCTTCGGTAGAAAAGCAGCGCACCCTTTCGTTTGGCCGTCATGGTGCCAAGCACCATATACCACGCGTCCCTGCCGCGCCACACCTTCGGGTCTCTTGTATGTGTTCTGTCCCCGATCCGGCTGTCATCCATAGGCGGCACGATTACCGTCTTTTTATGAAAATTGTCAAAGTGCATCCCGTCTTCGGAAGTCATCATAAGCTGCGCCGACTCATACGCATCGCCCGGGCTAAGATGAATATTGTTGGGGTCTGCCTGCATATAGTGAACGCCTGTATAGTACAAATACATCCGTCCCTCGTGTTCTATGGCACTGCCGGAAAAACAGCCGTTTTGATCTTCATATCTGGTAGGGAACAGGGCAATGCCCAGATGTTCCCAGTTTACCAGATCTTCACTTACGGCATGCCCCCAGTGCATGGTTCCCCAGACCGGCGCATAGGGAAAATGTTGGTAAAACAAATGATATTTCCCTTTATAGTAAATAAATCCGTTGGGGTCGTTTATCCAATTTCCCGGCGCCTTCAAATGCAGCGTATCTCTTCTCATTTTGACAATCCTTCTCCTATTTCACAGCGCCTGCCACAACACCGCCGATAATCTGTTTCTGCAATACCACATAGAGAACGAGAATCGGCAGTACGCACAGTAAAAGTCCCGCCATAATTGTACCATAATCCGCAGAGTAGGTACCATAAAAGCTGTATGTGGAAAGCGGCAGCGTCAACAGTTTTTTATCCGTAAGCACAAGTGACGGCAAAAGGAAATCGTTCCAAAAAGCAAGCGAATTCAGGATTACCATCGTGGAAATAATGGGTTTGAGTAACGGCAGTACGATCTTAAAAAACGTCTGCGTATGGGTGCAGCCTTCCAGATAGGCCGCCTCCTCCAAAGCAATCGGCACATTTCCGCGCACAAAACCGTGGAACATGAAGACCGACATCGCCATGGAAAAACCAGTGTGCATAAAGATCAGGGTAATTCTGTGATTCAGGACGTTTAATGTGCCGCCGTAAATACTCACCAGCGGAATCATGATCGCCTGAAACGGAATGATCATGGATGCCACCATCAGCGCAAAGGTTGCATTCGAAATCACATTTTTATTGCGGACAATATAGTACGCAAGCATCGCCGCCAACAGCGTTACCAGTAATGTCGCTGAAACCGTAACGAACAGGGAATTCTTGAAGGCGTTCAAAAAATCCATCTGCGTAAACGCTTTTACAAAGTTGTCAAAAGAAAGACCTTTGATGGTATACAGCCATGAGAACGGGCTTTTGATAATATCCCGCTTCTGCTTGAGTGAATTAATCACCACCATTATAAAGGGAAACATATAGGCGATAAACAGAACAACCAATGCGGCTATCGCCAAACCATTTGTCACTTTTTTTCTGGTTCCGCCAACTTCCGTCTGCTTCATCATGCTTCCACCTCCTGCTTCTTCGTCAGGTATACCTGCAATCCACTGATACATGCCACCACAATAAACAAGATCAACGCTTCCGCCTGCCCTACACCGAATTGTCTGGATGTAAAAGCTTTTTCATAGACGTGCATGGCTGCCATTTCCGTTGTGCCGTAAGGTCCTCCGGCTGTCAGAGACAAGTTCACATCATACACCATAAACGCACGGGAAAGCGTCAGGAAAAGGCAGATCGTAATGGAGGACATCATTAACGGCATAATGATATTTTTCAGCTTTGCCCATCCGGCAGCGCCGTCTATGCTCGCAGCCTCCAATACGTCCTCGCTCAACCCCATAAAACCGGCCACATAAATCAAAATCATATAACCTGAAAGCTGCCATACGGACACCAACACCAACGCCGCAAACGCCTTATTCGGCTCCGACAGCCATGATATTTCAAACAGGTTCCATCCGGTGCTCTCTCCGATATTTACAAACACACGGGAGAAAACAAACTGCCAAATATATCCCAACACAATACCGCCAATCAGGTTTGGCGTAAAAAATCCTGCCCTGAAAAAGTTCTGTCCTTTAATCCCCCTCGTCAGCAGCCATGCGATCGCAAAGGCCAAAACATTGACGAGAACAACCACTACGATTACATATCGGAACGTCAAAAGCAAAGATAACCAAAACTGTCCGTCCCGCACGACACCCATAAAGTTGCTAAACCCGATAAAATTCTTCGTCTGCGCTACGCCGTCCCAATCTGTAAAGGTCAGATACACACCGTAAAGAAACGGTATGATTACCACCGCAAAGAAACAAAACATGCCCGGCAGCGCAAAGATACAGAAATCTTTTCCTTTCTTTTTTGACTCCATCCTCTTACCCTCTTTCCTCATTCTTCTATCCGTTGGTTGCTATTCCTTCCATTAGCCGTCACTGCTGCGACCAATACTCCTCAATCGCCGCCATCAGTTCCGCTCTGTCGCATCTGTCAGCCAAATACTTCTGCATGGCTGCTCCCAGTACCGCCCAGTGATCGTTTGGCACGATCGCAGATGCGTTAAACGCCGTACCGTTTTGTACATGTTCGTAAATATCCCGGCTCAACGGATCCTCCGGTTGGTAAGGATTGTTCTTAAACGGCGGGATCACATTGCAGGTCTTTACTAGCATCTGCTGACCGATCTCGCTGTACACAATCCAGTTGAGAAACTCCTTTGCTGCCGCCTTCTGCTTCTCATCCGCCACCTGGCCGTCCAACATAACCTGTTTGGAGGGAGAACCCTGAATCATCTGATTTGCAAAATCGTTCTCATCATTATTCAGAAAATACGGCAGAAATCCATAGGCATCTTCGTTCTTCGCTCCCGCTTCCTTCAGGTTCGGCCATGCCCAGTTGCCGTTAAACCAAAAGGCCGTCTTGCCATCCGCCAGATCAATGGCCATCTCGTCATAATCCGCGCCCAACGGATCTCCCTTAGCCACATTGTATTTCTTTAAGATGTCAAAAGTATTCAAAAATTCTGTCGTGCGCTGATGATCCGCCACCTGCAGTTCTCCGCTCTTGATCTGTTCGATCACCTGCTGCGCGCCATCGGATGTGCCATCATAAGTCTCATAGATGTACTGAAGCTGATGCGCGCCCAAAGACCAGTCTTCCTTCGCCATGGAAATCGGTCTCTCCATGCCCGCTTCCACCAATCTGTCAAGCAGGGCCGTAAACTGTTCCTGTGTTTTGATCGATGCAGGATCAAAGGTTTCTCCCAATGTCTGCTCAATCACGGCTTTGTTATAAATCAGTCCGCGTCCCTCAATACAGAGCGGGAACCCATACACCTTACCGTTTACCTCAGTCAGATAGCCTTCCGCTTCCTTCGTCCATTCCTCCGCAGACAAATCCTCCGCCTTCTCCTGCGCCAGAGCAATCACATCCGTCGTATCCAGAATGGACAAGGTCGGCGGATTTCCCGAATTATACAGGCTTACTACCTTCGTATAAGGAGAATCCCCGTCCGTGACCGGCATCACCTCTACATGAACGCCGGACTTTTCCTCGAACATAACGGCCATTTCCTCCAGGGCAACCTGTATCTCTGCCTTACTGTTCATCAATGTAATGCTTGTTCCCTTCAAAGCGGAATCATACGCAAACGTGTCGATCGAAGTATCAATCTCTACCTTTTCCTCCACCTGATTGGGGTCATCCGGATCACTGGCAAATCCAAACCGGCAACCGGTAAGCCCCGTGGCTGTCAACGCCAATATAAGCGCTGCCGCCACAGCCTTTCTCTTCACTTTTCTTTTCATGAAGTCATCCTCCTTCATTTCCTTCTTTTTCGCCCTCTACAGTAACCGGTAAAGTAACCGGTTACTTTGTGCTCTTATTCTATCATTTTCCCCAATGTACTGTCAACGAAAAATCTGTACTTTTCCTATTTCTATTGGATTTACACAAATTCATTTTCTCCTTTTTATGCACATATTACAAAACCGGTTACTTAACCGATTACGCATTGTTTTTCCTCCCCTGTTTTGTTATAATTTATGACGGAGCAGGCGGACACTATACATTCCTGCCGCTGTTTTCAGAAAGGAACCCCTATGAATCATTCCGGCAAAAAGAAAAAAGTCACTTTTGATGACATTGCAAAATACACCGGCTTTTCCAAAACTACGATTTCCCGCTATTTTAACGCTCCTGATTCCCTCACTCTGGAGAATCAGGATATTATAGCCAACGCATTAGTCAGTCTGGATTATAAGGAAAACAAAGTAGCGCGAATCCTTGCCAACGGCAATACCGAATTTATCGGCATTATCATCCCCAATCTGCTGAATCACTATTACTCTGAAATGCTGAACCGGATTCTTTTGACTTATGAACATTTCGGCTATAAGTTTCTCGTCTTTGTGGGAAATGAGCAGGAAGAAACCGAAAGACAGTATATCCGTGAACTGCTCGCCTACAATATTGAAGGACTCATCGTGCTGAGTTTTACGCTTTCCTCCCGCGAACTGGCCGATCTGCAAATTCCGGTCGTAACCATCGAGCGGGAAGACCGCTATGTCTGCAGCGTCAACACAGACAACTATATGGGCGGCGTACAGGCCGCCAGCCTGCTTGCCAAACATGACTGTGATATCCTTATCCACATTAACTCCACAACCACCACATCGGAACGTCCCGCCTACGGACGTATCCGCGGTTTTCTGGATCTTTGTGAGGAAAAAAAGTTGGCCCATCGTCTGATTTATGCTGCTCTGGGCGGTCCCTTTGAAGAAACACAGGAAAATCTTTCCAGCATCCTCAAAGAGTTGGATGAATCCTACGCCGGCTTAAAAAAGGGAATTTTTATATCCGGAGATACACATGCCAATATTTTTTTGAATCTTTTGATCCGAAAATACGGCTCCCTGCCCGACGATTACCTGATTGTCGGCTTTGACGATTCCCCCATTTCCAAAGAGGCCGTCATCCCCATCACTACCGTGGGACAGCAGATTGAAAAAATGGCTTATGAAGCTGTCAGCCTTCTCGTGGATCAGATGGAAGAGCGCAAAAAAAGAAGACCGGTTCCGCTGACAGAACCGATCCACAAAGTCATAACGCCAATATTAATCAGAAGGGAAACGACTGAAAAAACTTCACCGTCCGTTCTGTGATCAAGCGGCCCGCTCCGGCTTACGACCGCCGCACGATTTTTTCATAAAGGGTATGAATTTTTTCCTCCGATGCCAACCCTTCCGAAAAAGCGGTCGCACTTCCGGCCGCCAATCCCATATAAAAAGCATGTCTGTAATCCCGCTTTTCCAACCATCCGGCCATAAAGCCTGCCGCCATGGAATCGCCTGCTCCGACACCATTTACCAACTCCCCTTCCGGTGCAGGCGCCTCAAATACGCTGCCGTCCTCCGCAAGGAACGCCGCGCCCTCTCCCGCCAGGGAAACCAATACGTTTCTCGCCCCCATCTCCTGCAATTTCCTTGCATAGGGAAAGACAGACAATCTGTCAGTGAGTGTCACACCAAAAATTTCACCCAACTCGTGTTGATTCGGCTTGATCAAAAAGGGCCGCAGGGACAGCGACTTTACAAGTCCTTCCCCCGAAACATCCACCACCGTCAAAACATCTGCAGCAAGCCGCTCCATCATGCGCAGATAGGTGTCTTCCGGCAGGGAGGGTGGAATGCTGCCGGACAAAAACAACATGTCGCCCGCCGCAAGCTCGGAAAGTCTCTCCATCAATTCTAAAAATTTCTTTTCGGGAATGTCCGGCCCCTGCCCATTAATCTCCGTACCCTCTACAGATTGGAGTTTGACATTGATTCTGGTCTGGCCCTCCTCCACCGTAATCAGGCCGCTCTCAATTCCCCGCATGGCAAGCTGCCGTTTTGCTTCCTGCCCGGTAAATCCCGCTACAAACCCCAAAGCTGTGCTCTCTATTCCCAGATTTTTCAGGACTGTGGATACATTAATTCCCTTGCCGCCCACAGTCAAAAACTCCGACACGGTGCGGTTGGTATACCCTAGCCGGAAATTCTCCACCGACACCGTATAATCCAGTGATGGATTTAAGGTCACCGTATAGACATGTCCCATTTGTGCGTCTCCTTACATACCTGTACCAGATCCTCGTTGGTGCCGTAGCGCGGCACAACGGTTAGTTAGTCCTCCACATCATAACTTTTTTGTTGTCTATCATTAGACAAACTTCATGCGCAATTTAATAAATTAATTTTACTACAAAAAATGCAAATTGTCATTGACCTGTTCCCAGGAATTCAATAGCCATTTTGCACATATTAGGTTCATATTATTGGTTTTTTGCACCATTTCGCATATACTTATAGAAAAGACATAAGGGAGGCAAAATTATGGCGCAGGCAACTTTCAGCGTCCGAATGGACGAGACATTAAAAAAGCAATTTGATGGATTATGTCAGGAATTTGGCATGGAGGCTGACTTATGATCTGCTATGCCGTTATTGATACAAATGTATTCGTATCAGCGCTGCTTTCGAGTAAGTAACTCCCCGAGAACTTCTCACCATACTTGACGGCAGTAAATAGCCGTCAAGTATAGTCTATTCCACCAACAACTCCTCCATCCTCGAAAGCGCCTCCTGCGTCAGTGCAATCAACGTCTCCTCATCCTTCTCAATCACCCCGCATTTTCGGTACTGGAGATAGAAAGCCGGGCCGCCTTTCGGATCAAACTTCAGTTTCCCATTATAATCGCTAATCAGAAGCGGAATATTTTCCACCCGGATCGGCGCGTCGGGCCGCAGGGTAAAGGTGATTTTCTCATTTTTTCCCTTCACCTCCGGCATGTAGAGCCTGTGGGCATGGGAACGAATCAACGCAATCCGCAGCAGATTTTCCACCGATTTCGGAACTTGACCAAATCGGTCAATTAATTCCTCCCGCATATCGTCGCACTCACGCTCACTCTCAATACCCGCAATCCGCTTGTAGATGTCCAGTTTCTGCACCTCATTTACAATGTATTCCGGCGGAATATAGGCATCCACATCCAAATCGACAAGGGTATTGAAATCTTCGATTACGGAAATTCCCTTCTTCGTCTTGACCGCCTCATTTAACATCTTGCAGTAAAGATCATAACCCACCGCCTGCATATGTCCATGTTGGCTTTTTCCGAGAAGATTACCTGCACCGCGGATTTCCAGATCCCGCATGGCAATCTTAAAACCGCTTCCCAACTCCGTAAATTCCCGAATCGCCGCAAGGCGCTTCTCCGCCACCTCTTTTAACACCTTATCCCGCTTGTACATAAGAAAAGCGTAAGCCGTCCGGTTGGAACGCCCCACCCGGCCACGAAGCTGATAGAGTTGGGACAATCCCATCTGATCGGAGTCGTGGATAATCATAGTATTGACATTGGAGATGTCCAATCCGGTCTCTATGATAGTGGTGGACACTAGCACGTCAATCTCCCCATTGACAAAGTCATACATAATCCGTTCCAGTTCCGCCTCTTTCATCTGCCCATGGGCAAAAGCCACGTCAGCCTCGGGCACCAATTGGCTGATAGCCGCCGCAACATCGGCTATGTTGTTGACCCGGTTATAGACATAGTATACCTGTCCGTTTCTGGCAAGTTCTCTGACGATAGCCTCCCTGACCATCTCTTCATTGTACTCACAGACAAAGGTCTGAATCGGAAGCCGGTCTTCCGGCGCCTCCTCCAACACACTCATGTCCCGGATCCCCACCAGACTCATGTGCAGGGTTCTTGGAATGGGTGTCGCTGTCAGCGTGAGCACATCCACGTTTTCTTTCAGCTTCTTTATTTTCTCCTTATGAGTTACGCCGAAACGCTGTTCTTCGTCGATAATCAAAAGTCCCAAATCTTTGTATTCCACATCCGCCGAAAGCACCCGGTGGGTACCGATCACGATATCCACCATACCTTTTTTCAAGTCCGTGATGGTCCTCTTCTGCTCCGCCGCAGTGCGAAAACGGGAAAGCAGGTCGATCCGCACGGGGAAGTCCTTCATTCTCTGTACAAAGGTATGATAGTGCTGTTGGGCCAGAATGGTGGTGGGTACCAGGTAGACCACCTGTTTGTTCTCCTGCACCGCCTTAAACGCAGCGCGAATTGCGATTTCCGTCTTTCCGTAGCCCACATCGCCGCAGATCAGGCGGTCCATGATCTTATCGCTCTCCATGTCCTGTTTTGTGGCAATAATGGCCGCCGTCTGATCCTCCGTCTCCTCAAAGGGAAACATCTCTTCAAACTCTCTCTGCCAAATGCTATCTGGCGCATAGCAATAGCCCTTCCCTTCCTGTCGGGCCGCGTAGAGCTCCACCAGATCCCCGGCAATCTCTTCCACCGCCGTGCGCACCTTAGACTTGGTTTTGCTCCACTCCTGCGTGCCTAGCTTGTTGAGTTTGGGTTTGGTGCCGCCGTCCGCCGAAGCGTACTTTTGTATCACGTCAAGTCCTGTGGCAAGCACATAGAGAATCCCGCCGTCCCGGTAGGAAATCTTCATATAGTCCTTTACCACGTGCTCCACTTCCACCTTCTCGATCCCCTGATAAACACCGAGACCGTGGCTCTCATGAACCACATAATCGCCCACCTTCAGATCGTTAAAATCATTGATCTTCTGGCCTTCATAATGCTTTTTCTTCCTTTTTTTCTTTTTTTCCGCACCAAAGATATCGCTCTCCGCAATCACCATAAACTGCAGCAGAGGATATTCAAACCCTTTACGAACCCTGCCATAGGCGCACATCACCTCACCGGACTGTACTTCCCGCATAGGGTCCTCCGTATAAAAGGCACTGATCTCCTGTTCCCGCAAGTCTTCGGCCAACCGCTTTGCACGGGTTCGGGAACCGGAAAGCAGCAGAATCCGGTAACCCTTTTTCTTATAGGCTTTCAGATCCTTCACCAACGCGTCAAAGCTGTTATTATAGGAGGGAAGGCTTCTGGCCTGCACGGCAAACTTCCAATCCACCTTCAAAATCGGATTTTTTCCCTCCATGGCGGAGAGATTTACCACCCTCATCTTTTCCAGTCCAGCCGCCACCGATGCCGCCGAAAACAAAACGTCCATCTGCCCTGGCAGAATATAGCCCTTCTCGGCCCGGTGCATCATGCTCTCCCGAAATTCTAGCTCAACCGCGTCCACATGTTCTTTGATCCGAAGCGGCTCATCCAGAAAAACAATTGCTTCCTCCCCGCCAAAACATTCGACAAAAGACGAAAGCTCCGGATAAAAATAGCGCACATAACTTTCCAGGTTTACCGCATTATAAGAAACGCCCAACTCCACAAGGGCCTCTGTGAGCTCCTTCACCTGCGTCTCAATCCGGTGCGCCTCCTCGGTTCTCATCTGTTTTCTGAGGGTCTCTGACTGCTTTTTACCCTCCTTCTGAATCTTTTTCAGGCCCACCGCAAGTTCATCCTCCGACAAAATAAGCTCCGTGGCCGGATAAATGCGCACCGCCTCCAACTTCTCAATGGAGCGTTGGCTTAAAACGTCAAAACTGCGGATGGACTCTACCTCATCCCCCCACAACTCAATCCTGTAAGGGTTTTCTTCTGTCAAATCATAAATGTCTATAATGCCACCCCGGATGCTGAACTGTCCCGGCGCTTCCACCTGGTCACATCTCTCATAGCCAAGCCCGGAGAGCGCAGATGCCAGACCGCTCTCCGACAGGACGGATTCCCTGTTAATGGAAATCACATGTTCCTGCCATCCTCTCATGGATGCCTGCGGCGCCATCAGCGCGTCATAGGTGGTGATCACTGTCAGGGGCGTTTCCTCCGTCAGCCTGCGAAAGACCTTGATCCGCTCTTTGGTCAGCTGATTGCCATGAATGTCCGCCTGAAAAAAAATCAAATCCTTCGCCGGATACAACATGACATTTCTATCATAGAACTGATAATCCTCATACATTTCTTTCGCCCGCAGATCGTTGTATGCAACGATCAGTTTACGCCGAAATCCTTCGCCCAGGCCATAGATCATATGCAGTTTTTGAGAATCCGCGCAGCCACTCAATGCCACCGATGCCTTTCCTCTCCTAAGGCGTTCCCGGATTGCTCCATATTCTCCCAACTCCGCAAGCGGAGCCAACAATGCTCTCATGCAAACCTCTTTCTATCACTATCCCGTCCGCTTCTCACACGCCGCCCTCTTCTTTTTCCTGTGCCGGCCGTTTGCGGACATTATACTGGTTCATGGCGGCGTCCGGCCCATTGGCAATCACCGTCTCAATGGCAAGGGCCGCATTTCTGACACTCTCCGTCACCGCTTCCCGCTCTTCCGGCAGAAAATGGCCGAGCACATAATCTACCAAATCCAGCTTCGGCGGCTTGTCTCCCACACCCATACGCACCCGTATAAAAGAATCATGTCCCAAATTTAGTATAATGTTTTTCAGACCATTATGCCCGCCCGCGCTTCCCCGTTTGCGAATCCGGATCTGTCCCACATCCAGACTGATATCGTCGGAAATCACAATCAGTTCGCTCTTTTCGTCCACTTTATAAAAGTCTATGACGCTGCGCACGCTCTCACCACTCAAATTCATATAGGTAACCGGTTTTACCAGAACTACTTTCTGCCCTGCCACCATGCCCTTTCCGATCACAGCCTTATGCTTTTTTTCACCCAACACAATGTCATTCTTCTCCGCAATCGCGTCGATCACTTCAAAGCCGATATTGTGTCTGGTATTTACATATTTTTTTTCGGGGTTTCCCAATCCTACAATGATATACATGTCCGCCTCAATTCCATATGCCGCCAATTTTTCCCGTTTTTCTATTCTAACAGTATTTTCCCGCTCTTGCAAGAATCCCATGCAGTAAAAAAATGCAGCCTTTTTTCTGAAAAGCTGCACTTGCTTTATGTGAAAAAATTTTTCAGGCCAAAATTATTCCTCCCGCACCACCAGTTTAAACACCGCCGTGTTTGAGTAAGTAAGCGGCTCCCCGTGCATAAAAAAAACAATCCCGTCCACCGGCGCGAGCAATTCCTCAATCACCTCCCCCTCATAGGCATCGATGATACGCGCCAGAATCTGTCCCCGCTCGACCTCCGTACCCACCGTGACGAGCGGATCAAACAGTCCCGCCCTGCCAGTCCTGACAGGAACCATATCCCCGTCCTTTACCACCAGGGACACGTACCCGTCATGGCCATGGTATTGTAAAATTCCCTGCTTATTCATAAAAGTGAGAATGCCGCGCATCGCTTCTTTCGCACTCCTTTTATCCACTCTGGTGGTTGTTGTGGTATACATGCTGAAAGCCTGCGTCTCCCAAATCTGCCAGTTATAATTTAAAGTGGTCGTATCATAAGGACGCACCTGCCGCAGCACCACATAGGGCATCCCAAACTGCTTTGCAATCTGCGCATCTTCAAAACCCGTGGACATCATCCGCACATGGGGCATAAATTCTCCCGGCATATAGAAGGAAGTGAACTGAATGCCAAACCGGTATTCCGAAATCACCTGAAATACCCCGTCCGCAATGCGCTGTGTCGTTTCTCCCAGATGATAACCGGGAAACATTCTGTTAATATCCGTGTTATCCACCGGCCAAAACCGTTTCTGCGTGTTCACCGAATAAGGATTCGCACAGGGAATCACCAAAATCTTTTGGCCCTCTGTCAGCTTCCTTTCCGCCTCCATCTGCTTTAATTTCCTGACCAGTTGGGAGCAGCAATACATCTGCTGCACCTCATTGCCCCGCATACTCCCCACAATACAGACAGCCTTTTCTCCTTCTCCAAACTCATAGCCCGTCACCCGGAAGTTGTCCCGGTACAGTCCTTTTATCTCGTAAACGATAACTTTTTTCATCTCTCCTCCCAACGGTGTCCGCAGGCTTTTTTGCAAAGCAATCTTCCAATCAGGGATCCCTCGTCCACCACCGGATATTCCCTGATCGTAAACAGAATCCCATCCATCGGCGCCGCCACCTCAGCCACCACCATTCCTGCCAGCGGATCGATAATCTGGCCGATCAGCTGCCCCTTATGCAGACATTCCCAGTGCTTCACAACCGGCACAAAAATGCCCCCGGCAGGTGCATTGAGATAGGCCACATCATCGGGATCTTTGGAGATTACAGGCTTTCTGACAGCCGCCGTCTCCCCTGTCCACAGACCAAGCTTTTTCATCAAATGTAAAATACCATCCACCAACTGATCTCCATAAGACTTTGTAATGCGCATTCCCACACCCATCTCCACCACAAGCGTCGGCGTGCCTGTACTGTTTAAACTGTAGGCCAGTGTCGATTCCAACACTGTGCTCGCGCCGTGCACCCAGATAAAATCCACGCCCGTCTCCGCCGCCAGTGGGACCAATTCCCTCTCATGCAGCTCGTTGACGCGGATCTGGGGAATCTCCGTGAGATAAATATTACTGGCGTGAATATCCAGTACCACCATAGAACCAGACAAATCCTGCACAATCCTGGATGCCAAGTATTCCGTCATATTGCCGTCCTGACACCCCGGAAACAGCCGGTTCATATCCAGGTCAAAAGCCGGAATGCCCCTTGTCACGGAATCAATGCCCAATGGATTTAATGCCGGATAAATATCTACTATCCCCTTCAAACAATCCATCCGCCGCTTGATACGTCTGGACAATTCAAAACAGACATACTGTCCCTCCAACTCATCTCCATGTATGCCTGTCACAATACTGATTCTTTTTGCAACGCCGCTCTTTTCTTTCGGTTCGATCCGCTGTTTCCTGATGAAAAGCGTCTCATCCGCCGGCAGCGTAATGGACGTTACCGTCTCAATCATGTTTCCTCCGTTCCGAAGCGTCAATCCTCTTCGCTTACAATCACCTCTATGGTCTGTACCTGCGTACCGCCGCCGTGCATAATACCCCGGTTGATCAGGCAATCCGAAGCCTCCCTGCCTGCGCCGATTCTAATGTGAGCGTCCGTCACCGGACTGTCGTTCGTCGGATCAAGACCATACCATCTTCCCTCATGCAGAACCTCCACCCATGCATGACTGGCTCCCTCGCCTATCAACATACCCGTCACATACCTGGCGGGAATCCTCTCCATTTGGAGCAAGGCAATCAAGATATGCGCGTAATCCTGACACACGCCCTTTCCCAGACAAAAAGCCTCCTCCGCTGTCGTATTCATATCGGTGATGCCTTTCTCATAAGTAAAGTCCTGATACAATCTGTGCATGATACACAAGCTTTTTCCGTATACGTCTTCCGGCAGTTCTTTCCCGATCTTATCATGGTAAGCCCGCAGACTTTCTCCCGCCTGATTCAAACCGTGGGGATATCTAAAAACTGCCGTCTGATCGACATCAGCGTCCTCCTCCCATGCCGAAAGACCCGTGCGGGCTTTCCCCGTGATCCGAAAAGAAAAGCTATGGTGCGCAATATCGTCCCTCCCGTATATCTGCCGGTTTCCAAAGGAATCGGCTCCTATGCTGTAAGGCACGGCAGGCGACAGTGCAATGGACACGCCCTCCACTCTCTGCCGTTTTGTGTTTTGAGGAAAACACTTTATCGTAAAATGGCAAAGAGACACCGCTTCCGAATAATCAATTTTCATAAAATAATCAAACTTCAATCGTTTCATGGCGTTCTCCATCAAATAAATTCTTTCGTCTTCTCTTCCTCTCAAAATTGCGCATCATCGCCTGAATCCGCTTATAAAACCGTCTCCACTTCCCGCACAATCCTGTAATAGTCCGGTTCCGAGTCTTCCGCCAACTCTTTGAGCAGCTTCAATTGATCCGCCTCATATTCCAGACCGCATCTCTCAACCCGCGGAATCATGCGATGCACTTCCCGAGCCAGCTCCTGTCCCGCCACGCCTAATCTGGCATAGAGATCGATCCGCTCGATGCGTTTGCCCGCTTTGATAATGTTGCGAATCTGTTCCGAGTCAATCTGATCGTCCGCAATGCCCCAGAAAGCCAGCAGATCATCGATCACATGCTGCAGCTCGATTAACGGCGCTTTGCTGACGCTGGCCTTATTCATTTCATAGACCGCCAACTGTATGTAGGACAGCGCCTCGGAACCGATGCTCTCCCTGAGCACCACCGCATTATCATAAGCCCTGTCAAGATTACTGATAATGGAATCGGAATTTTCCAGATCAAAGGGATACATCTTCAAAAAAGTATCTTTATCCTCATAAATATCGGGAATATCTATCTTTTTACAAAACTCACTGTAACTGTCCCTGAGCTCGTCGATCATAACGTCAAAGCTTTGGCAAAACATACGAAGCGTCGTGTAGACCCGCTCCGTATATCTTCCCAGCCAATATAATCGGTCCGCCTGTTCTACTGAGATAATACCCATGTATCTTTAAATCCTCCTCCCTGCGATGAATTGACAATGAACGAATCGGGATTTCTGGAAAACCGCGTCAGACCGCTTTTCCAAACGACGGGCTCTTCCGCCATCAGCACAAAAGCCCTCAAATCCGCCTTCCGCGGAATCACGCTTCCCTCTTCTAAGATATCCAGATCCTGAAAATCAATAATCTCCTGCGCGATAAACCTTCTCGGCTCTTTTTTCAGCAACGCGATAAATTCTTCCTTCTGCGCTTTCGACATGCTTCTGCCGAAAACCACGCCGTAGCCGCCGGCCTCCGCCACGTCCTTCAATACCAGCTCGTCAAAATGGGCGAGCACATACTGCATGTCCTCCTCATAAAAAGGAAGGTAAGTGGGTGCATTGGACAAAATCGGTTCCTCATTCAAGTAATATTGAATCATCTTCGGTACAAAATAATAGATTCCCTTGTCATCCGCCACGCCGTTGCCCGGCGCATTAATAAGCGCCACATTGCCCTTGCGGAACACATCATAAATATGAGGAATGCCGATTAACGACTCCGGCTTAAAGTTCATAGGGTCCAGATATTCGTCTGAGATCCGTCTGTATACCGCCCCTACGCGCTCTCTTCGTCCGTCCACCGCCACGTAATAGAGTTTATCGTCCTCTACCATTAGCTCCGAACCGTTTACCAGATGCGCTCCCGTCTTTTCCGCTAGATAGGAATGTTCAAAATAAGCCGCATTATATCTCCCCGGCGTGAGGATCACCGTATGCCCGCCGGTATTCACATAGTCCATCGTCCGCCGCAAAAGCGCCGCATAATTTCTGTTATCCTCCAGATGATTGTCATGAAAGGTATTGGGCGAACTTCTTCTGCAGAACTCTCTGGCAATCATGGGATAAGAAGCGCCGGAGGGCACCCGCAGATTATCCTCCAAAATATACCACTCCCCGTCCTTTCCCTTCACCAAATCAATTCCCGAAATATGGGAGTAAATCCCCTTGGGAGGCATGGCGCCCTCGCACTCCGCCATATAACCGCTGGAAGCAAAAATAAAATCCTCCGGCACAACCTTGTCCATTACAATCTGTTTTTTGCTGTAAATATCTTTCAGGAAAAGATTCAAGGCTATAACCCGCTGTTTCAGGCCGCGCTCCAAAAAAGCGAACTCCTCGCACTCGATCACCCTTGGAATTGCGTCAAATGGAAAAAGCTGCTCCCTAAATTCATTATTTTTATAGATACCAAATTTCACGCCGTAACGCGCCAGAAGCTCGTTGACCGCATCCGTGTGCTGTAACAGTTCTAATCTGCTCATCCGTTCGTCCATAGTACGCCCCCATATAAATCCAACACCAGCTTCACCAAAATCTCCGCTGTTTTTTCTATTCCAAAACGGCTTGAATCGATCAGGACGTCCCGGTTGGAAAAAGCGTCCGTATATTCCGGACAGTATCTTCTGTGGTACAGTTCTCGGGAACGATCCACCTCCCGGATCATTTTTCTCGCCGTCTTCTCTTCCATCTTTAAAATTTCCGTACAGTTTTGCAGCCGCTTCTCATAAGGCGCATAGATATATATACTGAGCCGGTTTTTGCTGTCTGCTAAAATGGAATCCGCACATCTGCCCACAATAATGCAGGACTCCTTCTTCGCCAGATCTTCTATGATATTTTTTTGAATGTTGAATATCTCGTCCTGCATATTGGAAACGCCCATCCCCAAAGGGTACTGCCTCCTAAAATAAATAGAATTGGCGTTTTCCTCCTTGGCGCTGATCACAGATACCGGCAGCCCCATCCGCTTCGCAGTCTCCTCCACGATATCCCTGTCGTAAAATTCAATGCCAAGTTCCCTAGCCATCTGTTTGGCAATGGTTCTTCCCATACTCCCAAATTGTCTTGAAATCGTAATTACATATTGTTCCATCCCGTCTCTCCCTACCGCTTTTCTTTTCGTCATATTCCCTTTTTCTGACGATCTTTAAGCTCTCACTGGCACCGCCCGCTTCCGCTTCTTCTGCATATTCCTAACAAGAAAGGAAATGGTAAAGTTAATGGCAAAATAAATCAGGCAGGCAAAACCGAAGAGCACAAATACATCCGACACGTTGACTGTCCCCATACCGTTATATTTCTGTGCCGAGCTCAAAATCTTTTTCACCCTCGCCATCAATTCAATCGTCGCCACATTCGCCAAATAGGACGAGTCCTTGATCGTGGTAATGATCTGGCTGAGCAGGGTGGGCACAATATTTCTATAGGCTTGCGGAAGCACAATATAAAGCATAATCTGTACCGTGCTAAACCCCTGCGAATGTCCCGCCTCAAATTGTCCTTCCGCCACTGAATTCAGCCCGCCCCTGACAATCTCTGCAATAACAGAGGACGTAAATAAAATCAACGCCACCGCCGTTTTAAATAAAAGCTTCACTTCTGCGGAGGAAAGCCCCCACATCTTCCGCCCTAAGAATTCCGGGCAGGGGCAGAACACCAAACAAATAAAGATCCATAAAAGCAACGGCGTATTTCGGAAAATCTCTATGTATGCTACCGCCAGCCACTTAAATATCGCCGTTTTCCTGCTGTTACAATAATTCCGAAGGAGCGCTAACACTGATCCGAACAACAGGCCAATGACCACGGCCGTCAGGGAAATGATAACTGTAAAGGCCACGCCCTTCAAAAGATAGAGCAAAACTGCGCCGTTTGTTAGGATAGACAAGCTTCCTCTGATCGTCTCCATAAATTATGCCACCCTTTCCGATCTCTTCCGATCCATCCTGCCGCTCCGATCCTCCCGCTTCTTCAAAGAAATCTCCCACATGCTCGCCAGTGAAGACAACGGGCAGCAGACTATGAAGAACAGCAGACCACTCACAAGATACGCTGGCGCGTAAGCGCCGCCCGTGTTCTCCCCCGTCACAAAACTGTAGGTAATGGAAATCAGGTCTGCGCCGCCCACGATGTAGAGGCAGGAGGTATTTTTGAAAATATTCACCACCTGATTTACCATGGGCGGAAGAATTACCTTGATGCTCTGGGGCAGGATAATATAAGTCATTCTTCCAAGATAACCGAAGCCCTGCGAGAAAGCCGCCTCAAACTGTCCTTTCGGAACTGCCTCAATGCCCGCGCGCACTACCTCCGCCACATACGCGCCGTGGTAAATGCCGAGCGACAACACGCCCGTTACTAAAATCCCTAAGCTGTGTCCCGAAAATGCCAATGCGTAATAGAGAAAACACATCTGCAAAAGCAGCGGCGTATTTTGTATCAATTCCACATAAGCTCTGGCGATTGCCGCCAGAGGTTTTTTCCCGCTGGTGGCAAACAATCCCAAGATCATTCCGATACACAGGGAGAGAAGCAGGCCGAATCCCGCTGAAATCACGGTGTTCTTAAGCCCCATCAAAAAGGTGCCCCTGTAAATCCATACTTTATTCCATGCGTTCGCTGAAAATAATCCGGCCATACTAAACTCCTTCTCTCTTTATTTCTTCTCACGCAGTTATTCGATCCCGTTCTCCGCAATCAGTCCGTCGATCGTGCCGTCAGCCAACCAGCCCGTCACCAATTCGTCCACATAAGCGCTGAAGCCCGATCCTTTTTTCGTAGCCACGCCGTACTCCTGCGGCGCAAATTTTTCTTCAATATAAGTGCGGTCGTCCGTGTGATAAACTGCCAGAATGGACTTATCCACGCAGAAAGCGTCTACCTCGCCCGCGCTCAATGCTGTAGAAATTGTGGGATAATCGTCATACTGTGCAAAGCTGATCCCGTCCGTCCATGTGCTCGGATCAAAAGTCTCCGTATCAAAACCGTCGCCGCTTACGATACCGTTCTCAATCATGGCCGCCACAAGGCTTCTCGCCGAAGTAGAACCGGAGGATACGCCCACTTTCTTGTCTTTCAGATCCGCCAGTCCTGCAATACCTGAATCCTTCTGCACCAGAACCGTCACATAATCCGTGTAGTACGGCGTGGAGAAATCCCAGCTTTCTTTACGCTCATCGGTGATCGTAAAAGTTGCCAGCACACAGTCGATGTCGCCCGAATCCAGCAGCTCCGTTCTTGTTGCTGCTGTCACTGTGGTAAACTCCACATCCACGCCCAAGGATTCCGCAATTTTCTCTGCGAGAGAAATCTCCATGCCGGAATACTCGCCTGTCAGCTCATCCTGAAATCCAAAACCGATCACCGCATTTTTCACGCCTACCCGAAGCACGCCTCTGTCCACAATCGCCTGCACATCCGCAGAAGCAATATCCTTCGCCGCCTCTGCATCCGTTTCCTTCGCGCCAGCCTCTTCGGAATTTGATCCCGCTTCCCCTGCCGCTTCCTCCGCCACCTGTGCCGTTTCTGCAGCCTGTGCCGTCGCTGGCTTCTCCCCGGACCCACAGCCCGTAAGCGTTGTCATTACCATTGCCGCGCCCAATACAAGCGCCAATACTTTCTTTTTCATAATTTTCTCCTCTTTTCTGAAGCATCTTTTGCTCCCTTTTATTTATGAAAACACCCGCCCTTTACTTGCGAATGATTTTCCCTAGGAAAGTCTTTAATCTCTCATTCTGCGGATTCTCAAAGAACTGATCCGGCGTTCCCTCCTCCAGAATCTGCCCGTCCGCCATAAAAATCACCCGGTCGGCTACCTGTCTGGCAAATCCCATCTCATGGGTTACCACTACCATAGTGATATTCTCCTTCGCGAGCTTGATCATCACATCCAATACCTCCTGAATCGTCTCCGGGTCAAGAGCCGATGTCGGCTCGTCAAATAAAATGATCTTAGACTGCATACACAACGCCCTTGCAATCGCGATCCGTTGCTGCTGCCCGCCGGAAAGCGTGGTCGGATAAACATGCGCCTTCTCTCTCAGTCCCACCACATCCAAATAATGGTACGCCAGCTCCTCCGCCTCCTCCCTGCTCTTATGGTGGAGCTTCATCGGCGCCAATACCAGATTTTTCAGCACTGTCATATGCGGATACAGATTAAACTGCTGAAACACCATGGACGTTGTCCTGCGGACAAGCTGCGTTTTATTTCTGTGGGTCAATTCTTCTCCGTCTATGTACACATGTCCGCTGTTTGGTTCTTCCAAAAAATTCATACAACGAACCGTTGTAGATTTTCCAGAACCGGAGGGCCCGATAATCACCAGTTTCTCGCCCTCCTTCACCTCCAAATTCACATCTCTCAGCACATGCAGATCCCCGAAATATTTGTTGACGTTCTCCAATTTGATCATGGCCGTTCCCTCTTTTTCTCTGCTTATACAAAACAAGGGCGCTTCCATCGGACTGCTCCGAAAGAAACGCCTTTGTTTCTGTATTATTGTATACATGTATAATTTCTTGTCTGTAACTCAGTATACTGTCATAATGATCAAAAGTCAAGACCTAAATTTAGTAAAAATAAATAATATCTTTCTTTCCTAACATACGACATAAAGAAAAGGACACCTTCGCGTCCTTTTCTCATTTTCATCCTATGCTACTCAGTATTCGGTTCCATAAGCGCCTTCTCATAGTTTTCCAGGATTATCCTCTGAATCCTATCCCGAGTTTCCGAATTAATCGGATGCGCAATATCGCGATACTCGCCGTCCGATGCCTTCTTGCTCGGCATAGCTATGAACAGACCCTTTTCGCCTTCAATTACTTTAATGTCATGAACTACGAATTCATCGTCAATCGTAATCGAGACGATTGCCTTCATCTTGCTGTCTTGAGTCATTTTGCGCACGCGGACATCAGTAATTCTCATGAAGCTCAGCCTCCTTATCATATGATACCGGTATGGATTCTACCGGGTTTCACAAGCTTTCTACACAAGTCATACCCATCAAGCCACGTAGCTTGTAATAAACATTTAGTTAATTATGCCCCCTAATACAGACAACTTAAATCTTCTTGGCAATCACCCCTCGTCTCCCCCTAATACATATCTCGCATATCATAACACAAACTTACCATTTGGTCAAAGGGAATATCTGTCGTTATGTTCTACCACAATCTCTATTCCATCTTCACCCTTGTGATAAGAGTTGGCGCGAATCGTGCCCCGGCTCTCCACAATACAGTTTTCTATGTGCGTATTATCTCCTATATACACATCATTCAGAATGATAGAATTTTTAATGTAGCAGTTGCTTCCGATGTATGTCTCTTTAAAGATCACGGAATCTTCCACCGTACCGTTGACAATACAGCCGCTTGATATCAGGCTGTTTTTGATCTTTGCGCCCACATTATATTTTGCCGGGGGCAGATCACCCACTTTGGAATAGACATCGGGATACTGTTTGAAGAAATAATTTCTGATTTCCGGTTTCAGGAAATCCATGTTTGTCCTGAAATAGTCTTCTACCGTAGCGATGTTGCTCCAATACTCCTTGAGCTTATAGCCATAAATCCTCTTCTGGTTCTTATAGCGGATCAGGATATCTTTCACAAAATCATACCGGTCCTCCTCGCTGCACTTCTCGATCATCTCAATCAGCAGGCGCCTTCTAACCACATAAATACCACAGGATATCGTGTTGGATTTGGCAACTACCGGCTTCTCTTCAAACTCTTCAATGCGGCTGTCCTCGTTCATCTTAAGAATACCAAAACGCTCCACATTGACATTAGGCTCCATATCCTTACATACAATTGTAATATCGGCCTTCTTTTCTATATGGTATTCCAACACTTTATTGTAATCCATTTTATAGACACAGTCGCCGGACACAATCACCACATAGGGTTCATGGCTGTTCTTTAAGAAAGACAGATTCTGTGCAATCGCATCCGCCGTGCCGCGATACCAGGCATTGCTCTCCGCCGTCACCGCAGGCGTCTGTACAAACAGGCCCCCCTGCTTACGTCCAAAATCCCACCACTTTGAGGAACTCAAATGTTCGTTCAAACTGCCCGCATTGTACTGGGTCAGTACAGCCACTTTATTAATGTGGGAATTGGACATATTGCTAAGCGCAAAATCAATACCCCTGTAACTTCCCGCAATAGGCATCGCGCAGACTGCCCGCTTCTGCGTCAACTGCTTAATCCTGTGATTATTACCACCTGCTAAGATAATTCCGATCGCTCTCACAATTTATCACCTGCCTTAATTAAAGTTTTGCCGCTAGGAAGGCTTCCGTCTGTGTAATCATCCGGTGTGGTCACACCGAAGACCACAGAATTCTTCCCTACCGTAATTCCCTTGGGGATCACGCTTCTCTCGCCTACCGTCACGAGATCATGATCGTAGATACCGGGATCTGTCTCGTTGGGAACGGCCTCACCGACACCCAGTTTGACATTATCCTCAATCTCCACGTTTTCTGCGACAACCGCTTTATAGAGCTCGCAGTTCTCTCCGATCTGCGTCTGGTTCATAATGATAGAATCCCGTACCACCGTACCGGCCCCAATGGTAACGCCACAGCCGATCACAGAATTATAAACCTGTCCGCTGATTTCACAGCCCTCTCCGATGATACTCTTCTCTACCACGCTGTCAGGAGACAAATACTGCGGCGGAAGAATCTCGCTTTTCGTATAGATCTTCCAGTATTCTTCATAGAGGTTAAATTCGGGCACAATATCGATCAGCTCCATATTTGCCTCCCAGAAAGAATGCAGCGTTCCCACATCCTTCCAGTACCCGTTAAACTCATACGCATAGAGGGGTGCACCCTTCTTATGACAATACGGAATCAAATGCTTGCCAAAATCCAATCCCGGCTGCTCTGAGTTGGCCAAAAGCGCTTCCTTAAGCGTCTTCCAGTTGAAAATATAAATCCCCATAGATGCCAAATTGCTGCGGGGATTCGCCGGTTTTTCCTCAAAATCCGTGATCCTGCGGTTCTCATCGGTAATCATGATGCCAAAGCGCTTCGCCTCTTCCATGGGTACAGGCATAACCGCGATGGTCACCTCAGCTCCGTTCTGCTTATGGAAATCAAGCATCACCTCATAATCCATCTTATAGATGTGATCCCCGGAAAGAATCAGCACATATTCAGGGTCATAGGTCTCCATGTAGGCGATATTCTGATAGATCGCATTCGCTGTACCGGTATACCATTCGCTGTTCGTACTCTTTTCATAAGGAGGCAGAACCGTAACGCCGCCAATATTCCTGTCAAGATCCCATGGAATACCGATGCCAATATGTGTATTTAGCCGAAGCGGTTGGTACTGTGTCAGCACACCCACCGTATCGACGCCGGAATTGATACAATTACTCAGCGGAAAGTCTATGATCCTGTACTTACTTCCAAAGGATACCGCAGGCTTGGCCACCTTTGATGTAAGCACACCCAACCGACTTCCCTGACCGCCTGCCAAAAGCATGGCAATCATCTCTTTCTTTACCATTTTATCACCTCTTATTTTCTTATATATTTATTTCCTCATTCATCAAAACATATCTGTAATTAAAGTATACCACAAGTTGTGTAAAAACTGAATATTTTTTACAGGATTTTTCAGCTTTTAGTCCTTTCGATATATTAATAATATACAATATTTTTATTTTTTTTTCAATCTCTTTGTTAATTTTTACATACCAATCTGATTTTCTGCAATTCGCAACTTTATATTGGTTTTTTTTCGGGAAATGAGTATAATACTAGTAAAAACTGTAATAAGGGAGACACCCATGTACCAGATTGATTTTCACAATCCAATCAAAATATACTTCATCGGAATCGGCGGCATCAGTATGAGCGGTCTCGCTGAGATTCTTCTGACGGAAGGATTCCGGATATCCGGCTCTGACCGCGCCCCCTCCGATCTGACCCGCATGTTGGAAGAGAGGGGTATCACAGTCTTCTATGGCCAACGCGAAGAAAATCTCACCGCCGACATCGACCTTGCGGTTTACACCGCGGCCATTAAAAACGACAATCCGGAACTTCTTGCCGCGAATAAGCTAGGCATTCCCACCCTGACGAGGGCTGAGCTTTTAGGCCAGATGATGAAAAATTATAAAACACCCATCGCCATAAGCGGCACTCACGGTAAAACGACAACCACCTCCATGATTTCCCAGATTCTTCTGAACGCAGACGCTGATCCCACTCTGTCAATCGGCGGTATCTACAAGCCCATTGGCGGCAACATCCGAGTAGGGGCATCCGATATTTTTGTCACGGAGGCCTGCGAATACACCAACAGCTTTTTAAACTTTTTTCCGAAAATCGGCGTTATTCTTAATATAGAAGAAGATCATCTCGATTTCTTTAAGGATCTTTCGGATATTCGGCACTCCTTCCGTCGTTTTGCCGAACTTTTACCGGCCGACGGCACTCTGATCATAAACGGGGACATCAGCCGTCCGGAAGAAATCACAGACGGTCTTCCCTGCTCTGTCATCACCTATGGGTTTTCCGACCACTGCGATTACGGCGCTTCGCAGATTACTTACGACGAATCCGGCTTCCCTTCCTTCCTTTTAACCCGGAAAGATGGCCAAAGCCGAAGTTTTTCTCTTCATGTGCACGGAGACCATAATATTCAGAATGCCCTTGCTGCCATTGCCCTCGCCGATCTTCTGGGCATACCTGACGAAACCATAGCCGCAGGCCTCTTGGCTTTCGGCGGCACCGACAGACGTTTCGAGTATAAAGGACAGATAAACGGTGTCAACATCATCGACGACTACGCTCACCATCCGACGGAGATCCGCGCCACATTAAACGCCGCGACACAGTACCCTCATAGACGGCTCTGGTGTGTCTTCCAACCCCACACATATTCAAGAACCAAAGCCTTTTTGGAAGATTTTGCGAAAGCCCTCTCCCTCGCGGACGAGATTGTCCTGGCAGATATCTATGCCGCCAGAGAGAAGGATACGCTGGGGATCAGTTCCCAAACCCTACAGGAAAAAATCCGTTCCCTCGGACACTCCTGTCACTACTTTCCCTCCTTTGACGCAATCGAAAATTTTCTTTTAAAAAATTGCACAAAGGATGATCTGTTGATAACTATGGGCGCAGGTGACGTCGTAAAAATCGGAGAAAACCTGTTACAAAAATAATTATTCACAATATCCACAGAAAAGAACCCCCTGCTGTGAATTATTTTCTGTGGATATTTTGTGGAATACCTGATTCACTTTTTCGGCCTCTTTTCATCCTGTCCACAATATCCACAAGAAAAGAACCCGTCAACATTTGTATACGCTTATTCGTTTCTGACAGTTTGCCCATTTCTTTTCCCCGAGACAAATGCTATACTCAGAAAACAGGCGAACGGATTCGCTTTTTATGATTATTTCTTTCAGGGGTGTTATGATGGGGGTTTTGACAATTTATCAGGACAACTATACTGATTCAACAGTAATTTCCAATCGTTTTATTGACGAATACATGCAGATGGCCAATGATGCGCAGTTAAAAATCTATCTTTACCTGATCCGCATGATGAGCGCCAGACTTGATACCAGTATCGGGGCAATCGCCGATAAATTTAATTACACGGAGAAAGATGTGATACGCGCCCTGAAATACTGGGAAAAAAACGGACTTCTCCTTCTGGATTATGACGAGCGTAAAAATATTGCCGGCATTCATTTGATGGATTCTGCGACGCCCTCTGTCAACATGACTATGGGAGCGCCTTCCGTCGGAATGACCACCTATCCATCTTTTGTACCGGCTGTCTATCCTGATGGGCCGGCCGCAGCTCCATCTTCCATTTTGACGGAAACCGTCGCCCCGTCCGTACCGGAAAAGCCAAATTATACCGCACAGCAGCTGCAGGCATTCAAATCAGATGAGTCCACAGCAAGGCTTCTCTTCGTGGCGGAGCAATATCTCAAAAAGCCTTTGAGTACAGGCGATATGCGGACCATCCTTTTTATTATGGACAAGCTCGGTTTTTCTGAGGATCTGACAGACTACTTGATTCAGTACTGCGTTGACCGCGGCAAAAGGGACCTTCGCTACATAGAAAAAGTAGCCATCAGTTGGGCCGAGCAGGGCATCACCACGCCAAAACAGGCAGCTGCCCTTTCCGGTAAATACGACAAAACCGTCTATGCCATCATGCGCGCCCTTGGCAAAACCAACATGCCCACCGAAACGGAAGTTGCTTATATTGACCGTTGGCGCAAGCTTTATGGCTTTGAGAGCGATGTGATTCTCGCTGCCTGTGAGCGCACAGTGTTGGCCACGGACAGCCACCGTTTTGAATATGCGGACAGCATTTTGACAAATTGGCATAAAGCCGGTGTGCATCATAAAAGCGATATCAAATCTTTGGACGAGAACCATCAGCGCACAAAGACAAACCGCACGATGGCATCCACCAACAAATTTAACCAATTTACACAGCATGATTACGATTTTGACGCGATTCAAAGATCCTTGGAAAAGAAAATGTTGAGCAACTAAATTAGGAGATACCCGTGCCACTGACAAATATCCAATACGACCGGATTTTCCGGCAATATGAAGAAAAACAAAGAATCAGCCGCCTGGAAGCAGAGCGAAGACGCGCCGATGTATATGAACGTATTCCGGACTATCGTGAGCTTGAGAATACCACCGCTTCACTGTCTGTCGCGCAGGGGAAAAAGCTCTTATCCGGGGATACCGATGCGCTTGAAACGCTCCGGAAAGACCTTGCCGGTCTGAAGGAACAGAAAAAACAGCTTCTTCTTAGCGCAGGATTTCCCGCCGACTATCTGGACCCAGTCTACTCCTGTCCCGACTGTCAGGACACCGGTTATCGTAATCGCGAGAAATGCCACTGTTTCAGGCAGGCGGAAATTTCTCTCCTCTATGAGCAGTCAGGTATTCAAGACCTGCTGAAACAAAACAATTTCAGTCTGCTCTCCTATGAATATTATACCGGAGAGGCGTTGGCCCTTTTTCAAAACGCCGTTAAAACATCCCGGAATTTTATCAAAAATTTTAATTCAGACTACCATAATCTGTTTTTTTATGGTACAGTGGGTACGGGAAAATCTTTTCTTTCCTGCTGTGTAGCGAAAGAATTGATGGATCAAGGCTATTCCGTAATTTATTTTGGGGCGACGGGTCTGTTTGATCTGCTTTCTGATGCCGCCTTCTATACCAAAAACAGAGACGAGCGGCAGAATGCCTATGCCGATCTCTATCGGTGTGATCTTCTGATCATAGACGATCTGGGCACGGAACTGACAAACCAGTTTACTTCCTCACAGCTCTTCTCCCTTTTAAACGAAAGACACCTTGGGAAAAAATCCACCCTCATTTCTACAAATTTTACGTTGGCGCAGTTACGGGACAGATACTCTGACCGCATCTTCTCCCGCATTACAAGCAATTTTGATGTTTGCAGACTAGCCGGTGAAGATATCCGCATGTACAAATTGCAAGGAGCAGAAAGAGAGAATTCATGAACAGACGAGAAGAGAAACGAAATCTGGAAACCATACCTGTTGGCTCTCTGGGGATGATCCCTTTAAAGGGCTGTACGAAACTGGGAGAAAAGGTTGACTATTATCTGGTAAAATGGCGGACGGAAAGGGAGAGCGAACACAAGGACTCGCTTGCCTTTTCAGGGTATCAGCGCGATTCTTATATTTTGGATGCCGTTGTCCCCCGCTTCGGTTCCGGCGAAGCCAAAGGTGTGATCAAAGAGTCTGTCCGCGGCACCGATCTCTATATTCTGGTCGATGTGGCTAATTACAGCCTTACTTACTCACTCTGCGGCCGCGAGAACCATATGTCGCCCGACGATCACTATCAGGATTTAAAACGTATCATTGCGGCTGTCGGCGGTAAGGCGAGACGGATCACTGTGATTATGCCCTTCCTCTACGAAAGCAGGCAGCATAAGCGTTCCTCCAGGGAATCTTTAGATTGTGCCCTGGCTCTTCAGGAGATGGTAAATATGGGCGTTGATAATATCATCACCTTCGATGCCCATGATCCCCGCGTGCAAAACGCCATTCCACTGCACGGCTTTGAGACGGTACAGCCCGCTTATCAGTTTATCAAAGGTTTATTGTCTCATGTAAAGGGATTGCAGGTAGACAACGATCACATGATGGTGATCAGCCCGGACGAGGGCGGCATGAGCAGGGCGATCTACATCGCCAATGTGCTCGGACTCGACATGGGTATGTTCTATAAAAGGCGGGACTACACGCAGATCGTAAACGGCAGAAATCCCATTATTGCCCACGAGTTCCTGGGCAGCAATGTGGAGGGGAAAGACATGATCATCATTGACGATATGATTTCCTCCGGCGAAAGCGTTTTGGAAGTTGCTTCTGCCTTAAAAGAACGCAAGGCGCATAATATTTTTGTCTTCTCCACTTTCGGTCTTTTTACGGCCGGACTGGATCGTTTTGACAAGGCTTATAAGGATGGTACGATCAACCGGGTGCTGACCACCAATCTGATTTACCAGACTCCTGCCCTGTTGGAGCGCGAATGGTATATCGACTGTGACATGAGCAAATACATCGCTTATATCATTGACACACTGAACCACGACGCTTCCATCAGCGATCTCCTTAACCCTGTGGAGCGTATTCAGTCGATCGTTGCAAGGTATCAGGCCGGGGAATTGGACTGATATCAACTAAAACTGAAAATAAATAAATTCCTGTACATCATATAATTCGCCATAGCACCCATATAACAAGATGCTAAAGAGCAGTAACATAATGCCGCTTATCCTGAACCACCAACCTTGACGCAAAAATAAATCTGCAGCATCCTTTTCCTTATATTTGTAATAATCCACCACAAATAAAAGCAAAATGGATGCTGACAGAACATTCATATAATTTCTCGCTACACCAAGTTCATATAGAGAGCCGTCAAACAAAATAGTCCAATTATTTTCAGCAAACATATTCTGTAATATTTCATGTGCCTCATGTATGCTCCCCGCCCGAAAAAACAACCATGCGAAGGACACCAAAAGAAAAGTCAATGCTGTGTGAAAAAGCGTTTTGCTGAATCGCTTTTCCGGCCTTGCTTCATCTGATTCGACAACGTTTAACCCACCTTTCAAATGTTTTTTTATCCGTATTTTAATTTCTTCCAATATGTCTTCTACTACTTGATATAACCCATTTAAAATTCCCCATAAAATAAATGCAAATGAAGCGCCATGCCATAAACCGCTGATCACAAATACCGTCAGCAAATTTCCTTCTTTGCGCAGTTTTCCCTTTCGGTTTCCGCCAAGAGGAATATATAAATAATCCCGAAACCAACCGGAAAGAGAGATATGCCATCTGCGCCAAAACTCTTTCACGCTTCTCGAAAAGTATGGCGCGTCAAAATTTTCCATCAAATGAATACCCATGATCAGCGCCGAGCCTCTGGCAATGGTGGAATACCCATAAAAGTCACAATAAATCTGTATGGAGAAAAAAATCGTGGCCACTACAATATAAAACCCCGAATAGGTCTCACTGTCCTGATAAACAGTGTTGACAAGAATGGCCACCCGGTCCGCAATCACCATTTTTAAAAATAACCCGTACAATACAAGCAGCGCGCCCTTTCGCAAATTCTCGTAAGAAAAAGACTGCGGTCTGGATAACTGGACAAGCAAATTTTTAGACCGCTCTATCGGTCCGGCCACCAACTGCGGAAAAAAAGAAACAAACAGCGCATATCTCAAAAAATTTTTCTCTGCATAGATATCTCCCCGATAGACATCAATGAGATAGCCCAATGCCTGTAATGTATAAAAGGAGATTCCGACCGGCAGCAAAATGTCCGGCTCCCAACGGATTTCATGGAAATGAACCAGAAGCAGCAGACGGTTTAAGATTGCAATAGCAAACGAACAATATTTAAAAAACCCTAAAATGCCCAAATTCAGCAAAAGACAGACCACAAAACAGCCCGTCTTCTTCCGCTGTACTTCACACGTTTCCATCATTCTTCCGCACAGATAGGTCAATAAAGTACAGGAAAACAGCAGTACAATATACAATGGATTCCACTGCATGTAGAAATAATAACTCGTAACAAGCAGCCAGATATAACGCACTTTTTTAGGCAGGCAATAATAGATCAAAACCACAAAGGGTAAAAATAATATGTATTGCGGTGTATTAAACAGCATCCTTCATCCATCCTTCATATCTTGCTCTTCACTCTTAATAGCGAATTGCCATAGTCTGCATCTCTACCGGATTATCTTTTAATCTGGCCACAATGATGCAAACCCCGTGTTCTTCCAGCGGAGTCCGAAATTCCCTTTTTTCTTTAAAATCCTGTATCATTTTTCTCTTTTCCCCATCCGGAATCAATGTGATTCGATATTCTATACCAAATTCGCGATTGGCAGCGATTTGCAAAACTTGACTGCTTTTTCTCTCATTTAGCGTCTTAGCATAAAGCCCATAAATGGACGGTTTACTTTCTCCAAGCCTCTCCTTATAGGTATTATAAAAATATTCTTTATTATCCTCTTCTTCTCTGCTTACCACCTCATAAAAGAATGGCGTAAACAATTGTGCTCCATACTGGTTTAAGTGTCCGACATCCCTAAAATACTTCCCGTCCTGAATCGGCAGATACGCATCCCTGGCCAGATTAAAATCATAAAAGGGCACATCATATTCTGCTGCAAGCTCCTTAATTGCCATATTATAATCATCATAGCCCTCCGTGCTGATCAACTGTAAATCGAAGATCGGCGAGACGAATAAAGTGATAGGAATTTCCTCTTTCTTACAGTACTCAATCATATCACGGCAATATTTCTCATTCCTTTCCCCAATAGAATAATCCGTCAATCTCTCCATTTGCGGGTAAAACTTCTGACTGTCCTTATATATTCTTGTGCATCTCTGAAACCCCTGTCTCTCATAAGTACATTTTCCGTTTCCATCCCAATACTCCCATTCATTCTCATAATCTGCATACATTTTGCTTTCTTTACGCTCTATAAGACCCTTTATTTTACTCCAATCTCCCAGATTAATACGATATCTGCTAAATGGATATATAATATTGAGATATTGTTCCTGCCCTCCGATTGCCAACATATATGCAGCCCTGTTTACAGACGGTTTCATATAATCCGTATTCATCCAGTTTCGGTAATATTCTAAAAGCACTGTGTCATCATAATTACACACATAATATAATTCCAGATATACATGAGACAGTTCGTTTGTACGATCAGCCTCTCTCAGCAAGTAATAGGAGCCGTTTAAAAGTTGACCCGGCGAAGAGAGATTAAAATTATACTGACCGTTTAAGCGATCTAATATCGTTGGATCAAGATCGCAATACACGTGGGAAGAGCCCAGATAGACATTATCAATTTTTCCCGCGTCCTCATAAAAATAATGCCAGAGAATCCGATACCATTCATCTTCCTCTGCATACATCTGGTTTAATAGATGCACAATTCCTTCAAAAATCAAAATTCCCGCCAATATACTCGTTATTGCGGAAAATAACCGTTTCTTTTTTTGTAACTCTAAAATCATACTCTGTAATATTTTTTCTTTCATTTTCATATTTATAGTATATATTTGTATTCTTTTAACGTCAATAGTCTATTGAACGAATTCTTTAATATCTATAGTCTGTTTTATAACATATTTTACTTGGGAAGGAATTAATTGAATATGAATATCTCAAAAGAATTAGGATTGAAAATCCGTTTTTATAGAAAGGAAAAAAAGATGACACAGGAGAGGCTTGCTGAAATCTGCGGTTTCCACCCGACTTATATCGGACAACTGGAGCGCGGCGAAAAAAATGCGAGTGTGGAAACGCTTTATCGCGTCTCCCAGGGACTCAATATTTCTATGTGCAGCTTGTTAGAAAAGACCGAGTCTTCACTTGATTATCAAGAAGAGCATAACATACCGCTGCACATCTATCATCAACTGCTAGCCGTTCCGCCCAACAAACAAGGACAAGTATATGAAATAATACAGAAAATCATTGATCTCTCAAAAAACTGTAAACCGGGAACCTAACTGTATATAAACCAAATGAAGCACAGCTTGCATTTTATTCAATATCATGCTATACTGTGAAACGTTGGAACTCTCATAAGTGCAAGAGTTTCAGAAAATATATACGTCAGTTCGAGACCTTCCTGACGAAAAACAAAACTAAAGGAGACAACTACACATGAAGACACAAAGCACTCAGGCGGTTTCCTACAAAACCGCACACTCTCATGCGCTTTTTCTGGCGCAGGCGGCCATGATCGCCGCACTCTACATCGTTTTAACCTTTATCGCAAATGCATTCGGGTTAGCCAATTATGCGATTCAGGTTCGCTTCTCAGAAGCGCTGACCATTCTTCCCTTTTTCACCCCAGCTGCCATACCGGGACTTATGATCGGATGTCTGCTAAGTAATATTCTGACAGGCTGCGCCATGCCCGACATTATTTTCGGCTCTCTTGCCACGCTGTTAGGTGCACTTGGCACTTATGCACTCCGCAGATGGAAATGGTGCGCACCGGTCTGTCCGATTATTGCCAACACCATTATCGTTCCTCTTATTTTAGTTTACGGTTACGGCCTGATGATCGAGGGTATGTCCCTGATACAGTGCCTCGGCTTCTACTGCCTGACCGTGGGCGCCGGGGAAATCATATCCTGCGGCATTTTGGGGATGATTTTACTGACGATTCTGGAAAAATACAAAGGGCGCATCTTTTAGACTGCGCCCTTTATTTTCTCTTCCAAATATCCCCTCACCTGCACCAAATCCGCAAACACCCTCTCGCTCAGCCTCTCCATTTCCTCCGTTGCCGCCATCATATCCGGCACCATAATGGGACGCATTCCGGCAGCATGAGCCGACCGAATACCGTTGTAAGAGTCCTCTATGGCATACGTATTCTGAGGCAGAACACCCATGCGCTCGCAGGTCATCAGGTAAATATCCGGTGCCGGCTTGCTGTTTTTTAACAGATCGCCGCCCACCACCGTCTGAAAATATTCATAGAGACCGGCATCCTTCAGCTCCTGCGTGACAACCGCAAGCCGCGTGGAGGAGGCCAGCCCAAGAGGGATTTTCTGTTCCCGCAGGTACGCCAAAATTTCCCGCGCTCCCGCTTTTACCGGAAGTCCCTCCTTGTCTGTAATCTCATGAAACAATACAGAACTTTCCTCACTGAATTTTTCATAGGGAAAGTTCCTCCCGTAATGTCCAAAAACGATCTCCTGCGTGCGTACTTTGTTTGTCCCGATGCACTGCACAAACACTTCGCCAATATCGGGAATCCCGTATTTTTCACCAATCCTCATCCAACAATCCAGAACCAGCCTTTCGCTGTCAAAAATGGTGCCGTCCATATCAAAAATCACCGCAATGTCTGACTTTCTCATCCGCTGTTTCCGCCTTAATCCTTTCTGATATAGGAGATAAACTGGTTGCCGTTTTCCTCAAGCCACTGCGTAGAATCGTTCATCCCTCTCTTTTCCAACGTCCCGTCGCCAGGGTCCATCACCACAATGTTGAGTTCATTAAATCCCACAATCAACACCGCATTGCCATCCTCCAATGTGGTCAATACCGGAATATCCTGATTGACATAGTACAATACCGCATCCAGAGTACATCCGGACAAATCCAGAATGGTACAGTTTTGCAGATCACCCTCTAAGATGTCGAAGACAGTATCCCCCTGATTCAAACGGTTCTGCGTATTTCTTGAAATGCCCTCGTATTTTAAAATGGTATCAAGACAGACTGCAAGCGAACCCTTCGTCTCCGTGACCTCGTTTTCTGTGATTGCCATAATCTGATTGCGCGTGCTTCTGGTTTCTCTCTTCCAGACATAGTCTCCGTCGTCATCCACCACCACCCCAGCTGTACGGTATGCCAAATCCACCGCTTTTCCAGGATTGACATGAATATCTTCTATGCCGTTTTTCCCATATACATAAAAATATTTTTCCGTTGCTTCGCCTGCCAGTTCCCCAACCGAACGACTGCCTTCAAACAAAATCTCTTTGGGTGTCAAATGCTTCATTGCACGGCCGTCTATCTCATCCTTCACTGCGATCTGGCAGATTGTCTCGTAAGTTTCCGTAACCACATAACTGAGTTGGTTGAGTCCGCTCTTAACCTCCTCCGTGTTCATAATCTGGTCGTTGGCTGTTGACACATAGCTTTCACTTTCCTCATCATATGTCACCCTAAACAAGGTAAGCTGATTTTCCTCAATCTCACTGCCCACGACATAGACATTATCCTTCTGATACGTTTTGAGTATATCGCCGCTGTCACTCTGAATTTTCAGACAATACATGGGAAACGTCGTGATTCCCGTGCTGTTTTCCCTGACATCCCGCTTCTTCGCCAATCCATAGACCAAGTCTTCCTCCATGAATCCCTCTACGGAAATATACTCGCCTGCGCCCGCCTGGATTTTTGTCTGCTTCTGTGTGTTCAGGTTCATCAGAATAAGTTCCTTTGCCGCATAAAGATCATCCCCATTCTGCCAAACTAGCATTTTATTGGACTCTGAAACATGATAGCCCCCCTCTCTTAATCCTGTCACCACAGACCGCACTTCCAGAGACTGCAGATCCACCGCGTACACACTGCCGCTCATCATGAAATAGTAGCTGCCTGTCCTGCTCAGATAAGAGAGTTCCTCGATATCCTTCTTTAAAAGCTCATAGGACTTATCATAGGGAATAAACACCATCTCCTCCACGGTGTTCGCCACACTGTTATATCCGTAGAGCGCTACGCCCACGCACCCTTCATGCCGTCCCCTGTTCATATATCCATAGACTAAAAAAAGTATATTTCCCGTCTCATCCACCGTCAGCACTCGTATGTCATGGCGGTTATATGCGCTTCTCTCATCCAGAAGCTCCTCCGTATTTCCGTAAAAGCTGAAAAGTCTGGCTAACTTGTTATCCGTCACATTATAACTGTAAAGCTTGTCTGCCACCGTAAAAGCAAACACATTTCCGCCATCGCTTTCCTGCAGCGTCACTTTGTCTCCAGTTATCCCCAACACAATCTTGTCATTGACATAAACCGAAGCGTCCTCGTCAAAGACCTGCTCCATATCTCTCTCAAAGTCCAACAGATACATCCGTTCCGGTGTGTAACGGACTCTGTAATACTCTTTCACACGATAATAATCCGTCTGTTTTCCTTTTTTTACATTTACCAGATATTCTATGTTAAAAGCGCCCGTATGCTCCGCAAGTTCCTTAATGATAATGCGCGGCTGCGTTGTCCTCTCTACCGCCATATCTCCCCATGTCACCTGATTAAAATTGGAGTGTATCGTCACCTTGCTAAAAGTGGTATTGTCTCCCTCCGCATTGGATTCCAAATACTTTGTCAATTCCACCGCCGCTTCCTTGTCAAAGGTCCGCTCATGAAAGTCCATGATATAATCCAGTTTTTCCTGAATAAAAAGGGAGTCGCTTAACACAATTCTGGAATAATACCGAATGGGCGTATTCTCCTTCGGTGTGACAAGAAAAACCAACATGTATTCCGTATTGCTTTCTATCAAATCTTTCAGGGTAATTGAAAAAGAGATCTCCCCATCCTTTTCCTCGTATTTCTCCACCGACGTGCTCTCCACCAGACGTTCTCCGTCCAAGCTTCGCACTTCAAAGCCAATTTCGTCAATTTCACGTCCATAAGTGTCTATCCTTACATCTATTTTTCGATCAGCGCCGACAGGCTGAAGGTTGTCCCTTAAATAGGCCGATTCCATATTTTGGGCATACCCATGCAGACTCCCCACCCTGTATGTGCCCACATACATGGACAGCACAGGGTAGGTCGCCTCTCCCATCTCAGTTGTCATATCCGTGTTTCCCTGATTCATCACCATGCTGAGAATCATCAACGCAAGCGCGAAAATACATCCCAGACAAAGGCCTTTTATAATTGCTCTCTTCATGTACTGCCAGTTCCTCTGTCAAAACATCAAAACACCGTTCTGATTGATATGGCGCCTTTTATAAATCTCACAGCACAAAAGCACCTGAACAAACTCTGTAATCCGGTCCCAATCCTGTTTTTCATCCTCAGTCTGTTTTAATTCATTCACGACAATCTGTGTCAGACGGTAAATCTGCCACTTGTCGGGATATTCGTCATAAATCATACTGCCTTCATAGTCTAACCGATCCAGAACCCCTGCAATCACCTTTTGGTATTTCTTCGCCTCCACAGGATACATCTCCTGCAAATATTCCAGATCTCGCGTCACCGTATCCTGCTCCTGATAAAAAAGCGGCATCGGATAAGCCATATAAAACGGTAAAATTCTTGATTGTCTCATACACTCACCATAATAATCAGTCCCTTTGTTTTATCATATGGCAAGGCCGCCGGAACGTGAAAATTTTGTGACCACCGCATGACACTGGCGCAAAATCCCTATTTTTTCAAAAGTCTGAAATTACCTACCAACTGTTGGAGCATCGCTGCCTGACCGGATAACTCCTGACTGGTAGCCGCGCTTTCCTCTGCGGTGGCAGAATTATTCTGTACCACGCCGGATATCTGTTCAATGCCCTCGGCAACCTGCCCGATTGCATCCGTCTGTTCCTCCACGGATTTTGCCACCTGCTCCATCTGCTCCACTGCCTCTTCCGCCATCTTCGCCGCAACAGTCACCGAGTCAGTCACCTTTCCCACAACAAGACTTCCACTTTCGACCGCGCTGACGGAACGTTCAATCAGCTCCTTGGTCGCTTTCGCCGCCTGATCCGACTTGGTCGCCAGACTTCTCACTTCTTCCGCCACCACGGCGAAGCCTTTTCCACTCTCCCCGGCGCGCGCCGCCTCCACCGCCGCGTTAAGCGCCAGGATATTTGTCTGGAAAGCAATGTTTTCAATGGTATCTATAATACGGCTGATTTCACCGGACGACTGTGTAATCTGGCTCATCGCCTCATTCAGGCTGTCAATATACTCATCACTCTCTTGAAGCTTTTTCCCCGCCTCACCCACGACATCTTTTGCCTGTTCCGTCATTTGCGCAATTCCCTTTGCCTCCGTGCTCATATTGGAAATGGTCCCGGAAAGTTCTCCTACTGCACTTGTCTGCTCCATCGCGCTCTGGGACAAAGTCGCAGCAGTGACGGCCACCTGCTCTGATCCTGTTGAAACCTGACCGGACGCAGAGACAATGCCTGTCATGGTGGCATTCAATTTTTCACCAATAATCCGCAAAGATTCCCACAAAACTGCAAAATCACCGGGATAGGACTGCCCTGAAACTTGCCGGGTCAGATTCCCGTCCGCTATCGCGCCGAGAATGTCCTGCATTTCATGCACAATCGCGCCAAAATCTTTGACAAGCTGCATAGTGGAATCCGCCAGTATCCGCGTCTCATCCTTACTTTTCACCTGTGGAACCGGGCTTCCCAAATCACCCTGCGAAAGCGCCTGGATTCGCTTCGCGCACTTTACCATGGGCAAAACGATAGAATGGCTGACTCTCATGGAAATAATAATAATCACGATACATGACGCGGCACAGACCGCGATTTGTAAAATATTTCCATACTCTGCCGGACGCATAAATTCATCCTCATCTATCGTCACCGCAATCGACCATCCATCCGTCCCCGCAATGGGCGCATAACTCTGAATATTGTTTGACTGGTCCTCCGCGTAATAGAATCGTTCTACACCGACTTCACCGAGCGTCATTTTCTTTTCGATCGCCGCTACTGTCTGAAGCCCCTCATCATCGGGATTCTCCGCCGCTTCCCGCATAACATTTTCCTGGTTCAGCACCGACTCCTGATTCCCATAAGCAATTGTGGTGCCCTCTTTATCCAGAATATAGGCCTCGCCTTCCTCTCCGATCTGCAGCCCTTCAATGATAGACTGTAAAATACTGCTGTCGCACTGAAAATAAAGCACGCCTTTCACCACGTCGCCTTCCCTGATCGGAGCAGCAACCATAATATATGTATCCTGGCCATCTATATAGGGGGTAGACATATAACTGTTCCCCTGTACAGCCGCCTGAAAAAAGGGTTCTCCTGAAATATCCACATCGTGAACAGCATCGTAACCTTCTATATCGGCCATACCTCCAAACCGCATATAATAAATATCCGCCCGTTCCTGAATGAACTCCTGTTTTTCATCCAGTGAAATATTGTCATCCAAAAGGGTCGCGTTCGATGCCATTTCCGTTATTGTCAATGTATAGGTAGAAATCATATTTTTCGCCGCCAAAGCAGCAAGCTCCGCCGTTTCCAAAGCATTCTTTTCAAGCGCCGCAGTAGTAGAATATCGGGTCACTGCCGTACTCACAATCCCTGCAACCACCGAAACACATACTGTCGCCAATACCACAATCGCAATAATTTTTGTTTGAATTTTCCGCATCTGTTCCATGCCGGGAGCTTCCAATACCAAGCCCCTTCTCCTTTTCCATCCGTTTAAACAGGGGAACGGTGTATCCCGCCCCCCTGTGTGTAAACTGTTATCATTTCTGTACGGTCTCTATTCTGGCTACGGCCCTTCTTAAGGACATCTCAGCTCTGCGCATGTCCGTTCCAGGCGCATGCTCCCTGATACGCTCCTCTGCTCTGGACTTTGCCTCTTCCGCACGATTTAGATCAATCTCCTCCGGCCACTCAATAATCTCGGCAAGCACCGTGACCTGATCCGGGAGCACCTCGGCAAAGCCCGCATGGAGCGCCGCCTCCGATATCTCCTGATCTTTGGTGATCGTAAGGATTCCGGGTGCAATGATCATCGTCATAGGAATGTGCTCCTTATAGATTCCGACCTCACCCTCGACCGTATTGAACTCCACCATGGACACCTGATCCTCATAAAAGACCCTGTCCGGTGTGATGATCTTTAATGTAAAGTTTCTGCTATCCTCAGCCATAAATTACCTCCTGCGGCTATTCAGTACGCTTACTTCTTAACGCGTGCAACCACGTCGTCAATACTTCCCGCATTCAGGAAATAGCTCTCCGGAATGTCGTCATGCTTACCTTCCATGATCTCCTTAAATCCGCGGATGGTCTCGGAAATCGGCACATATTTTCCGCTCATGCCGGTAAACTGCTCCGCTACGTGGAACGGCTGGGACAGGTATCTTTGTATCCTTCTTGCACGGGCAACCACTAGCTTATCTTCCTCGGAAAGCTCATCCATACCGAGAATAGCGATGATATCCTGCAGCTCTTTATATTTCTGCAAAATCTCCTGCACGCCTCTGGCTACCTGATAATGCTCCTCCCCTACGATTCTGGGGTCAAGGATTCTGGATGAGGACTCAAGCGGATCAACCGCCGGATAAATACCCAACTCCACGATAGAACGGGAAAGCGTTGTGGTCGCGTCAAGATGCGCGAATGTGGTCGCCGGCGCGGGGTCTGTCAAGTCATCCGCAGGCACATATACCGCCTGAACGGAAGTGATGGAACCGCTCTTTGTGGAAGTGATACGCTCCTGCAAAGCGCCCATCTCCGTCTGCAGCGTGGGCTGATAACCCACGGCGGAAGGCATACGTCCAAGCAGTGCGGACACCTCGGAACCTGCCTGTGTAAAACGGAAGATATTGTCGATAAACAACAGCACATCCTTACCGCCCTTGTCACGGAAATACTCCGCCATCGTCAGACCTGTCAGTCCGACTCTCATTCTCGCTCCCGGAGGCTCATTCATCTGTCCGAACACCATCGTCGTCTTGTCAATAACGCCCGATTCCTCCATCTCGTGGTAAAGATCGTTACCTTCTCTGGTACGCTCTCCTACACCGGTAAATACGGAGTAACCGCTGTGCTCTGTCGCAATGTTACGGATCAATTCCTGAATCAGCACCGTCTTACCAACGCCGGCGCCGCCGAACAGTCCGATTTTACCACCCTTCTGATAAGGACATAACAGATCAACGACCTTGATGCCGGTCTCCAAAAGTTCCGTCGCCGTAGACTGTTCCTCAAAGGTGGGAGCCGGCCTGTGAATCGGCTCATGTCCCACATTCGTCGGCGCGGGTTTATTGTCAATCGGTTCTCCCAGAACGTTAAAGATACGTCCCAGTGTATTTTCTCCTACAGGAACTGTGATGGGAGCGCCTGTTGCAACCGCATCCATACCTCTCACAAGTCCATCGGTAGGACCCATGGAAATACATCTGACGGTATCGTCACCCAGATGCTGTGCCACCTCTACAGTCAGTTCTCCGCCGGTTTTGAGCGGAATTCTGATTGCATCATTGATCTCCGGCAGACTGCCTGTCGAAAACTTAATGTCAAGTACGGCACCGATGATCTGAGTGATCTTTCCAAGATTTTCACTTGTTTTTACTTCTGCCATCTCTTTTTCCTTTCACTCGTATTTAATTTTAGCTGATCGCATTTGCGCCTGCGATAATTTCTGTTAATTCCTGCGTAATAGATCCCTGACGTGCTCTGTTGT
>CAMXPV010000012.1 GCA_947245585.1 uncultured Lachnospiraceae bacterium | reverse complement strand
ACAAACAAAATATCGGATTATCATGAAGAAATTAGATCCTCATGAATAATTCAGGCTAATGTATTTAAATATTTTCTTCTAAAGCTCGTCCTGCTGTCAAATCCAAATTGTTCCATGATTTCCGGTATGGATTTTGCTTCTTTACAAAAGTCCAAAATCATCATGACCGCATCATGACCATCTTGGTCATTTTGACCATGATGCAGTGTACCTTGCAACAATTCTAAATACTTATCACACGCCTTACAAAGCACCATAATTCCAGATGAGCTTATTGTGTATTCTGGCAAGCGTCCATCATATTTTTCACAAGCTTCTTTAATTTTATCAAAACCTCTGCCCCACACCTCTATCATACCGCTCTTAAAGAAAACATTTGCCAGTTTAGGGTTATAAGGCTTGGAGGAATGCTTCTCAAACAGTTTCTTCGTTGTGTCTAACTCAGACGACATCTCGCCATCTAATCATAGTTGTTATAAGTACACTTACATATCTGTATTTATAATATCAACAAATGGTTTCAATTGTTTTGCATACATCATACTAAACGATGTTAACATCGCTCTTAACTGCTTTGTCGCATTTTGTGTCGATTCTTTACTTTTCAGTCCATCAACAATTGCTGGTTCTAAGGTCGAATGAAAAGGTAATAGAACGTTTAGCACCGTCGACCAATTCTCTACTAATTTTTCAAAATTTGTATTATTTTTAAAGGCAAGTTTCCAAGAATCTAATATTTTCTTTCCAAGCAAGCTTTCCATGCAAGTGCTTACCGCTGCTATTAATAACATTTTCGAACCTCTTTTACTTAAAAAGGCAAGTTCTTCGTTTTCTATCTCTGTTCTCTGCTCTTTTTTATTATTTAAGTTTATTTTATACTCATCAATTGCTCTCCCTAGTGAATAAACGAAAATAATATGCTCTGCAGTAAGTTGATCAGAAAAAATATTAGTGTATTCTTTATCATCATCCCATATAATTTTTTTAGAATTATAGGCTGTCACACAATCACCATGAAATGCCAATAGCGTTTGGGCAACTAGATAGGGATCAAAAACTTCTTTATTTCTTACTCTTGTGCTATCCCTTCTCCCACCGCTATAGTATAATTCCGGAAATTTTTCAAATTCTTTTCTTAATCTAACTTGTTGTTTGTCATTACTTCTTAAATCAGAAGGTAAAATCTCATTCTGTTTATTATTATTGTTAATAATTTCCTCTATAATTTTGGGCTCATTACACACAATAAATCGTATTGGTACGAGAAAATCATCGTTTAACTCTTCAACTGCACCAATAGCACCTGTTGATTGCGCACCATTAATAATCGTTATGCCATATACTTTTTTAATCATATCGTCTTCTATTTCATAATCATTTACAAGCGCTGTCAATCCATTATTGTAGGCCCAAAAATTTTCGGGTTGCTCTTGTACCGTTTCCATAATTCCCAAATTAATTTTATTTTTTCTCTTACCCGCGCCTAAATAACTTCTTGGATTCCCTGAAAAGAGATCATCCTTATATGTCAAATATAAATTTCTTATCCAACTTCCCTTTACTGCGGTAACACAGGATTTCCATTTTTCTCCACTAACTTCAAACGCTTTTCCATTTCCGTCTACCTTTATTGAATTTTCAATGGTAATTCTTTTACTAGAATTATTGTACCAACGTTCTATTGTGTTATTTCCAACTTCCAGTGCAACAATTTTAACAGAAGTATCTCCAACGAAGTCGTTCATTAGCTTCTGTGCTGCAATTTGCAGGGTATTTAATTCCTCTTGCACCTCTGGATTATTTTTCTCATTCATATTATGAACATACCAAAAATATATAGTGTTAATATCGCCCTCTTTTATAGCATCTTGTAATTCACTAACTAAATCCTTTATTCTTTCAGGTATATCATTTATATCTCGTGTAAAGATCCAAGATGCCGCAGTATTTAAGTCACTTGCTTTACTCGCCTTAGCCAGATCAGAATCTGTTGGATTTCTCTTCATATATGCCTGTGCGATTACCGCAAACCCTGCATCTCTGTCTATATATATTAAATCACACTTTTTATCATCACTTCCATCTGTTAACGCTTCTGAAGCAACCGAAATAATGTCCTCAATATCATATCTTAACTGTAATGCATATAGTAATAATGAATTGTCACCATATAATTTTACCAAATCTATTCGCCCTTTATAATTGTTCAAATAATTATACATTGTTTTCCTCCCTTTATTTTTATGTACAATTACATTATTTATTCTTTTATTTTCCATTATATATAACTCAGTCAAATATTTACATTGACTTTTGTACAATATTAGCTATTTCTGCTTTCCACTCTGGGCCACTCTTATCCGCTTTAGCGCAAAAACATTTATCAAATAATTGCAAAAATTTTTCAGGAGATACTTCTTTATTTTCAAACATATATTTAAAGTACTCGGCAAATTGCTTTAACGTCAACGGTACAATCTTCAATGTTAATTTTTCATCGTTCTGATTATACCAAACTCCAATCCGAAATGTTTCTGCAGTATTTGAATCAATCCTATTAGCTATAAACACGCCATATACAGGTTTTTCAGAAATCATAACTAAATCAGCCACATGACGTCTCACAGGTTCTCCTTCCATCGCTTCCTGCCTTGAGTTTGTTGACATTGTTACTTCTATCACAATATAGTAATTTTCAAATTCAAATATCAGATCAGGGCCACCACCTGGTGCAGTGCCAACCGGAAAATAGTCTTGATCTACATTGAATCTTCTTGCTTCATATGGCTTATTTTTTGTATGATCAATTGCTAAAAAAGCTCTCCACAATATCCATTCTAGATAGGCTGCCGCCTCGGCTTTTGGAACACGAATACTATAATCTTCTCCAATTTCCTTTTCTCGTCCATTGTTTACAGTCAATAAACTCATATATTCATATATTTCTTCCCATTCATTTTCTTGATCCTTTGCGTATAACTCCTCTTTATATTGATCAATGTTCTGTTTTAATTCATGTCGCACAATATTGATGTTTTTAGCAGAATCTAATGGAATATCAGGAACCGAATACGCAATGTGGCACTCATCCAATTGCGTTATCAAATCTTTTAAAACTTTACTAGCTTTTTCAGTATTGTCAGTCGGCAATTCTGCTCCATTACAGAGTTTTATATATTGATTCTTTATATTATCTAAACTAATCATACCTACAGCCAAGTCTATAGCCATTGAATGATATTCGGGTATTAATGTTATCCCTCTTCCAACATGTTTAAAAATACCAGTACAAAG
This sequence comes from uncultured Lachnospiraceae bacterium, assembly GCA_947245585.1. Classification (GTDB taxonomy): domain Bacteria; phylum Bacillota; class Clostridia; order Lachnospirales; family Lachnospiraceae; genus UBA3282. Next base: position 84,576 of record CAMXPV010000012.1, on the reverse strand, counting down.
CAAGTACCGAATATTCATATCTGCATAATCTAAAAAATTATGTCTATCCTTAACGTATCTTTCAGCATATTTGTCAACAATTTCCTGATCAAATCTTCTCCTATTCTCTGCCTTATTTCTTTCTTCACGAATCATTAAAACATCATTTACAACCCCATTAATATCATCATGAGGTGTCGTTGTCTGCACACAAATTGCAAATTCTATAAAGTTAATCATTGCATCCCCTATCCTCTTTTCTAATTCCAACATTATATTAATAGTCCATAGCAGGGGCGAATAAAAAATATTTTCATCAAGCATTTCCAACGGAACTATCATTCCTCTTAAAAAACATTCCTGCTGCGCTGAAATTGTCCTAGCATTATAAAAGGCTTGTCCAAGGGGAGTAACCCCATCAACTGGTCCGATTTCTTCTTGATTAAATCCATTCTTTTTATTAATTTCAGGATATGTAAATCCAAATTTGTTAAACATTAATCTATACTTTCGTGTTATACTCGCTGATTCGTCTCGATCATCACTTCCGCCAATTTCTCCAATTTGAGCCAAATACCTCTTAAATGCCTTTTGATCCTCTACATCTCGTAACCGACCTACCATATTTGATTCAACATATGCTTTAAATCCACTTGGAATTCTCCATGGATTGCGCATACCTGTATTACCTATCAGCCAAATGTTAATAGGATTCTCCACTATCCTTGTTTGTTTAACAAGCTTTTCTCCGTAGGCTGTCATTCTCTTTACCGTTTCAGTTATCCTATATTTATTATTTTCTACACGTTCTATTTCTCTATTTATTCCCATTATCATACCCCACAAACAAATATTCCTTAACCTCATTACGCTCAGTATTTTTTCGTGTACCAAAACAGTATCTATAATCTATAGGTATCACTTCAACATACTCCTTGTATCTCCTCATAATATTAATCATATCCTCAAGGCATGGTAACCCATTTGAAGAATATGATACAATTAGAATTGAGTTCTTGTACCTATTAAAAATAGTGTCAAAGGCTTTTGCTGCCCCTCCTTTAGTTGAAAAAGGTGTCGGATATGACTTAAATTTCTTTGTTTTGGTATCCTCTTGAATTTTTACCCCTCTCCAACCACGTGCTAACCCTTCTACAAAATGATATCTTCTTACATACTCATTATCTGACTTAGGTGTATAATATGGAGGATCTATATAAACTAAATCGACTGTCTTTTGCAATGTCATAGAATCTTCATTATATGCCATATTTCTTTTCCCATTTGAAAAAACTGCATTATCAATGCACTGAACAGCGCCAATATATTGTTCATAGAAAGATTTCTGTAGGTCTTTTCTCCCATCATTGTATCTGTCACCGACATATGTAAATATTCCCCTTGGTCTTTTCTTGACACAAGCTCGAATAAGTGCTTCTAATGCTATTGCTTTTTTATAGTCGTCTTCCATAGCAACAATATTAGTTCTGACAACATCAATAAAATGATTGTCCTCATCATTAAAATATATATCCTTAAAAGTTCTACTCACAAAATCATCAACCCAACACTTTTCCACCGTCAAATCTTTTGCTTCCTCCATAGATAATATAGTTTTATTATTCTGAATCAATGATTTAGCCATCACATATGACATATGCATGTAGTCATTGCAAATAACTCTTTTCCCATTTGCCTTATACATGTAACTTACAATGCCAGAACCGGAAAAAAGATCTAATACAGAATCAAAATCAAATTGCTTCGACACATTCCAAATCTCATCTAATATTTTTCTTTTTGATCCCATATACCGTGTAGGTGGAAATTGCAATATTTGTTTTTCTGGCTCTAATCTAATATGTTGTGACAATCACATCTTCTCCTTTTCTTTTATCTCCATGACTATTTATATTTCTTTTCGTTTGAATCACCTTAATCATATAATCACCATATAGCTCTTTTACAAGCGGATGGTTGGAGTTAGTTAACATAATTTTGCATCCATTATGTGCCAATTTATGCACTATATCTGCCAAATTCCTCTGATCCTGTTCACAAAATTGCTCCTTCGTATATCTTCTAAAATCTGCATAATTCGAAATGGGCATATATGGCGGATCCAAAAAAATAAAATCATCTCTCTCTGCATATTTTTCTAATACCTCAATATAGTCACCGCAAATTATAATAGTATTTTTTAGCAAATCAGATGCTGCCCATAGTCTTTTGTCATTACAAATTGTCGGATTCTTGTATTTTCCAAAAGGAGTATTAAATTGTCCCTTTCTGTTTAATCGATATAATCCATTAAAACACGTGCGGTTTAAGTATAAAGTCCGTGCCGCCGCTTCAATTTTTGAAACATCTGTCCATTCAATTGATCTTACTCTATAATACATTTCTTCACTATTTTCATATGTTTTCAATATTTGAATAACTTTTTCACAATTATTTGCAATCTGTTGGTACAAATTAATTAATTCTGGATTCGAATCTGCTATAACAGAATTTCCATGCTGTAACCTAAAAAAAAGAGCTCCTCCACCAATAAACGGCTCAATATATTTATTATATTTGTTTGGAATTCTCGGCAAAATTTCTGGTAATAATTGGGTTTTTCCCCCAGCCCATTTCAAAATTGGTTCAACCGTACGCTCTTCTTCTTTAATATATTTTTCTGTTTTAGCCCTATGAGCCACGGGTTTGCTTATCGTTTTGGGTATAGCCCATGTATTTCCAAATCTAACAGCACCATCAAGTTTATCCTCGCTACATAAGATTTGAATTTTTCGAACCGATATTCCCCATTGCATTGCTGCTTCTTTTACAGTAATATATTCCATACAATCACCTTCTCGTTATAATACAAATATTATATTCACAAAAACATTCTTTATCAATATTTTTGTATAGATATATTTAAGGATAACCATGATTTCATATAAAAATCTTTCCGTTTTGGTTTAAAATTCTTCCCTCCCAAAACAAACACTAAACATAAACGGCAGCGCCACAAACACCCCATAGGCATAACGGAATTCATTGTAGACCGGGGTCGCCAAAAACAGGCTTCCCAAGAGCATCACGCACGGCACAAACACAAGCGCATCCCGCCTCCTGTACAGCGCGCAGGCAAAGGCCGCAAGCAAGAGCCACGTATTCATGCCAAGGCTCCATACTTTGTTATAACATCTCTGGAACCATTGCAGGAACTCTCCCATGGCAAGCCCTGCGTCGTAGCTGAAAATCTTCCTCTGGGTTTCGATGTCGAAGGGATTCTCCACCATAAAGTATTCACTGTAAAGAATCTGGTCATGGGGAATATGTAAGGCGTAATACCCCGCCGTCTGTCTGATCTGTGCCTCCAGATACAGCATGGGATTTCTTAGCCCCACCCGCAGCCAGAGTTTTGCATACTCCCATTTGTGATCGGCAATCACCTGTTGGTTGCCGTGCTCACGAATATAATTTTTCGTCATGTCAAACAGATAGGGGTTGTAATAGTCGTCAATCTGCGATAGCGGCACCACCGCCTCCAACATTTCCACTTCCTCTGTCGTAAGGCTCCCGCCCCTTGCATAGGCGCAAAGAAGATGTTGGGTCGGCATGGTCAGGCTTTCAATGGTATCCGGCGGCTCCACATGGAGCGCATGCAGCACAGGCCCCTGCCAGAGCAGGTACAAAATAAGCACCGCTGCCACCGAAACGTACAGATTCCGCCGCTTTCCAAAAGCCTGCTGCCTGCTGCCCGTCTCACCGCTCCGGCTTTCGACTCCGTCCCGCCCTTTGCCACTCAAAAACTGTGATAAAATCAAAAAAAATACCGTCCCCAGAAAGACAAAAATACCGTTGCTGCGGAGCAGGCAGACCAACAATCCCGTCACAAAGAACAGAAGCCAACGCCGCCTGTCCGCCGCTCCCTGTCCACCAACGCTATTTGGTGTCTCATTTCGGGTGGCACAGCTTTCCACCGCCCACAAAAAAAGTAAAAATGCCGCCGTGAACCAGGCATCCTTCCCCATACAGATGCTGTACATGCCGTTGACCGGAAGAAGAGCGTAAAAACAAACAGCGAGCACAAGCCAAAACAGCGCAGTGCCCCTGCGATACAAAAGATACAGCATAAACCCGAACACCGCCGCCGTCATCGCCATCTGAAAAAAGGTATAAAACGCCACCGCCCCGGTATAACTGCCAAATATCCCATAACCTGCCGCCAAAAACACCTTAGTGATCAATGTATGAAAATAGGGATGGTGGTTGGATGGCGCCGTAAGCCCAAGCGCCTGCTCCATCTGCCACATCGCGTCATTGTTAAACCAAGTGGGAAAATACATGAGATAATAGGGCAGATAGCACAAAAGACAGATTGCAAAAAACAGCAGCCAAACCTGCCATTTCCCCGGACGGCAATGCCCCTCCCTCGCAAGAGCGCCGCCATTCTCCGAAAGAAATCCAAGCAAGAGCAGCACGCCGTAACTGATAACCGCCCAGAGCAAAAGCCGCATCATATTTTGGGCATTGCTGTAGGGCGCAGATCTCTGCCAGTCCCCCAGAACGATGAAAAAGGCGTAGCAGAACGCGAAGGGAGACAATACCAGAAGCTGATATTTCCCCGGCCACTTTATTCTCCTGTCCTTCTCAGGCTTCATCATTTCCCGTGCTACCTCCGATATGCCGCGCACACCTCTTCTATATAGTCGCGCCACTGTTCATAGACCGCCTCGTCGTTGGCCTTCTCGGCAATCTTTCTCGCATTTTTCCCAAGCTTCTCAGCTAGCGCAGGATCTTCGATCAGACGGTTAATCCCCTCCTCCATCGCCTTCTGGTTCTTAATGGGAATCAACAAACCGTCCACCTCGTTCGTCATGATCGTGCGCGGGCCGCCGCAGGGGCAGTCCGTAGCCACAATGGGAAGCCCCAGGGCCATAGCCTCCATCAGCGCGTTGGGAAGCCCCTCCCAGTCCGAACTGAAAGCAAAGAGGGCCGCATCCACAAGCTGTTTTTCCAGACTGTCACTGGCTCCCATCAAATGCACGTATCCTTGCGCATGCAGCTCTTCAATCGTCTTTTCCAAAAGCTCCTTCGTGCCGTCCTGCGTGTCTCTCCCGTAGATTTTCAAATCATAGTCCGGATGCTTCTTGTGCACCTCATGGAACGCGCGAATCAGCATGACCTGATTTTTAAAGTCCACCAGCCTTCCCGACTGCACCACCGTCTTCGTCCGCTTCTCAGGCTCCGGCACGCCGATATACTTGGGATTCAGAGGGTTTAAAATAATGCGCGAGTTTTTCTGCAGTCTCGGCGCGAAAAATTCTCTCGCCCCCTCGGTCTGAAACACACATCCGTCAGCCCTTGGAAACAGAAAGGGAACCTGCACCTTGTCAAAGGGCCTGTCATAATGCCCCACCGGATCCGTCCGTATGGAAATAATGACCGGAATCTTGATAAAAAAGGCCGCCGTCAACCCACGGTAGAGCGCTTTTCTCGCAAAAGGAATCAGAATATCCGGCTTCTCCTGTTTCAGAAACTGTTTCAAATAGCGGATACGCAAAAGAAACTGCACAATACGGGGCTTCTTCTCGTCGCCTTCGCGCAGGCCCACATGCACCCGCCGCACCCTCTCATCGATCCAAAATTCATCCTCTCCCTGCCACTCCGTGGCCACAAGCACCTCGTAGCCGTTCTGTACAAAGCGGTTGGACAGATTGGACACCACCCGCTCCGCGCCGCCCTGCTCTAGGCAATTTAAATGAAAAGCAATTTTAGTCATTGGCCCACTCCCTGATCTTCCGAATATATTCTTCCTTGGAAAAAACGCCCGCCCGCTCCACAGAAAGCCTGCTGTAACGCGCCATTTCCTCCTCATTTTCCATAAGTTCGACCACCCGGGCCGCCGTGCATCTCTCTTCCTCTTCTATGTGGGAAGCATCCAGATCCGGGTCCTTTCCCATATTTGGCACCAAAACCCCATATTTGCCATCAAAAATTTCCGCAGGCCCGGTCATACAGTCCGTGGCCACCGCCACAAGCCCCAACGCCATGGCCTCCACCAGGGCATTTGGGAACCCCTCCCAGTAAGAAGTGAGCAGATACAGAGAGCCTTTTTTCAGATAGGGGTACGGGTTTTTTTGCAGTCCCGCAAAGCACACCGCTTCCGCAATTCCCAGATCGGCGGCAAGCTTTCGGTAAGGCGTAAACTCTCCTTTGCCGATAATCAAAAGTTTGGTATCGGGAAGCGCCTCGTGTATCAACGAAAAAATCTTAAGCAGATGCCAGAAACCCTTGACCACATCCTCCCGTCCCATGGAGCAGATGATTCTGCCGTCAGTCCACGGAATTTGAGCCTCCTCCTCTTCCGCCCGTGCCCGTATCTGGGCAATGTCAAAAAAGCCCGTCAAAGTGTAAGTATGATCACAGCCGTATTTGTCCGCAATCATCTGCCGAAGCGTCTCCGAACAGCAAAGAAGCTTGTCGCAGCGCCTGCAAAACAATCCAAGCCAGGAGCTGTCCATATCCATATAGCTCATAACGCCCAACCAACACGCCGGGCCCTTTCTTGAAAAGAGCCGTCCTGCAAAGATGTTTGCCAAATTGGCCGTGGGACCGAAACTGTAGGCAATGTCAATCTGTTCCTTCTTTTTCAGCCTGTTAAGACGAAATCCCCGCCGAAATACATTGAGGATTTTGGCAAATTTCCCAGGACGGCTTGGCAGGCCCAGATCTCTCACCGGAACCCCTTCCACGTCAAAGTCAATATTCGCGGAATCAAAAATAGCAATCTGCACCTGAAAGTATGGCTTTAAAATAACAGCCGTTGCGGCACATACCTTTTCTGCACCGCCCTGATGCAGGGACGGTACAATCAACAGCAATTTTTTCATAAGCCTGAACTGTCCCCCTTCTCATAAAAAAGGCTGTAACCACCGGCCTGCGTGTACACATTAAAACCGGCCGCAGTCAGTTCATGGGACGTATCACTGCGCTCATACTCTGCCCGCGCTAAAATTTCTTCCGCCCATTTCTGCGCAGGCTGCTCTATACTTAAGTAAGTCACAAGATCCGTAGCTTTCGCCTCTCTCGTAATGCTATCTGACGCAAAGCATTTCAGTCCTGCCGCCTGCGCCTCCACAAGCACGCCCGGCAGCCCCTCAAAAAAGGAAGGCAGAAGAAAAATATCCATAGCCTGATAATACCGCTCCGTGTCCTTACAGTTTCCCAAAAACCTGACCCGATCGGCAATCCCCAACTGTTTACACCGTTCCTCCATGGCGAGCCTGTTCTCTCCTTCGCCTAACAGGAGCAAAACAGCGTCAGGCCTCTTCTCACAGACCGCCGCAAAAACTTCCAATAAATAAGGATGATTTTTCTGATATTCAAACCGCCCCACATGTCCAAGCACCAGTTTCCCGGAAATGCCAAGCTGCTGCCTTGCTGTCTCTCTCAATTTTTCGTCATAGGTAAACCGTCTCACATCAATGGCATTATGGATAATTTTAACCTTCCCCGCGTTCACCACATCTTTGCCAAACACATCCTGCCCCGCAAGCATCGAGCAGGCAAAGCAAAAGTCCGCCTTCTCAGCCAATCCCTGTCTGAAAAAACGGGTGGCCGCCCCTTTAAGCCCCTTCACCACACCCGCATTCCTGGCATGTGCCACCGTAACCGGCACCCCGGCCTTCTTAGCTATAGGAAGGTAAATTCCCGCCGTACTGGTCATATGTCCCTGCACCACCCGAAACTCCTTATGTTTCGCAAAAAATTTTCGAACGGCCCTTTTATAAGAGAAATAGTTATATACTTTAAATTTCGGGAGCACGTAAATATGCCCTCCCATAGCCAATATCTCCTCATCATAAAATTGCGGTTTTCTGCCGCTCTCTTCGCTAAATCCCCTCTTTACGGCAGCCGAATGAACCAAAAAATCAAACTGAATCTCATCCCGGTTCATCTGTCTGTAAAGGTCCATAATGCGGCTCTCCGCGCCGCCGAGGCCAACCCCTCCCAACACATGCAGTACACGTATCTTTTTTTCCATTTTTTAACACTCCTTCATACGAAGAATGCCTGTCTTTTCACTTTAATTCAAAACATCCCCCGCCTTCAGCACAAGGCCGCTCTCATATCGGTCGATCAAAAGGGAACCGTCCACTGTTCGGATTACCGGTTTCCCGTCAAACACATCTATCACCTCACCCGGCGCATACACCGAAAAATCAATCATCTCGTCAAAAGGATGAGCCTGCCAGATGCGCACCTCTTCCCCCCTGCAAAGCGCAAAAGCTCCCGGAAATGGCGCCGCCACCCCGCGGATCAGATTATAAATATCACGTGTTCTTTTATGGAAATCAACTTTGCCGTCGGCCGCCGTGCGCTTCTCATACCAGGAATCAAAATCTTTGGAATCCGTCCTGATCTCAATATGGCCGCTTTCATAGGCGGCAAGAAGCCTGCGGATGAGGCGTTTTGAGCAAATCATGTTCTTATACTGCGCCGTGCGGATATCATCATGGGGCGTGATCGAAAACATTTCTGTGGCAAACACATTGGGGCTGTCCGCCTTCTCGTCATAGCGGAACAGATTCAGGTTAAAACGGGTGTCACCGAGGATGACCGACCAGTTTAAAGGAGACCGGCCCCTGCCAAAGGGCAGATAACCGCTGTTGCCATGAAATCCATAGATACCGTGTTTAAAACAGTCTAACACAGATTGGGGAATCAGCCGCTGCCATCCCATGGAAATGCCGATGTCGAACTCGTTCTCCCGCATAAATTTCTGTGTTTTTTCATCCGTCAGAAAATAGCTGTCCGCCTCATGCACGGGAATCCCGTATTTTTCTGTCAGAACGGACAGTCCCTTGTAGCCGGAAACCTGATTTTTCTTTGTCACCTCCGGACTGATCGTGATGACCAGATCCACGGGACAGATCTCCTCCCTGATAAAGTTAATAATATTTTCCGAAGTATCCTTCACCCCGAATACAACTACCCTGTACCTCATAATTCCCTCATCCTCACTTTTTCATCAGATAGTGCTCATAGAGATAATCCTGCATATTCACATATTCCTGAACCTTCTCATAGTTGCGGCGCACCGCCGGCAGTCTGGCCTCGTAGTTCTCCTTTGTGCACTCCCTGATTTTGCTCCGCGCTTCATCCAAATCCGGTTTCTCCAACAAAATCATGCCGTCCGTGTCAAAAAAATCCCCAATTTTTCGCGCGCCCAGATATACCGGTATGGTCTGTGCCGCAAAACAGCTTGTGAGACGTTCCGAAAAATAGTAATCCGAGATGTCGTTCTCTATGATCAGCGCAAAACGGTACCGGTCAAGGGTCTCGTCCACGCTCTTCACATACCCGCCGCCGTCAAATCTGCCGTAGGTATCGGCAAGTCCCTCCCTTTTGCACATTCGGGCAAGCTCCAACCGGAAACGGTGCAGCTCGCAGATCACTTTATCCGAAGACAAAATCGACAAGTCCCTGTCCTTTTCCCGATACGCCGCTTCCTTCATGCTGCGGTTCCAAATGCCCGCCGCAATGGGATAAAATCTTGCGTTCTCAATCTCATTGAGAATCTTCTCGTCATAGGTAAAAATATATCTAAACTCTTTCTCCAGACCCCTGTGTTTTTGAAACACCTCATAATCCTGTGGCACGATCGCTCTTGACTCCGTCAGTATACCATATTTGACCTGTGGGTTTCCCAGTGTCTTCATCAAAGATTCCGGCCCGTAAAAATGTGTGTCAAGCCCGTAATTATACCGATCCCAGAAAAAATACTTTCCCTCATGTCCGAAAGGCGCATGTTGGGAGTGCCTGTTTTTTATAAAATACGTTTCAAGAAGCTGCCCTTCCTTGTTGTAAATCTTCGGCATTGTGCCGTCGATTTTGTATTCCTTCGCTATCTGTATGCGGTATCCGGCAAATCTAAATTCCATACCCCTCTCCACTATCCTGCGCTCTGCACAGTCACCCGTCAACAGTTACTTCAAATACTCCTTATACCAGTCGATGGCAAGCGCAATCCCTTTCTCAAAATCATAGGAGGGATCATACCCCAACAGCTTTCTCGCCTTGCTGATATTCGCATTGGAATCGCGCACATCGCCCTTTCTCGGCGGTCCAAAATTAGGCTCCACAGTCACGCCGAGGGCCTGACAGAGCTGATGATACATATCAATCAGGTAAAGCCGGCCGCCCGCGCCGATGTTGAAGGCCTCCCCCGCCGCGCTGCCATCCGCCTGGCAGGCCCGCAGATTGGCCTCAATCACATTGTCAATATAGGTAAAGTCCCTGGACTGTTTTCCATCCCCATTGATGGTGGGCGTCTCCCCGTGAAGAAGCTGTTTGATAAACTTCGGAATCACCGCCGCATACATCCCGTCAGGATCCTGCCTGCGGCCAAACACATTAAAATAGCGAAGACCGTAAGTGTCAAGGCCGTACAATTCTTTATAAAGCCGGCCATACTCCTCGTCCGTCTTTTTCGTCAGCGCATAGGGGGAAATCACCTTTCCCTCCTGCCCTTCCCGCTTGGGAAGTTCCGTGGAATCTCCGTATACGGAGGAACTTGAGGCGTAGACAAACTTTTTCACGCCGCTCTGTCTGGCAGCTTCCATCATATTTAACGTTCCCCGGATGTTTACCTCCTCATAGAGAAGCGGCATCTCGATGCTTCTGGGCACGCTTCCCCAGGCCGCCTGATTGAGCACATATTCCGCCCCCTCGGCCGCCCTCTTACAGGTTTCCAAGTCCCGGATATCTCCCTTGATAAAGGTAAATTCCTCTCTCTTCAAAAAAGGCTCGATGTTCTCGTACTTTCCTGTGGACAGATCGTCCAGGCAACGCACGGTACACCCCATGGCGAGCAGCGCCTCGCAGAGATTCGAACCGATAAACCCAGCGCCTCCCGTCACAAGAAATACAGTGCCCTTTTCAAATGTAATGTCCTGATAGCTCATTTTTTCCCTCTCCAAAATAATTTATTTTCGCACGCCTCGCGAACCAACAAGTACAGCGCAATATAAAACGGCGCAAACCCGTATATCATATAGCGGGACAGACACATAATCGTAATCGACGTCGCGCAGACATTGGCTGCAATAAATAACAACGCCGTCCCCATAACGATTGCCGCCGCATACTTCTTCCTTCCAAAAACCTGAAAGAGCGCAAGCCCCGCCGCAGACAGATAAATCAGAAAAGCAATCGGATTAATCAAAGGATGCACCACCGCGATGCTCCTGACAAACCCGTTACGGCACAAAAGAATATAGTCGTACAGCCACTGTCCCAGGCAGGCCGGCAGTAGTTTCCCGATCATCTTTCCTGCCATCTCGTCAGACATGCTGCTCTGCTCGTAATAATCCACCTCTCCCAATCCGAAATAATAGGCCGATAAACCCGCCTCCAAAATCTGGAATTTGAGAATATCATGGTTTTCCTCCAGATAGGCCGCCCGCTCGTCAAAACTGTCCCCTGCAAACTTGTAATTCAGCCCCCGTTCCTGTGCCTCTCCATAAAACCGGTCAAAAAAGGCCTGCTCCAGATCCCCCTCCGCAAAAACCTCTCTGTCCTCCTCGTCACAGGCATACATCACATTGGTCAGAGTATTCACCTTGCCGTAAGTATTGCCCATAAAGTACCCGGTAACGCCGTAATTATACACATGTACCGTCAGATCTCGCAAAAGAAATACAAAAATTACCGCCGACGCACATATGAATAACACGCGGTATTTTTTATGCAGTAAAGCCCTGATCCCCAACAATATCGCCCACAGAAGTATGGTGGTCATCATCTGCCCTCTGGTCATGGACAAAAGATATGAAAAAATTAACGCAAATACGGTGTTCCTGCCCCCACCCTCAAAAAGCATCCGCAAAAGAAAATACAGATAAAAGGCAAACAAAGGAATACAAAGCGCCTCGCTCATCACCGAATTTTCGAGGAAAATATGCAGGGCCGACACATACCGCGTGATCAGATGGGGCGCAAGCTGCAGCGCTGCCACCAGAAGTTCCTCCCACAGTCTCAGGTGAAATCTCCTTGTCAGCCACTCGGTGAGCATTGCGATCCCAAGCGCCGTCAGGATTCCCTGCCCTGCCATCGCCGCCACCAGGTAATTCTGCCCAAAAATCACCCGAAAAACCGCCAGATAAAGGGGATAAAGCGGCTCTCTGTGAATGTGCATCGTAATATACTGCTCGGAATCATTATAGACACCGACACCGCCGACTGCAAGCAGTCCCAAAAAAAAGGCAAGAAGCCCTGCGAAAAGACACAGAGCTCTCTTTTTATCTCTATTCAATCCTACAATCTCCAATACAGATAATCCTCTGTCAGATACTCTTCGCGGTTCAAAATTCCCTTCAAGTCCATCAGCACCTTCCTCTTGTGCGCCGGGTTAAAGAAAGAAGAGATTTTCTCCCTGTCAAGGCTCAGGAACTGTTCATGGGCCACTGCCACAATCAAAGCATCCACATCCTTGATATCGTCCATGGTCTGGAAGGTAATCCCATAGAGACGCTCCGCTTCGGAAGCGTCCGCCGCGGGGTCAACCACAATGGGAACAATCCCATATTCACCCAACTCTCTGTAAATGTCTATCACTTTCGTGTTTCTGGTATCCGGACAGTTTTCTTTGAAAGTAAAGCCCAAAATCGCCACTTTCGCATGTTTGACAGGAATATTTGCCCGGATCAGGTCCTTTACCAGACTCTCCGCCACATACTTGCCCATGTCGTCGTTGATCCGTCTGCCGGAAAGGATGATCTGGGAGTGATACCCAAGCTGCTCCGCCTTGTAGGTCAGATAATAGGGATCCACACCGATACAGTGACCGCCTACCAACCCCGGCATGAAAGGCAGGAAATTCCACTTCGTCCCCGCCGCAGCCAACACAGATTTGGTGTCAATTCCCATTTTGTGGAAAATAATCGACAATTCGTTCATAAACGCAATGTTGATATCTCTCTGGCTGTTCTCGATGACCTTGGCTGCCTCCGCCACCTTGATGGATTCCGCGCGGTGAACCCCCGCTTCCACCACCAACTCATAGACTTTCGCAACCGTATCGAGGGTTTCCTCGTCCATGCCCGACACAATTTTCGTGATCGTCTCCAGTCTATGTACTTTATCGCCCGGGTTGATGCGCTCGGGGGAATAGCCTATCTTGAAGTCCACGCCGCATGTCAAACCGGACTCTTTCTCTAAGATCGGCACGCAGATATCCTCTGTCACACCGGGATATACCGTTGACTCAAACACCACCACGGAACCCTTCGTCAGGTTCTGTCCCAAAATACGGCTTGCGCCCTCCACCGGGGAAAGATCCGGCGTGTGATCGTCATTGACGGGCGTGGGAACCGCCACAATGTGGAACTTCGCCTCCTTCAGTTTTGCCGGGTCTGCGGTAAAGTCCACTTTTGTGTTTCGTACCACCTCGCCGCCCACCTCGTTTGTGGGATCGATCCCTCTTTTATACAGGTCGATCTTTTCCTCGTTTAAATCAAAGCCCACCACCTTGATTTTCCTCGCAAAAGCCACCGCGATCGGCATACCCACATAACCGAGTCCGATCAGTGAAAGCTTTTCCTCCCCGCTCACCAATTTTTCATATAAATCCATCGTTGTCCGCTCTCCCTTTTCTATCGCATTTTTTATCTTTATGTCAGGTTCTGCGACGCCTCGTCCATATAGGCTGCCGTCACCAGTTTCCTGTCAAACTCCCGCTCCATCTTCTCCCTGCCGCGCCGCCCCATGGCCGCCCGTTCCTCCATGGATAGAGACAGAAATTTTTCCATAGCGTCTATCAACTCTACAGGTTTCCCCGGCGTAAAGCCGAACCCTGTCACGCCCTCCTCAAAAGCCTCCTTACAGCCGCTGATATTTGAGGCAATCACCGGTCTGCCTGTGGCTGCACCCTCGATCAGCGCATTGGACATACCCTCATGGAAAGAAGCCACCACAATGGCGCTTGCCGCCGCCAGATACTCGTGTACCTGGGTGTGAAACCCAATCTGCCGGATCACGCCTTCCTTTTCCAGATCATCCAGAAGCTCCTGATAATCCTCGTCACAGTAACCCATAATATCAAAAAATATCCGGTCACTATGTAAACGCCTGGCCGCCTCAATATATTCCAGGATGCCCCGCTCCTTCATCACCCGGCCCACAAAAAGGAAATGTGTTTCCTCCCCGACAGGATACGGCTCATAGCTGTGTTTTTCCAGACTCACACCGGAACCCATAACCATCCGCGTCCGCTTCGCCGTGATACCCATCTTTTGAAAGATCCCTCTGTTTTCCTCATTCTGGAAGAACACACATGCCGCCCGTTTTAAGCCCGCACGGTACATCCCGACGATCAGCTTAAGAATAGGGCCTGTCCTGTCAAATGCGCCCCCAAGCCCCGTGATCGTGGCTATATAGGGAATTTTCCTCCTGCCCGCCGCAAACCCGCCGTAGATATTGGGTTTGATTGTGTAGGTCACCGCCAGATCCGGCTTGATCTCCTTCATCATTTTACCGTAAGCGCGGTATAACTTCAAGTCCTCAAGAGGATTGATTCCCCTGCGGTTGATGGGCGTCCTGATAATGTGACAGCCCAATTTTACGAGTTCCGCCTCCTTCACGTCGTCCGGCATACTCACATATACTTCGTATTTTTGACACAGCGCTTCTATAAACTCACCGCGAAAATCATACAATCCGCCCGAAGAATTTGTCAGAACCAAAACTTTTTTCATCTACGGCACAATCTCCTCTCCGGCCATATCCCGTATCATCACTTCGTTAAACTTCATCATGCAGATTCCCTCCCGGTATGCCCCAATCCGCACCTCGTTCTCCTGTCCGAATAGGTTTTTCACCACAGCCGCCGCCATATTCACACCGCAGCCGTAGGCGTGTGGGTAGCCGCCCCCGAAGCGGGGATTGACCTCCGAAATATAATAAACGCCTCCGATCTCAAAAATATCAATATCAATCATGCCGCGAAAACCACATTTTTCCACAAAATCCCGTATCAGGGAAAATAACTTTTCATCCTTAAAGGACACGGACTTATCCGTTTCTCCCGCCCGCATTTTAATCTTCTTCTTTACGAAAATATCCGTGCATTTTCCGGAGAGCATGTCCACATACACATCTGCACCATACTCCTGTCCATCCATGTATTCCTGAATCATCAGGTCGTCATAGAGATCACAGAGCACCTCAATCACCTTATCGCTTCCCACCTGATTGATATGAATGCTTGCACTGCCCCGCACCGGTTTCACAAAGACGGGATAGTCGATCTCTCCTGCTTCTTTGGCCCGGTAAAAAGCCTCCTTATCCGCATAACACTTTGCCGTCGGAATCTGCATTTTCTGCAGCAGTTCAAACATTCTGTACTTGTCAAAGCAAGTTTCCACCAAGTCATAATCAGAGACGATGGGCGTGGCACCCACAGCAAGAAACTTTTCGCGCTCTTTGGCGAGAAGAGACAATTCCGGGTCAATCAAGGAGAAAACACCTGTTACTTTTTCTTTTTTACAGATATCCAGTATCACATCCAGATAGTCGGGTGCCGTGATCCGTGGTACAAGATAAAAGGCATCCGCCTCATACACAGCCGGCGCAAGATTGGAGCAGTCCGTTGCAATCACCCTTCCTTTGCCTGACAATTCCATCTTAAAATACTGCACTACCTTATCGCGGGTGCCCGCGCTCAAAATTAGAATATTCATGCCTCTAAACTCCCTGTCTCCTCAAGCCGTTTCTTCCGAATCTCCGCAAAATTTCCTTCCGCCGCGTTGGTGTCCTCCGCCACCTCATCGGTGTGGCCAAGCACTGTCTGCACCGTCATCCAAAGCACTTTCAGATCCATGCCGAAGGTCAGATGTTCCACATACTCCACATCTTTCTGAAACCGCCTGTCCCAATCAAGAAAATTGCGCCCGCTGACCTGCGCCAAACCCGTAAGTCCCGGCCGCACGCTGTGCCGCAGCCGCTCACGCTCCGTATAGTAGGGCAGATAAGAGACAAGCAGGGGCCTCGGCCCAATCATACTCATATCGCCCTTTAAGATATTAAACAGCTCCGGCAGCTCGTCCAGGCTCGTCGCCCGCAGAAACTTTCCGAATTTGGTCAGCCGCTCTACATCCGGCAGAAGATTCCCCTCCGCATCCCTTTTGTCCGTCATGGTGCGAAACTTACAGAGCGTAAAAATTCTTTCATCCTTCCCCGGCCTCTCCTGCTTAAACAGAATCGGGCTCCCCAGTTTCACCCGCACCAGAACCGCCAGAACCACCAATATGGGGCTTAAAACGATCACGCCGCACAAAGACAGCGTAAAGTCCAAACATCTCTTGATACCATTCTTATACATATATTGTTCCTCTTTGCTTCATCCACAGTATATGCTCGAAAAACACCGGTTTGCCATCGCGTACATTGTACCATAATTGTCCCCTGGTCTCAATGAAATTATCAGGCTGAGCCAATGACATTTCTCTGTCTAACTGCTATTCAGGAGTCAGCGTAGTTCCTTATGGAAATACAGCACTAAATCATCATCATTACAGCACGCCGCATAAGGCTCGCACACCTTGTCGCAATACCACACACCGCTGCCGTCGGGAATGTACCCGCGCTTCACGTACATTCTCTGGGCGCTGCCGTAGCCGCTGTGCAGTCCCACGCCCAGATATACCTTATCGCTGTATTCTCTGGCAATCCGCTCCGCCACATCCATAAGTTTACTGCCGACCCCGTGACGCCTATACTTTTCAAGAACGCCAAAATCCACAATCTCCGGATATCCTTTACCCGCGTACGCGCCCCACTCGGATTTCGGATAAATATTAATATATCCCGCCACCTTTCCCCGATACTCTGCCACCAGAAGGACAGCATTTTTCTCCCGCCTGTCCCGCAGGCGCATCTCGTATTTATCAATGCTTGCGTCCCATCCCTGCGCAATCTCTTCCGCCGTGATAATCGCCGCGTCTTCCTGCCGCATATCCCGAATGGTAATCTGATCGCATAATATATTTTACTATGTTGTTCTGTCATCCCTGCGCCTCCATCAAAAACCTTATCACATTCTTATGGATAATCCCGTCCCGCGAAAAATCAAACTTATCCATAGAAAGCACATATTTCGGATAATTGTCCGCAATCGACGAAAAAGCCCCAAACTCTCTGTCAACCACCGACTGCTCCGCAAGATAATAGGCCACCTGATAATACTCTCTTTGATCGCCCTTCACCGCCACAAAATCCACTTCTCCGTTCGGTATCTTTCCAACGTACACCTCATAGCCCCGATTTCTAAGCTCATTATATACAACATTCTCAAGCATAGCACCCATTTCCAACTTATAGCCGCTGTTGTGAATCCGGCCCAATCCCAGATCGGTCAAAAAATATTTATCCAGCGTCGTAAGCAGCTGCTTTCCGCGGATATCATACCGTTGCGCCTTGCTGACGATCAGCGAAGTCTGTATATGTTCCAAATAATTATACAAGGTCTGTGCGCTGACCGTCCGATCCACGCTTTTAAAATAATTCAAAATCCCCTTTGCCGAAAAGGTCTGAGACGGGTTCAGCATCAGATACTCCATAATGCGGTTGATTAAATCTACCTCTTTTGCCCCGGCTCTCTGGACAATATCCCGCAGGACAATAGAATTATATAAATCCTGCAAGAAAGTCCTTGTCTCCGTTTCCCCCGTCATGGCAAACCGCTGCGGCATACCTCCCCAATTCATATACTCGACCAGGTCTTCATCCGAGGGCTCCTGTATTCGCCTGATTTCACAGTATTCGATAAAAGAAAAAGGCGTTACCCGAAAGCTCACATACCGCCCCGACAATAAAGTCGCCAATTCGCCCGACAACAGTTTTCCGTTGGAACCGGTGATAAAAATACTCACATCCCACGTCGCCCGGAAAGAATTGATTACCCGTTCAAATTCCTTTACCATCTGAATTTCATCAAAAAAAAGATAATATTTCTCTTCCTTTTTTCTTCGGTCACAAATATATTGATATAATTGCTCCGCATTTGTAATAGAGGAATACTGAAAGTCTTCAAAGTTCATGTAGATGATTTGTGACTCCTCAACACCGCTTTTCACAAGTTCATCCATAATCTGCCGCAGCAGAACCGATTTGCCCGAACGCCGCAGACCGATCAAAACCTTGATCAGTTCGCTGTCATAAAATGGTCTGATTTTCCTTAATATCTGTTCCCGGATAACCATGACAATCCTCCATTAAAGTTAATATATCTATAGTGTATCCTCTATTTATATAACTATGATAGAATAATTAACAAAAAAAGTAAAGTTATTTTGATGTATCAAAATAACTTTACCAAAGAGTTCCCTTATAAAGCTCCGCATGCGCCCGGCTAAACCCATAATATCCATCAGTTTCTATCGGTTTCCCCTGCAAAAAATTCTTGTCTATCATCTCAAGCGCTCTGCTTCTGACCGCCTTTTCATGAGCCGCTTTCTGCCCATCTATCTCACATCCTTATACAGCGCATAATAGTCCGTCTCCATATTATCCGCATATCTGGCGTAAAACTGTTTCGCGTCATCCAACGCCTTATTATAAATATGTTTTCCCAACATTTCCTGAAAAAAGTCCAGAATCCGCCCGGTACCGATCACGCCCAGTTCCAGATCGTGCTCCTCCTTAAAAAAAGCCGCAATCTCGTCGCACATCTGCGCCCTGTCCTTCTCCTGCAAAGCATCCATACTCCCGTCTCCTGTCTGCGCCCCTGCCCTTAAAACATCCCTTTGACCGTGCGGATAATCGCCTCCATCTCTTCATCCGTATTCTTAATATCGCTGGGCAGGCACAAACCTCTGGCAAAGACCTCCTCCCCCACGCTTCTGCCGTCCCCGTAGTGCGGCCAGAAATCGCAGTTTGCAAAAACAGGCTGCATGTGCATGGGCTTCCAGATCGGGCGGGTTTCCGCGTTGAGTTTTTCGTCCAATGTGTCCATTATCATATCAGGTGTTATTCCACAATCCGGCGAGACCGTCATACAGGAGAGCCAGTTGTTGGCATCCCCCTCCGCATTCATGGGGTTCATCTGAATCGCGGGAATCTCTGCAAAAGCCGCCTTATACCGCTCGTAAATAGCCTTTTTCTTTGCCTTGTGCTCCTCCAGGTGGATCAGCTGTCCTCTGCCGATTCCGGCGGTGACATTGCTCATCCGGTAATTATAGCCGATCTGGGAGTGCTGATAATGTCTGGCCTGATCTCTTGCCTGCGTCGCCAGGAAAGTCACTTTCTTTGCAGCCTCCTCCTCCGCGGAGACAAACATTCCGCCCCCTGAAGTGGTGATGATTTTATTGCCGTTAAAGGAATAAATTCCATACTTGCCGAACGTCCCAGTATGCTTTCCGCGATAAGTACTGCCAAGGGATTCTGCCGCGTCCTCGATGAGCGGCGTGCCGTGGGCCTCACAGATCTCCATAATCTCACCAAGCTTCGCAGGCGTGCCATAGAGATGGACGCAGATCACCGCCTTGGGGTTCGGATACTTCTCATAGGCCCGTTTCAAAGCCTGCGGAGACATATTCCAGGTATCCGGCTCCGCGTCGATCAACACCGGCGTACCGTTCTCATAGACAATCGGATTGCAGGATGCGGAAAAAGTCAAATCCGATACGAACACCACATCCCCCTGTTTCACCCCCAGAAGGCGGAGTGCCATATGGATTGCCGCTGTACCGGAAGCCAGAGCTGCCGCATGGCCGCAGCCGGTATAAGCCGCCATCTCCTTTTCAAAGGCGTTCACGTTCGGACCAAGGGGCGCGATCCAGTTCGTGTCAAAAGCCTCCTGTACAAACCTTTGCTCATCCCCGTGCATCGTGGGTGATGACATATAAATCCTTTTTCTCTCCATGATTGTTTACTCCTCCTGATTCTGGTAATGATACGTCGGCACAATCTTTTGAATCAACGGCCTGATATCCGAGCTCTCAATCTGAGACTCGTCCTTAAGTTCCTTCAACTGCATGAAAAATTCATGCTCATCCAGTTCGATCGGCCTGCCAATATGAATCATGCGGTTTGCCGTATCTTTCATGCCCTCCTCATCCATCAAAAGCTCCTCGTAGAGCTTTTCCCCGGGTCGAAGGCCTGTAAATTCTATCTTGATATCCTCGCCCACCCGGTAGCCCGAAAGCTTGATCAGGTTTTCCGCCAGAGAGAGAATTTTTACCGGCTCGCCCATATCCAAAACGAAAATTTCTCCTCCCCTCGCGTAGGCTCCCGCCTGCAATACCAGAGACACTGCCTCCGGGATGGTCATAAAATAACGTATGATATCCGGATGTGTCACCGTCACCGGCCCCCCCGCCGCAATCTGCTTGCGAAAGAGCGGGATCACACTGCCGTTGCTGCCCAACACATTGCCGAAACGCACCGCCACAAACTCCGTCTCATAGTGCTTGTCAAAGGTCTGAATAATCATCTCACAGATCCGCTTGCTAGCGCCCATGATATTCGTGGGATTCACCGCCTTGTCGGTGGAGATCATAACAAACCGCTTCACGCCGCTCATGGCCGCCGCCTGCGCCGTCTTGAAAGTGCCGAAAACATTGTTCTTGATGGCTTCCGTAGGGCTGTCCTCCATCAGAGGCACATGCTTGTGAGCCGCCGCATGATAGACAATATTGGGCTTGTATTTAGAGAAAATATAATTCATCCGGTTAGTGTTCCGCACGGAAGCGATCAGCACCACCAAATCCAGATCCGGATATTTCTGCCGCAGCTCCTGCTGTACGTCATAAACGGAATTTTCGTAAATATCCACGATCACCAACTGTTTCGGTTTATGATTGGCAATCTGTCTGCAAAGTTCGCTTCCAATGGAACCGCCGCCGCCGGTGACAAGCACCACCTTACCCTGCACGTAACCGAGAATGGAATCGATATCCACGGCAATCGGCTCTCTGCCAAGCAGGTCCTCCAGTTCCACGTCCCGCAGTTTGCTGACGTTGACTTCCCCGTTTACAAGCTGATACATGCCCGGCAGGGAACGCAGCTTACAGTTGGTATCCTTACAGATATCCAGTATCTCTTTGATCTCCGTTCTGGGCGCGGAGGGCATAGCCACTATGATTTCATCCACATCATAGACATCCGCGCACTCCACAATCTTGTCCCGGCCGCCCACGACCTTGATTCCCTGAATGTATCTCCCCCATTTTCCCTTATCATCATCGATGATACATTTAATCACCATCGTGGAGAAGTTGCTGTTCACAATCTCCTTGATAATCAGATTGGCCGCCTCGCCGGCCCCGATCACCATGACAGAGATCCGGTTCTTTTTATTCTGCTGCTTATGCTTCAATCCACGGAAAAACCGATAGGAAAAGCGGCTTGCAAAGATACAGACCACCAAAACCGCCATGTAAGCAGGATAGTAGCTTCTCGGCACCGCCCGGCTCGTCACCTTAAAAAACTGCAGGCCGACAGCGCCTGCAAGCATGGACAGCACACACGCCACCACGATATTCTGCAGCTCCGTTTCTCCCGCAAACGCCCACAAACTGCTGTACAGATGCATGATATAAAAAATGATCAGCGTCACCAAAATGTTGACCGGCAGGAAATGTTCGATGGGCTGCATAAAATGCGCCGGAATCTCGTCCAAATGAAAATCATACCGCCACAAAATGGCCACGTAACTGGCCAAGATAATGCTGATGATATCGTAAATCACCAGGCACGTGCGTCTGTAAAATAATTTTGCATTGAAAGGTTTTCTTGTCTTTTCCATATTTGTATCCGTTTTTTAAGCTTCGTCCTTTCGTATATCCACAAGCAGAGGGCCCATAGTCAGAAGCAGACAAAAGGCAATCGGACAGCAGGGATGAAAGATCCACTCCGTCAATCCTGCCACCGCGAACAATAGTAGCAGCGCTAACGGAAACAGCGCGCATTCCCTGTCCTCTCTGTGCCGTCTAAAGTAAATCCATGCCTGCACAAGCGTCCCTATCCCCAACAGCAGGAACACACCTCCCACAAAGATTCCATGGTCGTAGGCAACCTGCAGATAGATGTTGTGCGCATGGGCCAGATAATTGCCGTCGGGTTCCATGACACCCATATCGTCATGGCCGTTTTTGTCAAGTCTCTCGTAATACCGTTCAAATATATATAGCCTGCCATTTGTAAAAGATGCCTCTTCCGCCGCTTCCGCCGCCGCCATATCTTCTGCAGAGGCAAGCAGTCTCTTACTCCCCTCTTCCAAATAAGGGCTTCGGTATTCCGATTCACCGTTCCCCCTGCTGAAATAGAGAAAAGCATTCAGGCATTTGTCCTCCGGAATGCCCAACACCTTCATCTGAAATGTCTGGATAAAACGCTCCACCGTAATATAATAATAGGAATCCATTTTTCTGCCGTGTACCAATTCCGCCGGAAAATCCTCGATCTCATGAGCCCTGATATCCGCAGCCACCGCCGGAACCGCCCGCTGCGCCGTAAACACGATTGGCAGACCGACCAGCACGGAAAGCGCCATCAAACCCACGCCCCGCACAAAATGCTTCCCTTTTTCCCGAAACGAACGTGTCTTTCCCGAAAAAAACGCCATCGGTATCACCACAACCGCCGTCACAAGAATCGAAAGATACCCGGTCCGGGATAGCGTAAACAAAAGATACATGGCGGAAAGGCCAAACACCGCAAGCTCCTTATAGGTGCCGGCAAGGCTTGGTTTTCTGCCATAGGCATCCATGAATTTAATCAGCGCCGCGCATACCACCAAAGCCAGATACACAGCGGAAATCGTCACCGTATGGAAATGGAACGGATAGCGGTAATACCGGAAATACATATAGGGTCTGTGCAGCAGACAATATCCCACCGTCAAGACAAAATGAAGCAGGATTCCGTTTACTATATTGTGTAACAATACCGTCCTTTTTACACCGGCCGCCATCCGCAGATAGATCAGCACAAAAACGCATACCAAAAAGATGGGCCAGCCTCTGGTGTTGCGGTAGAGAATGATCAGTGCAAAAAAAGCGCCCACCAAAATTCCGTAGGGTAGAGAGATCCCCCGAATCTTTCTTCTGAAAAGGCCTGCCAACGTGTTGGCTATTACAAACCCGGCAAGAATGCCGGACCACACCGTCAGTTTCAAAGCCAAAAGTTCCAGTTCATCCGGCGCGGCCTTTCCCGCCAACACCGCCTGGTCTACAAGCGCCGCCAACGCATTTTTATAATACATCGGTCCGGCCACCGCCGCCACAACGGCCAGAACCAGATTCATCCAGTGAAAAAGTTCTCTCTTTTTATAGGTAACGATCAGCGCAAGTGCGGAAAAGATCAGCACCTGCCTGTAGGCCACCGTATGGTGAATCTCATACAGGGCGTTCATATAGTTGCAGCATCCCCAGATCGCGCCCGCAATCATAACCGACTGCAGGTCATCCTGCCATCTGCCCTGCAGCACCTTGAAAACGGTCCTGTCCGTGGCAATCCCCGTCCTGTCATGATTGACCGCGTAAAGTCCCGCTGCCACAGCAAGAACCACACCCAACTCATAAAAAGCAATGGAATAAATATCCGTCGTCAGGACATGGCAGGGGCCGATCGCCACCGCACAGAACACACCCGCCGCCACGATCAACGGATTCAGAACGAAGCGCATCGCCCGTTCTACCATGACCAGTCCGTTGCGCTCCGGGTTCTTTCCATAATAGACGGAAGAAAGCCATGTGACAAGCGCGCCCAAAAGCAGAAAAGCCGCCGCCAACACAACTGTTTTACCTTTGCGCAAAGGCACCTCATAGCTATAGTCCGCCATCACGCACCGGTCTGCATCCTCCACGCCGTCATAGGCGCTCGCGCTGATATAAATATTGGCGCGATCCCCCGAATTGTCAGCGTAAGCCACGTGAAACTCCGACTCCACGCCCTGAAGCAGGAAATAGTAATCCCGCCCCACTTCCACATCCGTATTGATCTGAATTGTGTAATAGCCGGGAATCGTCTCCCCGTCATCGAGATTGATCACCTGCTGCATAATGGTCTGCATGGACGCATCCCGGAGCACAAAATTAAACTTGTCCCCCCTCGTCACATCCGCCAGATAAATATCAATCTCTTTCAGCCTGTCATACTGGGCGATAAATCTCTGCTGTACCACATGATCCGCATTGACTGCCTCGGAAACTTCTGTATTTTCACTGCCGCCTGCAGACCGCACTTCCTCATGGATCAGACGAAAAGGCCAGAGTGTAAGCGCCGCGCACACCACAAAAATCCAAATTGTACCGCAGATAGCCTGTCTTTTATTTAAAATCCGGTTCATATATTTCCTCTTATCTATCCCGCAGTGCACACTCAATTCCGTTTCACTTCATTTATCCTCTGTCTGCGCACTGCTCATTGCCTTCGCGTACATAGTGTACCACAATCATCCTTTTTTTACAACAAATGCCGCCTCTGTCGGCTTCATTACCGCCATCCCCCAAAAAAGCGGCAGTCCGTACCAGAGAAACAATACATACCGGGGCAGATAGGTGGGACCCAGAAGGACCGTCAGCCACAAAAGAAAAATCGGCAAAAACGGATACATTATTTTATATCGTCTGTTATTTAATAGCCATGCAAAAAGAAGCGCATAAAGCCAGAACATCGCCCCCGGTGAAAACAGCCAGGAGACAACCGGCACATTCTCCTTCCAAACTTCCAAAGACAGCTTTCGATACACCTCGTCAAGCCATGGGATTTTACTCTCCCTGACTCCCGGTTCTTCCACCTCGTACCCAAAATACGAATTATCCTTATAAGTAAAGGTAAAAACCGTGTTTCCGCCGTACACATTGATCACCGTGTCCGGATACCAGAAACCGTAGGAAGTCATCCACCATGCGTTGAGATAGATGAGCGGTTTTTTCATGCCCACCCGCAGCCAAAGTCCTGCATATCTGCCCTTATCCTTTGCGAAAGCCGCATTGTCAAAGCGGTATTTTACCGGATCGGAAAGCCTCGGCGTGTACAGGGAGAGCGCCTCATCGGGCAAGACCTCGTATAAAATCTCCCTGTCCTCTTCCGTAAAAACTTCCGGCGCATATTTGTATGTTCTGGCCATCTGCTGAATGGGCACGGTCAGGATTTCCTGATATTCCCCGCTTTCGGCGTGGAGCGCCGTCTTTAAGCCGCCGTTCACCAAAAGGCATCCCGCCACCGCACAAACCGACAAAAGAAGCACCTGTTTCCACTGCTTTCTCTGCAAAAAAAGCAGAATGGGAATCATCACAAGAAACGCGTAAAATCCATTGTTGCGAAGAAGCATCATGGCCATGCCGCTTAATACAAAGAGAAGCCTCCAACCTTTGGAAGAAAAAAACGACTCCTGCGTCCCCATCTCCAACAGACAGATCAGCAAAAGCAGAAGCGCCGTCGTAAACAGCCCATCCTTCGCCGAGCAAAGCGTAAACATTACCACCGTCGGAAACAGCCCCAGATAAACCATCCCAATCAGCCGTACCGCACGGGATATCTTCTTTTTCCGAAGATACCAGAATAAAAAGGTAAAGCCCCCCGAAACAGCCAGCATCTGCAGGGCGGTGTAGCAGGCGATACCCAGATTATAGGAATCCGTCAGCTTGTGAACGCCACAGATCATCCCACCGAGAAGAAGCACATGCACGAGGGGATGGTGGGTGGAAAACGTTCTTGTCGCCACCTGCACATATTCATCCTGTGCATCATAGACAAAAAAGCCCGGATATACCGCCAAAAACACAGGCAGCCAACACAGAAGCAAAAAGAGAAAGACTGCGATATCTATCTGTGTGTCCGTGAATTTAAAAGCACTTGTTATTCTATTGATTGCTTTTTCCGGAAAAGACGCGCCTCTGCCTTGCAGCCCGTCAAGCAGCCGCCACAACAGCAGCACAATTCCCGTGAAAATAACCGTAAACGCCACCATTTGAAGCCAGAGCGTCACATCTTTTACATCCACGTTCTCCACACTGTCCAGCCGCGCCCCAAACAAAATCGCCGCCGAAAACAAAAGGGAAAAAGCGCCCGCAATCAGGCAGCTCCTGACTGCGCTTCGTTTGTTGTCACTTTGCATCTCTCTCATCCACACACTCTCTGACCACATATTGGGGGGAATTGTTCATGGAAATATAGATCCGCCCAATGTACTCGCCGATCATCCCTAACATTATAAGAATCAGTCCGCAGAAAAATACAAGGGTTGCCATCAAAGCGCTGAATCCCACCGGAACCGCCGGATTTACAAACTTTTTGACAATCGTATAAATGCCATACGCAAATCCCACACAGGCGGAGGCCACGCCAACCACTGTCGCAATGCGAAGCGGCTTTATGCTAAAGGCCGTAAACCCGTTAAACCAGAGCCCCAAAAGTTTTCCCATGGTATAGCCGGATGTGCCGATCTCACGCTCCCTGTGGGTCACTTCCACGTTGGCGATCTTTTTTGTGGTGCGCAGCACAAGGCCGATCACATAGGGAAACGGATTTTCATAGCGGATCAGCTCCTGCGCCACGAACTTCTTCATGGCAAAATAACTGGAAAGATAGAGTTCTTTCGGCTTTCCCAACATAATCCGAGTCATCCGCTCGTTGATCCTGCTGCCAAAGTTTCGAAACATCGAATGCTGCTTATGTGCATATTTGGCATAGACCACATCATATCCTTCCTCCAACTTGGCAAGCAGCTTTCCCACCTCATTGGCAGGGGTTTGCCCGTCATCATCCAGACAGACCACCACATCTCCTCTCGCATGGCGAAATCCCGCCATCAAAGCCGCATGCTGTCCAAAATTTTTCGCCAGATTCACACCGCAGATATCCTTCCGCCCTGCGCACAAGGCCCGTATCGCCTCAAAGGTATCGTCCGGGGAAGCATCGTTTACAAGTATAATTTCATACGTATAACCGTCTGTTCCCTCCATCGTCCGGTCAATCTCTTCCACCACCCCGCCGATCATCTGTGCTGACCGATAACAGGGAATCACAAAACTGACAAGTTTACTCATGTCGCCTCCTTGCCGTGGGTCTTATCCCACTCCCCACGTCCTATTTCCATAAAGAGTACCTTCCGCACGCCCTGTTCCAGCGTAACTGTCTCCCGCCTGTCCTTCATCATCCGAAATCCCGCCTTCTCATAGCTTCTTCTTGCACCTTCATTGTCCTCCAAAAGTCGCAAAAATATTTTTTGTAAATGCAATG
Organism: uncultured Lachnospiraceae bacterium; assembly: GCA_947245585.1. Lineage (GTDB taxonomy): Bacteria > Bacillota > Clostridia > Lachnospirales > Lachnospiraceae > UBA3282. The sequence continues at coordinate 57,354 of CAMXPV010000012.1, read as the reverse complement.
TTTCAAACCCACAGGCAAGCGCCAGTTTCGCTGCTGCCGTGCCGTATCCCCGGCCAAGAGCCTCTCTCTCTCCGATGAAAACGCCATACTCGGCTGTGCCCGCCTCTCTGTCGATATCCCGCAGGTAAACACTGCCGATCTCGCCTACGTCCGTCACGCAGATAATAAACTGGACCACATGTCCCGGTTCCACCTGTTCGCGGAGCCACGCCCTATGCCCTTCCTCCGTGAAGGGCTTTTGATAGATGAAATTTTTTCTCACAAAATCCTTGTTCCGCCAATTCACGACCTTCGCCGTATCCGACTCCGCAATCGGCCGCAGATACACTTTCTCTGCGCTCATCTGCCTCCCCCTTTCACCCCGCCGCCGTGTCATATCTCGCTCCCACTTTGTCTTTCGCAGAAACTATTTGCTCTCTGAAACAGGAACAATCTGATATATGCCATAGTCTGCACCTATTCTGTCACACTCCTCGACATACACGTCCAGGCCCTGTTCCGCATAGGGAATCACAAGCCAGGTAAGCCCCCTCAGTCTTACCTCCTCGTCCGACATAATAAAACCGGCTTTCCCTTCCGCAAGTGCATCTGACGCATCCTCTATGTTAAAAGCCGCCAGTTTTTCCCGGTATAGCGGGCTCTTGCACATCCAGCCCCCGGCAATGTCATAGTTGGCAGGCGCGTTATCCCTGCACTCCAAAAGTTTTCCCGAAAAGGCCACCGTGGAATAGACATCCTCGAAAAAAAACATGTCCTGCTTTCCCCTGCAATAAGCGTCTATGGCCTCCCAATCCCGATTGATCTCCTGCCGTCTTGCCTGGTCGGCCCGCACTGCGGGACCCCCCCTCCACAGCCCCCATATAGAAAGCAGGAGCAGAAGGGCCTCCGCCCCGCACAGAATGCTTTGCGCCGCCGAAACGCGATCGCGCTGCAACTGCCGTAAAAACAGCCCGGCCAGGAGGCAGAACTCCACCAGATAAAGAGGATGGGTGATCCGTTCCGGATCGCGTCCCCGCATTAATACAAACATCCACAGCGCGCTTCTCATCAGGAAAATCAAAAGCAGCCAGATCGCCCCGGCAAGTTGGCTCCATATATCCCGCCGCATTAAAATAACAATCGCTATTATATTGATCCCATATCCGATCATTACAAGCCAATTATAAGGCGCATCGTCTGCATGAAGGCTTCTGTACCGATAGAGCAGCAGTTTTTCTTTCAAAACCGCGCTCCAATCTCTCTCACCGCCCACATGCTCTCCGGCATAGTCCGCTATATCCGACAGCATCCGCCCGTCGATTCTCTCGTCAAGACCAAAATTATAATTTTTGAGCAGAATCTGCGCGCCGACAGAAACACCAAGACGCTCCAAATCCGTATCAGGCGGCTCCTTAGAAATCACTTCGGGATAAAAATCATAAATCGTTGTCCTGTCATTAAAAAATTGTCGAAATGCCTGCCACTCTCCGCCGTAGGCAAGACTGTCCGCTCCCAAGGAAAAACCCATGACTGCAAGGAGAAGCAGAAGCAGACCGCCATATTTTTGCAAATTCCTTTTCCCAAAGAAAGGTCTGTCTTCCCACCAACGAAAAGCCCCCGCAAGGCCCAGAAACGGCAGGGTAAGAAGCGCCATCTCAGACCGGAGTTGAAATGCCAATAGAAACAGAAGCAGTGCCGGCAAATGTTCTCCAAAAAATGTTTTCACGGAAAGTTCCCCGGACTCCCCCCTCAAAGCTCCTGCTCCCGGCGTGGTCAGAAAAAGAAAAACAGCCGTTCCCACAAGCATGCCGCAGGTAATGGTATACTGGACATTGACCATATGGGTCAGCCATATGCCCCACGGAATCATTGCCACCGACAAAAGACAGAACAGCTTCCCCGCAAAACGCCGCCACATTCCGCCGCCCTTTTCCAAAACCGCCTGCCTCCGCGCATAAAAAAAATCCGCCAGTGTACACAGCCTGACGCCCACCAGAAAAAAACAGCCAAATTGGCATAAGAACAGAAACGCTCCATACCATGGAAAGGAGCCGGATATCCGATAACACAGCGCAATCAGCGCCCCCAACGGATAGAGCGTCTGCATATTGTGCCCGTCGGGCGCACCGCTGTAGACTCCCGACATAATATCCCGCATCATGGTATCATCGTTCAGGTCATAGTAAAAGTCAAAGAAAAACCCCATCAGAAGCGCACCGGCTCCTATGACGGCAAACGTCAGTATGCAGTTTTCATATCCCCGCATCTTTTTCTGTTCCATCAGCCACATACTCCAAACCGTTTGCCACAAACATTAGTTTGCCGCGTAGAACGCCTTCACCTGCTCTGCAATGTACTGCGTCTCATCCGCCGTCAGTTTATAAAACAGCGGCAGACGGAGCAGACGCTCACTCTCTTTCGTGGTGTATCTGTCTTCCCCATGAAATCTGCCATACTTCATCCCCGCAGGCGCTGAATGAAGGGGGATATAGTGAAATACCGACAAGATCTCCCTCTCCTTCAAATAGGCAATCAGACGGCTTCTCTCTTCCATATCCTTGGTCTTGATATAAAACATATGGGCGTTATGGGCGCATTCTTCCGGTATATAAGGCAGCTCTATCCGTCCTGCCTGCGCAAGCGGGGAAAGCAGCTCCCAATATTGGTTCCATCTGTCCATTCTGGCCTGCGTGATCTCCTCCGCCATCTCCAACTGCGCATACAGATAAGCCGCATTCATATCACTTGGCAGATAGGAAGAGCCGTACTCCTGCCAACGGTACTTGTCCACCTGCCCCCTGTAATACTTGCTTCTGTCCGTGCCCTTTTCTCTGAAAATTTCCGCACGCTCAATATATTTTTCATCCCGAATCAACAGTGCGCCGCCCTCGCCCATGCTGAAATTTTTTGTCTCATGAAAGCTGAAACATCCAAACTCACCGAACGTTCCAAGCGCCTTTCCTTTATAAGAAGCCATAATACCCTGGGCCGCATCCTCAACCACCATCAGATGATGTCTTCCTGCAATGTCCATAATGGCATCCATCTCACACCCTACGCCTGCATAATGCACCGGCGCAATCACCTTTGTGCGCTCCGTAACAGCATCCTCAATCAGTTTTTCGTCTATGTTCATGGTGTCTGGCCGGATATCCACAAACACCGCCGTGGCTCCCCGCAGTACGAACGCATCCGCCGTGGACACAAAGGTGTAGGATGGCAAAATAACCTCATCCCCCGGCTTAATATCCGCCAACAGCGCCGCCAATTCCGTGGCGTGGGTGCAGGAGGTAGTAAGCAGGCATTTTGCCGTACCGGTCTGCGCTTCGATCCACTCGCTGCATTTCTTCGTGAATGGGCCGTCACCACAAATTTTCTGATTCTCCACGGCCTCCTTCATATATGCAAATTCTTTCCCCGTAAAAGGGGGAACGTTAAAATTAATCATCGCCACTTCTCCTCCCGTTTGCTTTCCACCCAGTATACCACACTATAAAATAAATTCCTACTCCGACAAAATCAGGTCATCCCTGTCCTTTGCAAGCTCCTGTAAGCGGGGAGTAAATCCACCCATGGAGAAGATGCAGTACAGCTCCTTTCTGCTGCCTTTGCTCCAAGGCACCCGCTTCGCCTTCTCCTGAAGCTGATAAAAAACGTCCACATCCACCTGCCCGCTCCAATACTTACATTCTCCGAACAGGATCACCCGCTCCTCCTCGTTTACCGCCACAATGTCAATTTCCGTATTCTTATCCCAATACCGCCCGATTTTTGAAAAATGCCAGGGAATATCCTTCTTTGCCGCCAATTCCTCCCGGCAAATATCCTCATAGACAAAGGCCGCATGACTGCGCGTAAAACTTTTCCTTATCTTTTCCATAACATATGTTGTGTTTCCCTGCTCTATATCTCCCTGATTGGGATAAATCATCGTAAACCAAAACCGGATATAATAATCCGTAATCCGATAGAGGCCCTTTTTACTCTTTTCGGGATTTTCCTCCGTAACGGGCACCTCCCTCTGTACCAAATCAAGCTCTATGAGCGTTTTCAATGTCCTGGTCAGATCGGTGGCCTTAACCTCCATAAAAGAAGCGATCTCCGACAGCTTCGTCCTGCCAAAGGCGATGGCCCGCAGGACAGAAAAATAGCCGCCCACCTCCGCCACTTCCTGCTGTAGCAAAAAATGCGGCTCCTCATACAGATACCCCGTGCGGCTTAAGATATTTTCCTCAATCCCCGCAAAGATATCCGCACAATCCGAGAAAGATTCTATATACTTGGGAACGCCTCCGGTCACCGCATACCGCTCAATCTGCTCTTTTCTGGATAATCCCGGGCAAAATTTCCGGTAATACCGAAACGGGATCTGTTTGAGCCGAATCTGCGCCGTCCGCCTGCCATACAACGGACTGTTGTAAGAAAGCGTCTGGGACACCATCATGGAGATCAGCGACCCGCAAAGAATCACCATGACAGAGCTTTTCATCAAAACCTCGTCCCATATCCTCTGGAAAACCGAAGGAAACGCCGGATTTGCTTTCCCAAGATATTGAAATTCGTCTATGATCAAAACCGGCTTCTTTTCCCACGCGCAGGAGACAATGGCTTTAAAAATCGTATCCCACTTATCCACGGAAGTCTCCGCCAACAGTTCATTTCCGGTAAAAGCCGCCGCCTTTTCCTGAAACGCACTGCGGTTCAGCGCCTCCGCCTCCTGCGTCGCCAGAAAATATAGGGCCTTTTTGCCTTTTTTAAATTCTGCAAGAAGCGTCGTCTTTCCCACCCGCCGCCTGCCGTATACCACAACTAGCGAGGATTCTTTTTTCGCATATTCCTTTTCAAGCGTACCAAGTTCCAGTTCACGGTCTACAAATTGTTCCATATACCCTCCCGATCGTTCGCTCTCCTGTCTATTGATCGTCCTTATAAAGAGTATACCACATATTATATGTTTGTAAACATTATGTTCCAAAACATAATGTTTGTATTCATAACTTTTTAATCCCGTTTCCCTGAATCGTTCCCTTTATTTTACATAAACCACATACCGCGCGTTCCCGAACCGTTCCGTATAACCGTAATCTCTAACCCATTTCCCCAGAATCCGCAATTTTTCATCTGCGGCCATCTTCTCCATATCCACACCAAACCAACTGATGGCCTCACCGTCATCGCTCCAGTAAGCCGCCACCGCAGAAGAGACGATAATAACCGGCGCTTCTTTCCCCGCCACGACTTCCGCCTCCAAAGCCGCCAGATCCCGCATATACTCTGTCATGCGGTAGGATGTCAGATCAGGCCAGCCTGTAGAGAGAGCCGGCGGCATATCGAGCAGATAGAAAAGACCCGGCAGCTCGCCATAGGTAATCATTTCCCTGCCCGTCAGCCCTTCTTCTTTTACAAAGGCAGACAATTCTTCCAACAGCGCGCCATTTTCCAGATTCGTGTAAACCCCCGCCGCTTTTTCCGGTATCTTTACGCACATCTTACGAGGCTCCCCGTAAATGCCGTCCTGGAAGACAAAATTGGCATGGGAACCGATGCTCTGCACCAGAATAAACGCCACCAAGCCGCAAAAAGGCGCCATCCACAAAAAATCGTATTTTTGCGTCCGGCTGGCCTTCTCACTCCCTGCACCGCCAACCGCCGCGCCTTCTGCGCGATGGCACACACACCGGTTCCACACTGCCCACAGCAAAAAAGGCACCGCCAGAAACAGATTGTTAATAATCGGATACAGATCGTTATTGCTGCCAAGCGGTGTCAGGAATATCTGCAAGAGCACAAGAGCCGCCAGTATCTTCTGCTCCGCGCACACCTTCCTGCCCGTCAGGCAAAGCACCGCCGCCGCAATCGCCGCCAGAAGCAACAGCACCGCCGGATAATAGATACTGCCGTTGCCGTACTCATAGTAACGGAAATGAAACATTCCCCTGCCCCAATAGAACCGGAGAAGCACGAATAAAAGCAGCACATAAGCCGTTTTTATAATCACGCCCGTTATTCTATAAGCGTCCCGCCCTTCCGAAAGACCATCAGCCTTTCCCGCACCATATTTCCGCTCCCGCACCCAGAACGCAAAGCCTGCCGCCGCCGCACATACTCCCGCAAACGAAAGCCAATACAAACCCTTCCCATAATCGCCAAACATCCCCGTCAGCATAGATGTGGGTTTATAATCCACAGCCTGTTCGGTCATGGCAAACATCGTATAAATCATATCCGGATAGGCTGATACGCCATACCGAATGCAGATCGCCGCAAGAGGCAGGCCAAAGCCGATCACATAGCCCGACAGGCACCACCCGGTAACCCTAAAAAGCTCCCGCCACAGTAGCGGCCGCCTTTCCGCGTTTCCCGGATCGGCCGTCGGCATTTCTCCTGCCGTCTTGCCGTCTCCTGGCTTACACATCAGCACAATCCCGTACCACACAGCCAGAATAAAAGCCGCCTGCACCACATTCGGCATCCGCACCGCCACATTGGCGCCAAGACAGATCCCTGCCGCAATAAAACACAGCCGCCGTTTTTTCACATCCCCCGAAAACGTTTTTGCCGCTTCACCGCCCGTAATCCCCCGGTAAAGCAAGAGAATCCCCGCCATCATCAGCAGATACGTGAGGTAATTGTACAGGATCGTGGAGGGACACCAACAAAGCCCTAGCGCAAGAAATTCTCCTAAAAACAAAAGCGGCGCGGCTATTTTTTTCCGCAATCCGAAATAAACCATAAGCGCCGTCGCAGACTGCACCAACACGGTATAACATTTCATGCCGAGCAGCGTTTCCCCGAAGGGGAGGTGCATCAAGAGCCACCCCGCCGCGTTGGACAGGAAGGTGGCCACCATCCAGGTGCCGTCCATGGAGCCAAAATACTGGAAATTCGTCAGGCTGTACGTGGAATCCGCCACATCCAGTCCCTGATTGACAATGAGAAACGGGTACAGCAATAGAATCACCGGAAAACATAATTTTTCTATGAAATTTTGATATTTACGGTAAATGCCCACGTTGTTTCCTTTCTTATATCTGCTTCGCAGCCGCTTGATTTCCTGCTAACGTGATATAATACGGACAGATGTCTTCATAATGCCCGTCTTTCATCCGAAACCCGCCCGGAATCGTGCCAAGCTGTGTAAAACCGATTCTCTCATACAGATGTCTGGCATGGATGTTGGAGGCCACAACCGCATTAAACTGCAACACCCGGAAGCCGATCCGACGTGCCTGCCCGATACAGTCCAATACTAACTTCTCTCCGATATGCAATCCCCTGCTTGCCGAAGCTACCGCGTAGCTTGCATTGCAGATGTGCCCGCATCTTCCCACATTGTTCGGATGCAGAATATATAATCCCAAAATTTCCCCGCTTTCTTCTTTCTCCGCCACGCCGCAAAAACTTTGTTCCGCAAAAAAAGCAGCCCCTGTCTTTTTCTCCAGAAGCTCCTCCTGAGGAAAGGCAATCCCCTCCTCCACCACTTCATTCCAAATAGAAATCATAGCGGGAATATCCTGTTTCCGATAAGCTCTTACCATCATTGTTTTCTGCCTCCCCGAACCGCAGCAGTTACCCGCGCAAACAGCCACGCCCGCGCCGCATCCACCGCTGTGCCGATCACATACACAAGCAGCACGCAGCCAATCATGTGTGGTATGAACCAAAAGCTCTCATTTACCTTCTCCACGCCAAGCCATGTCATCCATTCATAGCGCACCAGATTGTGTTCATGCAAAAGGTATACCCCAAAAGTATAGGGCGCAAGCCTTCTCACCGCGCCGGCAAAACGCCCCTCCCTGATCCGCAGATTCTTAAACAGATAAAACAGGGCGACCGCACTGATCAGGCACAGTAAATGATTATAAGCATAGAGCATGTTTATATAATGAATAAACGACACATCGAATTTGCTTGCCGCCAGATTCACAAACAGCGCAAACAGCCATATCCCGAAGCTAGAAAGAAGATACGCCGCGGCCGCATGAGACAGTTTTTCCAACCATGGAATCCCATACATTCTGATATACCCTGCCACCACAAACAAACACATAAGCCACCCAAAATCATAACCGCTCCGGTCTGTCACAAGATATACTGGAAAGATGGTTTTTCCTAGCGAGAAGAAGCCAAGAAGAAACACGATCACAAGCTGAAGCTGCCGCTTTTCCATCTGCCGGATACCGATCGACAGAAGGGGCGCAAAGAGGTACATAATCAGATAGGCGGTCGCAAACCAATAGTGCTCCGTCTCGATCGGCAGCACACAGTCAATCCAGTCATAAAGCTCCATTTTCTTTGCGGATTCTGCACCAATCAGAAGCAAAACGCAGGGAACCGACAGAGAATAAAAAAGAACCTGACAAAGCAGAGAAATCACTCTTCCCGGCTTCCACACAGATTCTACGCCAAAATATCCGCTGATCAACACGTAACAATTCACAGCTACAATACAGAAGGCCTCAATCAGCCATGCAAAAGCGCCTGTGGGATTTTCCTTTATCACCAGAGGGACATTGGAAGCTGCAATAACCCCGCCCTTCACCAGATAGTGAAGCGTGATAATCATAAGCATCGCCACAATGCGAAGCAGCTCAAAATTCGCCTGTCTCTTATTTCCCACTCCCATACGCCTGTCCCTTCTTTATCCAATCCTCATCTGTGCGCGCCACGGTCTGTATGGTTCCCCTCCGCGCATCAATCTGCCTTTTTTGAGGTGTCCTTGAAAATCCAAATCTTGCTGAGCACATAGTTTGCCAGAATCACAATGGTCTGACAGACCAGTTTGGATACCTTATCGTTAATGGAACAGACATCCACCATCACATACATCATGACAACTTCGAGCACTTCCGTGGCCACCCTCGCGCCGATAAAGGAGACAAACTCTTTCCAGACAGCGCCCACTTCCTTATTCTGACTCTTAAATACAAACGTTCTGTTCGTCCAATAGGCAAACACCACCGTCAGCACCCATGACAGCACCGTAGCCGCCATATAGTGCATCGCAATCGCATCCGCAAACAAAAAATATAAAATATAGTTTAACACAAAGGCGAGGAAACCGAAAATCAGATAATTGATTCCCTCCTCATGCTTCTTGTACATTCCCCATCCGAAATCCCATAATTTTTTCATATTCATCTCTCCTTGGAAATTTTCCCGGGGATAATTTCCTGCTCATCCTTTCCCCGTCCTATCTCTCGCGGGAAATTTTCCCCGCCTGAACCCGGTACACCATATCACATTTCTCTATGGTCTGTAATCTGTGGGCAATAATAACCAGCGTCTTCCTCCCGTGCAGCCTGTTGATGGAATCCATGATGGCCGCCTCAGTCTCATTGTCAAGGGCGGAAGTCGCCTCATCCAACACAAGCACCTCCGGGTCTTCATAGAGCGCCCTGGCAATGCTGATTCGCTGTCTTTGACCGCCGGAAATACGGATGCCCCGCTCCCCGATCCCAGTCTCTACGCCATCCGGCAGACTCTTTACAAAGTCGTCGAGAGCCGCCTCCTCAAGGGCACGCCACACCTTTTTGTCGTCAATCTCCTCCTCCGGCACGCCAAAGGCCACATTTTTACGGATGGAATCGTCTATCATAAAAATGGTCTGCGGAATATAGCCGATGTTTTTCAACCACCCCGCATAGTTTTCGCTGACATCCGCGCCGTCTGCCAAAATACGGCCGCTCTCCATCTGCAGAAGTCCTAACAAAATATCCACAATCGTCGTCTTTCCCGCGCCCGTAACACCCACAATACCCACGGATGCGCCGATCGGTATCTTCATATCCGCATGGTCAAAGATATATGTCTCCGTATTCGGATACTTATAGGTGATATCTTCCAGTCGAATTTCTTTCTTTACAGGCAGTTTTTCCACATTCTCTTTCTTTCTGTAGGCTTCCGGATCGTAAGTCACCGCCCTGTCGTGAATCTCTTCCTGTAAATTATCGCTGACCCCCATAAAGAAAGGTTCAAAATAAGAAATCGAAGTCTGGTAATTATTGATTCTGTTTACGCTGGGAAGCAGCCTCATAGCCGCCACCCCAAGGGCCGAGAGCTGTGGAAGCAGATCTTTCATCTGCACGCCCTGCCCGATGATCAGGACAAAATATCCTATCATTCCCGCAATACACACCGTCTCAATCAAAAGTCTCGGTGTCGCATTGAATAGATTATACTTCTGCACGGAGTTGACGTAGCCCTCGCCGCATTTCGCATACTCGTTGATAAAGTAATTTTCTTTACAGCCGATCTTGATCTCCTTAATTCCCATCACGGACTGCTCAATCCACTTGTACAAACCGCTGTAAAAATCCTGATTGTCCTGTCCCGCCCTGATCATAATGGGTTTTAATACCTTCTTAATCACAAAAAGCAGGATCACCATGAGCGCCGCCACCAACATGATCATCATCGGATCCGAATAAATGAACAAAACAACCACCAGACAGGCGAAAACGATACACTCGCTGAAAAGCTGCAGACAGCTTAAAATCAAGCCGTACATATTATTTACATCGGAAGTGATGTTTCTCTGGATGACAGAAGTATCCGCATTCAGATAATACTCATAGGGCCTCTGCATAAAGTTGATCATCATGCGTCTGGATGTCGCAAACTGGTTCGTGTAGACAAAACGAAGCTGCATTTTTTGTTGGAAGAACAGATAAATGTTTTTCACAACCGTCATTCCCACAAAGGCAAGCAGTGCAAACATGGCAAACTCCGTGTTGCTCTTCATCCCCATCACCGAATAGATGGAAGAGAGCAGCTCATTTTCCTGCACCGCCGCCGGATCCATTACCACAGTCACAATAGGCACAATCATGGAAATTCCCAGGCTTTCCAACACACCGCCGATCAACATCATAAAGATAAGCGCCACCATAGTCCGCTTCTGCCTGGCATCCAACAGAAGATTCATTTTCTTTAAAATCTTAAGCATACCGTGTTTCCTTTTCTTTATATACAACAGTTCAGCTCATGCCATTCGCAAAACGCGACTTTGTCGCTTTCCGCTGCTCCGCAGCTCTTTTTGCTCATAAGCGGGCATTCCCTCAGACTATCATCTGCATTGCAAATTTCTGCAAGCACAATTTGCGATACAGATTCAGTCTGGCTGAACTGTTGATTATCTTACCACAGGAGCGCATTTCACGCAAACTGTTAATAGATGTCTTCATTCTGCCGGTGCAGTCTTGGGTCTTCGTACTTGTCCATAAAATCTTCTCCCAGATAAACGATCTCCTCGGCAAACTGAATATTGCGCACCACCGTAAAAACAGAGATCACACGTCGAAACTGCAGTCCTTCAATATAATTTAACACCTCCATCGGAAACTTCCGGTCAAGAACGATGTGCTCCGAAAAGAGGGTTTCATAATCCAACAGATCTCTCGGATGGGGCTTAATCAAAACCACCGACTCCTTTCCATCTATTTGACCATATAAGTCAATGCAATCCTGAAAAATCCTTTCCCGAACCGGCAGTTCACACAAAGGCTCCGTCAAAAGAAGCACATTTTCCCTGCCAGTGGCGAGCTTTTCCTTAATTTCTTCTATATTCGCCACAAAAAGCCGCACCAACATCGCCCGGTCTTCCCTTGTCAGCCGCTCGGTCAGCTCCTGTCTGGGCTTCTCAATATATTTGGGGCACGGATAAGGCAGAATGGAGATATCGTTGACCTCCATATCAAGACAATATTTTCCCCATCCGTTTTGAATGAAAATCAGGTTCAGGGAAGCGAGAAAGGCCTTTAATTTAAAATGTCCCCTGTTATCGTAGCGGGCGGTATCATAGGTGCTGATACAGTCAAGCCCGTCCTCCAACGCATGGTAATGGATTTTTTTATAACTCAGATAATAACCGATGGGATCGGAGTCGCAAAAAACATAGATATCCCTGTACGCTTTAAAATCCACCGGCACATAGGGCTCCTGCGCTCTGCCCAAAAGCTTTGTGTAACGGATGCGGGCAAGCAGATTGAAAAAAAGATTTCCCCTGTCCACATGATATTTCATAATCTCAGGGAAGTTCACATCCTCTTTTTCCTCGAACATATACACCGCCTCAAAGAGTCCGCAGGCCAAAGCCCGCTCCTTCAAATCCCCGAAATCATTGGACATGGTGCTCATCACAAGAGTGGCGTTTCCGCGTTCATCCCGCGCCAGATTCAGTTCCTTCAAGCACGCCACATACACATGATAGTACGTGTGGCAGACATAAATTCGATCTTTCATCATACGCCCCATTTCGGAATATTTCCATGTGCTTTTTCACAGGATTTCCACCCTGATCTGCGAAAGCGCCCATTCTCCGCGCTCCATGGCCTCCTTTGCAGTTTCCCCTACTGTGATCACATGGCCCAGTCTATCGTTGCTGGAGTGCGTTCCTTGCACATTCTCACCGGGCTTTTTGTACAGCGCAATCTCCTCCACGCCCTCCGCCTGATAAAGCGTCTCCGGCACGGTTATGTTTTTAATCACGCCCTGCTGCCCCTCTTTGGCGTGAATAAAGTGGATCGCCGCGCCTTTCTTCCTCGCCGGGGTCAATTCCGGTTGTTCTCCCGTCGCCAGAATCACGGACGCTCCCACCATATCAATTCCTGTGGAAAGAGGAACCAATCTGGATGTGATAAAATCACCGCCAAGCCTTGCCGCCAGTTCCACGATCTTGGGCCCGTTCTTTGTCACTTTTATCTCCACGTGGGCCGGCGCATTCTCAATGCCCACAGCCCGCACCGCCTGCGCCGCCACTTCCCCTATCTGATCCTGTACCTCTGCGTCCAGCCTGCTGGGCTCACAGTGCGCCAACTCCACAAAATAAGGCGGCGGCGTGATATACTTATCGGTAATCGCAAGAATATGGGGCTCCCCTTCCACCACCATAATTTCCACGCTGACCTCCGGGCCCTCCATGTATTCCTCCACCATCACCGTACCGCCTCTGGAATTTTCACGGCTATAACGATAAACGCGCTCCTTTACCGCATGGAAATCCTCCGGTTCCATTTCCGCCTTTTTGGCATCCAAAAGAACCACGCCCCGGCTCCCCGCATTGTCCGCAGGCTTCACAATACAGCGTCCGTCCAACCGATCGACCGCCCTTGAAAAATCCTCAAAATCCGCTGCCGCATAAAATTCCGGTATGGGTACGCCGCACTTTTGCAAGCGTTCTCTCATATTGCTCTTTATCGTAGCGCAAAGAGAATTTTCATAAGATAAATCTGGCCGTTTCCCAAGCTTTTCATTGACATAGGCCGCCGTCCGCACAGGGCCGTCGCTGGTGGAGGTAATCACCACATCCGGCTCATACAAGAGCGCCTGTCGGTAAACCTCCTCCTGATCCAGGGTGCTGACCACCAGTTTCACATCAGCCAGTGCAAATCCCACCGCGTTCTCGTCATAATCCACCAGAATGATCTGGTAGCCCAATTCTTTCGCCTTTTTTATGGCGGGAACCTGTAACGCACTGGCTCCCAGAATCATCATTTTTTTCTGCATATTTCACTCCACATATTTCCATTCCATCGGTGTTCCCCGTGCAATATCACACCTGGCCCGTTTTCCCAAAACCTCCTCATAGTGTCTGGGTGCCATGCCGAAAGCCGGACGTATGGAGCGCAGGTTTTTCTCCGTGAAGACTTCTCCCTTTTTCATATCTTCCGTGACGAACAGGGATCTCCCTTCCTCCCTGCTTCTCTCCTGCTTTTCGGTCAGGCGGTAAGTCACCTTGCCAAGCGCCTTCTCCACCATGCGGATCTCATCCACCATCTGCTTAAACTCAGCAGGCTCCATGGAAAAGGCCCCGTCAGGCCCGCCGTCCGCCCTGGAAAGTGTGAAATGTTTTTCCACCATCCGAGCGCCGAGCGCCACCGAAGCCACCGCCACCGCCGAACCCATGCTGTGATCGGAAAGCCCCGTCAGGCAGTCAAAAGCCTCCGCCATATGGGGAACCACCCTGATATTCATATCCTCATAGGGCGTTGGATACGTGGCCGTGCATTTTAAAAGGATGATCTGTTCATTCCCTTCCTCCCTGCACGTTCTCACCGCCCTCTCAATGTCCTCCAGATAAGCAAGCCCCGTGGCCATAATGACAGGCTTTCCCAGTTTGGCGACTTTACGAATCAGGGGAATATCCCAAATTTCAGGGGAAGCGATCTTATAGGCCGGCATCCCCATCTCCTCCATGAAATCCACCGCTGTAAAATCAAAGGGAGCAGAAAAGCAGTCCATCCCCAACTCATTTGCCAGCTTCACAAGCTTTGGCTGCCATTCCCATGGCGTGTATGCCTCTTTAAATAGTTCATAACAGGTCATACCGTCCCAGATCGTCCCCTGGGTAATCCGAAAATACTCGTTGTCGCAGTCCATGGTGATGGTGTCCACTGTGTAGGTCTGGAGCTTCACTGCGTCGGCACCCGCCTCCTTCGCCGCCCGTATAATGGCCTCGGCCCTGTTATAGTCCTGCAAGTGATTGGCCGACATCTCCGCCACGATATAGGTCGGTTCCCCCTCTCCAAGCAAGCGATTGCCGATTTTTATTTTATCCTGATTCATGCTTTATCCCTTCTTCTGCATCATGCGAAATTTGATTTCCGCCAGTTCCAGATCCGTCGGATTGTCGATATCCTGCACTTCCATTTCTGATACAACGATCGGTAGATATCCGTCCGGCAGCTCGCCCCTGCAGGCCCTATAACGCTCCACATGGTAACAGTAAAACTGCCCGCTGTCGTGGTACATGGGCTCCAAATCCTGAGACCGTTTCACGGCGTTTTCAGGATAGCAGTACACCAGTTTCCCATCCCGGATCGCCATACCCCGCTGCGGCGGGAAAGAATAGCGTACCACCGGCATGACCCCTGACGCATCCTGCTCCACCAAAACTTTCATGGCCTCCGCAAGCTTCCCTGCCGTCACAAAGGGTGCCGTCGGATATATGCAGGCCATATAGTCAAAGGTTTCTCCCCGTTTCTCATAAGTCTCAAGCACCTCCATGAGCACATCGTCCGTGGTGGCAAAATCCCCCGATGTCTCCGGGCTTCTCATAAAGGGAACCGCCGCGCCCGCCTCTAACGCAATCCGCGCGATCTCTTCATCGTCGGTGGAAACCATAACCTCCCGAAAAAGTCCTGACGCAAGCGCCGCTTCAATCCCATAAACCAACATTGGCTTTCCCATAAACTCTCTGATATTCTTCCCCGGGATCCGCTTGCTGCCGCCCCGGGCCGTAATGATCGCCACTGCGTTCAATTCTTTTTTCATGTTGGCGTTTCTTCCTTTCCGCCTTTACAGCTTTACAATCTCCTCCGCAATTCTCTCTGCACCGTGTCCGTCCGTCACCTGAAAGAGCGCCTCTCTCATGTGCTGTCTGAGCGCCAGATCTGCAAGCAGCTTTTTCAGGTTCTCGCAGACTGCCGTAAGGCACGCCTCCCTGTCCTGTCTGATATCTCCGGCATAGAGCATACGTTCCTCTTCCCCAAAAAATTCCCTGTCATAGCGTTGGTTGTCCGCCGTCTCAAAAAACACAGTGGGAACGCCAAGCGCAGATAATTCAAACAGCATGGTGCCCGCCGCCGACACCGCCGCATCACACCTTGCCATCAAGCCCGCCACATCCCGGCAGGGCCGGTATACTTTTATGCGTGGCGAATCATATTCCATGGAAAAAAGTTCAATCTCGTCTCCACGGGGATGCAGCCCTCCGATTGCCACATGAAAAGTGACCTTCTTAAAGGCTTCCTCCTCCACAACTTTCTGCAAAAGCCCCATCAACGCATCCTGCGTATCACCGCCTCCACTGGTAAGCAGTACCGAGAATTCCTCTTCGTTTTGCGCCTTCCCGCACGCCGCATTCACCAAATCCCCGCGGGCGAACTCTTCCCGCAAAGGCACATAATCCGTCCCCAAAAGAAGTCTGGTCCCGTCCGTATAAGTCTCTTCATAGGGAAATCTCACATGATAAGCATTATAGTTGATCAACAGATCCACCGGACAAACCGGCTCAAAACAATCGTCGATACGAACGATCCGCACCAGATCTTTCAATCCTTCAAAATAAGTCGTTGTCGCCTGATAGGAGTCCACCAAAAGCGTCTTGATCCCGGCCATGGACAGGATCTCCCGAAGCCTCGGCAGCTCCTCCTCCATCCAGTCCCACCTTGTATGCAGACAGAGCTGATCCATGCCTGTCTCCGAAATGGTATCCCTAGCCCACTCGTCAGCCGTGAGAAACAAAACGCGGCACCCCTTTTTCATCAGCTGTCTCGCAATGGCAATACACCGCATCACGTGCCCCATACCGATGGTCATATTGGCATCTACACGGATACCGACTATGGGTTGGTTTTCATACAGGGCAAGTGTCTGTACGATCTGTTCCATCTGTTCTATGCCGTAACGCTGGTCAACAGGAAACGCAAGCATATGTTCAAAAATATACGCCTCGTCCCCCCGAAGCTCGTCCCTGTTTAACTCGCCCACCGGCCAGAGCACGGGCACATAAATATCCCTTTCTCCCAGAAACCGCTGCAGCTCATCCCTCTCCTTCACATAAACCGCAAAATAGAGAGGCGCTTCGTCCCCTTTCATGAGGATGGGCCATAGTCTCTTCATGCCGCCGATTTTTTCATAGAGATAACTGTAGTTCTCCGCTCTTCTCTGTCTCGCCGCTTCCTCATCGACCTCTGACAGAATGTGAACGGAAAGCTGTGAAAGACGGCGCACGCCCTCATAATGGTCAAGTTCCTCCTCCAGAGCACGGTTCTTTGTATAAAACTCTGCTTTGCGTTTCTGCCTTTCCTCCTTCGGCGCTCCTTCGTCTTTCAGATATTCCCACTTCTGTACAAGGGGCGCAAGCCTTTCCCTCGCATAGGCCTCCCCATCCAGTAACACATCATCCGCAATAGGCAGATCGGATGCCACAAATCCGCCGTCGGGAACCGCGTACCATTTGCGCAGACTTCCCACGATAAAATCAGCATCCTTTCCTGTCTCCGGCAAGTAATAAGCCTGCGTCACATCCTCCATAACCATTACGCCGCTGCGGCGCAGTGCGGAAAGCTGTCTGCGCAGCCCCCAACAGGTATCCGTTCCATAATAGGGGTGAATGAAGACAAGTCCGGGATCCTTTTCCAGGGCCAACCTGAAAATCTCCTCCCCGGCCGTTTCCAACTCCCTGTCCACAGAGTAAAAAACAAGTTCCCAACCCCGATGCAAAAAGGGCAGAAAAACCGAATCGCACATATAGGCCGGCATCAGGCATCGTTTCGGTGTCTCCGGCTTTTCACGCTCCAGACTGATCAAGGCAAGCTCGATCGCCTCCCTGCCGGAAGCCGTATAGCACTGATTCCTTTTCCCGTACTTATCCACCTGTGCAAGATGAAACCCTGCGGTTTCCCCGCCTTCCTCCGCCTCCGCCGGATTTACTTCAAAGATACTCCCAATCTCCATATGTTTTCCCCCTCAGCGCGCGCTTTTGCTCGACAGTTTTTTCCTCAGCTTTCTGTATGTCCAAAGCAGCTTATAATACCCCATAAACAAAACCGTGGACCGCATCTGCATACGGATCAATTTTTTCTCTTCCTCTCCCGTCCGTTCACAGTAATAGGTATTCTTCTGAAAATCAGGAAACGTACACCGCATTTCCTCTCCCAACTTTTTCACAAAACGGTATTTCGTCCGCTTCACACCCGCCATATATGTGAAAAGCGTATTCACATAGAAGAGCAGCGTAAAGCTGTATTCCAGTTCCGGGCGGTATCTGTCCAGATAATCATGGCGTTTCGCCTCTTCAAGCATCAGTCTGCCGGCCTCACAGCGATCCTCACAGCGTTTCTCGGAAATCGTGTGAACGGTGGAAGACTCATGTTGGTAATAAAAGTAAAGCGGTTCCTCAATATAGACAAACTGGTTTGCCAGAATCAAATAGGAGTTGCCAAGCGCATTGTCCTCATAAAAAATATCTTCGGGAAACCAGAGATCATACTGTAAAATCATGGAGCGGCGAAATATTTTTACTACCAGACTTCCCCCGTCCAAAATCAGGCTGCGCCTCTTCTCGTCATCCAATACGCCTGTTTGGCTTTTTTTATTGTTGTGCACCACCTGTCCCACTTTCATGGAGTGCTCTGCGGTAAGGCAGTAATCACAGCCCGCCAGATCAGCCCCTGTCTCCTCCGCTTTCCCGATCAACCGCTCATACATGTCCGGCGTTATCCAGTCATCGCTGTCAATAAAACCGATCCAATCACCCTGCGCCATCTTCAGACCCACATTTTTGGCGCCGCCCTGATGACGGTTTGCCGCAAGGTGCACCGCACGGAATTTTTCCGGAAAACGCTTCTCGTAGGCCTGCAGAATCTCCCATGACTCATCGGTGGAACAATCGTCCACCGCAATGATCTCATAGTCCGACACCGTCTGACCCACCAATGAGTCCAGACAATATTCCAGTTTCTTCTCCGCCGCCATATTGTAGACCGGCACGATGATACTAAGCTTCAAGCGTCTCCTCCCTCTCAACCCCGGATGAAGAATCCCCGTCTTTTTGACGTCCCCTTATATAAGGCAGATTTATGTTAAAAAACCGTCCCACGCACAGATACAGACATGCAAAAATCGTAAGCGCCGACACCACATTGGCGGCCACAAATCCCGGCACCGGGCCGTAGCGCACATAAATTCGATGCTCTACGCCATCCCCTCTCGCCAGAAAACGCATACGGCCGCCGTCTCCCTGGGTAATCTCCACCGGATTTCCGAGTTCGTCGGTTGCGCGGTATCCACGATAATTCTGTAGCGGCAGCTCGATATAAGCCTTGTCGGAAATGGCCGTGTAGGACACTGCCGCCTTCGTTCCCTCTTTCTTATAGTCATGTATGGAAACAGAACCAATGTCGGATATCAGAACACTTCTCGTCAATTTTTCATCCATTGCGTCAAACAGCCGCCATTCATGCGGATAAAACAGCCCCACACTGGTTATCAGTTTGGTCTCATGCCCCTTGGAGGCCACAGCCTCCGCATTTTTATAGGGCACATGATTGTTGTCCGCCGGCACCGTGACGATCACCAGAAGATTGAGCCCGACCAACATCGCAAAGAGCCCGTTTCGGTAATTTTTGATCAGCGTTGAGCGCTCGAGAGCCGCCGCGCCCACAAAGGTGAAGCAGGCCGATGCCGGTCCCAGAAAGCGCCACGGAAACTGCAGCATGGTAGCAATATTGCTGAAAAAGGGACTGGCCATCAACGCCCTGCTCGGAAAATATCCCGTCGACATGAAAACAAGCGCACCGCCTAAAATCAGGAGATAGAGTAGGAACCCATCCGAATCGCCAAACTTTTTTCGCCGCTCGCACAAAAAGTAAATGACAGCAATTCCCACACCGCCAAGCAGCGCCAGACCCAGAGAAAAATACTGTTTATTGTAAAGGCTGATGGACTGCGTCATATTGGAGAGGTTGATCGACTGTTCAAAATAACCGCTCCACCGCAGCACTTCCTTGTCCAGATTTTCCGTAAAATAATAATACAAAAACGGCACGATATACCACGCATTCAAAAGCACCGTAAGTCCCGCCGCTTTCAAAACTTCCAGATACCGCTTATCTTTTGCAAGACGCACACAGTAAACAAGCGCCGTCAATACACAGATGGCCGCCGCATAAGCCGCGCTCAGAATGTGGCTTTGCAGGATGCCGGAAAAACCGATCACCAAATAGTACCATTTCTTCTTATCGCCCATGGTCAGATGATAAAGCCCCGCAAGTAACATCGGCCAAAAAATCAAAGCCAATGTCTCGCCCAAATCTCCCCTCGACAAAATATTGGTAAATCGGTAGGGCATGAGCGTATAAAGCACCACCGCCAGCAAAATGCTTCGTCTGGACTTCACCACAGATTTTACTGCAGCGTAAATGCAACACGCAGAAGCCAGATTGGACAGGAAGATCAAAACCTTGTAAGAAAAGGCCAGAGATACTCTGCATATTCTCAAAAAAGCGCCTATATATAAAAACAGATAGGGATACATGGCATTCATGTACCCATTTCCCTGTAAACCCTCCGGCAAAATATTCACCGGGATCTGTCCGTCCAGTATGCCGTCCTTTACCCCTTCCAACCGAGCCAGATGATAGCACAGATCATCCGCGTTGTAGAGATATGTCTGCATCATGGGCGTGGTCGCAAGAAGCGCTACCCCCAAAATCACACAGCCATCCAAAAGCATTCCTCTGGGAATCCGGTCCTTTCCGCCCTTGATATACCACCACCCGGCGAGGTGCAAAAGCAGGACAACCACGATCATCAGATAGGTGTCCGTATAAAAAAGTCTTTGGGGCGACACCGAAAGTTTCCTGATCGTAAGCGCGCCCTTTCCCACGTAGTTGACACAGACTTGCAGTTGTTTCGTGTCCTTGGCCAATGTGAAATCCGCGGAGATTTCATTTTCCGCAGGATTGATCGGCCAGGCCGCGATCTTATCCCCCTGTTCCCAGAGTTCAAGCACGTTTCCCTGCTGTTCAGAAAGATAGCTCAGGTTCACCGTATAACTGCCTTTGTTCATGACATAAGCGGGTGTGTGCGCCACCACGCCGTTCCGGGCCACGGATTCCTGCAGTACCAGTGCATCCTCCGAGTCAATCAGCCCAACAGAGTGCTGCAATTCGGTGCCATGGTAAATCATAGGCTGTTTTCCCTCATCTCCGAGCCAAAGAAAAAGGACAAATAGCGCCGTCAATACCACATATATTATTTTCGCTCTCAGTGAAATCTCTTCCGTCATCTTGTTTCCCTTATCCGTTTGTCCTTCTATACACGATAGTAGTCTACGATCTTTTTCACCGCTTCGATCACACTCTCCACGTCCTCGTCGTTCATTGCATAATAGAGCGGCAGCGATAAAATTTCTTCGTACAGCTTCTCCGCATTGGGACAGATTCCCCGCCTGTATCCCATCTTTTCATAGTAGGGGAAATAATAGGTCGGAATATAGTGTACATTGCAGTGCACGTTTTCCGCCGCCAACGCGTCGAAAAACCGCCTCCTGTCAATCTTTAATTTTTCCGGTACAATGCGCAGAATATACAAATGCCTTGTGGTATCCGACTCTGGAATTTCCCTCTGCACAAACAGCTCCGGCATCTTTCCAAACGCCTCGTCATACCGTTTCACAATCTCTTTTCTGCGTGCCCGAAACATCGGCAGTTTGTCCAACTGGCTGATGATAAGGGCCGCCTGCATATCCGTCATGCGAAAATTATAGCCTAGCAAAATCTGCTCATAATACCACGGCCCGTCCTGCTCATGTTCCATCAGACTTTCGTCCCTCGTAATACCGTGGGTGCGATACAAAAGCAGCTTTTGATACAGGGTTTCATCGTTAGTCAAAACAGCGCCGCCCTCACCGCCTGTCACAGTCTTAACCGGATGGAAACTGAAGGTGGTCATATCCGCGATGGAACCATTTGGCTGTCCTTTATAGGTGGTGCCGATCACATGGGCACCGTCCTCAATCAGCGTTAAGCCATGCTTTCTGCATATCTCTGTGAGCGGTGTCAGATCCACGGACTGTCCTGTGTAATCCACCGCCACCACCGCCTTTGTACGGGGCGTAATGGCTGCCTCTACCTTAACAGGATCAATATTGTACGTTTCGGGATCAATATCCGCAAAGACAGGCCGGGCCCCACAGTAGAGCGCACAGTTGGCCGAAGCTGCAAAGGTGATGGGCGTTGTAATCACCTCGTCTCCCTCTCCCACACCGGCACTAAGCGCCGCGATATGTAACGCTGCCGTTCCGTTTGCACAGACCACTGCATACTTTGCCCCTGTCAGTGCACAAAGCTTTTCTTCCAGTTCCGCAATCTTGGGACCGCAGGTGAGAAAATCGCTTTTTAGCACCTCAGTTACGGCCTGAATATCCGCCTCATCTATATATTGATGTCCGTAAAATATAGGGGTCTCCCTAACCGGCTTACCGCCTTCTATTGCAGGTTTTTCCATTTTTCAACCTTTCTCTGTTTCTGTAGCATAAACCGCATGAGACATAGAACTTCCGGACATCCCGTTCCATGGCGGGATATCTTTGAAAGTTCTTCTCATACTGCCTTTTCTACTTTTCCAATTCCACATCGTCTAAAAGCTTTCGTATATCTTCCACGCCGAGCCACTCGGTATTGTTGTCGGAACTGTAATGAAAACCCTCCGGCACTTTCTTACCTGACAGATCCGGCTGTTGTCTGTTGTTCCATGTCATCTGCGGGTAGACGATAAAATGCTTGTCGTACTCGTAGGTTGTCGCCGAATCCTCTGTGGTCACCATAATCTCATGCAGTTTCTCTCCCGGCCGGATTCCGGTCTCCTTCATCTGACAGCCCGGCAGCATTGCCTCCGCCAGATCCGTGATTTTAAAGGAGGGAATTTTGCTGATAAAAGTCTCTCCGCCGTTGGCCTCCGCAAGCGCCTTGATCACAAGCTCAACACCCTGCGTCAGGCTGATCCAGAATCTGGTCATGCGCAAATCTGTAATCGGAAGTTCTTTCGCCCCGTCCTGAATCAGTTTGTGGAAGAAAGGAATCACCGACCCACGGCTTCCTGCCACATTGCCGTACCTCACAATGGAGAAATTGATATCCTTCGTCCCCACATAGGCGTTGGCCGCCACAAAAAGTTTGTCCGACACAAGTTTCGTCCCGCCATAGAGATTCACCGGATTCACCGCCTTGTCAGTAGACAGGGCCACCACCTTTTTCACGCCCGTATCCAGCGCCGCGTCAATCACGTTCATGGCACCGTGAATATTGGTCTTAATGGCCTCATTGGGGTTGTACTCACAGGCCGGCACCTGCTTTAATGCCGCTGCATGAATGATGTAGTCCACGCCCTCGCAGGCACGTTTTAAGCGCTCCACATCGCGCACATCGCCGATAAAAAAGCGGAGCTTTTCCGCATAGGCCTTAAACTCTTCCGCCATCATCCACTGTTTGAACTCGTCCCTGGAATAAATAATGATTTTTTTCGGTTCATAGTGGGTCAGCACATATTTGGTAAAACATTTTCCGAAAGAACCCGTCCCCCCGGTAATCAATATGGTCTTATCTTTTAACATACCGTATGTCTCCTCTTATATGAATACAGTTTAACCGATGCCAAGTTCCAAAAAAGCCTGTTGATAAGGCGCTCTGCAAAGTCCCTTCTCCGTGATAATCCCTGAAATCAGCGAATGGTCCGTCACGTCAAAGGCCGGATTCAATACCTTCACACCCTCGGGAGCCATCCGTTCCTGATACCACATTTCCGTCACTTCCTCTGCCGCCCTCTCCTCAATAGGTATCTGGTCTCCCGCTGCAAGCGACATGTCTATGGTGGAACTAGGTGCACATACGTAAAAGGGAATTCCGTAATGCTTTGCCAGTACGGCCACCCCGGAAGTACCAATTTTATTGGCCGTATCCCCGTTTGCCGCCACCCGGTCACACCCCACAAAAACCAGATTCACCAAGCCGCCTTTCATCACCGTGGAAGCCATGTTGTCACAGATCAAAGTCGTATCAATGCCCGCGCCGAAAAGCTCAAAGGCCGTCAGCCGCGCCCCCTGCAGAAGGGGTCTTGTCTCATCACAGTATACCCGAAAGTCCCGCATCCCATGCTCTAACGCAATGTACATGGGTGCCGTGGCGGTGCCGTATTTCGCCGTGGCGAGGGTGCCCGCATTACAGTGGGTGAGAATGCCGTCCCCCGGCTTGATCAGGCCAAAGCCGATCTCCCCGATGCTGCGGCTGATGGCCACGTCCTCATCACGGATGGCCTGCGCCTCGGCAAACAAAATTTCCTTAATCTCATCCACCGGCCTGTCCTTATGGGCCCGCAGCGTCCGTTCCATCCGGTCAAGCGCCCAGAACAAATTCACTGCCGTTGGCCGTGAAGAGGCCAGATACTTCTTCTGCTCCAGAAAGGTCTGCAAAAAGGTCTCGTAATCCTGCGTCTCTATGCGGGAGGCCGTAAGGGCAATCCCGTATCCTGCACACACGCCGATGGCCGGGGCTCCCCTGACTCTCAGAAAACGGATGGCCTCGTAAATATCCTCTATTTTTTCTATCCGCAGCACCTTCACTGTGCCCGGCAGAAGCGTCTGATCCAAAATTTCCAGACAGCTTCTGTCCTCGGATAGAAGAACTGTGTTAAGCTCCAATGCGTTCATATCATTTCTCCCTAGCCACGATCGAGCTTGCTCAATCGGCGACACATCCATTATAGGCAGTTTTCAGGGGGCTGTCAAATTCTCATCCCTGCAATAATACGATTTCATGCAATACTTATAGAGATACTGCAGATAGCTCTTGTTCAGCTTATCACTTCCTGAAGGGATCCGCATACCCTGCGCCGCCTCGTCCTTCACGTCATCATACAAGGGCGTATAAGCCACCACGGCATCCGCATTTGCAATCACAGGTTCCGTGATCGCATCCTCGCTGGCGGCTGAGACAAAGTATACCCTGTCATATTCCATCAGTTCATCCGCCACAGCCCAGACACACCACTCCTCACCGGGCTTGTAGATATAAACCACCGGAATATTCGCCGCCGCCTGCTCTCTCGCCAAAGCCACCGCCTCTTTTGACCGTGGATATAAAAAGGCAACCCGGTCCGCGGACAGTCCGGACAGATCGACGGCCAGGCAAAACACCATCACAGTTAACGGCACGAGCAAACGCCTGCTGTCCTTTTTCCCTTTTCCGAGAAAACCACTCTTTTCTCCAAACCGATGCCACAGCCCGCTTATCGTCCAAAACACAAGCAAGACCACGATCCCGTAAATGGGAAGCTGATAGCGGTTCGACGTGTTGCCCAAAAGCAGGGCGGTCTTTGCCACTGTAAGGAAATAGCCGACCGCCGCAAACAAAAGCATCCCGTAAACAATCCCGCCGGCATCCGGCTGTCTGCGTCCGTGCACGCCGTTTCCCGGCTCCCCCTGCTGCCGTTTTCTGTGCCTTCTGAAATACAACGCCAATGCCATCACAATGATCAGCAGCAGAAAAACCGACAGCATGTTCCCGAACACATACTCATCCAAAAGATCAAAGAAGAACCGGAACCGCACAAAAGTATTTGACAGATCAAAAAAATTTTCCGTTGCCTGCGCTCCCCGCTGCCCCCGAAACATCTGGCCGAGACAGACCGGGTATGTCAGATAAGCAAGCAAAAAGGCCAGCCCCTGGCTGATTCCGTACCGCAGAAAATTGCGCAGATTTCGGTTCCGCCACAGGAGATAAACACTGAAGGCCGCCCCCACATAAAACAAGAAAATAAAATAGTAATACTGCGTCAAAAACCCCACATATGTCACAACAGCCATGGGCAGCAAAAAGGAAAGAACAGGCAGTCTGTTCTCCCTGTCCGCCCCGCATTCCAGTCCCTGCACGGCCCGCACATGCAAAACGGCACAGAGCAGTACAAATACCGTAAGCATCTCATACATCCGTATAAACACTACGCCGCTCATGGATGCCGGACTGAGACCGAAAAATGCGGTCACAAGACAGGCAAGTTTTCCATTTTTTCCGCCTGCCAGATATGACAAATATGTCAGCAAAACAAGGTTGATGCCATGAAAAAAGAGATTGACAGACAACCCAATCCACTTGGAAAACACCCCGGGCACAAAAGATGCCACTGTATGAAACACCCAGTAATACATGGGCGGGTGTACATCCCATGCCTGCACCTGCTTAACCAGTCCATACTGGAACCGTTCTTCCGGAAGCACCACAAACTCCTTATAATACGTCTCCCGATCCATCCACTTCCCGTCTTCCACATAAAACCCATTTGTGCGGGCCGTGGAATAGTAGGTGTAAAATTCATCCTCGTGAAAGCCCTGTTTTTGGGTGCAAAAATAGAAGGCTGCCGCCATCAGTACGGCCCAGATTGCCGCAAACCATATCCGTTCTGTCCTTTTCTTTCTGCCGTCTGTCAACCCGCTCATATCCGTTTCCCGTTCTCACCCCTGCCCTGCTTTTTGTGCCAGTCTCATCTTCATCCCATGCAGCCTTCTGACCGTCTTCGGTGCGGCTGTCAAGAGAAGCAGATACACCTTATTTTTTCTTGTCAGATAGGGACAAAAAACGGTGTCCCGCAGATGTGAATGGAGATATTTTTTCACCCTCCGGTAAAATGCGTTATCCGCCCGCATCTGGGAGACGGGCACATGCAGCATATAGTCTAGCCGCTGATAGAGATTAAAGCGAACCGCATATTGATGCAGCGCCGGATATTTGCTGTCCACAAGCTCCTGCACCGCGTCCGCATTGTCCACAATGTCCAGAAACACACGGGAAAAACTGTCCTTGCTCTTCTTTCTGGTGGTGCTGTCCTGTCTGCACACCACATGGTAGCCCTGTTTCGGCAGAATAAAGACACCCGGAATCTCCTGTAAAATTTCCAAAAATAAGCTGAAATCCTCGTTCAGTTTCCCCTCCGGAAAGCGCCGCCCGGCAAACACTTCCCTCGGAAACAGCTTCGTACAGAAGGAACAGTCTCCCCTGTGCAAAAGCAGTTCTCTCATAAAAGTTTCCGAATCACAAAACCACTCTTTTTCGGGCGGAATGCAAATATCCGGCAGGCGCTTCCCCTCCTCGTCCACCTCGTCGCGGGAAATCTGCACGACAGAATACCCGCCTTCTTCCATCGCCCGCACCATCTCCTCATAGACATAGGGTTCCACATAATCGTCGCTGTCCACAAAGCCAAAATAGGCTCCCTCAGCAATCTTAAGACCCACATTTCGGGCCGAGGATGCCCCTCCATTTTTTTTGTGGTAAGTGCGGATTCGCGTATCTTTTGCCGCTAGCCTCTCGCAGAGTTTATCTGTACCGTCCGTGGACCCGTCGTCAATCAGTAGAATTTCTATCTCCGGATAGGTCTGTGCGCAGATGGAACGGACGCACCGCTCCAGACAATCTATGGAATTATATACCGGCACAATCACGCTTATTTTCTTTCTATCCATATCTGCTTTCCCGCCTCCTGAGGCGTTTTCGACTTTATCGGGGTTTGATAATGGGCGCCTCGCTTAAGGGGCCCTCCTCCTCCGGCACAATCCTTCCCTGCCGCAGTCTGTCCGTAAACCGCAAAAGCGCCGCCGCCGCGTACTCCGCATTCCACAGATCACGGATTGTCTCGTAAGCGGCACGCCCCATATATTTTCTTGCCTCCCAATTCTCAAAAAGATCCAGGACAAGTTTCTCCATCTCGTCGTAACTGCCGTTCTGATAAAGCAGCCCGTTCTCCCCGTGACGAATCAAATAGGGAGCCGCGCCCACTCTGGCATCCACCACTTCCACGCAGCCGCTGTTCATTCCCTCGTTTACCACAGCGCCCCATCCTTCCAGATGATTGCTTGTAAAAAGGTGTATGTGACATTTTTCCATCACATCCCTCACCTGCTCCGGACGCATAAAGCCGTAAAAAGTAAAGGAATCCGAAAGTCCGGCCCGTTCCGTCTCCTGCTTCAGCACCGTCTCCAATTCACCGCCGCCCAACATATGCACACAAAAAGCATATCCCTTTGCCCGTAACGCTTTCCCAAGCCGCACCATATAATCCGGATTTTTTAAGGGAATAAAACGGCCCGCCCAGACAATCTGCAACGGCCCCTCCTTCGGTTTCATGGAGGAAAAAGCCTCTTCACTGTAAGTCCGCAGTTTTGTAAAGTAGCCCCATTTAAAAAGCTTATCCGGGTACGCGCCGATCAGATGAAAATCCGACGCGGCATAAGCGCCCGCGCAGAGCATACAAACTTTCTGCCTTCGATACCGGATGTGCTCCCTGTATTTCGCCATAAGTCCCCTCGGAGAAACCGCCTTCCACTGTCCTTCCCTGTAAAGCCGTTCGCTCACCCGAAGTGTCGTTTTCCCCGACTGCAGTCTGGGTGTCACAATGTCTTCCCTGCCCGTCCAGCCAAAGAGCACCACATCGCTCTCCATAATCCGCTTCAAACACTCGTATTCATCCTCATACAGGCACATCACATAGGGGATTTCCTCCAGTGCAACGCTCCACCCCATCTCGACGCGCTCCGCCTCCATCGGCATGGTCTGGACAAAGGCAAATCCCTTTCCCAACCTCTGATACAGCGCATCGCAGAGAGGAAGTTGGTGGTGGTTGATATAGTTGGACACAAAGGTAAAGGTCATTCCATCATCTCCCGGTAAATATGCATCAAACGATAGTAATTCTGATCCGCGTCATGATTGATGCGGGCATGCTTTCTGGCGTTATCGGAAAGCCGGTCCACAATAGCTTCCTTCGTAAAGACCTCAATAATGCTGTCCGCAAGCGCATCCACATCGCCGGGCGGATAGAGAAACCCGTCGCCGCCGTCCGTCAGAATATTATGTATGCCGCCCACATTTGCCGCCACGCAGGGCACACCGAGGAGCATCGCCTCTCCAACGGAATTGGGAGAATTTTCAAGGGCCGAAGGACAGACAAATACCTGGCAGCTTAAGTACTGCACCTTCATTTCCTCCGCATCGATACGGCCAAGCATAAACACCTTTTCTTCCAAATGATTATCTTTGATCAGCTTTTTTAAATATTTACCGTAGGCAGGAAGTTTCAGCACATCCTTCCACGTCTCCGCCTTCAATATATCTGCGCCCGCCACATAAATCTCGGTGTCCGGAAATTGTTCCAGAATTTTAGGCATCGCCTCTAAGAGATAGTGAAACCCCTTCAGCGGATAATCTCCCTGACTCAAAAAAATGCGGTGCGTCTGACAATTATTTTTATTCCATCTGTCGCGGTAAAACACACCGCGAAGCGTCTCGTTCAGGAAATGATACTTTGCATCCGGATTGATTTTGGCGGTCTCCTCCCGGTCAAAATCCGTGCGGCCCGCAATATGGCCGACCCGCTTAATCGCCTCGATCTCATACTCGCCGCGCTTCTCAAATTTCTTCTGCTGTTGTCTGATGCTGTCCTTTCTCACCTTGTCGCGGAATGTACTTTTTCTCTGTATTTTTAGGGGCAGATCCGCCATATATACCTTTGCGATCGCAGAGATGATACCCTGAATCCCGATCAGTGTCCGCTCCGGCTTGTCAAACACCTTGATCGACGCCAGCGCATGGGGAAACTCCGTACCGAACACATGCAAAATATCCGGTTCAAAATCATGAATGATCAAATCAAACTCTTTTTCTAGCTCCACATCATAGCGCTCCGGCGTAGTCAGATCTTCCACAAACCCATAACAGTGACAGGAAATATTCTCTCCCAACTGCATCACCCGGTCAAAATTTCCAAGAGATTCATCCACCGGAAAAGCAATTCCCAACTCAATACGGTTTCTTTCCTGCTCCATCACAACCCGGTCAAGCAGTCCGGAAAGCCAGCCTTCTCTGTTGCTGCAGGGAAGATTTAATCTCTTGGCAATCGCCGGCAGCATAATGTTACACACCCATAAAACCTTCATTTGTACCCACCTCCATGTTGAGCAATTTACGAGACACGCGAATACAGTCTGCCCTTAATCTTCTGGTAAAGCTCTGCCGTCGCCTCATTCCGCGCCAGACACGTCCGAAGCGGCGAAAGCGTTACAAGCAAAATCAGCCGGTATTTTATAATCTGCCCACGGCTCATATATTTCCCCACGATATGCCTGTGCTCCACCAGGGAACGTCTTTTGTTCTCCCTCGACTCCGAGAAACCGTCCCCCTCGTAGGATGCCACTGTAACCGGCATATAATGCATAGCCGCATGGGCTTTATAATAGCACCAGAGAAAATGCTCATAATCCGCGCGCACCTGATAACAAACCCGAAATCCTCTCCTTTTCAGCAGCCGTCTGTCATAAAAGCAGGCCTGATGGCAGGGAACATTCCGGAAACAGGCAAACTCATCTATTTTCGGATTTGACATCACAAGCGCGCCCGTAGCTCTCTCCGTGATATTGCCATAAAAAATCTGCGGGCCCCTTTCTTTCTTTGCCTGGCCGATCTCACTTTTCACCTGCGCAAGAACCGTTTCGTCCTGAAAATAGTCACCGCAGTTTAAAAAAAACAAATATCTGCCCGACGCATGTACAACGGCCCGATTCATGGCATCATAAATGCCCGCATCCTTTTCCCTGAAAATTTTTAGTTTTTCTCCGGCGCTTTCAACGGCAAGCCGTTCCACCGATCCATCTGTGGAAAACCCGTCCTGCACAATGATTTCATAATCATCCGCCGTCTGGCTCTTGATGCTCTCGATCGTTTTGTACAGCTTTTCGCCTGCATTCCGGCAGACCACAATAATACTGAACGTCATATTAGTTTACCTCTGATAAGATGTTTACCATGTCGTGAAAGAAAAAGGTGCGGTAGGGCAGAATCAACACCCCGTCGTTTGCTCCTTTTATAAGATACATTGCAAAATACAAGGCCGCCGCCAGAACGATGCCCAACCGGAAAAACCGACTCCATTTCTTATCCGGCACCGCTTTGACAAGCATCGGCAAAAATAAAATCTGGCTCACCATCAAATAGTATCCGATCCGCGATATGATCGGCAGAAAGGAACAGAACACATAAAGGATCAGCGCACCAAGATTCAGGTAAAAATAAAACCAGAACCGGCAGTCCCACAGCGCTGCCTGCGCCCGCTCGTATTCTGCGGTGCGAGCCGGCCATTCCGCCTCCGCCCGACTGCCGTCCCCGGCGCACCCCGCCTTCTTCCGCCACCAAGACACAACTCCCGCAAAACATAAAACCGCAGCGCAGCGCAAAATGCTGATATAGCTTGTGCCGCCCTCCAGATACTCCGTATCCTCATAGGTCGGATAGAGAAAAACCACCAATTGCAAATAATACTCCTGCATGAATAAAAAGGTCGTGCAAAAGAGCGCCGCAATTGCAAGCTGCCATTTTTTCCATGCCAGAGATGCCAGAAAATAGAGCGGAATCACTACGAGCAGCGACTTGTGGAATGTGGATCCCAAAAGTATCAATGCCACAAACCGTCCCCACTGCCTGCGCAATACAAATTTCATGGAGTAGAGCGCGATGGCAAGAGCCAGATAATAGCGCACCGTGCTGAAAGTCTGGAAATAATACCCCAATGCCATGAAAAGGAAAAATGTAAATCCAAATTCATCGCTCTGCTCATACATCGCAAGCAGAAAAAAGAACACTGTCACAAAGGAGTAAAAAGCAAATACGAGCAAAAAGTTTTCATAACCCGACAGTCCATAGAGGAACTTCACCAGGAGATTAAACCCTATCTCCGTGGGCACATAAGCGTCACAGTTGACAAGGTGCATAAACTCCACATACTTTGCATAATCATTCCCCACATTCAACCTGCAGGCGGAGAGCAAAAATAAAATCACAAAAATCGCCGTCATGCAAATGCGGTTGCAAAGCTGCTGTCTGGTAAGCATATAGAATTCTCTCTTCGGATGGTTGTCTATCTGCCTTGCAAGGAGCACTGTGACAGCCGCAACCGTAATGTACAAAATCATCTGCCGCACGCCTCCCGCACACCCATACACATGATATGAAATGCCTTTCCTACCGTTATTTCCCGGCACATGGTTTTCCTGTGCGAAAGCAAAAACCGCAGAGAAAGGGGTATCGCTAGCTTTCCGTAGAGATGATGGTAAAGCACGCCCCTGTCACGGAAAAATTTTTCATGGTAACCGGAAAACCATGTGGACTCTCTCTCCTGCTCCTCGCCGATACATGCAGTGTGCGCGTAAATCCGAAGCCCCGCCCGCAAGCAGTCCCGCAAAAACAGACTGTCCTCCCCGTTGCTGTATTTTGCACCTCCGCCGAACAAAAGTGAATAATGGGCATTCGCCCTGCGAAGAGCCCCAAGTTTTGCCGAAATGCTGTAGGCCGGATACCGCCCGTAATTGCGATAGGTAACCCGGCGGATTTCCTCATTCCAATAGGTCCTGCGGGCGGGCGCCACCTGCACGTTAAACAAAATCAGATCCGCGTCAGGCAGTTTCTGATAGGCTTTTGCAATCTGCGCCTCATAATCCGCCGCCAAAACAATGTCCTCATCGGAAAAAAGCACCACGTCGCCCGACGCATGTAAGAGCGCGGTATTACGGCTAAGGCCCACGCCACGCTCCGGCATGGAGAAGCACTTCACCTTTCCCTCTCCCGCAGTGACAACGTCATAGGCATACCGGTCGCACTGATTGACCAGTACCGCATCCGTACAAATATTCATCTTAGGAATAAGCTCTGCGGCTTCTTTCTCCACCGCCGAGACCAAAACCTCCAGTTTCATGACGCACCCAATCTCTTTCCCTGTCAGATCTTTGTATCGTCCTTTTTCCCGCCAAAAATTCCTCTGCCATAATAGCAGCGCAAAAACTTCACATCCGCCTGCCGGATCGCCGCCCCCCGCACATTGCATTGCTGGGCTTTCAAAAGTTCTCTGACATAGGTCGCATAAGTCTTCTGTACACCGTTAAAAGGCAGGGAGAGGATCACCCATTCCGCCTTCCGCATTTTCCGAAATTCTTCCTGCGTCGGCCTCTCTCCCTGACGCACCTCATAGAAATACAGCTCGCCGCCTTTTTGTCTTCTTTCCCAGAGATAAGAAATATTATTCTCATAGTCCTTTTGTAACATCGCCGGGCCATCCCCCTCAAACTGATAACCAAGAAAGGGCACACCCACCGTTTCGTCGATATCTCCCGGCACCACAATCCGATTATCCATCATATAATAAAAGGAAATGCCGAAAAGGCTCACCAACAAACCAAGTACAGCGCCAACAAACACCGCCTGCGCCATCCGGCTGTCCGCCACCACCAGTTTCGCCTGTGTGGTCTGAATCCCGGTGATCGCCAAAAATTCCTTGGCCTGTGTGCCGTAAGTTTCAAGGGCCTGCACCGCCGCGCCCAGAATCTCATCCGTGCGGGCCGCCGAATCTGTTGTGACCGTCAGCGTGAGAATGCGGATATCCGACAGAATTTCCGCCCGCACAGACGCGGCCACCTCTTCTCTGCCATAATCCGCAGAAAGGTTTTTAAGCGTCAGGTTCATGATCGGGTCCGCTGCCATCAGGTCGTTCCATGTGTAACCATTGTAAGCCTGATAGGCCTCCCCCGTCTCATCCGCCGCAAAATCAAGCTGTATCTTTGCAAAAGCCTGATACTCCCGCTCCGGCACCGTGCGCACAATCGTGTAAATAACTGCGCCAAGCAGCGCGCCGCCAATGACCGCTCCCAACAATACCGGCAGCCGCCTCAACAGGCGTAATATATATTTTTTCATATCCACTCCATCATCCGGATATCTATAGCGATTCATCATTCTGCAGCCTCTCCTGTCCGTTTCCCTGTGCTTGTTTCATTGCCGTGGTCTGGTTCTGCTCCACACCCTCCGTACTCTCAGGCTTAATCAAAATCTTCAGAGTAAGCAGCATCAACTTGATATCCAGCCACACGGAATACTGCTCAATATATGTCAAATCCAGTTTCAACTTATCATAAGGCGTGGTATTGTACTTCCCATAAACCTGGGCATACCCCGCAAGTCCCGCCTTCACCTTCATGCGAAAGGCAAATTCCGGCATGTCCTTCATGTACTGATCGATAATCTCCGGTCTCTCAGGTCTTGGCCCGATAAAGGACATCTCGCCTTTTAGGATATTAAATAACTGCGGCAGCTCATCGATTCTGGTCGCCCGGATAAACCTCCCCACCGGCGTGATGCGGGAATCGTTTTTCGACGCCAGCCTTGCCACGCCGTCCTTCTCCGCATCCACACGCATACTTCTGAATTTCAGAATAGAAAACTCTTTTCTGTCACGGGTGCAGCGAATCTGTTTATAGAGCACCGGCCCGCCGTCATAGAGCTTAATCAAAACCGCCGTCACAAGCATAAACGGCGAGGCAATCACCAACAAAAGCAAGGCGCAGACCAGATCAATCACGCGTTTTGCCACCCGCTGTCCCACCTTGAGGGAGTATTCCCTTGTCAGATAAAGAGGCGTATCAAACAAATGCAGTTGATCCGCGCCCCGAAGGAGCACGTCTGAAATTTTAGGCATCGTATATACCCGCATGGATACGCTGTAGCAGTATTTTAGCAGCGCATTCCTGTCCATGGCGGAAATATCCCACAATGCCACTGCGCCGTAACCATTTTGAATCTCCTGCTTAACCGTTTCCATGCCCTCGGCAATATTGATACATTTTTTGATTTTATATTTGTCTTTTCGCGTCTCAAATTTCGCCACCATGTCGTCAACAGGCCTCTCCCCGTGGACAATCAATATTTCCCTGGGCGGAAACGCCTTGTAATAGCAGAGATTGCAGACAAAGACCCAAAAGCCGGCGAAAGCCGTCTGCAATAACATCGTCCACACAATGGGCCGCACATCCACAACCCAGTTTGCCATCAGGGAAATCTGGAAATAAGAAATCACATTAACAATGAGCAGGGAAAAAATTTGCGAGATAAACACATCCGCGGCTTTCAGATATCCGATCTTCAGCGCACCGTATGTATTCGCAAAGAAAAACAACAGCACAAAATAGATCGCAAGAATCAGCACATGGCCTTTAAAGTAAAAACGAAATCTTCTGTGCATACTCAAAAACGGATAGTACGCCTCCAACCAGAAATAGGCATAGACTGCCGTCTGAAAAATCAGCCCGATAAAAGAGAGCTGCAAGATAATCAGTCTTTTTATGGTTTCCATTTTCTTCATAGTTTTATATCCGCCTCATCGTCGCCCTGTAAGCCCAAAACACAAAATAGTATGCGCTAGATAAAACAGTGAGCCTCTCCTGCCTGCGGTACAGATTCCAGATCCGTTTCACCGCTTTCAGTTTATTGGAAGACAGAGATTTCGGAGGTCTTCTGTAAATTGCAAGCACTTCATCCAAACCGCGGGCGACATACCCTGCCCGTAAAATCTGCCACCATGTCGCCGTGTCTTCACTCTCCACAAATGGCATCCGTATCAGTTCATCCGGTACAACATCCCTGTTAAGCACAACGGTGGTGGTAAAGATCACCGTCCGCGACAGGGCGCCCCTGTAAGTCAATGTTTCCGGCACATGCACCACCTTCCCTGTAGGTTTGGCCGCCTCGTCACCGAATTCATAGGCAGAGAACACAAACCCCGTTCTCCTCTTTTCCATAAAGGCAAGCTGCTTTGTGAGTTTGTCGGGAAGCCAGACATCATCCGCGTCTAAAAAAGCAATATACTGTCCTCTCGCAAATGCCAGTCCGGTATTGCGCGCCTTTGCTGCGCCCTCATTTTTATTTTTACAGATGAGCCAAATCTTCTGGCCCCCGCCGCATTGATACGCCTCTATGGAATCCACATTTTCAAGCGTATGTTCCGCCGGCGTGCACGTACAAGCACAAAGCGCCCGTCTCACCTCATCAGCGCTTTCATCATCGGAACAGTCGTCTATCAATAAAAGTTCCCACTTTTTGTAAGACTGTGCAAGCGCCATTTTGATTGTCTCTGCGATGTAGGCCTGCGCCCGGTATACCGGCACAATAATGCTGACAAGCCCCCTCACTTTATTCTGCAACACTCTGTCCCTCAATCTCTTCTTTGACCAGATAAATCGGTCTTCTCTTGACTTCCATATAGGTTTTAGATAAGTATTGCCCGAGTATGCCCAGACAAAACAACTGCACCCCGCTGACCATCATAATAATGCAGACCAAAGAAGGCCAGCCCGAAGTCGGATCGCCAAACAAAAGCTTTCTTACAATCGTCACAATAATAATGCCGAAGGCAACCAGACAAAAAAGCACACCCATCACGGAAGCGATCGTAAGCGGCGCTGTGGAAAATGCGATGATCCCCTCCAGAGAGTAGAGAAAAAGCTTCCAAAATGACCACTTCGTCTCTCCCTTCCTGCGCTCCACATTCTCATACTCCAACCACTTCGTCTCAAATCCGACCCAGCCAAAGATGCCCTTGGTAAAGCGGTTATACTCCGACATAGATAAAATGGCATCTACCACCGGTCTTGTCATCAACCTGTAATCCCTGGCACCGTCCACGATTTCCGTCTTGGAAATGGTGTTCATCAGACGATAAAACATTCTGGCAAAAAAGGAACGAATCAGCGGCTCACCTTTCCTCGTCACACGTCTGGTCGCCACCGAGTCGTAACCCTGTTCGATATAGCCGTACATCTCCGGCAAAAGCGACGGCGGATCCTGCAAATCTGCATCCATCAACACGGCCAGATCACCTCTGCACTTTTGTAAACCGGCATAAATCGCCGCCTCCTTGCCAAAATTGCGGGAAAAGGAGACAAGCCGTACCCTTGCGTCCTCCTCATGGAGCTTTTTTACCTCTGCAACCGTTTTGTCTTTCGAGCCGTCATCCACATATATCAGTTCCAATTCTATCTGTTTTTCGCGAAAGAAATCAGTATTTTTACACAACTCATCATAAAAGTCCCTGATATTCTCTTCTTCATTAAAACAGGGCACAATGACGCTCAACAATTTCATGATAACCTCCATATCAAACATAGGTATTTTTATTGTATCACATTTGCCCCAAGTAGAAAAGCCTTAAGAAAAAAGGGAAGAGACATATCTCTTCCCTTTCTGCCCTATATCAAATCATTTTTCAAACGTATGTGATCCGCAACGACTGCGATATATTCACTGTTCGTCGGTCTTGTGTACTCCGGGCTGTTACAGTAACCGAACAGCTCCTCAAACAGTTCGCAGTTTCCTCTCTCCCATGATACCTCGATCGCATTGCGGATTGCCCGCTCAATTTTCGTGTCCGTGGTTTGGTATAACTTCGCCAGATCCGGATAGAGAAGCTTTGTGACGCTTCCCACCAGCTCCATGTCCTCCACACACATTTCCACGGCACTGCGCAAGAACTGGTACCCCCGCAGATGCGCCGGTATGCCCAGTTCCAACATAAAGTCGGATATCGTCTTCTCAAGATCCCTCCGGCTAAGCATAGTCTGTTCTGCCATTCCCCTTTACTCCTTTGCATATATTATTTTGTCGGGACGATATTTGTAGTTTATCGTTCCATTCGACATAATATCAAATATGCATTGGACTGTAAATGTTAAGTTATCGCACGGAAAATATAATTCTATTTTTCAGTAATATTTTTATAGCCGTGCCTCCTTAACATTTTCCTGAAACCAGTTATAGGCAAGCTCTACGCCCTCCTCAAGCTCCACCTTATGTGTCCAACCGAGATCATGCAGTTTCGTCACATCCGTCAGCTTTCGCGGCGTGCCGTCAGGCATGGTCTGATCCCAGACGATCTGTCCTGTATATCCCACGGTTTTTTTCACCGTCTCAGCCAACTCCCTGATCGTAACCTCTTTGCCCGTGCCGATGTTGACATGCTGTTCCCCACTATAGTTTTCAAGCAGGAAGACACAGGCATCCGCCATGTCGTCCACATACAGAAACTCCCGAAGCGGCGTACCCGTCCCCCACAGCGTCACAAAAGGCTCACCGTTTACTTTCGCCTCATGGAATTTGCGGATCATAGCCGGCATCACATGGGAGCCCTCCAGATCATAATTGTCGTAAGGGCCGTATAAATTCGTCGGCATACAGCTGATAAAGTCATCCCCGTACTGCCGCTTATAAAACTTGCACATTTCAAGTCCCGCTATTTTCGCAATGGCATACGCCTCGTTCGTCTCCTCCAAAGGCCCCGTCAAAAGTGCATCCTCCGGAATCGGCTGGGGTGCCATTCTCGGGTAAATGCAAGTGCTTCCCAAGAACAAAAGTTTCTTCACCTGATACTCGTGACAGCAATGGATCACGTTACACTGAATCTGCATATTTTCATAGGCGAACTCTGCCGGTGTCGTATTGTTCGCATTGATGCCGCCCACCTTGGCCGCCGCCAAAACCACCGCATCAGGCCGCTCCACTTCAAAAAAATCCCGAACCTGCTGCTGATTGGTCAAATCGAGCTCCTTGTGCGTTTTACCGATAATATTCTGATATCCCTTCGCCTGCAGGGAACGCACAATTGCGCTGCCCACCAATCCTCTGTGCCCCGCCACATAAATTTTGTCTGTTTTTTCAATGCCAGTATTCATATCCAATCTCCATTCCAAAGTCATCTTGCCGATGTTTCACGCTTATTTTACAACAAAGCCCCCCTTAAGTCCATCCCCCAAAAACACAATCTGCGCCCTGGCCGGAGAGGACGGGAACGCTTCATATCCCACCCGGTCGCCCTCCGTCGGACAGTAGAAGGTAACGCCTTCAATCTCATAAGCATAAGTTTCATAATTTTCATAATCCTTCTGGGCAAGCCAATAATCATCCACAAAGGAACCTGCGGTTTCCCGCCCCAGAGCAAAGCCTTTATAAGCAAGCAGCAAAACCACTGCCACAGAAACCGCCCATCCCGCCTTTACCGTCGAACTGCCAATTCGCGCGGAATGCAGCACGGCCTCCAGAATCCCGCCAAACACCACCGCCGGAGCCAGATACACCCAGACACAGCCATAACGAATCAGCGGCGAAGTGCACAGCCAAAACACGAAGCTAGCCGCCACCGTACCCTGTACAAGCAGAAGTTCCCACCGTCTTTCCCACCATCCAAAAACCATGCCCGCCGCATACACGATCAAGGCAAAAACCGCGGCCGCGGCCGCCAACGTCAAAAGTTTATCACTTCCCGCAAGTGCGCGAAACCATCCGGGAAGCCACTCCCGCATGGACAGCTCAAACTGCTGCACATCCGTGTAACCTCTTCCGTACACCTGAATTTCTTTTGCGTCATAATCCGCCAATCCTTTCGGGATTTTCCAGGCCACATCGAAAAAATCCATCTGCGTGAAAGGATAAACCAACCACCCTGAAATCACTATATTCCGGATAAAAAAGGGAAGCGCCGTCACGATCCCCATGCCCAGATACGCGCCTGTCTCGCCCCATTTTTTCTCCCGCAAAAGGCGGGCGGCAGGATAGATGGTCAGCAGTAGAATCAACGCCGCAGAAAGCTTCACCGTCATCAGAAACACGCCGAGTACGCACAGGAGCCCATAGGGCAGAATTGCCGCCTCCCCTTCCTCCAGAAGATCGAGAAAGCGTATCACAATATAAAAAGCCAAAAGCACCATGAAATAATCCGAAGCCGGAGAGATCATTTCATCAAACAGATTCACCAGATAATACACACACATCACTCTGGCAAAATCGCTCGTCCGAAGCCGTCCCTCCCGCAGGGATTTTCCGATCTGCAGACAGACCACCGCCAGTACAAAGGCTAACCATCCCGCTGCGCAGTGATAGGACTGCCCGCCCAGAAAAGCCATGCTGTACAGAGCAGACAGGGCAAAAGAGGCGCTGTTGTAGGCCAACCTGCAGTGTAGGTTGCCAAGCCCTCTTACCACGCCATACTCCTCAATCCACCGAATGCTCTGGGCATGGTAAAGGCCTGTGTCATAATGAATCTGTCCCCGGGAAGCGCCATAGGCAAAGAGCAGAAACACCGCAAAAATAACCAGGAAATCCGCCCCCGCGGGAAGCACCCACCGTCGAACCGTCTCCAAAAGTGTCTTTTTCTCAAACCACACAATCAAAATACAGACGGCACAGAGAATCACATTCGCCCAAAGTCCCACACCCGCAAACAAACTAAAAAACTGCGCATACACCGTGACACAGACAAGCCCGCACACCAAATAAGCGTCCGCATGTTTTACCTGATAGGGAAAATGCCGCGTCAAAAAACGCAGCACGCCATATCCCACTATAAAGGTAGTCGTTATCATATAAACCCAAATCAAAATCACTGACACCATACTGTCACTTATCGCTTTCGCAAATGTCCGGCGCTCTCTTCGTTACGCCTTTTTCTTTTCTTTATACTCCTCGCAGCTCATCCCTGCAATTTCTCTCAGATCCGCATCCATCATCATAGCCACCAGATGCTTGAAATCGATCTTCCGCTTCCAACCGAGTTCCTTCTCCGCCTTTGCACAGTTACCCCACAAAAACTCCACCTCGGCCGGACGGTAAAATTCCGGGTTCACATCTACCAGAAGACGGCCGCTCTCCGCGTCATACCCCTTCTCATTTACGCCGCTGCCCTCCCAACGGATCTTAACGCCAAGCTCCGCAAATGCCGCCTCTACAAACTCTCTGACCGTATGTGTCTCATTGGTGGCAAGCACATAGTCGTCCGGCTTGTCCTGCTGTAACATCAGCCACATGCCTTCCACATAATCACCCGCAAATCCCCAGTCTCTCTTCGCGTTCATATTGCCAAGCGAAAGCTTCTCCTGCTTACCCGCCACGATGTTGGCGATCGCAAGGGTAATCTTTCTGGTCACAAAGTTCTCTCCTCTTCTGGGGGACTCATGATTAAACAAAATGCCATTGCAGGCAAACAGGTTATAGGATTCCCTGTAATTTACCGTAATCCAATAAGAGTATAATTTGGCCACGCCATACGGGCTCTTCGGATAAAAAGGCGTCTTTTCGCTCTGGGGGGCCGTCTCCGGAATCCCGCCGAAAAGCTCTGATGTGGAAGCCTGATAGTATCTGCATGTCCCGCCGTTCACGCGGATCGCTTCCAGAAGCTTCAAGGTACTCACGCCCGTCGCCTCCGCCGTGTACTCAGGCACTTCAAAGGACACACCCACATGGGACTGTGCCGCCAGATTGTAAACCTCCGTGGGCCTGATCTCCGCAATCAGCCGCATCAGGTTACTGGAATCCGTGGTATCTGCATAGTGCAGGAAAAACTTTACCTTATGGTAATCAGAGTTGGTCAGATGATCAATTCTTCCCGTATTCGCAATGCTGTGTCTGCGGATCAGTCCGTGTACTTCATATCCTTTCTCCAGCAAAAGTTCCGCCAGATAGGAACCGTCCTGTCCTGTAATTCCCGTGATAAGCGCTATTTTCTGCATGTATTTTTCTCCTTTTCTATCCTTCTAAGTATTCCCGAATTGCGTCATGCCAGTCCGCAAATTGAAAATCCGAAGTCATGCGGAACATATAATTATCCAAAATGGAGTAAGAAGGTCTCTTTACCGCCGCTCCATACTCCTCTGAGGTGATCGCTTCCACCACAGTCTTCTTTCCCGCCAGTCTGAAAATCTCCTCCGTAAACTGCGCCCAACTGCAATCCCCCTCGCAGGTGGCATGGAACAGACCATAATTCTCCGTTGGAAGCAGATAGGCAATCGCTTTGGCAAGTTCTGCCGCACTGGTAGGCGAACCAACCTGATCCCGCACAACTCTCACCTTATCGTTTGTCTCCGAAAGCCGAAGCATGGTGCGCACAAAATTCTTTCCCTCTCCATAGAGCCATGCCGTGCGCAAAATAAAATGTCTGTCACTGAACTCTTTTACAAACTCTTCCCCCGCCAGTTTCGTTCTGCCGTAAGCGCCCTGCGGGCCCGTCGGATCAGTCTCCCTGTAAGGTCTCGTCCCCTCTCCGTCAAACACATAGTCCGTGGAAATGTGCATCAGTTTCGCGCCCGTCTCATTGGCCGCAATACTCAGGTTGCGCGCGCCTATGGCATTAATGCGAAAAGCCAAATCTTCCTCCTTCTCGCAGGCTTCCACCGCCGTGTAAGCGGCACAGTTGATAATCGCATAGGGCCTGATATCCCGCGCAAATTTCATCACGTCATCCACCGATGTGATATCCAGTTCCCCCACGTCCGTATTAATCAGCTCATATTCCGTACTGCCCGCATACTGTTTGTTCACAGCATGTCCAAGCTGGCCGTTGCAGCCCGTTACAATTATTTTTTTCATTCTGCTGCATCCTTTCACCTTAGATAATGTTTCTATTATGCCATTATATGCCATAATCCAAATTATCGCAATTGATTTGTAGATGATTTCTTACTCGTCATAATAATACGCGGCCACCGCTTTAAACTCTATGCCTTCATTCTGGCACAGTTCATAAAAATCGCCATTCCTGCCGCTATCCTCCCACGCAAAATAAATACGATATAATTTCAGATAATACTGAAATTCCGCAGCAAGCGGGGGAGTAACCGACTTTTCAGAAAGGATTTTATTAGCTGTGCACACAGTGTTTTCAAAGTCATCCCTGGAAATAATACAGCCTTCCGGGAAATGATGTTGGCCCCACCATAAATATTCAACCTGTTTACCAAAATAAAGGTCAACCGTCTGTTGGTCGCATTGCTCATGTGCGTATGCCTGTTCCAACATAAGGTATGGGTTATGTTCATTCTTAGGGTCGTGTGGATTGAAATACTTTCCGAAAATCTGAAATGCCCATCGCAGCTGTGGCATCTTATTTTTTTCGCATTCCCGAATGAAATAACTGTTAAGCAGCTCTGTGATCTGAAACGGCGGAGCGTAAGGCATGTCCCAATCTGAGAATTTTTCCTCATCAATATATTCTTTACAGAACTGAAACAGAATAGCGTCTGCTTCGTCTTCAGAAACATTTTCTTTAAAATGTTTGGTAAACTCAAACAGAAAACGATTGGCTTGTTTTTTTAGCCCCTTGTCTCGCAAGTCACAATATTTTTGAATTTCTGTTATAAATTGTCCGTAATTTATACCAGAACACCTCCTTACACACATTTACTTTGCACCATGCGTTCAATATACGCAATATGTTCATTTTAAGTATTTGCAGGATAATGGATATAGAAAAAGGAGATACTATGTATAACTATGAACCGCTATGGGAAACGATGGCGAAAAAAGGAATTACAACATACTACTTGATAAATCACAAAGGATTTTCCAGTCACATGATTTGAGTAATCAAGCATAACGATCTGACAGCTGCCGCATTCCGGTTTTCTTTGCTCTATAAATTGAAGTTATTTATTTCGCTTGTACCATTTTCAAAAACTTCTTATCACTAAACTGTTCATTTGTAAGAAATTCTCCATTATAAAACATTGCATAAGTTGTACACGGGCTTGGTACAGATTGTGCCTGCTCTTTCGTTTTAATATGAATAGCTTTAAATGGAATATTATTCTCAAAAGCAACCTGTTCAACAATGGGCACATATTTACCATTGAAAGGGCATTGGCTTGTATAATACAAAACATAGCCCTTTTCTTCAATATGCGGATGTCTTGCCGCTTCTTTAAATTGCGGAATCATTGCCCTTTCATCAAAAGTAAGATACA
Source organism: uncultured Lachnospiraceae bacterium (assembly GCA_947245585.1). Classification (GTDB taxonomy): domain Bacteria; phylum Bacillota; class Clostridia; order Lachnospirales; family Lachnospiraceae; genus UBA3282. Next base: position 14,225 of record CAMXPV010000012.1, on the reverse strand, counting down.
TTAAATTGATTCCCACATTCCCGATTTACCTTTTTCTTTAGAATCTTTTATACATTCATATAATAAATCATTTGAGTATCCATGTCCCTTAAATGAGCCAGATACCCAGAAGCAATCTATATACATATAGTTTTCAGAAACAATTGGAACCCACGCATTTTCTGCCGGAAGATACTCAATAAAACATTTCCCTCTCTCTGTACTTTTTAAAAAAACAAGTCCATCATCCAAACACTGTATCATCCACTCTTTTTTAGAAGAAACCTGTATATCTTTGTTACTGGATATTGCGCAACAGATATGTTCCTTATCAATATTTTCTTTTGTCACTCTTATATATTCCATTGCAATCCCCCCAACATGACAAAATCGCCACCCTCGCTGCCACTTATAGATATCAATTGAAATTTATTCGCATAATGTCCTGATCAGATTTTTATATCTTTCAGTTTGGTTGTCAATATCTTCCTGCGTGACTCCATAATATTTATGCAGGCGTTTCATCATCTCATGCAAGTCTTTTACCGCCCTAGCTCCGCAGGCCCCTCCACCGATATATCCATACTTCGTCTCAATTACAACGTCCAATTTCTCATTTATATCCGAATATTTTTTAATATATTTATGCATATCAATATCAAATAGCTCTTTCGGAACAGCCATGGCATACTGACATTGCTCTTTGCATTTTTCCAGGTGTGCTATGACTGCTTCCGGTTCTTCACTTGCAAGTGGAGGAAGCTTAGCATATTCTCCAAGCAATTCCGGCTTGTATTGCAAAAGGAAAGATGCCCGTAACTGATTGTATTCTTCTCTTACTTCACTGGAATCCCTGTCAAGTTCTGTTAAGCCGCATTCATTTACCGCAAATGCAAGCACATCCTCCATAGAATGATGGCTTTCTCCTGTAATCATTCTTTCAATGCGTTTCTTCCTGCGGCTATATTTCATTTTATATAATCGTTGCTTAAGAGTACGATTCTTTGTATTCTTAAGTATAAAAACAGATGTGGGGCCATCTTCACCATTAATCCGATATGCTTTATTTCCTTTTTTCATTCTTCACCTTTTCAAATTTTCTCCTTGTTTTTCAATAACCTCCTGTGTTCTGCGGCTTCTGTGCCATCAAGCAATACCATTCGACTTTTAGAGCCCATTCCAGACACATGATATCCTAATTCAGCGAGACAGAATGTAAGACAGCCTTTATTGGCGCCATCTGTAAATCGCTCATCGTATATATCCGGATAATCATATAAATCAGCCATAAGCCGCTCCCTTTTTCTCCTAAAACTTTTAAAAACATTATAACACATAGCATACGAAAATTGGTAAACGGATTGAACTGCTCTGGCAAGCGGCTTGCATATTTAAAGCAAATATGTTATATTGTAACCATAAAGGGAAACAACCTCCCACAAGGGGTTGACCATTGTGAAGATAGAAATACCACCCTCTCAACGACCAAGTATACAAGGGTGGTTTTTCTATGCCCATCGTTGGGACTTGAAAAACGCTACTGACTAATCATTACGATCAAGGTCAGCAATGCGAGAATGAACATTCCGAAAGACATTAGATCTTTGAAATCATATTTCATCTGCACCACCTCCCATCTATGTAATAGAAGGTCAACACCTTGCAGTGACACGGTTGTTCCCGTACCCCAATCTTACCACATCACGCAGGATTCAGCAAATATTTTATTAGGATTTCGTCATTATCTATCCCACAAAAGCATCATAACCAGACAACGATTTTTTAATAACAAGTGCATTCAATAGATAATATGGCAAACAATTATTTCTCAGAACTATACAACATAAAATGCAACACAAGCAAAAAATCCCCTAGCATTTAGGGGATTTTTCCAAGAGGCGCAGACCGGATTTGAACCGGTGAATCAGGGTGTTGCAGACCCACGCCTTACCGCTTGGCTACTGCGCCTTATCTTATTAACATAGGTCGAATGACCGATGACTCCAACGGGAATCGAACCCGTGTTACCGCCGTGAAAGGGCGATGTCTTAACCGCTTGACCATGGAGCCTGACGAAAGGCTTCATGTAGCCTTAACGTATGCTATAATATCACATCCCGCGCCATTTGGCAAGGGGAAAAAGGGCGCGGCAGACAAATTTTTGCAAAAGTCCCCGCGCCCTATAAAAATCATTACTTCATTATTATGCCATTGACAATTCCTTTTTCTGTACGCTTAGTTTTTCATATGTGCTGACATACAAGACAACGGCAAGCGCCAATGAAAGTATATCAGCCACCGGCTGCGCCCAAATTAACCCGTTAAGCCCCAGAGCAGCTTTCAGAATGAACAATGCGGGAATAAAAATAATTCCCTGTCTGCTCAAATTGATAATGAGTGAAGCCGTGGCTGCACCCATTGCCTGTAAAGCATTGGTAAGGACATAGAACACGCCAAACAGGAAACTTGTTGTCAGTAAAATCCGGGCAAATTGTGTCGCATAATCAAAAGCAGTTACATCTGTTAAAAATGCGCTGACAATCTGGTTTGCAAACAGGTAGCAGACCGCAGTTAACACAACTCCTAAAATCAAGGAAAAAATCATAGAGAACCTAAACACGTCATTAAAGCGTTTCCATAATTTTGCGCCTACAAGATAGCCAAGCAAAGGCTGTACGCCCTGTCCTAATCCCATACATACCATTCCTGCAATAATGACAACTTTCATGGCAACACCCATTCCCGCAATCGCCATATCGCCATATTCAGCCATTTGGCTGTTGATGATGATTTGGGAAACGCTCATTAGCAAAGAACCTAATGCGGCGGGGATACCAATTACAAGTACGCTGCTGCAAACTTTGTCTTTTAATGTAAAGTCTTTGATATGGATACTGAGGCTTGATTTTCCACGGAGAAAATAGAAAATATAGTAACCTGCGCCGAAAAGATTTCCTATTACCGTAGCGATTGCTGCGCCTGCAATATTCCAGCCAAATCCTAAAATCAGAACCGGGTCAAGAATAAAATTCAGAAGATTTCCAAGAAGCTGTCCCATCATAGCTTTACCGGCTTCTCCCTCAGCACGGATTATATTTGCATAACAGTTTGAAACCAACACGAAAGGACCGCTGCACGCTACGATACTTAAATAAGTTTTTGATAAGTCCCATGTATCAGAACTTGCCCCGATCAGTGACAGGATAGGGTTCATAAAAATCAGAAACAGGGCAGCCATTACAATGCCGACAACGATACAACTCCACATACAGAAAGAGCAGACTTTTTTTGCGTACTCCTTTTTTCCCTCTCCCAAAGCACGGGATATGACCGAAGTGCCGCCGATACCAAAAGCTGTCCCAACTGCCATAAACATCAAAAATACGGGCGTTGCAAGGGAAACAGCCGCAACCTGTAAAGCGTCATGCGTCTGCCCGATAAAGAATGTGTCAGCTAAATTGTAGACCAATACCATTAACATAGCTGCTATTGCAGGTAAGGCGTTTTTTAATACTGCCTGTGAAACAGGCGCTTTTCTAAATACTTCCATTGATTTTTGATTTTCCATTTTTCACTCCTCCTTAAACAATGCTTGCGATTGATAGTTAGCGATTGATAAGGGCGTTTTTTTGTCTGCCCTATACAGGCAGACTTTATATATCCTTGCTTACTAGATTTATTTTTCTCAATAAGGACAAAAGCGTTTCTACTTCTCCTGCTGAAAGATTATCTAACAATTTTTGTTCCGTGTCTTCCATCTCCTGCTTTGCTTCATTGCAGAATTTTTCTCCAAGAGGGGTAATTTCAACATACTTGATCCGTTTATCGTCCTTATCCCCGGAAACGCGAACCAGTTTTTTCTGTTCCAGGCGGGAAATCAGCCCAACTGTTGTGGATTGCGCCAGTGACAGACGTTTTTCCAATTCCTTAAAAGTGGTTTTTCCTGCGGGCATCTTTAATATCTCCATTAAAGCAGACATTTGAGAAAAGGTAAGGTTTGATTCTTTCAGCCGGGTATTTGCCTTTTTCTCAAATGCGTTGTTTATTTGGCGTATTAATATTCCGCAATGATTTTGCTCATCCAATGCCAACCCTCCAATCTATGAAAGAGAATAGCACACCTTTTCGGGAATGTCAATAGCATACGATTAATCTTAAACCCTTCTCGCCAAAACCGCCACAGCACGCATATCCTCCGGAATCCGGCACACCAACTTTCCGCCAATGATACAGATATCCGCCTCCGCATCCGAATAGACCGTCTCGATCCGATACTCCCCGTCCGCAGGCAGCAAAACCTCCAACGCGCCCTCATGCTCCCCGTTAAAACTGTGGAATACCGCCAAAAGTCCGCCCCTCTTTTCCTGCTCCACGCTGCCCTCGGTCCTGACAAGGCACTGCCAGCCTGTGGGATGACGGTAGTTTAAAACCTTCGGTCCATACAATCTGCTGTACCCTTCCTTAATGATGGGCGCCGCCTTTTTATAAAAAGCGATACCGCGATCAATCACATCCCACTGGTCATCCGTCAGCTTCGTCACATCTCCCGACAAACACATTCTTCCGAGGAAAGTTGCCGCGATAGAATAGGCAATTCTTTTGAGAGAATCGTCCTCGCGGATTACCGCCCAAATCTGGCTCTGTCTCGGCAGAATCACACGATGCAGGGACGCAGCGATAATCGGGATCTCCTCACACTCATGGGCATCCGAAAAGGAAGCCATACTGCACTCGCTCATCATAAGCGGCTCCAACTTATGCCCGCCGGAAGAACAGTTTTCCAGAATGATACCAGGTATCTGTTCCTTCACTTTGCGGATAAACACAAGTGATGCTTCCATATTCTGCCGTAATCCTTCCCCAAGGGACTCGGCGCCGTCACAGCCTGTACCGATGGTATCGTTGTAATCCATCTTCATATAGGAGAAACCATACTTTTTCAGTGTGCCGATCACCCGCTCTTCCAAGTACTTCTGCACCCACTCCTGTCTCATATCCCAAAATCTGCGCATGGATGTGGTAAGCGGTGCGCCGTTTCTCGTAAGCAGATGTTCCGTCCTCTGATAGCTCTTTGCCCGTTCTCCCACATTGTCAATTTCAAACCAAATACCGGCCTTCATACCGTGGGATTTGATCGCATCAACCGTCTTGTCCAACCCCTCCGGAAACAGTTCCTTTGATACCACATAGTCTCCCATGGCCACATCCCAGGGAATACCCTGCTGCCTGTACCAACCGCAGTCGATCACAAAATAGGAAAAGCCCTTATCCTTTATGGCATCCAAAATCCCACAGATATTTTCGTGGGAAGGCTCTCCCCATGTGGTGCAATACTCATTAAAAACGATGGGAAGCGCCTGTTCCGGCTCCGGCCCTCCATCCAGCGTTTCATTTAACGCCATCGTCATTCTCTGGGAAATACAGTCAATGCCGCCGCCCCTGCACACAGACAGTATTGCCGCGGGCGTCACAAATTTTTCTCCCGGCGCAGCCTCCTTCATCCAGTGTCCAAAATCATAATCCGCCAACCCGCCGGAGAGATTCACGTCATCACCTCTCCTGTAAACTTCCATCTGCCAACTGGCATTGTGACAAATCATCGCGCCCCAGAACAGATCCGACTTCGTATCCTCCACCACCGCATACGGAAAATATCCGTTCACCGGCATGGAACCCACCTGTCCGAAACGCTCACAGCGCACCGCATGACCACCCCACGAAGGCTCTAATTGTAAATCCTCCAGAAGTTGGGATTCTGCCCTTCCTTCCATGCTCCACACGCTTCTGATCCGGTGCAGTTTTAGCTTTCCGCTCTCGTCAGCTCCCACAAAAGGAGAAATCCCTCCCAATGAAAAACTGGACAACAGTTCCAATCCCACTTTTTCCTTTGATGCGTTTTCAAATTCCGTATAAGAAAGCAGACTTTTCTTTCCCTCTTTCCAACATAGATAATGTCGATAGCAATAACCTCTTTCATCCGACAGGGAAGTACAGATCACAGTTTCCTGATCTTCCTGCTTCTTCTCCTGCCCCGCAAAGGCAAGCGCCGCCACGGAAGCGCTCTGCCGCATGGTTCTGCCCCCGGCATAGCCGCCTGCATAAGTATCTCCCACGAGCTTTACCTGCACCAGAGAATCCGGATAAGGCTTCTCTCTGTAAGCCACCTGATAAGCCATGTCCGCAGGAAGCAGAACAAGCTCCATGCTCCCTGTCTCCTCATCCTGCACATAGCAGGCGCGCATATCCCCCAATACGAATTCGCTGTATATCTTTTTCATCTCATCCTCCCCAAATCAGTTTCCTGTCCTTCCCGTTTTACCATCCCATAATCCAAGTATACTATGTTTAAAACGCTTCCGCCATAAAGATTTCCTGACGATTATATTCCATACAGAAACGGATATAATCACCGGCAAAGAGACTGCGTCTGTTATAATGAGATAAATATGTTTACGGAGTGAGTGACACCTATGAAATATGTAAATGCACATGACATCTTGCCAGGCGAAATCCTTTCCGAAATTCAAAAATATTACCAGGGCGGCTATCTGTATATTCCCATGGAAAATTCCTGTAAGACGGTGCGACCGACCGACTATAAAACGGAATTGGAAAAGCGCAATCAGCATATCTATTTAAGGCATCTGGAAGGGAAAACGAACGGACAGCTTGGACAAATATACCATTTATCAGAGTCCAGTATCCGGAGGATTATTTTCAAGGAAAAGGGGCGGTATCAAAACATGCAAAAAGCCATCGAGGAAATCCTGCCTTTGTGGGGAATAGAACATAGCCAGATAAAACAGATCTACCCCTCCGCATGGGAAATAGACAGTTCTTATGTCCTAAAAAAATATGACGATATAAACCTGTTAGAGCGAAATGTCAAAACCTCGGCAATATTATCACACTGTGATATTCCGGTCGCCAAAGTGATTCCCTTAAAAACCGGGGAATCTTATGCTACGCATCAAAATTCCTGCTTTCTCATGGCAAAAAAACTGCCTGGAAGCAATATTTCCGACAGAAAAAACCTTGCGTCCGCCCGCAGTATGGGCTGCGCCATCGCGCAGTTACATGAGGCGTTTGCCAGATGCGAAACGGCAATTACATTTTGGGATAACAGTCTCTTAAATGAAATCAAAGGATGGGTACGGGAAACTTTAGAGGCGCATGAATGGCAGCTCATAGACCAGAAAACCTACACAGAAGAGGCAGCGGCGTTGGAAGCCGCATATCCCGATCTGCCCAAGCAGTTAATTCACCGGGATGTACACTTTGGAAACTTTTTATTCCACGAAGGCGCTTTTTCAGGATATATCGACTTTGACTTAAGCCAGAGAAATATCAGAATATTTGATATCTGTTATTTTCTGACAGGACTGCTGTCAGAAGACACGAACGACGCTTTTACCAAAACCGAATGGCTTGAAACCGTCACATCTGTGATTGCCGGATACGAAAGCGTCCTTCCACTCTCCGCCAAAGAAAAAGCCGCTATCCCCTGTGTGATGAAGTGTATCGAAATTTTATGCGCAGCATATTTCATCCGTATCAACGACACCAAACGCGCCCAAGATGCAGTCCGCATATTTCATTTTATACAGGACAACGAAAAAAAAAATTTTTGAATTTTATATGATGATGGTCACCAAGGGATTTCTGGAATAAGGGTATGCAGCGGCGTTCCTGCCTTAGGCATTCCCGCCGCTTAGATGAAAGCGCGATTCTTTCATAGTCTTATTATAGGACAATAAAACTAAAAAATATTTTATTTTAATAATAAAATGATTGCATTTTCTTAGTTTTTATGACATTATGGTTAAAAAAAGGAGCATTCTGACCATGCCGCAACCAATTCCCGAAGGACAACATTTCACAATAAAGCATTCCCTCTTACCAGGCGACTACCAAATGCCTTCTCTACAGATGGCATCCGACCACTATAGCATCGGCTATATGGTTTCCGGCAGCAGAAGATGTATTACGCCCACACAGACATACACCTACCACAGCGGAGATGTCTCTATGTCGTCTCCTTATATCTATCACCGCACCGTACCCGAAGCCGATACGCCATATGAACGTTTTTTGATTAAGTTCACACCGGAATTTGCCGCGCCTTTTATCAGCCATGTGGGGCAGCATATTTTCGACGAATTATTTCGCCTGAAGGTATGCCGCTTCCATACTGCATCCCAGGAAAAAATAAAAAGAATGTATGTGGAAATGGACGAAGAATATCAAAAAGACACACCCTATAAAGAATTTATTTTGCAGGGAATGCTATTTCGGCTTTTATGCACGGTATGGGAAGAACGAGTGATAGAAGAAACGCCTGCCATTAATCCATCCCCTCTTACCAAGCCCATGACCGATGCCATCTATTATATCGAAACGCACTACAATCAAAACCTTACCCTTGCAGAGGCAGCCCGCACGGCATGTCTCTCCGAGGCGTATTTTTCGCGCCAGTTTCGTGCACAGCTTGGAATATCTTTCTCGGAGTATGTGAGCAATGTGCGCATCCACTACGCCAAAGTCCTGCTTTCCCAAACCAAAAAATCCATTACGGAAATCGCTCTGGAAACAGGGTTTTGCAGCGGTGATTATCTCTGTACACAATTTAAAGCAAAAACAGGTATGACACCAAGCGCGTTTAGGAAGCTTTCAGCCTCCTAAGCCCTTTTTTCCCGTCCCCGTTTCTCCAACTGCCAAATCACCGCAAATGCCAGAAAGAGCAAGACCACGGATGCCGCTATGGTAATCCACGGATTACGGACAAACCCTGCCACCAAATATCCGGCAAAACATACCCCTGCCACTAGCGTCGCATAGGGCATCTGCGTTTCCACATGACGCAAATGCTCACACTGTGCACCTGTGGATGCCAAAATGGTCGTATCGGAGATAGGCGAACAGTGATCCCCGTATACGGATCCCGCCAGAGTAGCCCCCAAAGCAGGAATCAATACCGCTGCCCCCTCCTCCCCAACACAGATCATAGATACAATGGGGAGCAGAATGCCGAAAGTTCCCCACGCCGTTCCCATGGAAAAGGACAAAAATGCCGCCACGGCAAACACGATAGCAGGCAGAAAGCCAAGCGACAGATCGGCCATTGTCACAAAATGACTGACAAACAGCCCTGTCCCTATCATTTCCCGGCACACGCCCCCAAGGGCCCATGCCAGAATTAAAATCGTCAACGCAGGAATCATGGTCTTAATTCCATCGATTACGCCCGTCATAAATTCCCGAAGGGTCATCAGTCTCCGTGGAATATACAAGACCATCGCCGTAAGAAGCGCCGCAAAAGTTCCGAGCGTAAGTCCGGCCGTTGGATTTTCACCGATAGCCTCCGCAAAGGAACGTCCCTCGAAATAACCGCCTACATAAGCCATTCCCAAAATGGAACAGACGATTAATGTTATAATCGGCACGAGCAGATCCGGCACTGTGCCTCTTTTTACCGCTGTATCCTGCTTTTGGCTGTTCATCCTTTCCGGATTTCCAACTTCCTCCGCTTTTTTCATAGGACCAAAATCAAAATCCGTTACACTCAGAAAAAAGACCATAACAATTGTCAAAATTGCATACAGATTATAGGGAATGGTCCTGATGAACGCGTTTAGACCGCCCGCTTCTTCCACCTCCGAGGCCACCGCAACTGCCCAACTGGAAATCGGTGCAATGATACAGATGGGAGCTGCCGTGGCATCCAACAGATAGGCCAATTTCTCCCTGGACATTTTACATTTATCCGTAATCGGACGCATAACTGTCCCCACTGTAAGACAGTTAAATCCGTCGTCTACAAAGATTAGAAGTCCGAGAAAGGCAGTTGCCAGTTTCGCCCTGACCTTGCTTTTGATCCGTTTCCCTGCCCATTCTCCATATGCGTTAGATCCTCCTGACCGGGTCACCAAAACGACTAAGGAACCCAACAAAACAAGAAAGATAATCATATACCCGTTTTCACCGATTTTCGCCGCAATCATATCAAACGCATAAGTAACTGCCTGTAAAATACTCCCTCCCGTAGAAAAGCAGTAAATAAACATGCCTGTCATAACGCCCATAAAAAGAGAAGAGTATACCTCCTTACTGATCAACGCCAATGTAATGGCAACTAGCGGAGGCAGCAATGACAGCCACCCTGCCTCTATCATTTCCAGATTCATATGTAGTCTCTCCTTGCAGCCGCTCTGTTCTCTCTTATCAATAAACAATACCTTTTTACTTGTTCAATGCTGCCTCCTGCAGACGGTCAAACTGCGCCATGCACTCATCCACCGTTGCGCCGCCAAGTAAATCCCTCACAATTAAACATGTGTTTCCCCACTGCTCCACATTCATTCCCGCATTGGAACCAAGGACATAGATATTCTGCTGAATCCTGTCATTCAACGGTTTCAGTGATGCCACGCACTCCACCTCCACATTTTTGGAAGGGGAAATGACCCGGTTGGTCTCCGCATAAACTTGAAGCGCCTCATCGGAAAGCATCACGTCTAAAGCAGCCATCGCATCCTCTCCATGCTCTGCGTTGATACCCACGCCAAACCCTGTCATGGGCATAACCGGCATTTGCCCGCGGCTGCTTGGAAATCCGATAACCTGCATCTCAAAATCAGTTTTTCCATAAGCCGTCTCTGTGTTTGCCGCTCCCCAATATGCCATGACTATGGGTGTCTTTCCGGCGAGAAAATCCTCTCCTTCCCCCTCAATCGCCTCGCTTACAAGCGCTTTCTTTGCATCGATATACCCCTTATCCATCATCTCCTGTAAAAATTCAAATCCGGGACGCATATAATCGCTGTATTTGCTTTCGCCACTGTTCAACGCTGCAATTTCCGCCTCTGTGTTCCCGCCATTATATAAATCCGCATAGGCCTGGGCCAAAGCAAAAGTTTCCAACCACCATCTGTTTGCCCCCACCGGCGTCTCAATTCCATTTTCCTGAAAGACCCTGCAGCACTCCAAAAATTCGTCCGGTGTCTCCGGTAATGCCAAGCCATATTGGTCAAACATATCCTTGTTGACAAACAGGCCATATGCCACCACTTCCTGCGGAATTGCAACAAGTTTTCCGTCCACCACATTCGCAGCCTTCACCACGTCTCTCAAATTTTTAACACAATCCAATCCCGACAGGTCTTTTAATTTACCCTCTTCGGCCAACATGCGAAGCGTATCCGGATTCAGCAGATAGATATCGTCCATATCGTTGCGCGCCCTGTCTAGCGTCACATCATCGTATGTTTTATCCTGATAATCCTCCGCTGTGTACGTCACATACCTTACCTGCACGTCAAGCTTTTCCTCTGCCATGATAACTGTCTTATCCGCCGCGCTCCTCGCAACATTTTCCACATCCGCCTCTGTTTTCTCCATGGGGCTAAACAGATTCACAATCTGCTTTTCCTCATCTTCCATGACAATCAGCTCATTATCAAATCCGCCCTGTTTTCCACATGCGGCTACCATAAAAGCCACTATTCCAATCATACAAATAATTCTTGCTTTTCTGGCATAGCTTCTGCTAAATAATTTCATTTTCTTCTCCTCGTTTTAACAATAACAGATCCATCATGATATTATATTATTCATTGTTCTTTGTATATTGCCTGATTACCTGCTTTAATAATTCTATGTCAATCGGTTTTGCCAAATGAACATCCATTCCGGCATTGAGTGCTTCTCTTTCATCCTCCGCAAACGCATTGGCAGTCATGGCAATGATCGGAATCTTTTTCGCATCTTCACGCCTCAAATTCCTGATCGCCCTTGTAGCATCATACCCGTTCATGACCGGCATCTGTACATCCATCAGGATCGCGTCATACTCGCCCTCCTGTGAGCTGTCAAACCGCTCCACCGCCAACTGTCCATTTTCAACAATATCGCATTCCGCTTTTTCCAACATCAAAATTTCCCGTAAAATTTCCGCATTGATCTCATTATCTTCCGCGGCAAGGAAATGCATTCCCTCCAGGCTGTTACTTTCTTCCGTTTTGTTTTCTCCAGACTGTGCCACCTCTGCCTGCATTTCTTTTATCTTCTCTTTAAATGCCGAAACAAAAAACGGTTTTATAAGAATGGCCGTATTCTCCGCCTCCAAAATACTCTCCATCTTCTCCTCGTCATGTTCCGCCAGAAGCAGGACGGGAATCATATACCCCGCTTCTTCCCTGAGCCTATCAACCGTCTGTAACACACTTGTCTTTACCAGATTACTTTCCAGTAAAATCACATGGTATTTATCCTGTTCGCTGCCACATCCTTGCAGCAAAGATAACGCTTCTTCCAAACTATGCACTGTATCCGCTTTAACATCAACAGCGCCCATCAGTGTTCGAATATTCCCACATACTTCTTCCTCTGCATCCGCCACCAGAATACGTGAAATTCCTTTTTCCATCCAGAAGCACTTATCCGTTTGCCTCTCCGGAATGCGAAATTCCAAATCGACCCTGAAAAGACTGCCTTGGTTCACTTCACTGGAGACCTCAATGGTGCCACCCATGAGCTCTATGATATTTTTCGTAATGGCCATGCCAAGCCCGGTGCCCTGCACTTTATTGGTGGTGCTGTTTTCCGCTCTGGTAAACGCATCAAAAATAGTCTTCAGATACTCCTGCGTCATACCATATCCATTATCCTCTACTTCAATCCTAATATGCTCATACTGACTCGAGCGCTGCTTCAGTCCAATGATTCGCAGCCAAATTTTCCCTCCCGTGGGCGTGTACTTTACAGCATTGGAAAGCAGATTGATTAAAATCTGATTGATGCGCGTCTCATCACCAAGCAGGCATTCATGCTTAATGCCTGTTACCTCCACAAAAAATCTCTGATCTCTCGCCTCCGCCATGGGACGAATGATCGCATCCACAGAAGACACCAAATCATTTAGCGTAAATTCCTCCACATTCAGAACAACTTTACCGCTTTCAATTTTCGACACGTCCAGTATATCATTGATCAGACTGAGCAAGTGCTGCCCAGATGCCATTATTTTCTTTGTATATTCCCGCACCTTATCCGGATTTTCCGCATCTCTGGCAAGCAGCGTGGTAAACCCAATCACTGCATTCATCGGTGTCCGGATATCATGGGACATATTGGAGAGGAACATGGTCTTGGAATTGCTTGCAATCTGCGCTGCCTGCAATGCTTCCGCCAGCCTTTGGTTGCTGATTTCTCTCTCAATCTCACGCTCTTTTCTTATCTTGATCTGCTGTCTCTGGTTAAGATAGTAAAGCAGGCAGCACAGGAAAAATGCAATCAGCATAACTGCAACAACGATAAGAATATTCTGGTTGACAGAGCGGCCTTCCTGCTGAATTGCCTCGATCGGCACATAACCGATCAGATAAATCGTTCCATCATTTACCGCCCACATATAATTCAGGGAATTCTTACTTCTGACATCATGATAAAACATGATATTCTTGTTCTCTTTCAGGCACGCTTCCACATCCTCGCGAAGGCCTTCCTCCTGAATATCGTTCGCCCGATAGAAATCCGTCAAATTCAAATGGCCTGCGCTCCGTTCACCCATCCCTTTGGGTTTCAGAACAAACCGTTCTGTCTCCGCATCCATAATATAAAGCATCGCCCTTTTATTATAAAAACCTTCCGGAAGTGATTTGTCAAAGGAATCGTAAACATACTCTACATAGAGCGTTGCAATCTCCTGTCCGTCTCTCACGACAGGACACTTGATGCAGTAAGCCCACGTTCCCATATAATTCAGATACGACTGGGATACCGGAAGTCCATCGATTGTACCTCCGGCGGAAAAATCCATGCCCGCCTCCGTAAACACTTCTCCTGTACTGGAGATGCCTTCTGTTTCCCCTGATCGTATCAGAGCGATCTTCATCATGGTCTCGCTCCTCGTGTATTCCCGGATATACTTCTCCGGCTCCTCCATTGCGGCAATTCCCTGTGCCATGAGTCTTTGATACTCTGCTTCCTTGTTTAAAATCGCCTCTATTGTACATTTGATTAAGTCAAGACTTTCGTTCAGATTCTGTGTGGCTGATGCCGCCATCTCTTTAGAAATTTTATGTGACACAGAAAAAACTATTATGGCTAAAAACGTAAAGACCAAAATGATAGAAATAAGCAATGAAAACCCTTTATCCATCTTACTTTCATTACGCTTCTTCTTCATTTTGATCTCTCTATACTTTCTTATTTATTTTGCACAAAAAAGCCTGTATTTTAGCCTTCTG
>CAMXPV010000011.1 GCA_947245585.1 uncultured Lachnospiraceae bacterium | reverse complement strand
CTTAAGAAGACCAATGACGTTGAGGCGGCAGCATATGTAGGAACAGTGATCGCTAAGAGAGCGCTTGAAAAAGGCATTAAGACCGTAGTCTTTGACAGAGGCGGCTTCATATACCAGGGCAAGATTGCAGCATTAGCGGAAGCGGCCAGAGAAGCTGGCCTGGAATTCTAGGAAGGGAGAAAAAGATCACATGAGACGTACAAACATTGACGTAAGTCAGTTAGAACTCACTGAGAAAGTTGTGACAATCAAGCGTGTAACGAAGGTTGTCAAGGGTGGTCGTAACATGCGTTTTACCGCGCTTGTAGTAGTCGGTGACAGCAATGGTCATGTCGGCGCAGGCCTTGGAAAAGCGACTGAAATCCCTGAGGCGATCCGCAAGGGCAAAGAGGATGCGATCAAGAATCTGGTTTGTGTCGCACTAGATGATAAGAATAGTATTACACATGATTTTGTTGGAAAATTTGGCTCTGCTTCCGTTTTGTTGAAGAGAGCTCCGGAAGGTACCGGTATTATCGCCGGCGGTCCTGCCCGTGTGGTATGCGAGCTTGCAGGCATTAAGAATATTCGTACCAAATCTTTGGGCTCCAACAATAAACAGAACGTGGTGTTAGCTACGATCACCGGTTTAAGCCAGTTAAAGACTCCTGAAGAAGTGGCTAAAAACCGTGGTAAATCCGTAGAAGAGATCCGCGCATAGGATTAGGAGGAAATAAAATGGCAGCGAAGAAAGAAGCAGCTAAAATGTTAAAGATCACTTTAGTCAGATCTACGATCGGCCAGGTGCCCAAGGCTCGTGCTACGGTGGCGGCTATGGGACTTCGCAAGCTTCATCAGACAGTGGAACTGCCTGACAATGCGGCGACCAGGGGGCAGATCCAGAGAGTAAGACATATGGTCAAAGTGGAAGAGGCGTAAGGAGGTGTAATAGATGGAATTATCGAATTTAAGACCTGCAGAGGGCTCTGTGCACAGCAGCAATTTTAGAAAAGGCCGTGGACATGGTTCCGGCAACGGCAAGACGGCCGGCAAGGGACATAAGGGTCAGAAGGCACGTTCCGGTGCACCCAGAGTAGGTTTCGAGGGTGGTCAGATGCCTCTGTACAGGAGGCTTCCTAAGAGAGGCTTTACCAACAGAAATACGAAGGAGATCGTGGCTATCAACTTGAGCGCGCTTGAGGCGTTCGACAATGGCACAACGGTTGATGTAGAGACATTGATCGCAAAAGGAATCATAAAGAATCCCCGGGATGGTGTCAAGATCCTCGGAAACGGAGAATTTACTAAGAAGCTTGACGTGAAAGTAAATGCCTTCAGCGCATCCGCGAAGGAAAAAATCGAGGCACTTGGTGGAACAGCAGAGGTGATCTAATGTTTACAACCCTAAAAAATGCTTTTAAGATCAAGGAGATCAGAAATAAGATATTTTTTACGTTTCTTATGTTGGTTGTGATCCGTCTTGGGTCACAGCTCCCCGTACCGGGTGTTGACAGAACCTATTTTGCAAGATGGTTTGAGAGTCAGACTGGCGACGCATTTAACTTCTTTGATGCGTTTACGGGTGGATCGTTCTTGAATATGTCCATTTTGGCGCTTAACATTACGCCCTATATCACATCTTCCATTATCATGCAGTTGATGACGATTGCGATTCCGAAGTTGGAGGAGATGCAGAGAGATGGTGCGGATGGGCGCAAAAAAATCGCGTCTATTACCAGATATGTGACCGTGGCGCTTGCCCTGATTGAGGCCGGCGTTATGGCGATCGGGTTTGGACGGCAGGGCCTGCTTGAGACCTATAATGTGATGAACATCATCACAGTTATGGCGGCGCTTACGGCGGGCAGCGCATTTCTGATGTGGATCGGTGAGCGGATCACGGAGAACGGTGTCGGCAACGGTATTTCCATTGTGCTGACGATCAATATTCTCTCCCGTATGCCGCAGGATATTGCACAGCTTTTTGAGCAGTTTGTGATTGGCAGATCCATTGCTAAGGGAGTGGTGGCAGCGATTATCATTATTGCGATTATCGTACTGATGGTGGTACTGGTCATCGTTTTGAATGACGGTGTGCGAAAGATCCCGGTACAGTATGCGAAAAAAGTACAGGGGAGAAAGATGGTGGGCGGACAGACGACAAATATTCCGCTCAAGGTGAATACCTCCGGCGTAATCCCGGTCATCTTCGCGTCCTCACTTCTGCAGCTTCCGGTAGTTGTTTGCTCAATCTTTAACATTAACGGCACAGGCGTGTGGGGAGAGATCTTAAGGGGTCTCAACTCAAACTACTGGTGCAACCCGGAACAGCCGGTATATTCGATCGGTTTGGTGGTGTATGTTGTTTTGGTTGTGTTTTTTGCTTACTTCTATACATCCATCACCTTCAATCCGATGGAGATCGCGGACAATATGAAGAAACAGGGTGGATTTATTCCGGGTATCAGGCCCGGCAAGCCTACCAGTGATTATCTGTCCAGGCTCCTGAACTACATTGTGTTTATCGGAGCGATCGGCCTCACCATTGTGTGCGTAGTGCCTTACTTCTTTAACGGAGTGTTCGGCGCCAGCGTATCTTTTGGCGGAACCAGTCTGATCATTATTGTCAGCGTAGTGTTGGAGACGGTTAAGCAGATCGAATCACAGATGCTTGTCCGCAATTACAAAGGTTTTTTAAATGATTAATGAGTGAAGAGACAGGTAGGGACGGCGGCTATACGGCACGTCCCTAACCTTGCGTCTACATGTTTGGAAAGAGGGAAAAACTTACAATGAAAATCATAATGCTGGGCGCACCCGGCGCCGGAAAAGGGACACAGGCTAAAATGATTGCGGATAAATATAAGATTCCGCATATTTCCACAGGTGATATTTTTCGCATGAACATCAAGAACGGAACAGAACTTGGCATGGAAGCGAAGAAATATATGGATCAGGGACTTTTGGTGCCGGATGAGTTGACGGTGCGTATTCTGCTTGACAGGGTCGCAAAAGAGGACTGTAAGGACGGCTATGTGCTTGACGGCTTTCCGCGGACGATCCCCCAGGCAGAGGTGTTGGAGGACGCGCTTGATAAGCTTGGCGATCAGATAGATTATGCAATTAACGTAGAAGTGCCGGATGAGCATATTATCCGGAGGATGGGCGGCAGGCGTGCCTGTCTTTCCTGCGGCGCGACTTACCATATCGAGCATGTGCCTCCGAAAAAAGAGGGAGTCTGCGATCAGTGCGGACAGGAGCTTGTGCTGCGGGATGACGATAAACCGGAAACCGTAAAGAACCGTCTGCGGGTATATCAGGAGCAGACACAGCCGTTGATCGATTTTTATACGAAAAGAAACGTTTTAAAGAGCGTGGACGGGACCCAGGATATGCAGGATGTGTTCCATGCGATTATCGGGATCTTAGGCTGATGGTTACAATCAAATCATCACATGAAATTGAACTGATGCGAAAGTCGGGAAAACTTTTGGCAAAAGTGCATGAAGAGCTTGCAAAGGTGATACGTCCTGGGATTTCTACGAAGGAGATCGACAGGGTTTGCGAAGAACTGATCAGAGGGTGCGGCGGTACGCCTAATTTTCTGAATTATGATGGATATCCCGCAAGCGTCTGTGTCTCCGTGAACGAGGAGGTCGTGCACGGGATTCCCCGTGAGGATCGCATTTTGAAAGAGGGCGATATCGTAAGTCTTGATACTGGTCTGATTTATCAGGGGTATCATTCCGATGCGGCCAGAACCTACGGTGTGGGAAAGATCAGTCCCGAGGCGGAAAAGCTGATCGAGGTGACGAGAGAGAGTTTTTTTCAGGGAATTGAAATGGCCCGCGCCGGAGGACATCTGCATGATATCTCCAATGCCATAGCCGATTATGTGATTTCTTACGGTTACGGTATCGTGCACGATCTGGTGGGACACGGCATCGGGAAAAGCATGCACGAGGCGCCGATGATCCCCAATTTTCCGCAGCGTAGAAGGGGCCTGCGTTTAAAAGCGGGTATGACGTTGGCGATCGAGCCGATGATCAATATCGGTACTGGCGAGGTGGAGTGGTTGGACGACGGTTGGACAGTGGTGACAGCGGATCATTCGCTTTCCGCACATTATGAAAATACGGTGTTGGTCACAGAAGGGAAGCCGGAGATACTGACCCTCTAGTATATGTAGAAATGGAATTAAGGTATGGATGAAAATATCGTGGGAATGCTCGCCACATCAAAGGCCGGGCATGATAAGGACTCCGTGTATGTCATTATTCGGGAGGACAGCGAATATATATATGTAGCTGACGGCTGTATCAGAACTATGGAGAGGCCGAAGCGAAAAAATAAGAAGCATATACAGTTAATTAAGAAGAGACTGGCGGAACCGGAGAACGGTTTCGGCGATTTGGAAATTAAAAGGATTATCAAAGAATATCGGAGAGAAAGAGAGGAAAGAGATGTCTAAGGCTGATGTAATCGAGATTGAAGGAACAGTAATTGAAAAGTTACCGAATACCATGTTTCAGGTGGAACTGGAAAACGGCCATGTGGTGTTGGCGCATATCAGCGGGAAGCTGCGCCAGAATTTCATCCGTATTCTGCCCGGTGACAAGGTGACATTGGAATTATCGCCCTACGATCTGTCAAAGGGAAGGATCATCTGGAGAGACAAATGATTAAAAAGTCTTGCCAATGGCAGGATTTGGTGTTATAATGTAAAACGGTCTTTTTTGAAAGGAGGGTTTGAGATGAAGGTAAGATCATCAGTAAAACCGATTTGCGAAAAGTGCAAGATCATCAAGAGAAAAGGAAAGATCAGAGTTATTTGTGAAAATCCGAAACATAAGCAGGTACAGGGTTAATAGATAGAGAGCCCACTTTTTGATACCAACTTATATGTTTGGAAAGATCGGATACCTGATCCGGTTGGGCAAGGCATCTTGCCTCAATCAATTAGTGTCACGCGTGCAGTCAGCGCGCGAAACGCATGAAAATGCAAAGGAAATGGAGGAAATGTAAATGGCTCGTATTGCAGGTGTTGATTTACCGAGAGAAAAACGTGTGGAGATCGGCTTGACCTATATCTATGGAATAGGCAGACCGAGCGCCAACAAGATTCTGACAGCGGCAAATGTAAATCCTGATACCCGTGTCAGAGAACTGACCGACGATGAGGTCAAGAGACTGGCGGAGGTTATCGAGAGGGATTACATGGTAGAGGGTGATCTGAGAAGAGAAGTAGCTCTCAATATCAAGAGACTTCAGGAGATCGGCTGCTACAGAGGAATCCGTCACAGGAAAGGTCTTCCGGTTCGCGGTCAGAAGACGAAGACAAATGCTCGGACAAGAAAAGGCCCGAAGAGAACTGTTGCAAACAAGAAAAAGTAGGATAATTTTAAAAGTTGAGAAAGTAGGTTAGTTTATTATGGCAAAGAAAGTTACGAAAAAAGTGACAAAAAAACGTGTCAAGAAAAACGTTGAACATGGACAGGCACATATTCAGTCTTCCTTTAACAATACCATCGTTACATTGACAGATAACGAGGGTAATGCGTTAAGTTGGGCGAGTGCCGGTGGTCTTGGTTTTAGAGGTTCAAGGAAATCTACTCCCTATGCAGCACAGATGGCTGCTGAGACAGCGACAAAGGCTGCTCTGATCCATGGCTTGAAGACTGTGGATGTTATGGTAAAGGGACCGGGTTCGGGCCGTGAGGCTGCAATTCGTGCGCTGCAGGCATGTGGACTGGAAGTGACCAGTATCCGCGACGTGACTCCTGTACCTCATAATGGATGTCGTCCGCCTAAGAGACGTCGCGTCTAGCGATCAAAAAGAAAGTATAGTTTGGATGAAGGTGTTTCGACACTGTAAACAAAAACAGAAAGGAGCCAGAAATCATGGCAGTAAACAGAGTTCCGGTATTAAAAAGATGCAGATCCCTCGATCTTGACCCTACCTTTTTAGGGTATGACAAGAAGTCCAACAGAACATCCGCAAGAGCGGGTAAGAAGATCAGCGAGTATGGTCTGCAGTTGAGAGAGAAGCAGAAAGCAAAATTTATCTATGGCGTTTTGGAGAAGCCTTTTAGAAATTATTATGAGAAGGCCGACAGAATGAAGGGCCAGACAGGTGAGAATCTGTTGATTATGTTGGAGAGCAGACTCGACAGCATTGTGTTCAGAATGGGTTTTGCGAGAACGAGAAGAGAGGCCAGACAGGTAGTAGGCCACAAGCACTTCCTTGTAAACGGTAAGCCCGTACAGATCCCTTCTTACTTAGTTAAGGCGGGTGATGTGATTGAGGTGAGAGAAAAGGCAAAATCTCTGCAGAGATATAAGGATATTCTTGAGGTGACAGGCGGCAGACTCGTTCCGGAGTGGATTGATGTGGATCAGGAAGCGATGAAGGGGACGGTAAAATACCTTCCCACCAGAGAGATGATTGACGTTCCGGTTAATGAGATGCTTATCGTCGAGTTGTATTCCAAATAACAGCATAAAAAGAATTTCTAAGATTGCCAAATACGCAATCCAAGAAATTCTATGTTTTATGCGAGAGAATGTCTTGACAGACATTCTCTGTAAGCGAAAATTATTTCATAATTCTCGGCGTGGTTGAGATTAAAAGACCAATAAGGAGGGTATCTGGGTGTTTGAATTTGAAAGACCGAATATAGAAGTAGTTGAGATCTCCGAAGATAATAAGTACGGCAGATTCGTAGTAGAACCCTTAGAGAGAGGTTACGGCATTACCCTCGGCAATTCACTCAGAAGGATCATGCTGTCTTCCCTGCCCGGTGTGGCGGTGAGCCAGATTAAGATTGACGGTGTCCTTCATGAGTTCAGCTCTATTCCCGGAGTGAAAGAGGATGTGACTGAGATTGTAATGAACGTCAAGAGCCTTGCCATCAAAAACAACAGTGATGCAAACGAGGTGAAAACCGCTTACATTGAGTACGAGGGCGAAGGCGTTGTGCGGGCTTCCGATATTCAGGTAGATCAGGATATTGAGATAATAAATCCCGATCTGGTGATCGCAACCCTGAGCGGAAAGGACACAAAGCTTTACATGGAACTGACCATTACCAGAGGACGGGGCTATGTGGGCGCGGATAAGAATAAGACGGAAGATCTGCCCATTGGCGTGATTGCGATTGACTCCATTTATACACCGGTAGAGAGAGTTAACGTCATCGTGGAAAATACCCGTGTCGGTCAGATTACGGACTATGATAAGTTGACGTTGGATGTGCATACGAACGGGACACTTGTGCCCGATGAGGCTGTCAGCTTGGCGGCAAAAGTGCTCAGTGAGCATTTGAACCTTTTCATCGATCTTTCTGAGAACGCTAAGACCGCAGAGGTTATGGTGGAGAAAGAGGATGACGAGAAGGAAAAGGTGCTTGAAATGAGCATCGACGAGTTGGAGCTCTCTGTCCGTTCCTATAACTGCCTGAAGAGAGCGGGCATTAACACGGTGGAGGAGCTGACAAACAAGACTTCCGAAGATATGATGAAGGTTAGAAATCTTGGCCGTAAATCTTTGGAGGAAGTGCTTGCAAAATTGAAAGAATTAGGATTACAGCTGAATCCCAGTGATGAAGCGTAACATAGAGGTAAGCCCGAAGAGCACTCGGAAAGGAGCCAATCATGGCAAAGTATAGAAAACTTGGCAGAACATCTGACCAGAGAAAAGCATTACTCAGAAATCAGGTTACCGCTCTTTTATATAACGGAAAGATCGTGACCACGGAGGCGAGAGCAAAGGAAGTGCGTAAAATCGCCGAGCATTTGATCACCCTCGCTGTCAAGGAGAAGGACAATTTTGAGACCGTCAAGGTTACCGCTAAGGTGGCACGCAAAGATAAGGACGGCAAGAGAGTGAAGCAGATCGTGGACAAGAACACGAAAGCCGTACTCTCCGAGACACACCGCGACAAGGACGGCAAACTGCTTAAAATTGAGAACGGCATGACCGTTACGGTGTATGACGAAGTGGAAAAAGAGATCAAAAAAGATATGCCTTCCAGACTTCATGCGAGAAGACAGATGCTGAAGGTACTTTATCCTGTAAAGGAAGTTCCTACAACTCCTGCCGGCCGTAAGAAGAATACCAAGGAGGTTAATCTGCCAGATAAGCTCTTCGATGAGTATGGACCGAAGTATGCAAACCGCAAAGGCGGTTATACCAGAATCATCAAGATTGGTCCCCGTAAAGGTGACGCGGCGATGGAAGTGGTATTGGAGTTGGTGTAATTGACGCCAAGCTTAGCAGCTTGCGTCGCAAGAATTACGTTGTAATTCTTGTTGGGGTTGCCAGGGATTACGGCATCCTTTGAAATTCATAAAATGAGGCGGATAAAAAGCCGAGTGTATAAACGCTCGGCTTTTTTGTTACCCTTTAAAAAGAAAAGACACAACATTTTGTAATAAAATGTTGCATCCCTATCTGTTCAAAATATATATCGGAACACAATTCAAATACTTAACCCCAAATTTTAAAAAATAAAGAAAATTTTTTATAGGTTTATATGCAAATACACCTGATCCCGCTCATCCTGCTCGATGCCGAGATACCTCTTTGTGATTTGATAGGAGGAGTGGTTGTATAGATCCATCAGCATGGCAGGCGGCGTTCCCTGCTGCCATGCGTGGTAACCGAAGGTTTTACGCAGGGAATGGCAGCTAATATGCTCAGGCAGGCCGCATGCCTTGGCAGCGCTTTTAACAATCCGATAGGCCTGATAACGGGAGAGGGGCTGTGATTTATAGCGGGTACTGGGGAAAAGGTAATCAGATTCCGATATTCCTTTGCAATACATCCGGTATGTTTCCAATGCCTGCCGCAGCGCATTATTGATGGGGACGATACGGTTTTTTTCTGTTTTCTGCTCTTCGATACAGATATGTCTGTGCAGTCTTCCGTTTGCTTTGCAGACATCCTGCCATTTGAGTTCCAGAAGATCACCGATGCGGAAAGCGGTGTTTAAGCCCATGACAATCAGCGTATAGTTACGGGGATTGGGACGGGTATCTTTGTAATAGTCCCTAAAAGCATTGAGAGACTTTTTGTCTTTAATCGGACATGTCGTACTCATGAAAATACCTCCTTATGGTTGTGTCTTATGATTAGATGATTGAGGCTTATCCCCATGCAACATTTTATTACAAAGTGTTGCATGAAAAAAGAGCAGACAAGGAAGTACCCTCATAGGAGGAGAAGGCAGGGAGGTCTCATATGCTTAGAATGACGGTAAACACGGAAGAGTATATCCAGATCGGCGATGATATCAGAATCGTTTTTTTGGGAGGAAGCAGAAACCATACGCGGGTGATGTTGGACGTTCCCAAGGAAATCAATGTGGTGAGAAGCAGGGCTCTTGAAAATCATGCGAAGACGCAGGAGGAGAGAGAAAAGATTTCCCACTATCAGGCAGTACCGGAGCTGGATGAGAAGTACCGCAAAAAGAAAATCGCGGTAAACGACGGCGCGAAAAGAGCGCATCTGTAAACGGTAATAACCCGGGGCTATCCTAGGGGCTTCGGGATTACAAACTATAAACAACAAACGGCGGTAAAAGGATTTGCCGTCGGCAACCACAAGGAGGTAAAACAGTATGATCGTTAAACACAATATCACAGCAATGAACTCCAACAGAATGTTGGGACTGACCACTTCTTCTCAGGCTAAGTCCACAGAGAAGCTGTCTTCCGGTTACAAGATCAACCGCGCGGCTGACGATGCAGCAGGTCTCTCCATTTCCGAGAAGATGAGAAGACAGGTAAGAGGCCTTACCCAGGCTTCCGCTAACGCTCAGGATGGTATCAGCGTAGTACAGACCGCAGAGGGCGCTCTGAACGAAGTTGAGGATATGCTCCAGAGAATGAACGAGTTGGCAGTTAAGGGTGAGAACGGTACCCTGACCACTTCTGACCGTGCATCCATCCAGGCTGAGATTAGCCAGTTGATGAGTGAAGTTGACCGTGTACAGAGCACCACAACCTTCAACGAGATGAAACTGTTAGACGGTAAGTTCATCAAGGGCATCCAGGTAGGCGCAGAGGCAGGTCAGCATATCGACATCTCCATCAAGAATATGAGTATGACAGCTCTGGCTCATTACATTGGTACTTGGGATGATGCCGGTACAGGTACAGACACTGCATTGTACACTGCGATTACCTACAATGCATTGTCTAAGGGAGATACCCTTGTTCGGACAACGGAATACAGTGTGGGAGACTCAGGTACGATTCAGGGTACAACGTCTCAGACGAATACGTCGTCTTTCGCAACATTTAACGAAGACGGTTACATTACAAAGACTATGGATAGAGATATGGCTAAAGAGTTAGTTGAGACCTTCCAGAATCTGGAGGGCGGCGACAAAGATACCGTTGCTTCGACCAAGGATTTCAACTCCCTGAACGCATTTATCAAGGGCGCTCTGCAGATCGTATCTTCTCAGAGATCCGACCTTGGTGCAATCCAGAACCGTCTGGAGCACACGATCAACAACCTGAACAACATCACAGAGAATACCCAGTCCGCAGAGGCTGCGATCCGCGATACCGATATTGCTACGGAGATGGTTCAGTACTCCAACAACAATATCCTTCAGCAGGCAGGTACCTCCATGCTGTCTCAGGCAAATCAGGGCAACCAGTTGGCTCTGTCCTTACTTGGCTAAAATCGCCTGATGTAAGAACATTCGCTATAGGTAATGTTGTGTTGGGAACGGCCGCATCCGAAAGGGTGCGGCTGTTTCTCGATTTCTAATAATTTTTATAAAAGATAATAAAAAAAGAAAAACTTGTAGAAGGCTTTCTGTTATGCTAAAATATCATTACTAAAATTGGTGAAAAGCACTAATAAATGGAGCGATAAAATGGAAATAAAGAGAGATGGATATTTAAATCAGTTAAAAATTCGGAGAAATAATGGAATGATAAAAATTATTACCGGAATCAGAAGATGTGGAAAATCCTACCTTCTCTTTGTATTGTTTAAGAAATATTTGCTAGAAAATGGAATAGATAAAAAACATATAATTGAAATTGCATTAGATGGAATTGAAAATGAAGAATTGCGTGATCCCAGACTATGCTATCAATTTGTAAAAAATAAATTGGAGGATGAAAAGAAATATTATCTGCTTCTGGATGAGGTACAGTTTATGCCTCGATTTGAAGAGATGCTCAACAGTCTGCTTCGCATAGAAAATATCGATGTTTATGTAACCGGAAGCAATTCCAGGTTTTTATCGAGCGATATTGTAACGGAGTTTCGTGGACGGGGCGATGAAGTTCGGATATATCCGCTGTCATTTGCAGAGTTTTTCTCCTGTTATGACGGTGAGTATGATGACGCATGGGAGGAATATATGGTGTATGGGGGTCTTCCCCAGACGGTACAGTTTCCTTTGGAAAGGCAAAAGGCAGAATATCTGAAAAACATTCTGGGTAATGTGTATTTGAGGGATGTGATTGAGAGGAATCATATTCAAAATGTTGATGAGATAGATGCCTTAGTGGATGTTCTTGCGTCCTCTATTGGCGCATTGACAAATCCAACTAAAATAGCCAATACATTTAAGAGCGAAAGAGGGAGCGACTACAGCAATAAAACGATATCCAATCATATTGACCGGTTGGCGGAGGCATTTTTGATCTCTAAGGTAAACCGATACGATATCAAGGGCAGGAAATATATTGGCGCAAATTTAAAATATTATTTTACGGATATCGGAATTAGAAATGCAAGATTAAACTTCAGACAACAGGAACCTGCGCATATTGTGGAGAACATTGTTTATAATGAATTGATCCTGCGCGGCTATAATGTGGATGTCGGCATCGTCGATATCTATGAAAAAAAACAGGAGTGCGGGAAAATCCACAAAAAACTGGAAGTTGATTTTGTGGTAAATCAAGGAAGTCAAAGATATTATATTCAAGTAGCGTATGATATGACCACAAAGGAAAAACAGGCGCAGGAATTTAAGTCTTTTAGAAACATTGCTGATTCATTCAAGAAAATTGTGATTGTAAATGGAACAGCAAAGCCTTGGAGAAACGAGGAAGGATTTGTCATTATGGGAATGAAATATTTCCTGCTAAGTACGGACAGTTTAGATTTTTAAGGATTGTAATGCTTTCGGATGTATGTTATCCTGTTTACGGAGAGAATGTCTGTCCAAAATTTCCGAATAGGAGGACAGAATTTATGAATCAAGAATTAGAACTGGTAATGAACACACTCATCGGTGAGATGGGTAAAATGGAGGCGAGAATCAACGGCCGCATGGATGAACGGTTCGAGCAGGTTGACAAGCGGTTCGAGCAGGTTGACAAACGGTTTGAGCAGATCGATAAACGCCTTGACCAACATGATAAGCGCATGGATTGCATGGAAAAAGATATGAAAATGTATGTGAACGCGCTTGTTGAGGAAATAGGAAATGCGGAGGCTGGAATGGACAAACGCTTTCGGAAGATCGATGAGCGTTTCGACCGGATGGACATCCGATTAGATTCCATGCAGCATGAAATCAACGGCTGTAAGTTGGCGATTGAAACGAATGGTTTATTGATGCAGAAAGTGGATCAGCATGAAATCCGGATTGAGAAATTGGAGAAAAAGACTGGCATAGGAAAAGCGCTGCCGATTTAGGGCAGCGCTTTTTGAAAGTGCTGATAGTCCTTTGTACTATTCCAATTGCCGCCCCATGTGAAGCCATGCTCGGTAAAGAGGCGGTAACACAAATCATTTTCGTCAATTTTATAAGCGAAGTTTTGGCTGCGGTCAGCGTAAATTTCGCTGCCAGGGGGAGAGATATAAGTATCCCCGTCCCCGTTCTTGTTGAAGACCACATAAGGGTTGTAGAAGGGGTTTACATCTATGGCCAGGCCATAGGCGTGTTTGGAAAGGTTCGTAGTGCCGTCCACCACCCTGTAATTAAAGCAGGAGGTGTTGTTATCAGCCATGGAGGCAGTGTCGTCTCCCCCATACTCGTCGATCAGACGAACCCGTTCAATCTGGTATTCATTTCGGTAAAGTTCGTAGAAAATTTCCACCATATCCTGCGCGATGGCCTTGTTGCAGATCAGCTCCCCATTTTGCGGCTGTCCCTCAAAGTCAAAATAGAGAAGTCCTACATAGGTCAGATCCTCGTAGGGGACGGTGCAGCCGCTTTCCGGATAGGAAGTCCCGGTAATTCGATCTTTGACTAAAACAGTCAGTGGCTCATAATAAAAACCTTCCTCATAAGTGACGCGTTCCGGCGAAATGGGCATAGACTCAGTGGTCTCCGTTTCGTTGCTCTCACTTTCAGCATATGAGGGAGACTTGTCCGGTGTGACAGAGACGGTGTCAGTGGAACCGTCAGAAACTTTCGCTTCGGGCTGTGCTGCCTGCACCTTCGATGGAGCTGCCTCCATGCCATAGGCCAGTTCGGGATTTTCTCTGGCATAGTCTAAAAGGGTTTCCTGGCCTGTCAGGTAGTGCGCGAGAAAGGCGCAGACCAGAATGAAGGTGAGCAGGAAGAGAACAGGTTTGGCGGCCTGTCGTATCAATATTTTAATGTCGGGCATGTTGCAATCTCCTATTTTTTCTTTGCGCTCATTGAAAAACTCGATTGTCTTTCTTTTGCGCTCATTATATCATAATCCGAAACGCTGTAGTAGTTGTATTTTCTGTTATAATTTAGTACAATAGGCGAGAGTGAAACCGGGAACTGTTAATCAGGCAGAAATTTCAGGAAAATGATTGAAGGAAACGGATATGGGAATTATCAAAACAGATAAATTGACATTTGAGTATATCCGTCGGGATGAAGAGGGAAATGTGGAAGGAATCACCCGCGCCGTGGATGGGGTGGATCTGGATGTGAAGCAGGGGGATTTCATTGCCATACTGGGGCATAACGGCTCCGGGAAATCCACGCTTGCCAAGCATATCAACGCCATTCTCTATCCCACGGAGGGAACGGTCTGGGTGGACGGTATGGATACGCAGGAGGAATCGCACCTTTGGGATATCCGCCAGGAGGCGGGAATGGTATTCCAGAATCCGGACAATCAGATTATCGGACAGGTGGTGGAGGAGGATGTGGGATTTGGCCCGGAAAATATGGGAGTGCCCACAAAGGAGATATGGGAACGCGTCGAGGAGAGCCTGAAGGCGGTGGGGATGTACGAGTTTCGCAAGCACTCACCCAACAAACTTTCCGGGGGACAAAAACAGCGGGTGTCCATTGCGGGCGTGATCGCCATGCATCCGAAATGCATTATTTTGGACGAACCCACAGCTATGCTTGATCCCAACGGCCGAAAAGAAGTGATACGGGCTGTGAGGGCGTTAAACGATGTGGAAGGAATTACGGTGGTGCTCATCACACATTATATGGAAGAAATCATACATGCGGATCAGGTCTTTGTCATGGATAAAGGACATATCGCCATGGAGGGGACACCGAGAGAAATTTTTTCCAGAGTGGATGAACTGAAGGAATTGCGGTTGGACGTGCCGCAGGTGACGCTCCTTGCCCATGAGCTGCGGGGGAAGGGAGTAAATCTGCCGGAAGGTATTTTGACCATAGAGGAGTTTGTGGAGGCGTTGAACGGATGTCTATCATTTTAGATCATGTAGATTATGTATATGGAGAGGACACGGCTTTGTCGGTGCACGCTTTAAAGGATGTGAACCTTGTGATCCCTGACGGGCAGTTTATTGGCCTGATCGGCCATACGGGATCAGGTAAGTCCACGTTGGTGCAGCATTTAAACGGGCTGATGCGTCCCACAAGCGGGGCGATTTATTATAATGGTGAGGATATCCACGAAAAGGATTATGATAAAAAGCAGCTTCGCAGCAAGGTAGGGCTTGTCTTTCAATATCCGGAACACCAGCTTTTTGAGATCGACGTGTTTAAGGATGTCTGTTTCGGACCGAAGAATCTGGGACTTTCCCAGAAGGAGACAGAGCTTCGGGCCTATGCCGCTCTCAAACAAGTCGGTTTGGAGGACGAGTTTTTCTATCAGTCGCCCTTTGATCTCTCCGGCGGGCAGAAGCGCAGGGTGGCGATAGCCGGGGTGCTGGCAATGAAACCGGAGGTGTTGGTTTTGGATGAGCCGACGGCGGGATTGGACCCGAAGGGAAGGGATGAGATTCTTGACCAGATTGCAAAGCTGAAGGAAGAGACGGGAATTACGGTCATTTTGGTTTCCCACAGCATGGAGGATGTAGCCAAGTATGTGGAACGGATTATCGTCATGAACAGGGGAAGCGTTCTCTATGACGATACACCCAGAGTGGTCTTTCAGCATTATAGGGAATTGGAACAGGTTGGACTTGCAGCGCCGCAGGTCACTTATATTATGCAGGCATTGGCGAAGCGGGGGATGTCGGTGGACACTTCCGCCACGACCATTGCGGAGGCGGAGCAGGAGATCCTGAGGGCATTGCACAGGACTGTTTAAGCGGCCGGTTAGAGGCAGGTCGTGAAGGAGGAGCGCTGCTGTCTGCTCCGACAGGAGGTAACAATGATACGAGATATTACATTGGGCCAATATTATCAGGCGGATTCCGTCATTCATAGATTGGACCCCAGGGTAAAGCTAGTGGCCACAATAGGCTTTATTATTTCTCTTTTTGTGGTGGATAGTTGGGTCGGTTATGTGGTGGCGGCCCTGTTTTTGATAGCCATGATCAAACTGTCTAAGGTGCCCTTTCGTTACATGGTAAAGGGCATGAGGGCAATTGTCTTTATTTTGCTGATTACAGTGGTGTTCAACCTGTTTCTGACACCGGGCGAGCCCCTGGTCTCGGTCTGGAAGCTGACAATTACAAAGGAGGGACTGCGGATTGCCGTGTTGATGGCGGTGCGCCTGTCGTTTCTGATTGTGGGCTCTTCGCTGATGACATTGACGACCACGCCCAACAGTTTGACGGACGGCATGGAGAAACTGATGAAGCCGCTTAAGTATTTGAAAGTGCCGGTGCATGAGATTGCAATGATGATGTCAATTGCGCTGCGCTTTATCCCGATCCTTTTGGAGGAGACGGATAAAATCATGAAGGCGCAGATTGCGAGAGGGGCGGATTTTGAGAGCGGAAACCTGATCAAGAAGGCGAAAGCCATGGTGCCCCTTTTGGTGCCGCTGTTTATATCGGCTTTCCGCAGGGCCAACGATCTGGCGATGGCGATGGAAGCCAGATGTTACCGGGGCGGGGAGCACAGGACAAAGATGAAGCCCCTCTGTTATCGTGCAGCGGACAGGATCGCATACGGCGTGCTGTTTCTCTATTTTGCGGGATGCGTGACGATAGGGGTGTTACTGTAGACGCGCCATGTTTTCTGGGGATGTGCGCTTGACCGGGCATATGGCGTTATAGAAAGTTGAAAAACATGAAAAGAGTTATGTTAACCGTATCTTACGATGGGACTGCTTACAGCGGGTGGCAGATTCAGCCGGGAAAAGAGACCATAGAGGGCGTTTTAAACCGCTGTATTTCCGATCTGACGGGGGAAGAGGCAGAGGTAATCGGGGCAAGCCGCACCGATTCCGGCGTACATGCGCTAGGCAATATCGCTGTGTTTGACACGGAGAGTTCGATTCCGGCGGAGAAGTTCTCCTACGCGCTCAACCGGAGGCTCCCGGAGGACATTCGGATTCGTGGGGCAAGGGAAGTGGATTTGCAGTTCCATCCCAGGCGCTGCGAAAGCCGGAAGACATATGAGTACCGGATTTATAATGCCCCCTTTCCGCTGCCGACAAAAAGACTGTATGCTCATTTTACCTATGTGCCGTTAGATACGGAACGGATGAGGCAGGGAGCGGTTTTTCTTGTGGGGGAACATGACTTTAAAAGCTTTTGCAGTGTGGATACACAGGCGAAAACTACGGTGCGGCGGATTGACAGCGTGGAAGTGTTGGAAGAGGGCAGCCTGGATCGGGAGATTGTGCTCCGTATTGCAGGCGGAGGTTTCCTGTATAATATGGTAAGAATTATTGCCGGAACGCTGATGGAGGTGGGACGCGGACAGATTCCGCCGGAGCAGGTGAAAGACATTTTGGAAGCCCGCGACCGTCAGGCAGCAGGACCGACAGCGCCGGCATGTGGGCTGACCCTTGTGGGATATGAGTTTTTATGAAAAACCAGTTGACACACGCGGGAGCGTATAATATAATATTTAACTGTGACGAATTGTTTATAAGTGTCTGACCAAAGCCCCGGTGAGACATTTTATAGGAGCAGGAAGGTTTTCTGCTCGATCAAGAGAGAAGTACAAACTGCCGCGGAAGGGATGCCGAGTGTGGCCGGACATCTGCATGACGATCTTTAGAAACGGCACAGACAGTTACTACGGAGGTAATATTCATGAAAACTTTTATGGCGAGCCCGGCTACGATCGAGAGAAAATGGTACGTGGTTGATGCGACAGATATGACATTGGGACGCTTGGCATCCGAGATTGCCAAGGTACTGAGAGGTAAGAATAAGCCGATCTTTACACCCCATATCGACACAGGTGATTATGTGATCGTCGTCAATGCGGAAAAGGTGAAAGTGACAGGTAAGAAGTTAGACCAGAAGATTTATTATCATCACTCTGATTATGTGGGTGGCATGAAGGAAACCACATTGAAGGAGATGCTGCAGAAGCATCCTGAGAGAGTTGTGGAGCATGCGGTGAAGGGTATGCTTCCCAAGGGACCTCTTGGCAGTCAGATGTACAAGAAGCTTTTTGTATATGTGGGACCTGAGCACAAGCATGCGGCACAGAAACCGGAAGCATTAACATTTTAAGAAAGGGATAAAGAATCATGGCTAAAGCAGATAAATCAGCAAAGTATTATGGAACCGGTAGAAGAAAGAAATCTATCGCCAGAGTATATTTAGTGCCCGGTAAGGGAGAGATTAAGATTAATAAGAGAGACATCGATGACTATTTTGGTCTTGAGACCTTGAAGGTTATCGTGCGTCAGCCTCTGACTGCAACCGATACGGTAGATAAGTTCAATGTAATCGTTACCGTAAAGGGCGGCGGATATACCGGACAGGCAGGCGCTGTGAGACATGGTATCGCGAGGGCGCTGCTTCAGGCAGACCCGGATTACAGACCGACTCTGAAAAAGGCAGGTTACCTGACCAGAGATCCTCGTATGAAGGAGAGAAAGAAATACGGTCTCAAGGCAGCGAGAAGAGCGCCGCAGTTCTCCAAGAGATGACAAGTGGAATATTTCAATCCCCAGAACATATATGTTTTGGGGATTTTGTCTGTTTTTTGTATAAAATGCCAGTAGAAATTTAGTAGAAAATGAGTATAATATAAATAAGAAGTTCGGTTGAACCTCTTATTATTCTGCCGGGACTGCATATCGGCATTTATAGAAAAGGTGCAGATACAAATATTTTTGCAATTTCGTTGGTAAGAATAAAGAAAGAAGGTCTCCATTAACCTTTGGTAGCCAATCCATAAAGAGATGAACATTAACGAGTGGGAAGTTGCTATAACTTCCCACATTTTTTGATAAAGAGGGAAAATAGTGTTTGAGTTTGATGGGAATATAAAGTTTATTAACATAGATTCAAATTATATCAAAAAGCTAAATCTTGTATGCCCAGAGGTGTATTATAAATCAGTAGGCTATGATAATAAACCATACATAGGAATTTTGATAAACGAAGAAAATCGGTCATATGTAATTCCATTATCTTCGGCAAAAGAAAAGCATAAAAATTGGAAAAACATTAATCAGGAATGTTATCTGGTGTATGAATATGCTTTGAAGTCAAAAATGGGAGATGCAGATATTTGGGTACAAGATGATGAGGAAAATCTGGTCAAGCATATCATGGCGGTGATAGATATTAAGAAAATGATTCCCGTTAAACCAGGGGTATATAAAGAAGTAAATTTGAATAAAGAAAATGCTGATACACCGGAAATAGTAAAATATAAGGATTTAATGAATAAAGAATACTCTTTTTGCCTGAAAATTGCCGGAGACTTAATAAAGAAAGCTAATAGGTTGTATAAAAGCCAGGTGACTACGGGAAAAGTCAAAAAATTTTGCTGTGATTTTAAATTGCTAGAGCAGGTGTGCGATACATATGTGATTTAATATGAGGATTAAAACAAGAACATTTAGCCAAGCGATTGTATGGATTTGTATCAAGTGCTGTGGGTAAGTGACAAGTAACTAACAAAGTGCTTGAGAATGCCGTATTTTGGGCGCTTGAAATTATCCAAGAGATAACCCCCGCAGACAGTTAATCTGTCTGTGGGGGTTTTTCTAGCGCTTGATATCGTAATTCATATTCATCAGATTCCGGATCGTCTCCGCGTCATCCGTGATATTTGCATCGCCGCGGATGGTATGTTTGATCGCGCTGCTTGCCACGGCAAAGTTGGCAATATCCATAGGCTTATAATGGTGCATCATGGCGTAAATCAGTCCGCTGGCAAAAGCGTCTCCGCCGCCAACACGGTCTAAGATATTGAAGGTAAACAGATTGCTCTCAAAGGTGTGGTCTTCGTACCATAAAAAGGCTTTCAGGCTGTTCTCGCTGCCGCTGTGGGCATAGCGCACATGGCGGGCGATACATTTCAGATTCGGGTATCTGGCAGCAAACGCCTGAAAAATTTCATCCTGTTGGTCATAACTTGGCTGCAGCGGGATGCCGTCTTTGACATCTCCCTTGCTGTGATCCTTCGGGTCGTGCCACAGATGATAGGGCTCGATACCAAACAGAATATCCACATAGGGAAGGCACTCCGTACAAAAGTCCCTTGCCTCCTCCCAGGACCAGAGCGTGCTCCTGAAATTGCCGTCGAAACTCACGGTAAGCCCCTTTTTCCTGGCCGCTTTCAGACAGTCCATCACCAGGCTGCGGCAGTTAGGGGAGAGGGCGGGCGTAATGCCGCTTAAGTGGAGCCAGGTAAAACCCGTGAGAAGTGCGTCCAGATCCACGGTGGAGAAATCAAATTCCGTGATGGCGCTGTGTTTTCTGTCATAGATGACCTTACTGGCTCGGATTCCGTAACCGGTTTCCAGATAATAGCTTCCCAGACGGTGCGTAGGGGTCTGCTCCGGCGTGCTTAAGATCACGGGCGTGCAATGGACATCATTGCTGCGCAGCATACGGATGGCGCTTTTGCCAAGGCTGTTGTTCGGCACGACACTGAAAAAGGTGCTGTCAACCCCAAGGTTAGCCAGTGCGAGCGCGATGTTGGCCTCACTGCCGCCATAGCTTGCCTCAAAGGTGGAGGCCATTCGTATCTTTTCATAGTTGGGCGGTGTCAGACGGAGCATGATTTCACCGACGGTAATAAATTTGTCCGCAGAGTCCGCAGGGGACAGCGGTGGGTTGGTGGGCTGCATGGCAAAACCTCCTTTGCGTTTTCGTTTTATGTAACAGTTTAGCCATGCCATCGGCTAAACTGTTATCATTGTATGATATTTCAAAAACTTTTTCAATAAAAATGAAAAAAGGATTGTACCTTTTGCAAATACCCATTATAATAAATGTAAGCGGTTACTTTATTGTGCTTTCTGGAAAAGACGGCACAGGCGAACAAAGAACAGAGGAGGTTTCTTATGGATTTCAATTTGAGAAAAGAGGACGAATGTAAATTTGACGCGGTGTCTCTGGGGGAGGTCATGCTGAGACTGGACCCGGGGGAGGGGAGAATCCGCACGGCGAGGTCTTTCCGGGCATGGGAAGGCGGCGGGGAGTACAATGTGATCCGCGGCCTGCACAAATGCTTTCGCATGAACACGGCAGTGATCACCGCGTTTGCCGACAACGAGGTGGGAATGCTGATGGAGGATTTCATCGACCAGGGCGGGGTAGATACGTCGCTGATCAAGTGGATGAAAACGGACGGCATCGGCCGTATCTGCCGTAATGGTCTGAACTTTACCGAGCGCGGTTTTGGCATCCGCGGTGCGGTGGGATGTTCCGACCGTGCCAACACGGCCATTTCTAAGGCAACGCCGGAGGATTTTGACTTTGAGTATATCTTTGGGGAGCTTGGCGTGCGTTGGTTACATACGGGCGGTATTTACGCGGCTTTGTCCGAGCAGTCCTGCGAGACGGTTTTAGCAGCCATTAAAACGGCCAAGAAGTACGGTACGGTGGTGTCTTATGATCTGAATTACCGCCCCTCCATGTGGAGCGCGATCGGCGGACAGGCAAAGGCGCAGGAAGTCAATAAGGAGATCGCAAAGTATGTGGACGTGATGATCGGTAACGAGGAAGATTTCACGGCCTGTCTCGGATTTGAAATTGAGGGAAATGACGAGAACTTAAAGACGCTGAATCTGGACGGCTATAAGAAGATGATCAACGAGGCGGCGAAAACCTATCCCAACTTTAAGGCGGTTGCGACCACGCTTCGTCAGGTGAAGACGGCTACCGTCAACGACTGGAGCGCAATTTGCTGGGCGGACGGCGAGATCTACAAGGCAAAGGATTATAACGGACTGGAAATTATGGATCGTGTGGGCGGCGGAGATTCCTTCGCATCCGGGCTTATTTTCGGCCTGATGACGACGAACGACGCTGGTCAGGCGGTGGAGTACGGCGCAGCCCACGGCGCGCTTGCCATGACAACACCCGGCGACACGACGATGGCGAGCAGAAAAGAGGTAGAGGCATTGATGGGCGGTGCAGGTGCAAGAGTGCAGCGCTAGGACACAGCGCTATGAAACAGCGCGGAAAGGGAGAAAACGATGAGCAAAATAACAGAGAATATGAAAGAGTCGGTCATTGTGCCGGTGGTTGTGATTGAGGATGCGAAGGACGCGGTGCCCACGGCGAAGGCGCTGTTAGACGGCGGGATCAACGTGATGGAGATTACGCTTCGCACGGCGGCAGCGCTTGACAGCATCCGCAATGTGGCGGCCCAGTGCCCGGAGATGACGGTGGGCGTTGGCACCGTATTGGATGTGGAACAGGCAAAACAGGCGGTGGAGGCAGGCGCGAAATTTATCGTTGCGCCGGGCTTTGACGAGGAGACGGTGAAATGGTGTCTGGAGAAGGGCATCGACGTGACACCCGGCTGTGTGACGCCTACCGAGATTATGGCGGCAAGAAAATTGGGGCTGCGGGTGGTCAAGTTTTTCCCGGCAAACGTCTACGGCGGCCTGAAGGCGATCACCAATCTGGCAGCGCCGTTTACGGATATGCAGTTTATTCCCACCGGCGGGGTCAATACGGAAAATATAGCGGAGTTTGTGGCGAATCCGGCTATCTTTGCGGTAGGCGGCAGTTGGGTCTGCAAGAAAGCCGATATCTCTGCGGGGAATTTTGACAAGATCACAAAGCTGTGCGCGGAAGCACGCAAGGCGGCCGGCAAGTAAGTGCGCAGGACAGGCCGCGGGAAAACAGGTAAAGCGGCTGGCAGGCAGGGCTGAAAAAGAGGAAACAAAAACTCTCCCCAAAAGGGAGAGTTTTTGTTTCTTGTTTTTTGCTTGGATACTTTATGCCAGTATCTTTTTAACTGCCTCTGCGATCGCATTGTCCTTGCAGTTTGCGAAGAAATATTCGGAGAATTGTGCTCCGCTGAGAGCGCCCTTTACAAGCTCCTGATCCAGACCTTCCAGAATGGATACCATATCGTTGTGCGTCACTTTTTTCACTTCATCCAGAATTTTCTTGTTTCTCTGCTCCGGAACGACTCTCTCCTTCGGATAACCGCCGCCTCCCGGCGCACAGAACAGCTTCTCAAAGATGTAGGTGAGATTCAGCTCGCCGCCCCAACCGAAATTCTCCGCGAAGGGAAGGGCGATACAGTTGCCGTCGTTTACCTGGGAGAACAGGTAAGCGTCCAGAGGGGATTCAATGTGGCCGCACAGCACTTTGGGGAAGGAATTGCAGGCGAGCATAGCGCCCTCGCCGGTGCCGCAGCCCGTAATGACATAATCGGCCGCCCCGGCATTTAACAGGACAGCGGCGAGAATGCCGTTTTGTACATAGGTAAGCTGGTGCTCGTCCTCGGCGGAGTACATGCCGTAATTGAATACCTCATGGCCCATTGGCTCCACGACTGCTTTTAAGGTATTAAAAATCATTTCGTTTTTTGTCGCCTGGCTGTTTTCGTTAATCAATGCAATTTTCATAGTAATGTATGCTCCTTTTTTGTTTGTGCAATCTCAATCATTCTGCATGTGTTTTGCAATTACCCAAATAAAAGTCTTAAGATTAGCGCAGATCCTGCATTGCGCAGCCATCCATGTCGTCAAAATCCTGATTTTCGCCTACCATGCCCCAGATGAAAGTGTAGGCCTGTGTGCCACAGCCGGAGTGGATCGACCAACTCGGGGAAATGACAGCCTGTTCGTTTCGCATGATAATGTGGCGGGTCTCCGTGGGTTCGCCCATGTAGTGCATGACCAGAGCGTCGTCGGGCATATCAAAATACAGATAGACTTCCATACGTCTGTCATGTGTGTGGCAGGGCATGGTGTTCCATACGCTGCCCGGCTCTAATTTTGTCATACCCATCTCCAACTGGCAGCTTTCCACCTGACCCGGCAGGATATATTTGCAGATCGTTCTGTGGTTTGCGCCCTCCAGAGAGCCCAGTTCCACTTTGTTGGCATCTTTGATGATGACAACGCCCTCGGCGGGTGTCCCCTCCGGTTTGATCAAAACAGTGGGACAGGTCCGGTGTGCGGGTGCGCTGTTTAAATAAAACTTGGCGGGAGTGGACGGATTTTCGCTTTCAAAGGTGATTTCCTTTGCGCCCATGCCGATGTACATGCCCTCCTTGTGGCCCACTTCATATACTTTGCCGTCTACGGTGATTTTGCCGGGATTGCCGATATTGATCACGCCAAGCTCCCGTCTATCGCAGAAATATTGCGCCCGCAGCTCATCCCCTGCGGTGAGGGAAAGCGGTTTTACCGGCACGGCGGAGCCTGTGATAATGCGGTCAATATGGCTGTATACCAGTTTGATCTCATCGGGATGGAACAGATCGTCAATTAAAAATTCCTCCCGGAGACGGTCCGTGGTGTAGTGTTTTACGTCTTTTGGTGAAGCAGCAGTTCTCAGTTCCATAATAAGTCCCCTCCTTTGAGTGTATTTTTTCGAGGCCGCGAAGCGGATCTCGCAATCGAGCTTTGCTCGATTTGTTAGTGTAATTTTAAATCAAAGCCGAAATATCTGACAGCATTATTATAGCAGATATCCTTTACGATTTCACCGAGCATTACCTCATCGTACGGGTATTCCCCGTTCTCCACCCAGGTGCCGAACAGATTGCAGAGAATGCGGCGGAAATAATCGTGTCTGGTGTAGGAGAGGAAACTCCTGGAGTCCGTCAGCATCCCCACAAAGCCGGAGAGGTTCCCAAGATTGGCGAGGGAGATCATCTGATCCTGCATTCCCGTCTTATGGTCGTTGAACCACCACGCCGAACCCTGCTGAATCTTGGCGGCGGCGGTGGAGTCCTGGAAACAGCCGAGAATGGTGCCAATCGCCTGATTGTCGTTGGGATTCAGGCTGTAAATGATGGTTTTGGGCAGCGCGTCCGTCCGGTTCAGCGCATTCAGATAATCCGCCATCTCGGAGGAGGGGGCGTAGTTGTTGATGCAGTCGTAACCGGTGTCCGCACCGAGCCGGTCGAACATCGGCGTGTTGTTGTCGCGCTTACAGCCGTAGTGAAGCTGCATAACCCAGCCGCGTTTCGCGTATTCCCTGCCGACAAACAGCATGAAAGCGGTCTTGAATTGTAATTCTTCTTCGCGTGTGACTCCGCCTCCGGAAAGCCGTTTCGCAAAAATGGCTTCAATCTCCTGTTCGGATGCAGGCGCATACATCACATATTCCAGTGCGTGGTCCGAAACGGAGCAGCCCATGGAGGCAAAGAAATCCATGCGCGCGGACAGGGCTTTCTGCAGATCGGCAAAGGTATGGATGGCAACGCCCGATACCTTTGCGAGTGTGTCCAGATATTCTTTATAAGTAGGTTTTTCGATGTTCATCGCCTTGTCCGGCCGCCATGCGGGAAGCACCTGTACGTCAAAAGAATCGTCCGCAGCCAGTTTTTTGTGCCACTCCAGAGAGTCAACCGGATCGTCTGTCGTGCAGATCAGGGTGACATTGGACTGTTTGATCAGGTTGCGAACCGAGAGTGAAGGGTCGGCTAGCTTTTTGTTGCACAGCTCCCAGACCTCCTTTGCCGTATTCTTATTCAATACGCCGTGGTAACCAAAGTATTTTTGCAGCTCCAGATGGGACCAGTGGAAGAGAGGATTGCCGATCGCCCGGCCAAGACACTCTGCCCATTTGAAAAATTTCTCCTCGTCGGAAGCG
This sequence comes from uncultured Lachnospiraceae bacterium, assembly GCA_947245585.1. GTDB lineage: Bacteria > Bacillota > Clostridia > Lachnospirales > Lachnospiraceae > UBA3282. The sequence continues at coordinate 62,558 of CAMXPV010000011.1, read as the reverse complement.
TCCCCCGTTATGCAGCGCTCGTCCACCCCGCAGGAGCGCATCAAGCGCCATTTGTAGTGATCGCCGCCCAACCATACCTGCGTGATATTCTCAAACCGGCGGTCCTCATAGATTTCCTGCGGATTGATGTGGCAGTGATAATCCAGAATCGGTGTGTCCGCCGCATAGCTGAAATATAATTTCCGCGCGGTTTCGTTAGTCAGCATAAAATTTTTGCCCATAAATTGTTCCATTTTCCTACCCCTTTCTTTATATGTTTATTCCATTCTCATAACCCTGAATGAGTTTCACAATTAAAACCGTGTCGTATTGCGCCGGATCAGCTTGCCCGAAAAAACAACCTTGTTTGGCGCTTCCTCCCCTGAAAGCACTTGCAGAAGCGTCTGCACCAACTGGTGTGTCTGACGTTGCAGACAGTTGTCCACGGAGGTTAACTCCGGACTGCAGCATCCCGTCAGTACGGAATTGTTGTATCCGATAACGGAGAGATCTTCGGGAATGGAGCGTCCCGTGCGCTGTGCATATTTCATGGCGCCGATTGCAAGGGAATCATCTGCGGCAATCACGCCGTGGAAGGTGGTGCCTTTGGCGATCCGCTCCACAAACAGGGAGATATCGTTTATGGAATCGGGCGCGCCGTCGTAATAAAAAATGCGGTCGGAGGGATCGGAGGAAAACTTTTCCCGCCACGCGTCCTCAAACCCTTTCTTCTTTTTCAAGCCGCTGTAGGACTCGGAATTGTACAGATATACGACATTCTCGATACCGGAGCCGATCATGGCGCAGGACGCTTCATACATGGCCGAATAGTCGTCGCAGAGGACGCTGTATACATGGGGATGGCTGAAAGAAGCGTTTAACAGCATGACAGGCACCTGATCCGCCGCGTCGGCAATATATTCATTTTCTAACTGGCTAGGGGCGATAAAGTTGGAGCCCACCAGAATGATGCTGTCTACTTTTTTGGAGAGAATCAGGTTCAGGTAGTTTTTCTTCACGCCAAGATTATATCCGGTACAGCATAAAAGGGCCTCGTAACCGTTTGCCTGCAGTTCCTGTTCCAGATAATAGATCGCTTTCGCGGCAAATAAATCGGACGAATCGGCGCATAAAATGCCGATGGTCTGCAGGGACCGGAGACCCATTCCACGGGCAAAGGCATTGGGAATGTAATCATATTTCTGTATGATGTCCATTACTTTTTTCTTAGTGGAAGGGCTGACGCTGGCGCTGTCGTTTAGAACGCGGGAAACCGTAGCGGTCGATACGCCAGCTTTTTGCGAGATATCATAAATTGTCAGAGCCATTGCTTGATCCATACCTTTCTGTTTTTATAGTTTCAGCCGCATGGAGCGATGTGTAAGCGTTTACAATGCCCGCGGATTAAATTTTATTATAAATGATACATCCGTGGAAAGCAATATAATTTTTGCTATTAAATTTTCAAAAAATATTTTATATAATCTATTGACTAATTAGAGAAAATGTGAAAATATAAGAGTATGAAACTGCTTACATTATAAAATATGCACGAAAGCAGATGAAAAAGAGGGATTCTGGTGAAAAGTGGTGTAAGGAAAGGAGATTTGGCAGCGATGGAACTTTTGAACAGACAGAAAACAGGAAAAAAGGAGAGGCCGGTCAGGGTACTGCAGTTTGGGGAGGGAAACTTCCTGCGCGCGTTTGTCGATTACATGATTGACATTGCCAATGAGAAGGGCGAGTTTGACGGGGATATCGTTTTGGTGAAACCCATTGAGTTCGGGACGTTGGAGCGTTTCCACGATCAGGAGTGTCAGTATACGGTACAGCTGCGCGGCATTGTGGACGGGGAGCCGAAGCGGATCAACCGTATCGTGACAAGCGTGGCGGATGTGGTGGATGCCTATAACGAATATGAAAAGTATGCTGCTTTTGCCAGACTGGACACCCTTCGCTTCATCGTTTCCAACACGACGGAGGCAGGGATTGTCTATGACGAGACGGATCGGTTTGAGAGCAATCCGCCCAAGACCTATCCGGGTAAACTGACAAAATTCTTATATGAGAGATATCAGCATTTTAACGGCGCGCCGGATAAGGGGTTGGTGATGCTTCCCGTGGAGCTGATTGACGATAACGGCATCCGTTTGAAGGAATGTGTTCTGAAGTTTGCTGCGCTCTGGAAATTGGAAGATGCCTTTACGGCATGGATCAATGATGCCTGTGTATTTACGTCCACCCTGGTTGACAGGATCGTCACTGGGTATCCCCGCGACGAGGCGGAGGAACTTTGTAAAGAGTTTGGATATCAGGACAATCTGATTGTAACGGGTGAGCCCTTTGCCCTTTGGGTGATTGAGAGCGCAAAGGACATCAGCGGGGAGTTCCCGCTGCCGAAGGCGGGGCTGCCGGTGATCTTTACGGACAACCAGAAGCCGTATAAACAGAGAAAAGTCCGCATCTTGAACGGTGCACACACCTCTTTCGTGCTTGCTTCTTATCTGTGCGGCAATGACATCGTGCTAGAGTCCATGAACGATGAGTTGATTTTAAACTTCATCAAAGCGACGATTTTTGATGAAGTCATTCCGACGCTGACGCTGCCGAAAAAGGATCTGGATGAATTTGCGGAGGCCGTGCTGACACGATTCAATAACCCCTATGTGAAACATGCGCATTTGTCCATTTCCTTAAACTCCGTCTCCAAGTGGAGAGCAAGATGTATGCCGAGCTTTTTAGGCTACATAGAGAAAGAGAAGAAAGTGCCGGCGCATCTGACCTTCTCACTGGCGGCTTTACTGGCGTTCTATACCGGTACGGAAATCAGGGACAAAGCGTTGATCGGACACCGGGACGGAGAAGAATATAATATTATGGATGACGCGGCAGTACTCGAGTTCTTCGCGGCAAACAGCAGCAAAGAGCCGAAAGAGTTTGCCCACGCGGCGCTTGCCAATACGGATTTCTGGGGACAGGATCTGAGCGCGCTTGCGGGAGTGGAGGACGCGGTGGTTTCCTACCTGACGGATATCCGGGTGATGGGAATGCGTAAGACGATGGAGAAGGTGTTTGGATGATGGGGCAGAAAGAATATATCAGAATCCATGAAAATGACAATGTAATCGTTGCGATCAGGGAACTGGCGGCGGGCGATACGGTGACGGCAGGGGATTTGCAGATGACGGCAAAAGAAACCATTCCGGCGGGCCATAAAATGGCTCTCTGCGACATTCCGCAGGAAGGGGAAGTTATCAAGTACGGGTGCCGCATCGGAAACGCGAAGGAGAACATTGCGGCAGGAGCCTGGATCCATACGCATAATATCAAGACCGCGCTCGGCGATTTGTTGGAATACAGTTATGAGCCGGTGGAAATAGAGGAAAAGACCGCGCAGGATGAAACCTTTATGGGATATAACCGGCCCGACGGCAAAGTGGGTGTGCGCAATGAAGTGTGGATTGTCCCCACGGTGGGATGTGTCAATAACATCGCAGCCGCACTTGCAAAATCGGCGAATGAGCGCCTGCAGGGCACGGTGGAGGAAGTGATCGCCTTTCCACACCCTTATGGCTGTTCCCAGATGGGGGATGACCAGGAGCACACGAGGACGATTCTGGCGGATCTGATTAACCATCCCAATGCGGGCGGCGTACTGGTGCTCGGACTTGGCTGTGAAAACAGCAATATTGATGTGTTGAAACCGTATATCGGGGACGTGAATCCCGACCGGGTAAAATTTCTTGTCTGCCAGGAGACGGAAGACGAGATGGAGACCGGCGGGAAACTGTTGGACGAACTGATTGCTTACGCGTCTTCTTTCAAGCGGGAACCGATCAGCGTATCGAAATTGATCATTGGCATGAAATGCGGCGGCAGCGACGGATTTTCCGGAATTACGGCCAATCCGCTGGTCGGAAAGTTTTCCGATCTGCTGATCAGTAAGAAAGGAACGACAATTTTGACGGAGGTGCCCGAGATGTTCGGCGCGGAAACCCTGTTGATGAACCGGTGTGAAAACCGGGAGCTGTTTGACGAAACCGTAAAGCTGATCAATGATTTCAAGCAGTATTTTAAGGACAATCATCAGACGATTTACGAGAACCCCTCGCCGGGCAACAAAAAGGGCGGTATTTCCACACTGGAAGATAAGTCCCTTGGCTGTACCCAGAAATCCGGAAGTGCGCCGGTGAAAGGCGTACTGGCATACGGCCAGAGGGTGGAGAAGGCAGGGCTCAATCTCTTAAGCGCACCGGGAAACGACCTGGTGGCCTCGACCGCACTTGCGGCAAGCGGCGCGCACATTGTTTTGTTTACGACCGGACGCGGCACGCCCTTTGCATCGCCGGTTCCCACCGTGAAGATATCCAGTAACAGCGCGCTTGCGGGGAAGAAGAAAAACTGGATCGATTTTAACGCCGGCGTGTTGGTGGAGGATCGGGACATGGAGGAGACGGCAAAAGAGCTGTTTGCTTACGTCGTAGCGGTGGCATCCGGGAAAAAGGTGTGCAGCGAGGAGGCAGGCTTCCACGATATGGCGATCTTTAAACAGGGCGTTACGCTTTGAGACAGGAAACAAAAATTTGAAATCATAAAAGGAGGAAACAGAGATGGCAATTTTAGACAAGTTTTCATTGGAAGGCAAGGTGGCGCTTGTAACAGGCGCGTCATACGGAATCGGATTTGCGCTTGCAACCGCATATGCAGAGGCGGGGGCGACGATTGTTTTCAATGATATCAAGCAGGAGCTGGTTGACAAGGGTCTGGCGGCTTACAAGGAAAAAGGCATCGAGGCGCACGGTTATGTCTGTGACGTGACAAACGAGGAGCAGGTAAACGAGTTTGTCGCAAAGGTGGAAAAGGAAGTCGGGGTGATTGACATCCTTGTCAACAACGCAGGCATTATCAAACGGATTCCGATGTGCGATATGACGGCGGCGGAATTCAGACAGGTGATCGACGTGGATTTGAACGCGCCGTTTATCGTATCGAAAGCGGTGATTCCGTCCATGATCAAAAAGGGACACGGTAAAATCATCAACATCTGCTCCATGATGAGCGAGCTTGGCCGTGAGACCGTTTCCGCTTATGCGGCGGCAAAGGGCGGCTTAAAGATGTTGACCAGAAATATTGCATCCGAGTACGGCGAATTCAATATCCAGTGTAACGGCATCGGCCCCGGTTACATTGCGACACCGCAGACGGCTCCGCTTCGCGAGATTCAGCCTGACGGCTCCAGACATCCGTTTGACCAGTTCATCATTGCCAAGACACCTGCGGCAAGATGGGGAGAGGCGGAAGATCTGCAGGGTACGGCGGTATTCCTTGCATCCGATGCATCCAACTTTGTCAACGGACACGTGGTATATGTGGACGGCGGTATTCTCGCTTATATCGGCAAACAGCCGGGCTAAACGGTATTCGCACTTAAAACGTAAGACGGCGGCAGGATTTGCCGCCGTTTTCCGCGTATAAGCAAAGTCAGAAAATAAGAAAGAGGCGTGAGAGTATGGAGATTCGATTGATTATGAGAACGGCGCGCAGCGTGGCGGTGGCGCTTAATGACGGCGGAACCTATGAGACGAAGGAGACGTACCGGCTGTTTTTGAACGACAGGGAAGTAAAGGAAACCGATACGGTGGTCACCAACCTGTATGGCCTGGAGCCTGATACGGCTTATACCCTTGCCGCACAAAATAAAAAGGGAGAGACGGCAGGCAGTCTTTCTTTTCAGACGGAGAAAGAGTCCGTTACCATCGATGTAAAGGAGTTGGGAGCCGCCGGGGACGGGGTGTCTGATGACACGGGTTTTTTACAGGCGGCGGTTATGGCCTGCCCGCCGGGCGGCCGGGTGCTTGTGCCTGCGGGCAGTTATAAGATCACAAGCATCTTTTTAAAGAGCGGGATTCGTATGGAGATCGCAAAGGGAGCGGAACTTCTTGCCGAGACGGACAGGAACCGTTTTGCAAAATTTCCGGGATCGCTTACGAGCACCGACGGGAAGGAGGAATACCATCTCGGCACCTGGGAGGGGGAGCCGCTTCCCATGTTTGCGGGCATTATCTGCGGCATTCATGTAACCGATGTGAAACTGTACGGGGAGGGCTCGGTGAACGGCTGTGCATCCACAGAGAATTGGTGGCATCAGCCCAAGGTGATGGTCGGGGCCTACCGACCGAGAATGCTGTTTTTAAACCACTGCGAGAACATACAGGTGCAGGGGCTGACCTTCCACGACAGTCCCGCCTGGGTGATTCATCCGTTTTTCAGCAACGACCTTGTTTTTGCGGGTCTGTATGTGCAAAATCCGAAGCAGTCGCCCAATACGGACGGCATTGATCCGGAATCCTGCCGGGGCGTCGAGATCGCGGGGGTGCATTTCTCTCTGGGAGACGACTGCATCGCGGTGAAGTCGGGGAAGATCTATATGGGGAAAAAGTACAAGACCCCCTCCGAAAATGTGCATATCAGCCATTGCCTCATGGAGAACGGCCACGGCGCGGTCACGGTGGGCAGCGAGATCGGCGCCGGCGTGCGCAACATGCGGGTGGAAAAATGCCGTTTTTCCCACACGGACAGAGGACTTAGGATCAAGACGAGACGGGGCAGGGGAGAAGATTCTGTTCTGGACGACATTATTTTTAGCGATATCGAGATGGATCATGTCATGACACCGTTTACGGCAAACGCCTTCTATTTCTGCGATCCGGACGGGCGGACAGAATATGTACAGTCGAGAGAGACCTATCCGGTGGACGAGAGAACGCCGCAGATGAAGCATTTTCTGTTTGAAAATATCAATGCCCGAAACTGTCATGTGGCCGCGGCTTACTTTGAGGGGCTTCCGGAGAAAAAGATCGAGAAGATGGAAATGCGAAACTGCGTTATCTCCTTTGCCGAGGAGACAAAGACGGATGTGCCGATTATGTCGGAGGGCGTGGAGGCCTGCACGAAACGCGGGCTTTACGTGAAAAATGTGGAGACGCTTGTCTTGGAGAATGTGGTTATAGAGGGAGCGGAAGGCGAGCCGGTGATACTGCAGGGGGTAGACCGTGTGAGAAGGACGGATGCCTGAAATACGGCATTCTCCGCGCGAATTTGAAAAAGGAGAAAGTATGATGCAATTGGGAATACGTTTACATGACATGGAAAAAGCGCCGCTTGAGAAGCGGCTGCAAATTGCCAGAGAACAGGGGTTTCGGTGCGGGCACTTGGCGCTCTCCAAGGTAATTTCCGAGTATTCGGTGGCGGACAGCGCGCTGACGCCGGGTTTTGCTTGTTATCTGAAACATATCTTTGCGAAATCGGAGCTTGACGTGGCGGTGCTTGGCTGTTATCTGAATCTGGCAAACCCCAATGAGGAGAGCTTAAAAAAGAACCAGGCGCGGTATCTGGCGCATATTCGTTTTGCTTCGCTTTTGGGAGCGGGGGTGGTCGGCACGGAGACCGGAGCCGTGAACGAAGCCTACCAATTTGAGGAGAGGAACCATTCGGAGGAGGCCTTGCAGATTTTTATCAAAAATCTCAGACCGGTCATAGATTATGCGGAGAAAATGGGCGTTATTTTCGCCATAGAGCCTGTGTTCAAGCATATCGTATGCAATCCAAAACGGGCAAGGCAGGTTCTGGATGAGATTGGTTCCCCCAACCTGCAGATTATCTTTGACCCGGTTAATCTCCTGGATATCAGCAATTATCAGAACCGGGAACAGATCATCAAGGAAGCGATTACAATTCTCGGAGACGATATTGCGGTGGTGCACATCAAGGACTTTGTGGTGGAGGACGGGAAGTTGGATTCCGTGGCGGCGGGAACGGGCGAGATGGATTACAGTGATGTGATCCGTTTCATGAAGGAAAAGAAGCCTTACATTCACGCGACGCTTGAAAATACCAATCCGCAGAATGCGGAAACGGCCCGCGCCTATATTCAGGGACTCTGGGATAACTGCTGACGCGGGCTTGCAGGAAAGGCGGGTTTACGGCATATCGCAGGTACAGTACAGGTGGCCCTCAAACTCCCCGAAGAGGCTTTCCTCCTTTTTGCGCAGAAAGACGGTCAGGCTGTTTTCCTGAAAGGAGAGCTGAAACTGCACAGAACCCACACTGGAGTCGATGATATGCGCATAGATACGGAAGGTGCCGTCCGAAAGCCATGCGCCGCTGGCGGCGTAGTGCATGTGGTAGAGCGGGAAATCCCCGGTGCGCATCCGGCCGATGCCAAAGGTAACATGGCAGGCCTGCCCTTTGCAGACAAAGGACAGACTGCCCCCTGCGGGAGAGCCGGAGACGGTATTTTCGGTGTCAAACCGGAGACAAAAGTTTTCAAACGCGGCAGAGCCTGCCTGAACCCGGTAGGTTCTGCCGTTTATTATGGGTATGATTTTTCGGACGGTCTCAGACAGGGCAGTGCAGGGCAGGGGCTCCAGGCGCAGGGAATCCATGGTGCGGGAAAGCAGCAGGCGTGTTTCCTGCGTTTCCGGCAGAGGGCTGTCCTGAATATGGGGCAGGATTTCCTCGTAGAGCGCGTCATAAATCTGTTGGTTGCCGCCTGCCACAGACTGGGTGTCTGCGGTGGTGACGCAGATTAGGTCATAGTCCGGAAAAACGATGATAAACTGGCCGCCCATCCCGTAACACAGATAGTTGTCCTTCTGGCCCCGCCAAAACTGCATCCCGTAGCCCTGCGCCTCGCCGGGGATGGGCGCAGTCATGCAGGTGGCGGTCAGATTGGAGACGGCCAGATCCAGATAGGAGGCCGGCAAGAGCTGTACGCCGCAGACATTGCCGCGGCACAGTAAAAAATAGCCGAATTTTAAGAGATCCATGGGAAGGGCAACCAAACCGGAACCGCCCATGGAGATGCCGAAGGGGTCTTTCAGCATGTAAGAACCCGATGAGAGGCCGAGGGGAGAGAGTTTTTCTTTCAGGTAGTCGAGCATGTCCATCCCGGCCAGTTTCTCCACCAACGCGCAGAGGGTGTGGGCCGCGGAGGTATCATAGTGAAAGAGGGTGCCCGCAGGATGGGTGGGAGGGGTTGTGAAATAGCTTTCAACCCAGTCTGACGCCATATCGAGTTTGTAGGTGGTGGAGGCGTGGCAGGAACGCATCATCAGCATATCCCGGATGGTCATGGAGGCGATCCATGGATGCACCTTTTTGGGCAGCTTTTCCGGGAAATGGGAGATGATGGGGTTATCTAATGAAAGCAGTTTCTCCTCCGCCAGAAGGAAAATGGCCACGGCGGTGAAGCTTTTGCTGATGGAAAACATGCGGTGCGGCGTGTCCGCCCTGCAGGGAGAATAGTAGCCTTCAAAGCAGATTTTATCCCGCTTTGCGAGGAGAAAACTGTGCATGGGAATCTGTTTTTCCCTGAGCCGTCTTGTGAAACGAAGTATGGAATCTGTAGGAATTCCGGTGCTTTCCGGGGATGTTCTCTCAAATGTAAGCATAGAATGACCGCCTTTCTTTTCGGATTTCATCTAAGTAACAGTATAGCATAAACAGACGAAATGGGAGGCTGTTTTTTGGTCTTTTTTCCGATGAAAAATGCCTTGACAGAATATGGATGGCAGTCTATAATTTAAATCAGGATGAAAGCGATTACATCTAGAGGAAAACTACAAAAAATCAAGGAGGTTCATTATGAAGAAGAAGGTTGTATCTTTACTTTTGGCTTCGGCCATGGTTGTTTCTCTTGTCGGATGCGGTAATCCGGAAGGAAGTGGCGAAGCAGCTCCCGCTCAGGATGCAGCAAATACTGAGGCAGAGCAGCCGGCAGCAGATGCCGGAGAGACGGCAGGGGGGGATACTGCGGCCGCTGAAAGCGGTGACACAGCAGCGGAAACTCCCGCCGAGGTGACAAAGCCCGAGACCATCAAGGTTATGTGGGATGGAACCATTTTCAAAGAGGGCGATAACTACGCGGAGGACTTTTACAAGGCTTTGGACGAGGCGCTTGGTCTTCACATCGAGTGGATTCGTCCCGACCACTCTACTTATGCGGAGCAGGTTGGTATCGCATTTACCGATGAGAGCACTCTGGCGGATGTGATTATTCTGCCTTCCAACTATTATGCTTCCTACGCTGCACAGGGCAGCTTATGGAATATGACCGACGCATGGAACAATTCCGAGACGGCCAATTCCGGAAGACTGACAGATGTTGCGCCTACCATTATCGACCAGTGGAAGACGGCAGGCCCTGACGGACAGGAAGGGATCTACGGTATGTATCCGGCACGTGGTAACGGTACTGTTACTTATGTAAAGGCAGTAGTTGCTGAGAAGGCAGGTTACACAGAGGACACGCTGCCTACCGATTGGGCAGGTTTCCAGCAGTTCCTGTTGGATATGAAGGATGCGACGGGCGTGGCTCCGCTTCTGGCTCCCGGTCTTGTAAACCACGAGGCTCCCTATGTAAACTATCTGCCTGAGTTCTATCAGGGCGCATATCCGGAGTTCTATCAGAACGCTTCCGGTGAGTGGGTTGACGGTTTCACAGAGCCGGCGATGGTTGAGGCTCTTGACAGACTGGCATGGGGATATGAGAATGGCGTGATCGACAGCACCATCTTCGAGAATCCTTCCACAGCGAACGTGCGTGATAAGTTCTATCTGGAAAACGGCACTAGCATCTTCAACTACTGGGCAGGTACATGGGCTTATACCATTAAGACGAAACTGGCTTCCAACTATACCGGCGAAATTTATCCGGATGCGGACGCATACACAACCGCATGGGCGATGAAGCCGATCAAAGAAGTTGGCACTTATATGGAGAGACTTTCTCCCATGATTTGTATCACAAGTTCCTGCCAGAATCCGGAAGGCGTGTTCACCTATTTCGTAGACAAGATTCTGGATGGCGGCGATGTACAGATGTTATGGCAGTACGGTGTTGAGGGCGTTCACTACAACTGGAACGACGACGGTGCGACCATTTCCGGTCTCCCGACACAGGCGACAGCAGGCAGCGACAAAGAAAGCCTGACAACGAAGAACCTGTTTGAGGCAAACTTAAAGATCGGCGCATTTGCTGATAAAGATCCTTACACAGCAGCTGACCCCGTGATTGATGAGTCCTTCAAACTGTTCGATGAGAATTCTTCACCGGCGCCGAAGATTAACTCTTCCGAGGTATATCAGTCCTACAGCTCCGATTTGTGGGATGAGAAAGATAAGCTGATTGCAGCCGTAGCCAAGGGCGAGATGAGCGGTCAGGAAGCGATTGATCAGTACAATGCGGAATGCGGCGATATTGTAGCGGCTATTCTGGAGTCTTTCAACCAGTAATCCGGTATTTCATTGTAGCCAAATAATTGCAGGCAGGCCGGATGGCGCAGGGAGAAATCCCAACCCATCCGGCTGCGGCAATCATTGTATTTCTTAAAGATGAGGGTATGCGTATGTTGTGTAAAACTTGTAATGCGGAAATTCCAAAAAAGGCGACCCGCTGTCCCGCATGTGGCAGAGCGGTGGTAAAGCCTCAGAAAAATTTGTATCCGATTGCAGTTGCCGGCGCGGTGATTTCCTTTGTGGGTGGGTTTTTCCCGGCAATACAGAATTCGGATGCGGCTAAGAAATTTAATCCGGCTTACGGATTTATGAACTACGAGCAGCCAGTTATGTGGTATCTGTTTATGGCGCTGTTAGTGGTATCCATGATTTTATGTGCAATCAAGTACGAAAAATTTTCCATCGCTACAACGGTGGCGGCCGCTGTGGTGTATGTGATTGTTTATAATAATATCTGTAACCGCCACGGTGCGCCGGGAATGCAGAATGGTCTGGCAGGCGCGGTTGTGATACTCGGCACCATTGTCGGGGTGGCGGGATGCTTTATGAATGTGAATAAAAATGCCGCCGAGCGGAAACGCAGAAACGGCGAGCTTGACTACCAGTATACGGGAAACAAGACGGTTTGGCAGAGAATCTATATCTACAGGGGATTCTACATCATGTTCCTGCCGGTGCTGATCTTTGTCATTATCTTTAACTATCTGCCGATGGCGGGTCTGCGCTATGCGTTTACGGATTTTATTTCCGGACAGGAACCTTCCTATGTGGGCATCAAGCACTTTGTGGATATGTTTGGACTGTCTTCCCTTTCCAAGCTGTCCAGTAAGCACTTTGTGGCGGCTTTCCGGAATACGTTGATTCTGTCTATCATAAAACTGTTTTTGAACACCTTTATGGCGGTGGTGATCTCCATATTGCTGAACGAGATGTTCAACATTTACTTTAAGAAGTCCGTGCAGACGATCATCTATCTGCCCCACTTTATGTCATGGGTAGTAGTTGCTTCCATCTTTAAGATGATGCTGTCTGCGTCCGACTCCGGTATGTTCAATCAGCTTTTGATGAGCATCGGCCTGATCGAACAGCCAATTGAATTTTTGACTTCGGAATCCACATGGAGGGGCGTATACTATCTGGTAAATATCTGGAAGGACACCGGTTGGGGAACGATTCTCTTTTTGGCTACGCTGTCCGGCATCAGCCCCGATTTGTATGAGGCGGCGCAGATCGACGGCGCGAACCGTTTTGCCAGAATGCGCTATATCACCATGCCGGCGCTTGCCAACACGATTATCACCGTGTTTATTTTGAACCTGGCTAAGGTTATGAATCTGTTTGAATCCGTATTCGTTATGTACAATCCGTCCGTATACGATAAGTCGGATGTATTGCAGACGTACATATACAGACAATCCTTCAGCGGCGGCGCCGCCAACTACGGTTATACGACTGCGGTAGGTTTGTTCCGGTCAGTGGTTGGCTGCATCCTTGTTCTGCTCTGTAACAAGGCAAGCAAGAAGGTCCGCGGACGCGGAATCGTGTAAAGGAGGGAGAACAATGGAAGCTACTACAACAAATAAAGCGGTATATAAAAAGCCAAAGAGAAAGATTACGCTCTTTGCCGTTGTCAATACCATCGTGTTTATCCTCATATCCATTATTATCCTGATTCCGATCTGGAAAGTTCTGGTGGACTCGCTGGATGCGGCTGCCGGATATGGTATGAGATTGTGGCCGGCGAAATTTACACTGGGCGCTTATAAGATGATTCTCTCCCGGGCGGATCTGTACAGACCGTTTTTGATCTCCCTTTTGGTGACAGCCGCGGGTACGGTTGTGGGTTTGGTATTGTCAACATTGGGAGCTTATGTGCTGATTCAGTGGGATATGCCGGGACGGAATTTACTTTCGTGGGTGCTGCTGTTTACGATGCTGTTCAGCGGCGGCATGATCCCCACTTATGTGGTAATGATGAACCTGCATTTGACCAACACGCTGTGGTCGGTGATTCTGCCGCTCGGTATCAATGTTTATAATCTGGTATTGATGCGGAACTTCTTTGAAGGAATACCGGCTTCGCTGTTTGAGTCGGCAAAGTTGGACGGATGCACACCCATGGGTATCTTTGTAAAGATCGTACTGCCGCTTTCCAAGGCGGCGCTTGCGGCGATCGGACTGATGTTTGCGGTGACCTATTGGAACGACTATACCAACTTTAAGATTTATATCACCGATAACAAGCTATTTAACTTCCAGATGAAGCTGCGTGCCATGGTTATGGATAACGACCTTCCGACAGATGACGGTTCCCTATCCACCAACACCATCCAGAATGCGGCGATCATCGTAGCAATTATTCCGTTCATGATCCTGTATCCGATCTGTCAGGACTATTTCGTACAGGGTGTGAATGTGGGAGCAGTCAAAGAGTAAGAGTTTTACTAAAAATTGAAGTGTGGGATAATGAAATGGGGGAAACTTAGGTTTCCCCTGTTTCAGAATGAGGATGCCGCAAGGCAGATATGCAGGAGGAAATATGGCGACGATATTTTGGGCGGGAGATTCCACCGTACAGTATAATGACATAACAACCTATCCCCAGACGGGAATCGGGCAGGTGATGCACCTGTTTTTAAAACCTGGGGTAAGGATTGAAAATCATGCGAAGAACGGCAGAAGCACCAGAGATTTTATTGATGAATCCAGGCTTGCCGTTATCTATGACAGGATCACGGAGGGGGATTTCCTCTTTATCCAGTTTGCGCATAACGATGAAAAAAAAGAAAATCCGGCCAGATATACGGAGCCTTTTTCCGATTATATGGTAAATCTGGAAAAGTTTGTGAACGTGGCCAGAAATAAAAAGGCGTATCCGGTGTTCATTACGCCGGTGGAACGAAGATGCTTTGTGGATGAAAAGACGCTTGGGCCGGGAAACCACGGGGATTATGTGACGGCCATGAAACGGACGGCTGTAAATCTGGATGTTCCGCTGGTTGATCTGTACACGATGAGCCGCGGGGAGATGGAACGGATCGGCGAGCAGGCGAGCAAAGAGTGGTATATGCACGTTCCGGCGGGCAAATATCCCCATTTTCCGGATGGACTGTCCACCGATAACACCCATCTGAAGTATGCGGGCGCTGTGGTGTACGGCGGCTGTATTGCCAGAGGCTTAAAAGAACTGGGCGGAATCTACAGGGATTTGCTGTTGGATGAAATATAAGGAGCGATACTTATGGAGAGGGAATATTTGTGGAAAGCGGATTTGGGCGACGGGACTTATCAGAATCCGGTTCTGTTTGCGGATTATTCCGACCCGGATGTGATCAGGGTGGGAGATACCTATTATATGACGGCTTCCAGTTTCAATTATGTGCCGGGGCTTCCGATTCTGATCTCGAAAGATCTGGTAAATTGGAAACTGGTAAACTATGCCCTTGACAGGATCCCTGACGGGAAATATGATGTGCCGCAGCACGCGAAGGGTGTGTGGGCACCGGCGATCCGCTGTCATGAGGGACGGTTTTACATCTATTACGGTATGCCGGACGAAGGTATCTTTATGGTGAGCGCCAGCGACCCTCTGGGAAAGTGGGACGAACCGGTGGCCGTACTGGAGGGAAAGGGGCTGATCGATCCCTGTCCTTTCTGGGATGAGGACGGCCGGGCGTATGTCGTACACGGCTATGCCAAAAGCCGCATTGGCTTTAAGAGCTATCTCGGGATTTTCCCCATGTCGGCCGATGGGACAAAGGCAATCGGAGAAGACCATTTTATCTTTAACGGCGTGGAGACACAGCCGACAATCGAGGGGCCAAAAGTTTACAAGAGAAACGGTTTCTATTATATCCTGGCTCCGGCGGGGGGCGTGAAACCGGGGTGGCAGACGGCCCTGCGCGCAAAAAATATCCACGGGCCGTATGAAGAAAAAATCGTGATGAAACAGGGCAGTTCCGTGATTAACGGGCCCCATCAGGGAGGGCTGACGGATACGGAAAGCGGGGAGGAATGGTTCCTTCATTTTCAGGACAGGGGCTTGTACGGGCGAATCGTGCATATGCAGCCGGTGGTCTGGGAGAAGGACTGGCCGGTGATTGGCGTGAATGCGCAGGACGGATGTGGAGAGCCCTGCCTTGTGCACAAAAAACCTGACACGGGTGTCAGTGAAGCACCCTGCTCATTGGAGGCATCGGATGACTTTTCGTCGACGGAGTTAAACCTCATGTGGCAGTGGCTTGGCAATCCGAAGGAGTCCTTCTATTCCCTCACGGAGAAAAGCGGTTTTCTGCGGCTGTATGCGTTAAATCCGTCGGGAAAGGCGGAGCCGGTTTTGTGGGAGTGCGCCAATGTGCTGACCCAGAAGCTAGTATGCCCTTACTTTAAGGCGACGGCCTGCCTGCATGTGGACGGCCTTTTGGAGGGATCCCAGGCGGGCATGGTCATGATGGGCGGCCACTATGCCTATCTGGCGGTGCGGATCGTCAATGGAAGTAAGACATTGGTATATGCCCAGTCCTATGATGCGGAGGCAGGCATGAAAGAAAAGGTTACGGTCATCAGAACCCTGGCGGCGGATGACGAAAAAATATATCTCTCGTTTGCCATGGAGGAAGGCGGTCAGGGACCGGTCTTTCGGATGTTCTATGGACTGGAAGGGGAGGCGGAGGATTCTGTGCCGACAGACTTTATGCCCTCGGATCACACCTGGGTCGGCGCGAAAACAGGACTTTTTGCCAACAGGTGCGCTGACGGGAAAGACAAGGCAGAGGGCGGAGGAGAAGACGGTGGATATGCGGATTTTGCGTATATCCGTGTTTTGGCCAATCAATGATTTTTGAGGAGTGGGGCGCGTATGAATTTAGAGCAGGCGATCAAAGCGCAGGATCTGGAAGAAGTGAAAAAAATTTTGACGGAAAATCCCGCCTGTATTGATGAGAAAACGGAGGAGCAAATCCCCCTGTGCCTGTATGCGGCGAAGGCGGGCAGTTTTCCGATTGTTAAGTATATCGTCGAGTATTCCAGAGCGAGCATGAATACGGTGGATGAACAAAACCGCACCATTCTCCACTATGCGGCGATGTCCGGCGATGCGGAGCGGAACCGCTATCTGGTGGAGCGGGTGGGAATGGACATCACGGCCGGGGACAGAAACCTGGTGACACCCTATCAGACCGCATGGGAAAATGGGCACAGGGAGCTGCTTTCTTATTATGAGAAACGGGTGGGAACGCCTTACGAGGAGATGTATCACAATCCGATCCGCAGGGGCATGTTTCCGGACCCCTCCATTGTCAGGGTGGGCGGAGACTATTATATGGTCAATTCCTCCTTTATCTTTTTCCCGTGTATCCCTGTCTCCCACTCCAGGGATTTGATTCACTGGGAGATCATCGGCCATGCGATCACCAATCCGGAGTGGGCGCGGCTAGACGAATTGGAGGGAGGGAGAGGATATTGGGCACCGGATATTTCCTACGATGACGGCACTTTCTATATCACGGCGACCTACCGCCTGAACGATACGGGAACTGTTTACCGAAGGCAGATTGTGGTTTCCTCCGACAGGCCGGAGGGGCCCTACAGCGAGCCGGTGTTCATCGACGAGGACGGGATCGATCCCTCTATTTTCCACGAGGATGGCAGGCATTATATGCTGCTTAACAGGGGTGCAAGAATCCTGGAACTGAGCGCCGACTGCAAGCGGCAGATTTCGGAGGCTTCTCTTCTATATTATGGCAGTCAGAAGAGAGCGCCGGAGGGGCCGCACCTCCTGAAAAAGGACGGCTTCTATTATCTGTTTCTGGCGGAGGGTGGCACCGGGCCGGGACACCGGATTACGGTGGCAAGAAGCAGGAGCCTGATGGGAAATTACGAGCCTTGTCCGTACAATCCGATCATGCGCCAGACGGACGAAAAGGCGGGACTGCAGCGCTGCGGACACGGAAAGCCCGTGTGTACCGAGGACGGGAAATGGTATATGGTGTACCTGTGCGGCAGAACCATCGGCAAGGGGTATACGATATTGGGCAGGGAAACGGCCCTCGACCCGATCACATGGACGGCGGACGGCTGGCCCATCGTAAATGATCTGAAAGGGCCGAGCGTATTGCAGAAGCCGCCCGTGAAAGTTTCGTTGGCGGCAAAGCCGGGGATCGCGCCGCTTGCGGACGGTTTGACCGCAGGTGAACAGGCGGGGGAAGGACGGCTGTTTGCAAACGGGCTTCCGAAGGATTTCGTAACGCCAAGGCCGCCGGAGAGGGACGCGATTCGTTTCCGCAACGGGAATCTGGTTTTGCAGGCAAGCCCGTATCCGCTCTCCTCGGTCAAGGCGAGGAATATTTTGGTAAGACGGCAGAGCGCGTTTTGCTTTCTGGCGGAGGCAGAGTTTATCGCGCCTGCGCTTTCGGAGGGACAGGAGGCGGGCATCACCTGCTATTATGATGAAAATACATGGGTGTGTTTTTTCCTGTCCAGAAATCGGGAATCCTATTTTTTACAGGTCAGGGAGCATGTCGGCAAAGAGGATCGGGATCATTCGATCGTGACGCTCGCCGACCCGGCGGGCAGCCGTATCCTGTTGGGAGTTGAGACGCATTACCTGAGAAGGCGTTTTTATTACGCGGTGGCAGGGGAAAACACAAAGACGGTGGAAACATTGCCTGATGTGTACTATTTATGTGACGAGGGGATTTCCATGGGAAAACGGTTTACGGGCGCGATGGTGGGAATGTACGGATATGCGGGAGGAGAACCGCTTTTGACAGAGGTTGCCAATTTTCGTTATCAGGAGACATAGAAGCAGATGTTTTTAGATGCGATCAGAAAGTATACGGATAAATCGAATAAAAGTGCAAACCGGGAACTATTGCTAAACGGAAATCTGATACAGGCGATTCTGATGCTTGCCATCCCGGTAGTCATCAACAGCTTTTTGCAGACCATGTATAACCTGACGGACACCTATTGGCTTGGGAGGCTTGGGACGGAGGAGTTGGCGGCCATCAATCTGGTAACGCCCATGCAGAGCATTGTCGTCAATTTTGGCTCCGGTCTGACGGTGGCGGGTTCCGTTTTGATTTCCCAGTACTTGGGCGCGAAAAAGGATGAGGACGCAAGGAGCATGGCAAATCAGATTTTTGCCTGCGCGCTGTTGTTTTCCGTCGTGTGCGCCGTGCTGTGCGCTGTCTTTACGCCGTCGATTGTGACATGGCTCGGAGCGGAAGGGGAGACGTGGCGGCACAGCAAGACCTACCTGCAGCTTGTGATTCTGGATATGCCGTTTTTGTTTACGATCAATATGTACGCGGCGATCAATCAGGCGCAGGGCGATACGTTTCGGCCCATGCTCTTAAACTTCCTGGGAATTTTGCTCAACATGGCATTGGATCCGCTGCTGATGGTGGCGCTTCACATGGGGGCGGCGGGAGCGGCGCTTGCGACGGTGAGCGCCAAAGCGGTGCCTGCGGTTGTGGCCTATGTGCTGCTGCAGGACAAGAGGAAGGATATCTATATAAGCCTCAGGGGATTACGGTTTGAAAAGAGCAAGTTAAAGAGCATCCTGACAGTGGGTATGCCGACGGCCATCGGCGGCAGCACTATGCAGTTTGGTTTCCTCCTGATGAGCAGGAATGTGTTTGCCTACGGAACACAGGCGATGGCGGCCTACGGAATCGGCAACAAAATCAACAGCCTGATCACCCTTCCGACTAACGGGATCGGTTCGGCGGTGGCGACGATCGTGGGACAGAATGTGGGGGCGAGGCAGTATGAGAGGGCCGAGCAGGGCTATCGGCTGTCCAGAAACATCAGCGTCGTCTTTTTGTTCGTGGGAGGCATGATTCTCTCCAGAATGCCCATTTCGACGGCAATTGTCCGGATTTTTTCGGAGGATGCCGAAGTCGTTGGGATGGCGGCGGACTTTTTAAGCATTATGGCGTTTTGGTGTTTTGCAAACGGCGTGCACAATTCCACCATGGGATTGTTTCAGGGAAGCGGGCATACGGAGGTGACCATGGCGATTGACGCTGCCAGGCTATGGATCTTTCGGTTTGCCTCCCTCTATATCTGCGAGACATGGTTTCATATGGGGGTCAGAAGCGTGTGGTACTGTGTGGTGATCAGCAACGGACTGTCCGCCGCCGTGCTGTACCTGATATACAGGACCGGTTACTGGAAAAAGAAGCGGATTCGCACATAGTCCGAAGGGATTGAGAAAGGAGAGGGGTAGAGACATGGGGAAAGAGATGGACAGGATTGAGACGTATATTGACTGGCTGTTAGAGGGGAGCACGCCGGAGCGCCCGATTTGGAATATTGAAAAAATCAGGCAGGGACTGAAATCCACCTGGAATTATATTGACGGGTGTATGATTAAGGCGGTGCTTGAAATGTATGCCATCACCGGGGAGGAAAAGTATTTTCGGTTTGCGGATGGGTTTATCGACTGCAAAGTGAGGGAGGACGGAACGATTGACGGCTACGATGTGCAGGAGTTAAACATCGACAATGTGAATGCGGGGAAAACCCTCTTTGAGCTCTATGATCTGACCGGAAAGGAAAAATACCGGAAGGCCATCGACCTGGTCTACAGCCAGATCGAGCAGATGCCCAGAACGAAGGAGGGGAGTTTCTGGCATAAGAATATTTACCCGAATCAGGTGTGGCTGGACGGCCTGTATATGTGCCAGCCGTTCTATATGGAGTACGAAACCCGTTTTCACGACAAGAAAAACTATCAGGACATTTTTAACCAGTTTGCGTTGGTGGTAGAGCATATGCGGGATGAAAAAACAGGGCTCTATTATCACGCCTACGACTCTTCCCGGGAAATGTTCTGGTGCGACAAGGTGACGGGGCTTAGCCGGAACTTCTGGCTGCGGGCAATCGGATGGTATACGATGGCCCTGTTAGACACCTTGGATAAGGCGGATGCGGCATACGGCGCGCCCTATGAAAATATGAAGCGGATTTTTGTGGAACTGGTGGATGCGATGCTGCGGTATCAGAATGAAAACGGCATGTGGTATCAGGTTGTCAATGTGGGCGGTATGGACGGAAATTATCTGGAAACGAGCGGCAGCGCCATCATGGCGTATGCGCTGTTAAAGGGCGTGCGTCTCGGATTTTTGCCGGAGAGATACCGGGCTTACGGGCAGAAGGCCTTTCAGGGGATCTGTGATACCTATTTGTCGGAGGATGAGGACGGACAGCTTCATCTTGGCGGCATCTGTCTGGTGGCCGGCCTTGGCGGCAAGCAGAGACGGTCCGGCACCTATGAGTATTATCTGTCGGAGCCGGTGGTGCAGGACGACGCAAAGGGCGTGGGGCCGTTCTTGCTCGCCTACACGGAGATACGGCGGTTACAGGAGATGAAGTAGAGCGTCAGCCTCTTTTCTTGAGAGAAGCCGTACAAAATCGGCGTGTTGGGGGAAGGCTTCCTTTCCGTGCTCGTCATAAATGCCGTAGAGGACGCTCTTTTTTGCCTCTTCCTTATTCCAGTCGTGGAACAGCGCCGGGTGGATGTGGGGCCCGAATTCACAGTCGATAAAGACGGTTTTGGCATAGTTTCGCCAGGGCCTTCCCAGATAGACGGAAGACGGCGGACAGTCTTTTGAGATCAGACGGCATCTGACAAAGACGTAGCCGTAATTCTGATCCTTTGGCGTGGAGGCGGCTGTGACGTAACCCTGCACAGGCGGGGCATCGTCCCCGCAGGATGCGTGTTCCTGCTCCGAATCGGAGGCGGGGAAGCGGCGCAGGGATTCGATGGTGCAGGACTCAAAACAGGCGGCGGCGCCGCCGAAAATGAAATCCACATCGCCGCAGATATAGCAATTTTTATAGTATTGGTTGGTTCTTTCGCGGGGAGAGAACTGCTTGGGGCCGATAAAGCCGCCCTTTACCAACTCTTTTTCCGGCAGCGGGCCGGTAAAGAGGGTGTCCTGATGGCCGAGAATGCGGCAGGAATCCACGGTCAGACGGTCGCCGTCTGCATAGAGCGCGATGGCCTGCCCGTGCGTGGGGGAGTCGCCGGAGGCGTTTTCGATGGTCAGGTTGTGCAGGGTCACATCGGGGGCATCCACGAAGAGGGAATAGGAGCGGAAGGTTCCGGTCTTGCTGCCGTCCTCCATGATCCGGTTTGCGTAGTCGTCATAAGTGAGGACGGTGTCTTCTGGCTGTGCGCCGCATCCCGTCAGGGTCACGCGGGGACGGTTTATGGTGATTCTTTCATGGTAAATGCCCGGAGCAACCGCAATGGTTACCGGCTCAGTCCCATCGGGAGCAAGGCTTTTAAGGGCCTGCGTGACACTGGCAAAGCAGTCTTTTCCTGTTTTTGTATTTGATACGTAAAGTGTGAGTTGATTTTCCATTTTTTCGCCTCCTGCTATTATCATACAGGACATGATTCCAAATATTCAACGAAATTTTTCTTGATTTTTATTTGTCCCATGGTATAATTTTTCTCAAGGGGATATAGCTCAGTTGGGAGAGCGATACGTTCGCAACGTATAGGTCAGGGGTTCGAGTCCCCCTATCTCCATTATGGAAGCATAGCTCAGCCGGGATGAGCGTTCGCCTCACACGCGAGAGGTCATGGGTTCGAGCCCCATTGCTTCCATTTATCTTAAGAAGAGAAGTCGGAATGACAGTGCCATTCCGGCTTCTTTCGCGAATAAGCAGAGTCTCTTATTTGCAGAGGGAGAACGTCGGATGAAAAAATACGGACGGACAATCAGAGAATACTTTATTATTACCGTTGCGGTGATCCTCATGGATATCGGAATCTATGTCTTTAAGTTTCCCAATCATTTTTCCTTCGGGGGGATATCCGGTCTGGCGGTGGTGATCACCCCGTTTCTGCCGTTTACGGCTTCCCAGATCAACCTCTTTTTTAACGGGATTTTGTTAGTCGTCGGTTTTCTGTTTCTGGGGAAGGACTTTGGGGTTAAGACAGCTTATGTGACAGTTGTGTCATCTTTGCTGCTGAATGTGATGGAAGCATTGTTTCCGATGAGTGCGCCGCTCACAGACGAGACGCTTTTGGAACTTCTCTATGCCATCACGCTTCCGGCGATTGCTGCCGCCATGCTGTTTTACGAGGACACCTGCGGCGGCGGGACGGATATCATTGCCATGATCTTAAAAAAGCATTCGACGATGGACATTTCGGCTGCGCTTATGGCGGTGGACGCGCTCATCGTATTGGCGGCCTGTTTTGTCTTTGATATCAGGACGGGGCTGTTTTCCGTCTTTGGCCTGATGGCCAAGACGCTTTTGATAGACAAGGCGATCGAGCGCATGAAAATGAATAAGTATCTGACGATTATATGCAGTAAGCCGGAGCCGATCTGTGATTTTATTATGAACGAACTGCACCGCAGCGCCACATTTTACCATGCGGAGGGCGCATACACGCACAAGGACAGGTCGGTGATTCTCACGGTAGTTGGGCCAAAACAGGCGGTGCTTTTGGAACGATATATTCAACAAGTCGATTCGGGGGCATTTCTCATGGCGATGAAGAGCAGTGAGATTATGGGAAAAGGGTTTAAGAGGTTTATCTGAGATGGCGGCACATGTAAAAAATATGACCACGGGGAAGCCGGCGAAACTGATTCTGGCCTTTTCGCTCTCCCTGGTGGCGGGAAATGTCTTTCAGCAGCTCTACACTGTGGTGGACACCATGGTGGTGGGAAAATATCTGGGCGTGAACGCGCTGGCGGCGGTAGGGGCCGCCGACTGGCTCAATTGGCTCATGCTTGGGGTGATACAGGGACTGACGCAGGGATTCGGCATCCGGATGGCGCAGGAGTTTGGCGCTGAGAGGATGGAGGATTTGAAAAAGAGCGTGGGCAGCGCGGCGGTGCTGTCCATGTTTTCCGCTGTCTTTTTGGTGGCGGCGGGACAGTTTTTTGCAAGGCCGGTTTTGGTGCTTTTGCAGACACCGCAGGAGATCTTGGGCTATTCGCTGCTCTATCTGCGGATTATGTTTGCGGGCGTGCCAATTGTGATGCTCTATAATTTTCTGGCGTGCATTCTCCGCGCGCTGGGGGACAGCAGAACGCCTTTAAACGCCATGATCGTGGCTTCTCTGACCAATATCGTGTTGGACTATCTGTTCGTGATGGGGTTTGGATGGGGGATTGCGGGCGCGGCGGCGGCCACTTTGATTGCCCAGGCGGTGTCAAGCTTGTTCTGTTTCTTCCATATTAAAAGGATAGCCTTCCTGAAACTTGTGAAGACGGATTTTCGGTTGGAGAGAGAACTTTCGGCCAGGCTTTTTATGCTGGGGCTGCCTATGGCATTCCAGAACGGAATCATTGCCATCGGCGGCATGATTGTGCAGTTTGTGGTGAACGGCTACGGCGTTATTTTTATCGCCGGATTTACCGCCACAAACAAGCTTTACGGTTTATTGGAGATTGCGGGCACGTCCTACGGCTATGCCATGGTGACCTATGTGGGCCAGAACCTGGGCGCGGGTAAAATGGACCGGGTGAAAAGCGGTATGCGCGCGGCCATGGGCATTGCCATGGTCACTTCCGCCGCGATCGCGGTGTGTATGTTGGTTTTTGGCAGACTGCTTTTGGGGCTGTTCATATCGGGCACGCCGGAGGTGGTGGAGCAGACCATGAGGATCGCCTACTTTTATCTGGCGGTCATGAGCGTGTGTCTGCCGGTTCTCTACGTTCTGCATGTGACCCGCTCCGCCCTGCAGGGGATGGGCAACACCGTATTGCCCATGATGTCGGGCGTGGCGGAGTTTGTGATGCGTACCCTGTCGGTCATTTTTCTCCCCATGCTCCTGGGAGAGACCGGGATCTTCTTTGCGGAGATTGCCGCCTGGCTTGGCGCGGATGTGGTGCTGGTGGGGAGCTGGTTTTCCCAGATGCGGAGACTGGCTCAAGACTGACGGAGAATGCCCGCTTTTTCACATTTGCCATCCCCCGTCCAATCCAATCACCTGTCCCGTCAGGTAGGAGGGGGCGTGCAGGAGAGAGCGTACCATTTCGGCGACTTCCGAAGGTTGACCAATTCGGTCGGCCGGTATTTCGCTTTGAAGCATTTCCATTTCCTCTTCGGAGAAATGGCGGTTCATGTCGGTGTCGATCAGGCCGCAGGCGATGGCGTTGACCTGAATGTTACTGGGGGCAAGCTCCTTTGCCAACGCTTTGGTAAAGGCGTTTACGCCGCCCTTGGAGGCGGAGTAGGCCACTTCCATGGAGGCGCCGCAGCTGCCCCAGACAGAGGAAATGTTGATGATTTTCCCGGCATGACGCTGTAACATCAGGGGAACGGCCAGACGGCAGGTATAGAAAAGCGCGTTTAAGTTTACGTTCATAAGACGCTGCCATTCCTGTACGGACATTTGATGGAGAAGGCCGATGTGGGAGATGCCGGCATTGTTGACCAATAGAGTCAGGTCGTCTATTTGAGAAAAAAGCTGCTCTACGGCTTTCGCGTCTCCCATATCTGCTAAAATAGGCGTACATTCGACATGGAAATTTTCTGACAAACGGTGTGACAGTTGTGTCAGTTCCTTTTCGGAGGTTTTGCAGGTGAGATACAGGCGGTATCCTTCTGCGGCGAGAGCCTCCGCGATCGCGCGGCCGATTCCGCGGGAAGCGCCGGTGACGAGAGCGGTTTTCGGGGTGGGTGTCTGCTGCATGGTTGTTATTCCTTTCGATGTTTTTGTCCATATTATATAACAGACGGCGGTTGAAATAAAGGATACGATAAATGGAGAGGAGATTCATTATGTATGATCTTATTATTATCGGCGCGGGCCCGGCGGGACTGTCGGCGGCAGTTTACGGGATGCGGGCCGGACTCAGCCTTATGGTATTAGAACAGACTCCCATGGGAGGGGGCCAGGTGATCGACACCTCCGAGGTGGACAATTATCTGGGGATGCCGGGAATCAGCGGATTTGATCTTGGCCAGAAATTCCGCAGCCACGCGGACGCGCTCGGCGTTTCTTTTCAGGGCGGAAGGGTTGTCTCGATTCATGACGGGAAGGATAAAAAGACCGTGGAGACGGCGGACGGCACCAAATATGAGGCGCGGGCGTTGATTCTTGCAGGCGGTGCGGAACATGCGAAACTTGGCGTGCCGGGTGAGGAAAGTTTCAGGGGACAGGGGGTCTCCTACTGCGCAACCTGTGACGGCGCTTTTTTTAAGAAGCGGGATGTGGCCGTGGTTGGCGGCGGCGATGTGGCGGTGGAGGATGCCGTGTATCTGGCCGCTCTGTGCAGGAAGGTCTATTTAATTCACAGGCGGGACAGCCTGCGGGCGGCGAAAAGCCTGCAGAAAAAACTGTTTTCCTGTGAGAATGTGGAAATATTATGGGACAGCGCCCTGCAGGAGATCAGTGGAACCGATCTGGTGGAGGGGATCACGGTCCGGCAGATCAAAGAAGACAGCACGCGTGAACTTGCGGTGGAGGGTGTCTTTATTGCGGTGGGGATGAAACCGAAGACGGAGGCGTACCGAGGGACGGTGGCCTGTGACGAGGGCGGTTATCTCATTGCGGGAGAGGATTGCGCCACGAACATTCCGGGCATTTTTGCGGCGGGAGATATCCGAACGAAGACGCTGCGCCAGATTGTCACGGCGGTGTCTGACGGGGCCTGCGCGGTGGCTTCGGCGGAGAGATACCTTAGTTTCGCAATAGAATGATTACGAAAATGTTACAAACTTAATTTTTGAAAATAAGGGAAAATTTGACATAACTTTTTTTGCCAGAATGTCAAAGAAGGCGTGTTTTTGTGGAAAAAACACAATAACTTGGGTATGGACATGCGTTTTTATAGTAGATGCTGTGGTTGACAAAACGTAAAGCCGATGATATATTATAGCCAGATGTAACAATTCTGTAACAAATGAGGTGTTTTTTATGAAGAAAAACAATCTTAAATTAACAGCATGTGCACTGGCGGCAGTCATAGGATTTACCGGTACAGGGATTGAGGCGGAGGCTACGGGAAATGTGGCGAGCGT
Organism: uncultured Lachnospiraceae bacterium; assembly: GCA_947245585.1. Classification (GTDB taxonomy): domain Bacteria; phylum Bacillota; class Clostridia; order Lachnospirales; family Lachnospiraceae; genus UBA3282. The sequence continues at coordinate 36,275 of CAMXPV010000011.1, read as the reverse complement.
TCTGCCCTCGGCCGGCATAGAGTTTTTCCTGCAGGAGGAAGAGAAGTCCACTTCCCTGTCTTCCGTGAAAGAGGAAGCAGATAAGGAAGAGGCCGAAATGGAAGCTTCCATGAAGGATGAAACCGGGGACGAGGAAGATCCGGAGACGAACGAGTCCGGCCAGGAAGAGGAGGACGATACTCCCGAGGTGGGAGGCATCAGCGTGGGAAGCGCTCAGGTTGGCGTATTCTCCGATCTTGCCAGTACATCCGACGGGATCAGCAAAAAGTCTTCCGGGAAGAAGATTATCGACACGGTACTGGTCAGCGAAGGTTACACCAGAGACCTGCGGGCAGCAGCGGGCAGCGGTTTGTCCGAGGAAGAGGAGAGTTTTAAGAATCTGGTGATCGCGAAGGTGAACGATTACGTCAATGTGCGTGACATTCCCAGTGAGGAAGGAGAGATTGTCGGCAAGCTTTACAATAAGTCTGTCGGCAGCTTCATCGAGGAGGAAGACGGTTGGTATAAGATCAGCTCCGGTTCCGTGGAAGGTTACGTCAAAGGCGAGTTCTGTGTGACCGGCGACGAGGCTGTGGATTATGCGAAAGAAGTGGGAACCCGTATTGCGACTGTGACGACCACGACCCTTAAGGTGCGTGAACAGCCCGGCCTGGAGGAGATTGTTCTGGGTCTGGTGCCGATCGAAGACGAACTGATTGTCACAGAAGAGTTGGACGGATGGGTGAAAGTAAATATCGAGGAAGGTGACGGATATGTCTCTACTGACTATGTCACACTTTCCACAGAGTTTGTGAAGGCGGAGTCCATCGCGGAGGAGAAGGCGAGACTTGCCAAGGAAGAAGAGGCCAGAAAAGCAGCAAGAGCGGCGGCGAAGAAAAAGACGGCGGAAAATGCCGCTTCCGGCAAAAAGAGCGAAGAGGGCGGTAAGACCTACGCGAACCCGACGGGAAGCACAGGCGCCGATGTGGTACAGTTTGCGAAGCAGTTTGTGGGGAATCCTTATGTGTACGGCGGCACCAGCCTGACCAACGGTGCGGACTGTTCCGGTTTCGTCATGAGCGTGTATAAAAACTTCGGTGTAAACCTGCCCCATTCCTCAGCGGCGGACAGAAGCGTGGGTGCAACCGTAAACGGTCTGGAGAATGCACAGCCCGGCGACCTCATCTGCTATTCGGGACATGTGGGTATTTACGCAGGCAATGGACAGATCGTGCATGCGTCCACCTCGAAGACAGGTATTATCGTATCCAATGCAAGCTATCGTTCCATTCTCTCCATCAGGAGAATTCTCTAGAAAAAAGAACAGCGGGAGACGATCCTTTGGGATCGTCTCTTTTTTGCGCGCATAAGCAGAGTCAGTTATGTATGCTATTGCAATCGAAGCACAACATATGGTATACTTGTCTCAAGAAATCCGAACAGGAAAGGGATGATTGAGATGAAATTTAACATTGTTGGAAAAAATATTGAGGTAACACCCGGATTACGGGCAGCAGTGGAGGATAAAATCGGTAAATTAGAGAAATTTTTTACCGAAGATACGGAAGTGCATGTTACGCTCAGCGTAGAGAAGGATCGTCAGAAGATCGAGGTTACGATCCCTGTGAAAGGCAATATCATTCGTTCCGAACAGGTCAGCAGTGATATGTACGTATCCATTGATCTGGTGGAGGAGATCATTGAGAGACAGCTTAAGAAATACAAGAATAAGTTGGTGGACAAGAAGCAGGGATCGGGTTCTTTCCGGCAGGAATTTATCGAGAAAGAGTACATGGATGAAGAGGAAGTGCAGATTATCCGCACGAAAAAGTTTGATATCAAGCCCATGTATCCGGAAGATGCCTGTGTACAGATGGAGTTGTTAGGACATAATTTCTTTGTGTTCTGCAATGCGGAGACGGATCAGGTCAACGTGGTTTACAAGAGAAAGGGAAATACCTACGGGCTGATTGAGCCGGAGGTATAGTACAGTTGATGGGGGCAGTGCATATTCTGGCGGTTCTTATCTGCATATTGTTTTTGGCATGGCGGTTCCGGGTCAGCCTGGTGGAGACCATGCCGGTGTTTGTCTGCGGACTGACGCTAGTGCTGTATGTGCTAGCGTTTTTTCGTCATCTCTCATGGATTGACGGGATCGCGGTTTTGACGCTTGTTTTGGCTGCTGTCTGGCTTGTGAGCCGGAAAAAGGAGGAGCGCAAAAGCATAATCGGCGCTTGCTGCCACAATATGACACAAATGTCATTTGTGATTGCGGCGGTTCTTCTGGTGACGGTGGCAGTCTGCACATCCGCGAAGATGGTGACCTGGTGGGATGACTTTAATTTTTGGGCGGTGGATGCGAGGGCCCTGTATTTTTCGGATGGCTTTGCGGGTAAATACGGGAATGTGGCTCCTGCTTTCGGCGATTATCCGCCGGGATCTCAGATGATCAAGTGGTGGTTTCTGCACTTGAATCCGCAGGAATTCCGGGAGGGACTGGCTTTTGCAGGCTACTATACGATGAATCTGGTCTTCCTGTTTCCGCTGCTGAAGAAATGGAAAGGGAAAAACGTCTTTTTTATGGCTCTCATGGCGGCGGCGCTGTGGCTTTTCCCCAGCATAGGAGAGTATTTCGGATATTATGGCTTTTGTGCGGATCTGACGATGGCCTGTATTTACGGCAGTTTTCTCTATGCGGTGACGGATCGGGAAGTGGAGTCGGAGGTCTTTTATTATGGCAGACTGGCTCTCTATCTGGGCGTGCTCGTTTTGGTCAAGTCGATCGGGTTTGTGTGGGCGCTGTTCGGACTGCTCTTTTTTGTGTTGTACCGTCGTTTCGTGGAAGGCGGGCCGCAGCGTGAAAAGGGAGCGGTACAGGAGCAGAATGGCAGGAGGCACACAGGGCGCGGCGGATTGGCGGCGGTGGTTCTGCTGCCGGCCATAACGGGCGGTTCATGGATGTTGTTTTGCCTTTTGATGAGGCGGATCGCAAATTCCACAACCACAGCGGTGAAGTATGTGGTCACCGATGAATACGGGCTGTCGGGATATATGGGCGAGTATGCGGCGGCGTTTCTGCGGGCATTTTTCGGCTCCCCTCTGCACAGGACACAAAGTCTCTTTCTTGATTTGACACCAATTGGCTGTTATCTGTGCATTTGCCTGCTATCCCTGCTCTTTTGGAAAAGTAAACTGTTGTCCGCCGGGATGGGGAGGCTGATTCTGGGATTTTGTACGGTCAGCGGAGCGCTTTTTTACGGAATTATTTTTTTGGCGCATATTACCATCTTTGCCGGGGAAATACAATATTTGGAGACAGCAGGCATGATTTTGTCCATAGAACGTTACGGGGCCCCTTTTACCATCGGAACCCTGCTTTTTCTCGGGCAGATTTGGATGAACAACGCAGAGCGGCTGTTTGACAGGGAAAAATTTCCCGCCTGGCTCAGACGCTACGGCGTGCCGCTTTGCCTGATCCTTTTCGTGGCGCTTTTTGCCAACTATCAGATTGGCTATGATGGGCTTGCCGGTTACCGGGGCGACAGGGAAGAGCAGCTTCGCGAGCGCGAAGCGTATGTGGACGGGGAGGCGGAGGCGTTTCTTGAGGCGATAAGGATTTTGCAGCCGGACGAGCGGGCGCGGGTGTATTATTTCAGGGGAGCCGATACGCCGGAATTTCACAGTATTTATACCAGTTATCTGGCGGCTCCCGTGTCGGTTGTGCACAGGGAGATGGTTCTGGACGAGACATCTGCGGATTGGGTGCTCGGGCAGATTCGGGCCAGCCATGCGTCCTACCTGTATGTGGCTGAGACGGGTGGGGACGAGAGCGCGGTGTTTGACCCGGTGACACAGGGGATGGATTTTTCTTGTGGTGTACTGTATCAGATAGCAGGAGATGGGGAAACGATAAAATTGATTCAAATGTCACAATAAAAGCGGGAGAAAGGACAGCACATGTCATCCTATTTGGAAATACCGGTGATCATACCTTCCTATGAGCCGGACGAAAAGTTAATGATCCTACTGCGTGACCTGCAGGCGGCGGGAATCCGGCATGTGGTTTTGGTGGATGACGGCAGCGGGGAGGCATACGCGTCCCTCTTTCAACAGGCGGCGGAGATGGATCACTGTGTGGTTTTGTATCATGCCGTGAATTTGGGAAAGGGCAGGGCCCTCAAGACGGCGTTCAATTACTGCCTGCGGGAATTTCATGAAGCGCCGGGCTGTGTGACGGCGGATTCCGACGGGCAGCACAGGCCCAACGATATCATGGCGTGTATGCAGGCGCTTTGGGAACATCCGGAAAGCCTGATTCTTGGCTGCCGGGATTTTGACAGGCCGGGGGTGCCGGTGCGGTCAAGCTTTGGCAATAAGTGCACCCGAAAAGTGTTACGTTATCTGTTGGGACTTTCCGTCTCGGACACACAGACCGGGCTGCGGGCCATTCCGGCTTTCTTTATGGAAAAGCTGATGCAGGTCAGGGGAGAACGTTTCGAGTATGAGACGAATATGTTGATTGAGACAAAGGACCGGCATATTCCGATCAGGGAAGTGGCGGTGGAGACGGTCTATATTGAGGAGAATAAGACGAGCCATTTTCATCCCGTCAGGGATTCCCTGCGCATCTATCTGGTGTTTGGGAAGTTTCTCTTCTCGTCCCTTTCTTCCAGTGTGTTGGATCTGCTGCTCTTTCAGATGTTTTGTGTGATGTTTCGGCGGGCGGCGGGCAGTCTGATGGGGATTCCCTATATCGTGGCTGCCACAGCGGCCGCAAGGGTGATTTCCGCCGTATATAATTTTATGGTCAATTACCGGGTTGTTTTTCGAAGCAAAGCCGGCGTGGCGGCTGCGGTGGGTAAGTACGCGCTTTTGGCGGTATGCCAGATGGCGTGCAGCGCTTTTCTGGTGAATGCATTGTATGGCCTGGTCGGCGGCGCGGAGGTGGCGGTTAAAATGCCGGTGGACATTTTATTGTTTTTTATCAGTTTTGCCATTCAGCGGGAGTTTGTGTACCGGTCGAAGGACGAGGCTTAGTAGGTTCGAAACAGGGTAAGCGTTACCCTGTTTTCTTTTATGATGATTTCGGCGCGGTCGATCATCATGCCGATCAAAAGCAGCTGGCTGGTCTCCCCGGGATCGCCGCTGCCTGCCAGTTCCCAGTAGAGGTCGCCCATGCCGTCGTTCTTTTTGCCGTTGAGATATTGATTCAGATGGGAGAGTTTGTCGGCATAGGCCGGGTTGAAATCCGCTTCCACCCGGATGGTGGCACAGTTTTTGCTCCGCTCGATTCGGGTGTCGATATAGGCTGCCTCCAGGGCGAAGAAGAACATGGTTAATTCCTCAACGATTTTGGCGGTCTTTTTTTCTTCGTGTGTCATGTCATCCTCATTTCTGCGCAGATGCTGCGCTGTCTTTTTCAACCTTTGTTTTATTCTTCTTTTTCGTCTGAAAACCTTTGATGAAACTTTCCAGAGCCGGCACCAGCACAATGGCCACAAGGCCGGTGGAGAAGCCGTTGTTGTACAGATTTAATCCGCCGTAGAGGGAGGAGGTGCAGACCACCACTGCCGCGTGCAGCATACCGGCGATTATGCCGGCGAAAATGCCAAACTGACCGGCGACGGGCGCCAGGCCAACGGCGGATACGGCGCCCATTTGGATTCCCGGCGTGGTGGGTTTCATATGATTGATAAAGGTGGAGAGAAAGACACCGGCCAGTATCGGCGGGTAATTGCGCCCGTGAACGCCAAAGGCGGCAAAGCCGAAGGCGGTCAGGATTGCGCCGACCACGGGTCCCGATAAATCGCCGCCGATCAAAAGAATATAGGTAGTGCTGAGCAGACCGATGATTCCCATGTTAACCAATGTGGCAGGCGCGCCGTTCATGAAAACAAAGTCCGCGACCGCGCGGCCGGGATGCCGCATCAGAACGAGGAGGCCGCGCAGACTGGTTTTGTCTAAGAACAGGCCATAAAGGAGCGCGGCCGTAAAATACAAATATAAGCTGGCGAGCAGCCAAAAGGGGCGGCCATAGCTCCAGATGAATACGCTGTTGCTTTCCAGACCGAAGGATTGCAGGACGCACATCATAACGAAGGCAAACAGTCCTCCGGCAAACCCCATGTTAAAAAGGTTGTAGCCCATGTGCATGGAGGCGGTATGTACGGAGAGCGGAGGCAGGATAAAGCCTGCGAAGATGCCTACGAGAACGGCAATCCCCAGATTGACGGTAAAGGAGAAGGGCAGCAGATAGACAAGCTCCGTCACCATAGGGGCAAGGCAGGAGCCGAAGAGGGCCGTGTAGATATAGCGGTTCATACCCGCATGGTGGAATTTCGCGTAAAGCCATGTGCCGAGCAGGATGGGAAGAATATTGACAGGGTTTTTGCCAAAGAGGGCAAAGCCGGCATTGATGAAAAGCACGGCCATGGTCAGCCCTGTAAAAGGGATTTTTTGCCGCACTACCAGTAGAATGGCGAGTCCCATCACAAGCCCTGCATTGAAAAAAGCAGCGCCGAATCCGGCCAGTTCAAAATAATCCGTGACGAGAGCGTCCCTGGTGAGCACGATGATCGCCATGCCGCGCACCAATTCCTTTGGCGTGGCAAGAAGCAGGGCCGCGGTGAACAGGAGCAGGACCGTGACGATGCTGAAGGCGAACATTTCCCGGCCTTCCAGTTTTTTGCGGATTTTTTCTATCATAGGGCACTCCTCTCGTGAACGATTCCGATCTACTCCTATCATAACAGGATATGCGAAGCAGAACAATCTGATATTTTGTCCGATGACATACCCGGAATTTGATACACATATATTTACGGTAAAGTAAAAGACGGACGGCGCGGGTACAGAGTATGGGAAAGAGCGGGCGGCAAAACGGGGGACAAAACAGGGAGAGTGCAAAGGGTAAAATGATCCGGAAAATGGGGTTGGTTTTTTTGTTTGCATTCCTCAGTGTTTGTATTGCAGGGGAACTGCTTGGCAGATGGCGGGAGTCTGCATGGCAGGGGAGCGGTACGGCATGGAATTCCAGGGACAGGCAGGCGGTGGAAGTGACCGCAGACGGCAATTATATCAAATGGGTGGAACTGCATGTCACCTGTGAGGCGTTGGCGGCGGCCTACGATTTGGACGTGGAGACCTACAAGGACGAAGCGCATGTCAATTGGATTGAGCTGCTGGCCTATGAGGGGGCAAAGACCGGCGGAAAGTTTGACAAAAACAGCGTCAGAAAAATCCAGGACACGGCGGAAAAGTTAAAGGGCGGCAAGACTACCATGGAAGAGCTGACAAAGGATATGGAGTATTACGACTATTATCTTGAGGCTTACACGGCGGTGCTTGGCGGCATGGTGGGAGAGTTTACGCTGGATGGCAAGCGGGTTTACGGCCTGAAAGCCTTTTCCCCCATCGCAAAAGGGTTTGACTACAGCCACTATGATGACTTTGGGTCTTCCCGCAGTTACGGCTATGCAAGGCCCCATTTGGGGCATGACATGATGGGGCAGATCGGCACGCCCGTGATCGCGGTGGAGTCCGGCTACGTGGAGGCCCTTGGATGGAATCAGTACGGGGGCTGGCGCATCGGCATTCGCAGCTTCGACAAAAAGCGGTACTATTACTATGCCCACCTGCGCCAGAATTATCCTTATGCGGAAGGACTGGAGGAGGGCAGCGTGGTCACCGCCGGGGATGTGATCGGCTATATGGGGCACACGGGTTACAGCACGAAGGAGAATGTCAACAACATCAAAACCGTGCACCTGCACTGGGGATTACAGCTGATTTTTGACGAGTCTCAGAAGGAGGGGAACAACGAAATCTGGGTGGACTGCTACGAGCTGACGAAATTTCTTTACCGAAACCGCTCTGAGGTGGAAAAGGTGGAGGGAACCAAGGAGTGGAGGCGGGTCGTGCCCATGACGGACCCGGCGGCGGAAGCGTATCTGGAGAAGAAAAGAAAAGATTGAAAACACCCCCTGATTTCGATATACTTTTTATAGTAGCAGTTGTAGCGTAAGGCAGGTTGCCGAATCGTGATTTTATAAGGAGAGGGATTATGGGGGAAAAGAAAAATGGGTTACCGGAAACAAAGAGCCAGGCGGCGCAGTTAAAAAGATTGGTGAAACAGGCGCTTCTGTCAGTGGTGATCGGCGGCGTGCTGCTTGTCGGATTCATAGGGTTTAACATGGGGCTGTCACGCATACATACCGCGCAGATCAACACGACAGTGGCGCTGAACCAGTACCGGGCTGCGTCCAAGACTTTGACTTACGATATTCAGTCTTATGCCGTTACAGGGGAGCAGAAGTATTATGACGGCTATATGAAGGAACTGAATGAGGATAAAAACAGGGAACAGGCCATGGAAGCCCTGAAGGGCTGTTCTTTGAAGGAGGATGAGTGGACGAGCCTGAATCAGATCGCGTCTATGTCTGAACAGCTTGTTCCGCTGGAGCAGCAGGCCATCGCCTATGTGCAGGCAGGCGATCTGGCGGCGGCACAGGCCTGTGTGTTCAGTACGGAATACGGAAATTCGGTGGATCAGATCAGCAGCCAGACGGATGAGACAATCCTTGCTATTTTAGAGAGAAAGGACCAAAGGCAGACGGCGGTGAAAGTGATGCAGTACCTTTTTGAGATCCTGTTTGCACTGTCTTTCCTTTATGTTGTGCGGGAGCTGATCCGGACGATCAAGTTTTCAGAGAAGGAGCTTCTGAACCCCATCCTGAAAGTGTCGGACCAGATGGCTGTGCTTGCAGGCGGCGAATTTCATGTGGAGCTTGACATGGAAGCGGATGAGAGCGAAGTCGGAAAGATGGTTGCGGCGATCGCCTTTATGAAGAAGAATCTGCTTGGCATGATCAAAGAAATTACGCAGACCCTTGAAAAGATGGGTAACGGCGATTACCGGATTGAGATAAAACAGGAATATGTGGGAGAATTTGTATCGATCAAAGAATCCTTTATACAGATCGGGGAGAAGATGCAGGAGACGATCCGGACGATCCGCACCGTCTCTGGTCAGATTGACAGCGGTTCGGAGCAGCTTGCGTTTGCGGCGCAGGATCTGGCCGAAAACTGTACCCTGCAGGCGGTGCAGGTGTCGGAACTGATGACTGCCTTTGACGCGATGACAAAGAGCATGGAAGAAAATGCACGGGAGGCGGAGGAATCTGCAAGGATGGCCTCTGCGGCAGGGCATACGCTGACGATGGGGAATGAGAAGCTACAGGAATTAAAGGCTTCCATCCAGGAGATAGGAAAATGCTCGGAGCAGATCGGCACAATCATAGAAGCGATAGAGGATATCGCTTCCCAGACGAATCTGCTGTCCCTGAATGCGGCCATTGAGGCGGCAAGAGCGGGCGAGGCCGGAAAAGGGTTTGCCGTGGTGGCGGAGCAGGTGAAAAATTTGGCCGGTGAATCGGCGAATGCGGCGGGCAGGACAACAGAGCTGATTGAGACAACGATTTCAGTTATGAACAAGAGTATTGCCATTGCGGAGGAGACGGAGGCCAACATGAACAAGGTGATGGCAGATGCGAAGGAAGCCACCGAGAAGATGGGACAGATCGAGCAGATCTTAAAGAGAGATACCGGACGGATGCAGGAACTGAATCAGAATGTGACGCAGGTTTCCTCCGCCGTCGATAACAATTCGGCAACTTCCGAGGAAACGGCCGCTGTCAGCACAGAGCAAAAATCCCAGGTGGAGACCATGGTACAGCTTGTGGAAAAATTTGAGATATAAGAGCGTGGTAAGTAGATTGCAAAAATAAATTCCCTATGATACAATAGAAACGGTTGACAATGACAAAAAAATAACAATCGTGCAAAAGCCTTACATTTAGGGCTTCTTAATAAAAATAATTTAAACATGGAGGAGAAGAAAATGGCAAAAAAAGTTGTTTTGGCAGGGGCCTGCCGTACAGCAATCGGTACAATGGGCGGGGGCTTGAGCACCACATCGGCGGCGGAGCTGGGAGCAATCGTTATCAAGGAGGCGCTTAACAGAGCAGGTGTAGCGCCGGATAAGGTTGATCAGGTGTACATGGGTTGTGTAATTCAGGCAGGACAGGGTCAGAACGTGGCTCGCCAGTCCTCCATCAAGGCGGGGATTCCCAATGAGGTTCCGGCGGTTACCGTCAATGTGGTCTGCGGTTCCGGCTTAAACTGTGTGAATATGGCGGCACAGATGATTCAGGCAGGCGACGCGGATATCGTGGTTGCGGGCGGTATGGAGAACATGTCCATGGCTCCCTATGCGGTTATGCAGGGCCGTTACGGTTACAGAATGAACAATGGCACTCTGGTTGATACCATGATTAAGGATGCCCTTTGGGACGCGTTCAATGATTATCATATGATTATGACTGCGGACAACATCTGCAGAGAGTGGGGACTTACCCGCGAAGAACTGGATCAGTTCGCATTGAAGAGCCAGTTAAAGGCGGAGGAAGCACAGAAGAGCGGGGCGTTTGATAAGGAGATCGTGCCCGTTATGGTGAAGAAGAAAAAAGAGATGGTTGAGTTCAAGGTGGACGAGGGTCCGAGACCGGGATCTACCATCGAGGGCTTACAGAAACTTCGTCCGATCAATCCTGACGGTTTCGTAACCGCGGGCAACGCTTCCGGTATCAATGACGGTGCGGCGGCAATCGTTGTGATGAGCGAGGAGAAGGCGAAAGAGCTTGGCGTGAAGCCTATGGCAACCTTCGTTGCAGGCGCGCTTGCAGGCTGCAGACCGGAAATTATGGGTATCGGCCCTGTTCCTGCGACCAAGAAGGTTATGGCGAAGGCCGGCTACAAGATCGAAGATTTCGATATCATCGAGGCGAACGAGGCATTTGCGGCACAGTCCGTTGCAGTGGGCAAAGAGCTTGGCATCGACGTAGACAAGCAGCTTAACCCCAACGGCGGTGCGATCGCACTTGGCCACCCCGTAGGCGCTTCCGGTGCGCGTATTCTGGTGACCCTGCTTCATGAGATGCAGGCTAAGGGCGCGAAGAAGGGTCTTGCTACGCTGTGTATCGGCGGTGGTATGGGATGTGCAACTATCGTAGAAATGGACTAAAAAGGAGATAAAACATGGAATTTGTATTGTATGAAGCAAAGGGTCAGGTCGGCATCATCACCATCAACCGCGAGAAAGCGTTAAACGCTTTAAATTCCGCTGTACTGGATGAGCTGAACGAAACCCTTGACGCGGTGGATTTGAAGGAAATCAGATGTCTGATCCTGACCGGCGCAGGCGAGAAGTCTTTCGTGGCAGGCGCGGACATCGGCGAGATGAGCACCCTGACCAAGGCGGAGGGCGAGGCTTTCGGCAAGAAGGGCAACGATGTGTTCCGTAAGTTGGAGACATTCCCGATCCCTGTGATTGCGGCAGTGAACGGTTTTGCGCTCGGCGGCGGCTGTGAGATTTCCATGAGCTGTGATATCAGAATCTGCTCCGAGAACGCGGTGTTTGGCCAGCCCGAGGTGGGTCTTGGCATTACGCCCGGCTTTGGCGGCACGCAGAGACTGGCGAGAATCGTCGGCCCCGGCATGGCGAAACAGATGATTTATACGGCAAGAAACATCAAGGCTGACGAGGCGCTGCGCATCGGTCTGGTAAACGCGGTGTATCCGCAGGCGGAGCTGATGGCTGCGGCTGAGAAGATGGCGGCCGGCATCGCCAAGAACGCGCCCATCGCGGTTCGTAACTGCAAGAAAGCAATCAACGACGGCTTGGAGGTCGGCATGGACGAGGCGATCGTGATCGAGGAAAAACTCTTCGGCGACTGCTTCGAGACAGAGGATCAGAAGTACGGCATGGCATTCTTCCTTGACAAGAACAAGGAGAAGGTGAAGGAGCCTTTTAAAAACTGCTAAGTTTTGCGAAGCAAAAAGATTTTCGAGTGGTATAAAATATTAAAAAATATAAAGGAGGAACTACAATGAAAGTAGGTATTATCGGCGCTGGAACCATGGGTTCCGGTATTGCGCAGGCATTTGCCATGACAGACGGTTATGAGGTCTGCCTTTGTGATATCAAGGAGGAGTACGCTGAAGGCGGCAAGGCTAAGATTCAGAAAAATATGAATTTCCTTGTAGGTAAGGAGAAGATCACACAGGAGAAGGCCGACGAGGTTATGGGCAAGATCACCACAGGTTTAAACAATATCTGCGGCGAGTGCGATCTGATTGTTGAGGTTGCTCTGGAGAAAATGGAGATCAAGCAGGCGATCTTCAAAGAGTTACAGGGTATCGTGAAGAAGGACTGCATGTTTGCAAGTAATACTTCTTCCCTTTCCATCACCAAGATCGGCGAGGGCCTTGACAGACCGATGATCGGTATGCACTTCTTCAACCCGGCTGACAGAATGAAGCTGGTTGAGGTGATCAGAGGCGAGAATACCCCTCAAGATATGGTAGATAAGATCACAAAGATTGCGGAGGAGATCGGCAAGACTCCCGTGCAGGTAAAGGAAGCTCCCGGATTCGTGGTAAACAGAATCCTGATCCCGATGATCAACGAGGCAATCGGCGTTCTGGATGCAGGCACCGCTTCCGCAGAGGACATCGACGTGGCTATGCAGCTCGGCGCATCCCATCCCATGGGCCCGCTGCACCTTGGCGACCTGATCGGATTGGATATCTGCCTTGCTATTATGGAAGTGCTCTACAATGAGACAAAAGACGAGAAATACGCTCCGCAGCCTCTTCTCAAGAAGATGGTGGAAGAGAAGAAGCTTGGCAGAAAGACCGGTGTTGGTTTCTTTGACTACTCGAAGTAAAAAAATAAAACATGGAGGAATAAATAATCATGGATTTTACGTTAAGCAAAGAACATGAAATGGCGAGATCTCTGTTCAGAGAGTTCGCTGAAAAAGAAGTAAAACCTCTCGCCCAGGAAGTGGATGAGACAGAGGTTTTCCCGAGAGAGACTGTTGAGAAGATGGCAAAATTAGGCTTTCTCGGCATTCCTGTTCCCAAGGAGTACGGCGGACAGGGCTGTGATCCTCTTACATACGCGATGTGTGTGGAGGAACTCTCCAAGGTGTGCGGCACCACAGGCGTTATCGTGTCCGCTCACACATCCCTGTGCTGCGATCCGATTATGACTTACGGTACGGAAGAGCAGAAGCAGAAATATCTGGTACCCCTTGCAAAGGGCGAGAAGCTAGGCGCATTCGGTCTGACAGAGCCCGGCGCAGGCACGGACGCACAGGGTCAGCAGACCAAGGCTGTGCTTGAGGGCGACGAATGGGTATTAAACGGTTCCAAGTGCTTCATTACCAACGGTAAGGAAGCTGACGTATATGTCATTTTTGCAATCACCGGCACGGTTGAGAAGCGCGGCCGTATGCAGAAGGAGATTTCCGCATTTATCGTGGAGAAGGGAACGCCCGGTTTCACCTTCGGTACGAAGGAGAAGAAGATGGGTATCCGCGGTTCTTCCACTTACGAGCTGATCTTCACGGACTGCCGTATCCCGAAGGACAATATGCTTGGGCAGCAGGGCAAGGGCTTCAACATTGCCATGCACACGCTGGACGGCGGCCGTATCGGTATCGCGTCCCAGGCGCTCGGTCTGGCAGAGGGCGCACTGGAGAACACCGTCGCTTACGTGAAGGAGAGAAAGCAGTTTGGCAGAGCCATCGGCGCTTTCCAGAACACCCAGTTCCAGCTTGCTGACATGGCGACCAAGGTGGAAGCTGCTCAGCTTCTCGTGTACAAGGCTGCTATGGCGAAGGCGACACAGAAGGTATATTCCGTGGAGGCTGCCAAGGCGAAACTGTACGCTGCAGAGGTAGCTATGGAAGTGACCACAAAGGCGGTTCAGCTGCATGGCGGTTACGGTTATATCAGAGAGTACGATGTAGAGCGTATGATGCGTGACGCTAAGATCACGGAGATTTACGAGGGCACAAGCGAGGTGCAGAGAATGGTAATCTCCGGTGCACTGCTTAAGTAAGACGGCTTATAATTTGAATTGCGCAGATGTCCTGCTTGCAGGAACAGATGCGAAAGGCAAATTATAAAGAGCGGTGCAACGCAGCACCGCGAACGAGAAAATACAAAGTATTTTCGAGTGCCGGCTTACGGTAAAGTCGGTACACATATAAAAAATTTAAGAAGGAGAAAAATACAATGAAAATTGTGGTTTGTGTGAAACAGGTTCCTGATACCGCAGGCGGCGTTAAGTTTAATCCGGACGGAACTCTTGACAGAGGCGCTATGCTTACCATCATGAACCCGGATGATAAAGCAGGTCTGGAAGCAGCACTCAGATTAAAAGATCAGTATGGTGCGGAAGTAACGGTGGTGACGATGGGTCTTCCCAAGGCGGAAGAGGTTCTTCGTGAGGCGATGGCAATGGGCGCTGACAAGGGCGTTCTGGTGACCGACAGAGTGCTCGGCGGTGCCGATACATGGGCAACCTCCACCACACTCGCAGGCGCCATCAGAAATCTGGATTATGATTTGATTATCACGGGCCGTCAGGCGATCGACGGCGATACCGCACAGGTAGGCCCGCAGATTTCCGAGCACCTGAACATTCCTGTTATCTCTTACGCGCAGGATATCAAGATTGAGGGCGACAGCGTGGTTGTTGAGCGTCAGTATGAGGACAGATATCATGTGGTTAAGGCGAAAATGCCTTGCCTGATCACCGCTCTTTCCGAGCTGAATGAGCCTCGTTATATGACTCCCGGCGGCATCTTCGACGCTTACAAGCAGGAGATCACCGTTTGGGGCAGAGCGGATCTTAAGGATGTTGACGACGCAAACCTTGGTCTTAAGGGTTCCCCGACCAAGATTGCCAAGGCTTCCGACAAGGTGAGAAAGGGCGCCGGCGAGAAGGTTTCCCTCGATCCCGACGAGTCCGTAAGCTACATCGTTGACAAGTTAAAAGTGAAACACGTCATCTAAAAGAATACGCGTAAACGAGTGCGCAGAAAGAGGTATAAAATGAATTTAGAAGAATACAAGGGTGTATATGTCTTTGCGCAGCAGGTGGATAACGAGGTCAGCAGTATCGCATTTGAGCTGCTTGGCAAGGCGAAGGACCTGGCGAAGGACTTAAATACGGAAGTAACCGCAGTGCTCATTGGTTCAGGGATTAAGGGTCTGGCTGACCAGCTCGCTGAGTACGGCGCGGACAAGGTGATCGTTGTGGACGATCCCGAATTGAAGGATTACAGAACGGAGCCCTACGCACATGCGTTGGCATCCGTGATCAACAAGTATAAACCCGAAATCATGTTGGTTGGCGCTACCGCAATCGGAAGAGATCTGGGCCCGAGAGTTTCCGCGAGAGTGGCGACCGGCCTGACGGCTGACTGTACCGTTCTGGAGATCGGTGATTTTCCGCTTCAGCCCACACCCGGTCAGGAGCAGCTTCACAATCAGCTGCTGATGACCCGTCCGGCATTTGGCGGTAACACCATCGCAACCATTGCATGTCCTTACAATCGTCCGCAGATGGCGACGGTTCGTGCAGGCGTTATGCAGAAAATCACCCCGATCAAGGGCGCGAAGGCAAACGTGGAGGAGTTCAATCCCGGCTTTACTCCCGACAACAAGTATGTGGAGATTCTTGACATTGTGAAATCTGTGGCTGAGACCGTGGATATCATGGACGCAAAGATTCTGGTGTCCGGCGGCCGTGGTGTTGGCAGCCCGGAGAACTTCAAGATTCTTGAGGATCTGGCTGAGGTGCTTGGCGGTACCGTGAGCTGTTCCCGTGCAGTGGTTGACTCCGGTTGGAAGCCGAAGGATCTGCAGGTGGGCCAGACCGGTAAGACCGTTCGCCCGAACGTGTACTTCGCAATCGGTATCTCCGGTGCGATCCAGCACGTGGCAGGTATGGAAGAGTCCGATATCATCGTTGCGATCAACAAGGATGCGGACGCGCCGATCTTCGATGTGGCTGACTACGGCGTAGTGGGCGACCTGAATAAGATCGTTCCCAAGCTGACAGAGGCTCTGAAAGCGGAGATCGCTGCGGCGAAAGCATAATAGATTGAACTTAAAACACTCGGAGGCAATGCTTCCGGGTGTTTTTTGCGCGAATAAGCAGAGCAGGAAGGCTGACGCAGCAGACATCATGCTTGCATGGATGTATGCTGTGGGAGACTTACGGCGAGCAACGCGAATGAGAAATGCGAAGCATTTCGAGTCTGCTTATTCGCAGCACATTTATTATTTTGTTTTTGATATGAATATGGTAGTATGGAAGAAGACCAGAAAATAAGATGATAGAATCAGGATATAAAAAGGGGATAGAACATGGATCATTTCGGAATGCAGCCGCCAATGTCGGTGAAAAAGACACTTGGGCCTCCGGAGCAGCTTTATCTGCCGCCGAAGGATAACAAAAAAAGAACGCTAATTATTGTGCTGTGCGTGTGCGCGGCAGTTTTGGCGGTAGTTTTGGGAGGATGGATGCATCATGTTCACTCCCCGGCCTACAGGGTGCAGAAGGGCTTTCTCAATCTTGTGCGGGAGATGGGCGAGGTGAAGAATCCCCTTACGGAAAAAGCGGGGTTAAGGGCGGTCAGGCATATGATGGCGCAGGAGGGCTTTTCCGCGGATACGAAGCTGAACGTCACCGTTGACACGGGAGACTATTATTTTGGTGAGCTGACGCTCGGTGTGGACACGGAATGCGACAAGGACATGGCGAGAAAGGAAATGTCCGCCTCCACCGTTTTAAGCATGATGAACTATGAGTTCGGCCATGTGGAAATTTACGGGGACGACGAGAATTTTTGTTTTTCCCTGCCGGAGCTGCTTTTGGAGGATATGTACATAGAAAACCGAGGTCTGCTTTTCCAGTATGAAGACTCTGTCTGGGAGGACATCTTTGGAGAGGTAAAAGAAAACGAGCTGTTGGAGGAAAGAGGACAGAGGATGGGCTATTCCATCGACCTGTTTAAGGATCCATGGATTTTTTCGGACGAGGAGGGTGTCATCAAGGCATTTCTGAAGGAATATGAACCGGAGCTTGCGGAGTGCAGGCGGCATATGCGCATAGAGAAGGCAGGGAGCGATCTCTACCGGGTCAGCTTTGACGATCTCTATTTTAACGAGCTTGTCAGGCAGGTGCTGTACGACTGTGCGTACTACGGCCAGATCGGCCAGGCAGAGGTCATGGGGCTGCTGAGTTCCTTTGATGTGATTTCCAACGGGACGGATATCAGCTTTTTGCTGGAAATTGACAGCGACAACCGGATCAGGAGCATCCGCATAGAGGAGCCGCTGTCCCTGTATCAGGGCGATGTGCAGGTTTCGGGGGATATTTATTTTCTGGGTGCGGAGCGCAGTATCGAGAAGATGCAGGGTAAAATGGAGATCAGCAGAGACCGGGAGGAAGAGAGAGAGGATACGGAGCTTACCTGGCAGGTCGTGCAGAGCCTGAAAGACAGCAATTACCAGATGGAATCCAACATCAGATACGGCCTGACCCGGAACGGGGATAAACTGAATATGGGTCTGGACATTGATCTTGGATGCGACGGGAGAAAGGACAGCTTTGAAACGGAGATCGCCTTCAAATCGCCGGCGGGAGAGCTGGGGATGACCGCTGAGGGCGGCTTGAGCCACATGCAGCAGGGAGAAAGCTTTAAGTTGGAGTTGGACGAAGCGATGTTTACCATGGACGACGAGGAAATACTTCTGGTCAGGGGGGAAATGGGCATAGAACCGCTTGCGGGGCGGGTAAAGCAGAAGGTGAAACCGAAGACAGCGTTTTTTGACCTGACGGAGGATGACTGGTATAGGTGGTTCGACGATGTACTTGACGAGTACAGTTATCTGATTGAAGGGCTCTTTTGGTAGCCTGCGGCAAAGAAGACGGGAGGCGGCGGCATGAAAGAAAACGACGGGAAAATGATTGAGGAGATCATGAGACATTTGGATTCGGAATCGAGGCAGGGCGTGTACCGCATGAGCGTCAATTTTGACGAAAAGAGCGCGGAGCCCAAGAGCGTGTCCCATGAATGTTGTAATATGTACGGGAGACCGGCCTCGGAGACGGTGGGGCTTCTGGATATGTATACGGATATGAACGCGGGGGAGCCGGATCGGAATTAGTGTGCGTATGTTGTAGAACGAAATATTTTCTTTCATACATAGGAGAAAAAGAAAGGCGTATCGTGTGAAAAAGAAAAAGGGTATCATCGTGGCGGTATGCGCTTTTTGCCTGCTGATTGGTCTGGGCAGTACGGGTGTGGCTTTGAAGATCAGACATCAGAGCCGGCAGATCAGGGAAGACGCTGCACTTATCGATGAGCAGCGCGGCATCATCGATAAACAGTATCAAGAGAGTGAGGAGCGGTATCAAAAGCTCGGGGAGCAATACGCACAATCCTGCCTCAGGGTGACGGAAGCCTATGCCAGAGAAGCGCTCGGTTATCTGGAAGAGGATCGTATGCGGGGGCTGACGGTGGGGGTCATGGCCTGGCAGGAATACCTGGAGGGAATGGGTGCCGGAGAGCAGGCGGCGGACTGTCCGCCGTCGCTGACGTATTCCCTGACGGAACTGCTTTACCTGTATGAGAACGGGGAGCAGATCAGGCCCGATCGAATCATAGAGACGAGAAACACCATTCATTTTATGAAGGTTTCCCCCGAGGGCAGCCGCTTGATGGCGGTGGGGGATTCCGGCAGGGTGACCGTCTGGGAGGGCCTGCATGATTATCTGCAGCATTCTTTTCGCCCGGAGGGCGTGAATCTGTCATGGGAATGTCAGGTGGGATTTTTGTCGGAGGACAAGATCCTGTATCCGCGGAAGGCAGAAAGCGCGCAGGGAGAGGAACTCTGTGTGAAGGATCTGGAGACGAGAGAAGTAACGGCCTATCCGTGCACGAACTATGAGGGCGTGGTTCCCATACCGGATAAGGAAGCCTTTCTGGTGGTGGAGAGGGAAAGCTGTTATCTGGTGGGCGCAGACGGGAAGGTATCGGACAGGCTGCTGTGGGAGCAGCTGGAGGAAGGGCTGTATGCCGGGGACGGCTTTGCTTCGGAGCAGACGGCAACGGAGGACGGCAGGATAGAGGTGGCGTTGGAACTGACGGCGGCAGGCGGGGACAAGCGGACCGCAGTGTTGCAATATCATGCCGTTCCAGACGACACGCCTGATATTTCTCTTTATCTCGTCGGCCTTTCCGATGCGGACAGTAACCATGTGGAAGAAATGGACTCCTTTGACGGTGTTTCCTTTGATGTGAAAGCGTTTGCCAGAGGAGACGGCTACTGGGCGGTCCTGCCCCATGACAGCAACCGGATTATGGTGTATCGGAGAGCGCTTGGCGAGGGCGTGAAGACATTCTATAAAGGAGAGGATTCTTACAGACAGGCCAGACTCAGCGGAGACGGAAAATGGTTGGCGGCGGTCAGGCTTGATGATGATTTTGATACCTGTGTGGAGATGTTTGATACGGTAGAGAAAAAGCGGCTCTGGACGTATGAGGATACCGCCTGTTTTGAGGCGTTTGCCTTTGATGACTTCGACGGAGACGGGACAGAGCGGCTTCTGATCGTCACCGATCATGCTTATCATATCGTAGACCCGGCGGACGGAACCGTCCGGCGCACCGTGGACTTTGGGGCAGAGGGATTGTCATATTTGGGCATAGACCGTAAGAATGGGGTGCTTTCCATGGAAAAGGAGCACACATTGTACGGTTACCGGCTCACTGACGGGGAGCTGCTCTACGAGGAGGCGGTTGCGGACGGCATTACGGCTGTGTGCAACGGGCGGCCCTTTTATGCGGTGGCTTCCAGAGAGGCGGATACTATTCTCTATTACGAGATGGGAAAAGAGGACGTCTATATGGAGATACCGCCGTATGACATGGATGTGGAGTATCTGGAGACCATGTTTTTTAATGAGGAGGATGACGAGCTCTATCTGGTCTATCAAGACGGAATCGTGCGCATTTTCTTTGTGGACTGGGACGAAAATATGGATGTGTATTTCAGCGATTCTCTTGGCAGCTATGCAGGGTTTCCCGGCGGAATGAATCGGTACGAGGCGGCAGGGGATGCGGATTATGCCTTTTTATGCGGGGATGACAATGCTTATCAGATTGTTATACAGGGCGGGCAACGGTACAGCAAACTTGCCCAAATCCACGGTTTTCTGGCATACGACGCCGCATCGAAGACCCTGTATCTGCACAGCGGAGGCGAGATATATACATCCCCCTTATATTCCATGGAGGAGACCGTGGATCTGGCGGAGAAAGTGCTGCAGCACAGCAGCAGCTATTGGAATTATACGGAACGCTGGCCCTATTGCCTGAAAGATAAATAAGTTTGCCATTGAGGATGGAACCGTGTAATCGCTTCGGGATTCCGCGTTGGGTCTTGCAGTTTTGGAAAAAAATGTGTATAATTACTGTTGTACGGTCGATTACAGGTTTCGACAAGGAGGAATTCAATTATGGGCGTTTTGTTATTGGGCGGTTTTTTGGTGGTAGTGATTATTCCGGTGGTGATCGCTGTGGTTTCTTCGGTGGTTTCCGGCGTTGCGGCTGCGGTGGAGGACGAGGAAGACTGAGATACGCGGCGCCAGGCTGCGAAGCGGACTTGAGAATGCCGCAGGGATGGAAAACATGCTCTGCGGGATGAATGAAAAACCATATAAACGGTGAAGATGAAAGAGAACACAGATTTAGGGAAGGGCAAGATTCCACAGTGTGGGATTTTGCCCTTTTGAGACAGAGGAGGGAACAGACGTGGAGTCCAAAAATTTTATCGAGCAGATCATAGATAAGGATCTGGCGGAGGGTGTCTATGATACCGTGCACACCAGATTCCCGCCTGAACCGAACGGTTATCTGCATATCGGGCATGCCAAGAGCATATTGCTGAATTACGGACTCGCGTCTGAATATGGCGGAAAATTCAATATGCGTTTTGATGACACAAACCCCACCAAGGAGAAGAGTGAGTTTGTGGAATCCATTAAGGCCGACGTGCAGTGGCTGGGCGCGGATTATGAAGACCGCCTGTTTTTTGCTTCCGATTATTTTGATCAGATGTATGAAGGGGCTCTTAAGCTGATCAAAAAGGGAAAGGCCTATGTGTCGGACCTGACGGCAGATGAGATGCGGGAATACCGGGGGACCCTGACGGAACCGGGAAAGGACGATCCCAACAGAAACCGCAGCATAGAAGAGAATCTGCAGCTGTTTGAGGAGATGAAGGAAGGAAAATACGCGGACGGGGAGAAGACCCTGCGCGCGAAGATCGACATGTCTTCCCCGAATATCAATATGCGCGATCCGATTCTCTACCGTGTGGCCCATCTGTCCCATCAGAATACGGGTGACAAGTGGTGTATCTATCCGATGTATGATTACGCGCATCCCATAGAGGATGCCATTGAGGGGATTACCCACTCGATCTGCACATTGGAGTTTGAGGATCACAGGCCGCTTTATAACTGGGTCGTTACGGAGTTGGAGTACCCCCATCCGCCGAAGCAGATTGAATTTGCGAAAATGTACCTGACCAATGTGGTGACGGGAAAGAGATATATTAAGAAGTTGGTGGAGGACGGCATCGTGGACGGTTGGGACGATCCCAGACTGGTGTCCATTGCCGCGCTGAGAAGACGGGGCTTTACGCCTGAGTCAATCCGGCTCTTTGTGGAACTTTGCGGCGTGTCCAAGGCAAATTCTTCCGCGGAGTATTCCATGTTGGAATATTGCATCAGAGAAGATCTCAAGATGAAACGGCCAAGGATTATGGCGGTGACCGATCCGGTCAAACTGGTGATAGACAATTATCCGGAAGATGAGACGGAGGTGCTTCCCGTTGTCAATAACCCGGAGAATGAAGCGCTCGGTTCGCGTGAAGTGCCTTTTAGCAGGGAACTCTATATTGAGAGGGAAGATTTCATGGAGGAGCCGCCGAAGAAATATTTCAGGCTTTTCCCGGGAAATGAAGTCCGCCTCATGGGAGCGTACTTTGTGAAATGCGTCGGCTTTGAGAAAGACGATGCCGGAAACGTGACGGTGGTGCACTGCACCTACGACCCGGCCTCCAAGGGCGGCAACAGCCCGGACGGCCGCAAGGTGAAGGGGACGATCCACTGGGTATCCGCGGCGGAGTCCGTGAAGGTCGAGATCAGGCTGTACGAGAATATCATCGATGAGGAAAAGGGCGTTTATAACGAGGACGGAAGCCTGAACCTGAATCCCAATTCTCTGACTGTTTTAAAGGAGTGCCGGATTGAACCGTCGGTCAGGGATGCGAAGGCATACGAGAGTTTTCAGTTTGTGCGGCAGGGGTTTTTCTGTGTGGATTGCAAGGATTCCAGACCGGAAAATCTTGTATTTAACAGAATTGTGTCTCTTAAGAGCTCTTATGTATTGCCGAAAAAGGAGAATTGAGGTAAACTAGATAAGAAAGCAGCGAGCGGCGAATGAGATAAAATGAGAGTATAAAATATAATTCGGGAGGGTGAAACAAATGGCAGGACTGTTATCGGGGTTAGAGCAGTTTGGACTGAGCAATTTAGAAAGCATGGATCTCTATGAGAAGCCTAAGAAAGAAGGGGAAGGCGAAGAAGGGGCGCAGGCTGCGGTGCATACCGTGCAGGAGCAGGATTTTCTCTTTGATAAATCCTTTACCTGTCCTCTTTGCGACAGAGAGTTCAAGGCGAGAACCGTCAAGATCGGTAAGGCGAAACTGGCGGGAAGTGATCTGGATCTTCGGCCGAAGTACGAGCAGATTGATCTCTTAAAGTACGATGTGATCATGTGCCCGTCCTGTGGTTATGCATCTTTGAGCAGATTTTTTAAATATTTGACTTCTCCTCAGGCGAAGAACATTCAGAAGGCGATTTCGGCCAATTTCAAACCGCAGAAGGAAGTGGCGGAGACATACACCTATGAGGAGGCGTTGGAGCGTTATAAGATGGCGCTTGCAAATGCGATTGTGAAACAGACGAAGGCGAGCGAGAAGGCTTATATCTGTTTGAAGACAGCATGGCTTTTGAGAGGGCAGGCGGAGCATTTGGATCCCGCAGAGGAAGGCTACGAGGAGAAGAAGAAACAATGTCAGGAGGAGGAAGACGAGTTCCTCAGAAATGCGCTCGAAGGTTTCCTTGCGGCAAGACAGACGGAGAGTTTCCCGATGTGCGGTATGGATGAGCCTACGGTGGATTTCCTGATTGGTGTGACGGCGATGCGCTTTGAGCAGTACGATGTGGCAAGCCGCCTGATCTCAGGATTGATCGCTTCCAAGACGGCGAATCCGCGCATGAAGGATAAGGCCCGGGATGTGAAAGAAATGATAATGAAGAAGATCAAGGAAAAGAATGCCACGGGCAGAAAGTAACGGCGGACGGGAAACAGATGAGAGAGTTGCCGATTCACATTGAACTGGAGCAAAAGAGCGGTAAAACGCTATACGAGCAGATTTATGAACATATCAGGGAAGAGATCAGGAAGGGGAATCTTTTGCAGGACGAAAGGCTTCCCTCTGCCAGATTTCTCTCGGAGTATCTTCAGGTTTCCAGAACAACTGTGGATATGGCTTACAGTCAGTTGGTGGCGGAAGGATATCTTGTTGCGAAGCCAAGGAGCGGATATTTTGTGGGCGACGTGCGGGAACTCTATAACACCGGTGTGACGGATGCGCGTGGGCAGGCAGAACCGTCGCGGGAGGCGGAGGGTTTGGGACAGCGCTATGATTTTTCGCCAAACGCGATCGATATGAGTCAATTTCCCTATGCCACATGGAAGAAGATTACGAAAAATATTATGGTAGATGCCAGAAGCCATATGTTTGCCTTGGGGGAACCGCAGGGAGACATAGAGCTTCGCAGGACGATCTGCCGTTATCTGCACGGATCGCGGGGTGTCAACTGTGACCCGGAGCAGATTATTATCGGGGCAGGAAATGACTTCCTGCTTCTTTTATTGGAAAAGATATTGGGCCGCCACATTCATGTGGCGATGGAAAACCCTACCTATATCAGGGCTTACAAGATTTTTCGTTCTTTTGCCTATCCGATTTCGCTGATCCCGATGGATGATAAGGGAATCCGTGCGGACCAGTTGGAGGACAGCGGGGCGAAACTTGCCTATGTGATGCCCTCAAGACAGTATCCGACAGGGATTTCCATGCCCATCGGAAGACGCATGGAGCTGCTGCGTTGGGCAGACAGAGAGGAAGACCGCTATCTGATAGAGGATGATTATGACAGTGAATTTCGATATAAGGGAAAACCGCTGCCGTCTTTACAGGCATCCGACGGGCGGGGCCGGGTGATTTACATCGGCACTTTTTCCAAGGCGATCGCGCCCGCCATCCGTGTCAGTTATATGGTGCTGCCCTATCCTCTTTTGGAGAGGTATCGCAGGGAGTGCGGTTTCTTTTCCTCCACGGTTTCCAGAATCGACCAAACCATCTTAAATGAATTTATAAGCGACGGGTATTTTGAACGCTACCTCAACAAAATGCGTAAATTGTACCGCACAAAACATGATTTTTTACTGGGAGAGCTGAGGGAGTTTGAGAGGGATTTTACTTTGTCCGGGGAAAATGCAGGCCTGCATGTTCTGCTTACGGATAAGAGGGGCAGAAGGGAGAACGCTCTAGAACAGGCGGCGGCCGAAGCGGATGTGAAGGTGTACGGCATGGGCGCTTTTCGGATGGAGGAAGAACAGGCAAAAGGGCCCGCAGCCATGATTCTGGGATATGGCGGTTTGACACAGGAAGCGATCAGGGAGGGAATTTCGGCATTAAAAAAAGTCTGGCTTTGAAACCGGACTTTTTATTATTTGGATAGGGGAACCGCCTCTAACGGTAGGTAAGTTTTTTCATCATGTCAAAATAGGAACAGGTTTCGTTGTAGAGTAATTCCGGTTGAAAAGAGGCATCCTGAAAATGGCTGTCCATCAGGCCCTCCACCGTGTAGGTGAGCATCTGGTCCAGTTTTTCATAATCCACCTCGCCCTTAAACAGGGAGCGGTTACTCTGATTTTTGAGAACAGCCTGAATATCGGTCAACACATTTTTCTGGCGATCAATCGCCATTAGCGCCTCACTCACATCCTCAAAGCGGCAGCGATCCAGGAAACGCTGCATGTAAGGGTAATTTTTGAGAACCTGCATTTTTGCATACTCCATCATTCTGCGGATCTCAAAGTAATCCTGCTCCGTGGAGGACACGCCGCCGGTAATTTCAAGTTTCATGAAACGCACGCTGTAATCATAGAGAAAGCCGTAAAGGCCGAGTTTGCTCCCAAAATAGTGAAATAAGAGACCTTTGCTGATGCCGGCCTCATTTACAATATCATCGGTACTGGCATGTTTATAGCCGCCAATGGAGAAGATTTTCAAAGCGGCGTTAATCATGCGGTCCTGTTTTTCTTTTTTCAGATCAAAAAATTTTTCGTTCATAGTTTCCTCAATTCTACAAAAATTGACCTTTTCGGTCGAATATAACTATAGCACAACCCTTCGCGGGATTCAATGATCTGCGAAAAACTAGTTTGGAGAAAATTTAGAAATACAAGATGTAGTGGTAAAGATGGAAAAGTTTAGCAAATTTTTTTCTTTTTTTATACATATTCTCTTTTCATTTTCGCAAAATAGTATTAATATAATATTGATAGGGATTGATACGGTGAAAGGAGAACACTGATGGCGAAAAAATTCGGAAAATTATTGATGGTGACAGCGGCTCTTAGCGCCGTAGCGGGAGGAGTTTATTACTATCTAAAAAACAGAGACGCGCTGATGGATGATGAGTTCGACGACGATGATGATTTTGATAATTTCGACGATGATCTGGACGAGACGGATTCGGACCGCAACTATGTAGATCTGGATCTTGGCAAGACGGAAGGCGCGAAGGAGGAACTTAAGGAAGAGTTCAAGGAAGGGATTCAGGCGGCGAAAGCCGAGGCGACGGATAAAGTTGTCGGGAGTATAAAGAAAGTGGAAGAGTTCTTCGATGACGATGACAGCGACGGATCGATGGATGCGATCTAACATAATAGCCGCATAAAAAAAGGGACAGGTCTGAGGCCTGTCCTTTTCTACTTATTCATTTGATAAGGCGCGTCGGCGGGATAGCCGCCTTTTAATTTCTGCATACCGCGCTGAATCGCATCTCTGGAGTTTTTCCAGTCGGCATCTTTGTTGCGGTAGTCAAATTTTTCCACGAGCCATGAGACGTCCTCGGACAGACGCGCCATATTCTGTTCCATCAAAGGAAAGACTGTCTCGTAGAAATCGGCTTTTTCCTTATCATTCAAGTGGCTGTCTGCGGCCTCGCACAGATCGCCGAAGTGGGGCAGACAAAACCCCTTGCTCTCAGCTATTTTCCGGCGAAATTCCGGCTCTTTCTTATACATGACAAAAAAAGTGTCGAGGTAGCGCGCATAGGTGTCCGCATAGCGCTTGCAGATATAGCAGGATGCCTCCTTTTCCGCGACCCAGACACCGATGGGATTCGTGCGTTCGGTCTGTTTTTTAAACTTGTCCTTTAAGGAAGTTTTGCCGGGCTTAAAGGATTTGATCTGTTCCTGCAGTTCCCTGTTCATTTTCTGGTAATGGGTTTTCAAAATCCAGGCGTTTCCCAGTGTGTTGCCATAGTCAAACATTTTCTTAAAATGCTTTCTGCAAAAGCCGGCCTTGTCGGTCTGTTCCCGAATATCGCTCTCCATATAGGAAGAGCCGGAACCCAACACAAAATCTAAAAGATCCTGTTCCACATTCCGCTCGATAAAGCAAAACGGGCATTCGTCCTGGGCGTTTATGGCATCGTTTAGGGGTATGGTGTAGAGCTGTTCTTTCATAACGTGACTCCTTTCCGCAGTCGCTTCTTTTTCTTCTTCGCTCATTATATCATATTTCTGCTTTTATAGGTTGCAGCTGCGAATGGTTTTTGGTATAGTCTACGTATCAGCAATGAGAAGGAGACAGACATGCAAAATCAGCTTCCCGGTATCAATGAGGATAAAGAAAACCTGTTGGCGCAGGTAAAATGCTTTGCACTGGATATGGACGGCACAATCTATTTGGGAGAGCAGTGGATTGACGGGGCCAGAGAATTTCTGGAGCGCCTGGAAGCGTCCGGGCGAAGCTATGTTTTTGTGACCAATAACTCATCCAAAAATGCGGCGGTTTATGTGGAGAAACTGGCGCGGATGGGACTGTCTGTGGGAGAAGAAAAAATCGTTACATCGGGGCGGGCGACGATCTGGTATTTGCAGCGGCATTTTAGCGGCAAAAAGGTGTTTCTTTTGGGAAATGAGCTGCTGCGGAAAGAATTTATGCAGGCGGGAATCCGGTTGGAGGAGAAAGATCCGGAGGTAGTTGTGACTGCCTTTGACACCTCTCTTACCTATGAGAAAATGTGCAGGGTTTGTGACTTCGTGAGAGCCGGCCTGCCCTATCTGGCCACCCACCCGGATTATAACTGCCCCACGGAAGACGGGTTTATTCCCGACGCAGGCGCGATTCACGCGTTTATCCACGCTTCGGCCTTTCGTTATCCTGACAGGGTGATCGGGAAGCCGAACGAAGATATCATAGAGTATTTGACCACGAGGGTCAACGTGGAGAGGGGACAGGCTGCCATGGTGGGAGATCGGCTCTACACAGACATAGCGGCAGGCAGAAATCATGGCATGAAGAGTGTTTTGGTTCTGAGCGGCGAAGCGACCATGGAGGAGGCAGCGGGCTTTGAGGTTCGGCCTCATCTGATTTTTTCTTCCGTGAAGGAAATGATTCCCTTTCTGTAAGGGGATGCGCATAATTTGACGATAATATAATTACTGGTGTGATACATAGAAAAAGCGGGAAGATATCGGAAAAAAACAGGGCAAAAAGGAGTCGTGGGATATGAATATACAGGCGCAGATGTGCGGCATTATTCTACTTGTCATTATGTTTTTATTCTACAAAAAATATGAATCTCTTCGTTTGGGCACACAGATTGCGTTTCAGGTGCTTATGGCGGGAATGCTTCTGTGTGTCTTCTGCGACATGCTTTCCATTTGGGCGATTGTCAAGCTGCTTCTGGATCACAGGATTGCCGTATTGGTGATCTGTAAAATTTATCTGATGACCATTGTGTTGGTGGGTTTGTTGGGATTTTTGTATGAATGTTCGGATGTGTATGGGGGACAGAAAAAATTTGTGCGGATAACGATGATTGCGTGCAGTGTTTTTCTGGCGGAATGTATCGTGATCGCCTGTCTGCCCATCGGGATCTATAAAATGGGACGGGTGGTGTACACTGCCGGACCCTCTGTGCTTTCGACTTATGCTTTTGCGGGAAGCTTTGTGGTTTCCAATGTTATTTTTACGATACGGAAACGAAAACAGGGAAATCCCAGAAGAAGCCAGGTGATTTTATTCTGGATGGGGATGTGGTTTGCGGCGGCGTTCACGCAGTTTCTCAACAATGAGCTCCTGTTGGTGGGGTATGCGGGTGCGCTTGGTGTGTTGGTCATTTTTTTCCGGTTGGAGAATCCGGAATATCTGACGGACCGGACGACGGGGCTTTTTAATCAGGATGCGCTGCTGCTTTATGCCCAGAAACTCTATAACGGTGAAAAGAATTTTGCGGTGATATCGGTGTGGTGGAGCCTGGGGGTCAATCAGGCCGACGAGGGAGCCAAAGAGCAGGCAGTGATGTTGGCCTTTGCCAGAAGGCTGCCGAAGTTTGTGAGCACAAAAATATTTAAGATGGGTGATGATGAAGTCTGGTTGATTTTTGAAGAGTTGGAACATGCTGCAGACAACGTGGAGAAACTCAAAAGCTATATGGAGTACGGCAGAAGAGAGTTGGGCGGCATGGCGCAGGTGGAGTATACCTATCTTTCAGATACGACGCTGGTGAACGATTATCAGGAGATGGTCCATCTGATGCAGTATGCAAGGTGGAAGAGCCGGGAACACAGCGTGTCGAACTTTATGCAGGTGGACAGCAGTTTTGTGGAACAGATGCGGCAGGAGAAGCGCATGGAGCAGATGTTGGACGAAGCGATGAAGGAAGACAGGATCGAAGTGTTTTACCAACCTATCTACTCTACAAAACAGAAAAAGTTTGTCAGTGCGGAGGCGCTGGTTCGGATGCG
Organism: uncultured Lachnospiraceae bacterium; assembly: GCA_947245585.1. Classification (GTDB taxonomy): domain Bacteria; phylum Bacillota; class Clostridia; order Lachnospirales; family Lachnospiraceae; genus UBA3282. The sequence continues at coordinate 7,185 of CAMXPV010000011.1, read as the reverse complement.
TGACCGTGACGGGAAGTTGGTGCCGCCCGGTTCCTTTATTTCCGTTGCCGAGGCAAACGGTAAGATTTTGCCGCTTGGCGAGATTGTCTTTGACAAGGTGTGCCGCTTTTTTACGAGAGAGAGCCTGGAGCAGTATGGACTGCACTACATAGAAGTAAACCTGTCGGTGATTCAGTGCGGCTATTCCGGGTTGGCGGACGATTATATCAATATCATGGAGAAGTACCAGATCAATCCGCGGTATATCAATTTGGAGATCACGGAGTCTGCGTCCATGGCGGCGAAAAAGACGCTTCTTGAAAACATGCGCAGACTGATGGAGTACGGCGTGTATTTCTCGTTGGACGATTTCGGAACCGGACAGTCCAATCTCAATTATATCGTAGATATGCCTGTCAATATTATAAAGTTTGACAGGGAGATGAGCCAGGCCTTTTTCCGGGACGAGAAGGCGAAATATGTGATGAATGCGGCAATGCAGATGATTCACGGGATGAAACTTAAAATTGTGTCGGAGGGAATTGAGACCAAGGATCAGTATTTGGCCATGGAGGAGTTGGCCATCGACTATATTCAGGGCTACTATTTTTCAAAACCGCTGCCGGAAGCAGAATTTCTTACGTTTTTGCAGGAGAACAATGAAGAGATTGTGAAAAATGCCTAAACGGCCTGTATAATTTCTATCTAAAATGGCAAAAATGATTTACAGATAAAAAAACTATTGCAAAAAATGTGGTTAGGTTATATACTTAACTCAAGAAATCGGAAACGTTACCGACAACGATACCGAAACCGTTACCGGATTCGTTTCCAAAACAACAAATTTCAATCTTACATCGAAAGGGAGAGGAAAGACAATGAAAAAGAAAATTGTAAGCACCATGCTTTGTGCAGCAATGATTACGACTATGCTTGCCGGCTGCGGCGGTTCTGACAATGGCGGTTCCGCACCTGCAGCAGACAATGGCGGTGCAACACAGGAGGCAGCTCCTGCGGGCGACAGCGCAGATGGCGGTGAGGCAGCAGCTCCTGCGGCAGGCGGCGGTTCCGTTTACTGGTTGAACTTCAAGCCCGAGTCCGACGAAGTGCTTCAGGAGGTTGCAAAGGACTATAACGCAAAGACCGGCGTAGAGGTAAAGGTAGTTACCGCGGCTTCCGGTACTTATTCTCAGACACTGTTGTCCGAGATGGATAAGTCCGCGCCCCCGACACTGTTTATCATCGGTAACCAGGCAGGCGTAAAGGACTGGAAAGATTACGCACTGGATCTGAACGGCACGGCAATTGCAAACGAACTGAATACAGACGCTTATAACCTTTATGATGAGACCGGCAAGTTGGTTTCCATCGGTTACTGCTACGAGTGCTACGGTATCATCGTGAATCCTGACCTGATCGAAAAGGCAGGCCACACCATGGATGAGATCAAGAACTTTGACGGTTTGAAAGCAGTGGCAGAGGACATTCACTCCCGCGCAGGCGAGCTTGGGTTTGACGCTTTCTCCTCCTCCGATATGGATGATTCTTCTTCCTGGAGATTCACGGGACATATGGCAAACCTGGAGTACTACTACGAGCAGGAGGGAACACCCTGGACAGACACACCGGCTACCATCTCCGGCAAGTATATGGATAACTTCAAGAACCTGTATGACCTTTGCATCAACAACAGCTTGACAGACCCCAAGGAGCTGGCTACCGGCGGACATGATGCAGAGAACGAGTTTAAGACTGGTAAAGCAGCATTCTTCGTAAACGGTTCCTGGGAGTATGAGGCAGTGAAGAACGAGGTTCCGAACGCGACCATGATCCCTTACTACTGCGGCGTTGCAGGTGAGGAAAAGGCAGGCTTAAACTGCGGTACTGAGAACTGCTGGGCAATCAACAGCAAGGCTTCCGCAGAGGATCAGCAGGCTACCATGGACTTCATGGTTTGGTGTGTAACCGATCCTGACGCTTCCCGTAAGTTAGTGGATACCTTCGGTGTTATGCCTTACAAGTCTGCGGCAGAGTCCACCAACGGATTCCTGGCAGCAGCTGACAAGTACACGGCTGACGGATGCTATGTAATGAACTGGGCAACCAACTTCCAGCCTAACGTAGACTCCTACCGTGCAACTCTGGTAAGCGCTCTGAACCAGTACAATGCAGATCAGTCCGATGCAAACTGGGAGATCGTGCGCACCGCATTTGTAGACGGTTGGGCAAATGAGTACAACGCAACACACTAAGTTTAGGAAATGGTTTTAAAAGGAAAAAGTGAAGACTGATATTGTAAGCAGGCGGCGGGGCGGGTAATTTATCCGCCCCGCCTTTTCCGGGTATAAGCAAAGCTGGCTTATATAATGAAAATGAAATAGTAATTCAGAAAAATGAATCAGGGGGTGATACCATGAAAAGCAAGAAAATAACCGCCACGAATTCTCTTCAAAAGGCGACGAAACGTTGGGGATTTCTCTTTATGGGTCCTGTACTTATTGCATTTGTCATTGGGTTTGTCTGGCCTTTCATCCAGGGTATCTGGTTGTCCATGTGCCAGTTCCGTTTGATTTCCGACGCGAAATTCATCGGTTTTGACAACTATGTGAAGACCTTTCAGGACGCTTCTTTCCGTCATGCGTTCTGGTACACGGCAATGTTTGCAGTTGTGTCGCTTGTCATCATCAATGTATTGGCGTTTATCGTGGCATACATTCTGACATTGGAGATTAAAGGCAGCAACCTGTACCGTACCGTATTCTTTATGCCGAATCTGATCGGCGGTATCGTACTGGGTTACATTTGGTCGATGATCTTCGACGGTATTCTCGGCCGTTACCAGACTTCCATTTTACTGGAGAGTAAATACGGCTTCTGGGGTTTGATTATTCTGATGTGCTGGCAGCAGATCGGTTATATGATGATTATCTATGTGGCAGGGCTGCAGAATGTGCCCGGGGATATTCTGGAGGCGGCCCGCATCGACGGCGCGACTTCCATGCAGACACTCTTCAAGGTGACGATTCCGAACGTGATGAGTTCCTTTACCATCTGTATCTTCCTTTCCCTGACAAACGGCTTCAAGCTGTTTGACCAGAACCTGGCGCTGACCGGCGGACAGCCGTTTGTGATTCAGCCGGGCGGGACGACCATCAAGACGACAGAAATGCTGGCGCTGAATATTTATAATACCTTCTACAGCTCCAACACGACTTCTCAGGGTGTAGCGCAGGCAAAGGCAGTGATTTTCTTCATTCTGGTGGCAGGGCTTGGATTGCTTCAGTTGAGTTATACGCGTAAGAGGGAGGTGCAGCAGTAATGAAAAAGAATACAAAAACCATTCTTTCCGTGATATTGGCTGCGGTCAGCATTGTCTATGTACTTCCTGTGCTGGCGGTTGTGATGAACTCATTTAAACAGAATACGTTTGTAAAGACCGATACCTTTGCGCTTCCCACCGGGGAGATGAGCGCCGGTTTCAGTAACTTTATAAAGGGTATGACTTTTGGTAACTATCCCTTTGTGAACAGTGTGCTGTACAGTGTTATGATTACGCTGCTTTCCACGTTTTTGATTTTACTTTGTACTTCCATGGCGGCGTGGTATATCGCGAGGGTGGATTCCCTGTTCTGTAAGGCAATTTATTTCCTGTGTGTGTTCTCCATGGTGGTGCCTTTCCAGATGGTAATGTTCCCGCTCTCCAAAACAGCAGATAAGCTGCGTCTGAATACGCCGTGGACGATTCCGATCGTTTATCTTGGGTTTGGCGCAGGGCTTGCAATTTTCATGTTTGTAGGATTTGTGAAAGCCATTCCGCTTGAGGTGGAGGAAGCGGCATCTATCGACGGCTGCGGGCCGGTACGTATCTTCTTCCAGGTAGTTGTGCCGATGTTAAAACCGACCATGATTTCCGTGGGCATTCTGGAGATCATGTGGGTATGGAATGACTATCTGCTGCCGGTATTGGTGCTCGATATCAATAAATACCGCACCATTCCCATTCACATCCAGTATCTGAAAGGAAGCTACGGTACTGTGGATCTGGGTGCAACGATGGCCCTGATCCTGATGAGTATTATTCCTGTTATCATTTTCTATCTGTCCTGTCAGAAATATATTATCAAAGGTGTGGCAGCGGGTGCGGTCAAAGGCTAATAAGAAGTTATAATGTCTCACGCAGGAGAATGCCCGGGAAACGGGCATTCTCTGTATAGGGGTGAAAACCCTTGATTGAGCTTGCTATTTTCGACAAAAAAGAGTAAAATTCATATAGAAATCGATTTCCGAGATGGGTCGGTTCGATGGACAGGAAAGGATTTGTAGCGTTATGAGAAAGAGCGGTGTTTTACTGCCTGTTTCCGCTATCCCGTCGAAGTATGGGATTGGCGCCTTTTCTAAGGAGGCATATACATTTATTGATCTGTTGGAAAAGGCGGGGCAGTCTTACTGGCAGATTCTGCCGCTTGGCCCCACGGGCTATGGCGATTCGCCTTACCAGTCTTTTTCCACTTTTGCGGGGAACCCTTACTATATCGATTTGGAAGCATTGGTAGAGGAAGGTCTCCTGACGAAAGCAGACTGTGAAGGATATGATTTCGGGGATGACGACGAATATGTAGACTACGAGAAAATTTATCTGTCCCGATTTAAAGTGTTAAAGAAGGCATTTCAAAACAGCAAGATTGAAAAGGACGAAGCATACCAGAGTTATGTGGAGGAGAATGCTTATTGGCTGAAGGATTATGCCCTTTACATGGCGGTGAAGAATGCGTTCGGCGGAAAGAGCTGGGCAGAGTGGGATGAGGATATCAAGCTGCGTAAAGAGACGGCGATGAAGAAATACGCCGAAAAATATGCGGAGGAAATTGCTTTCTACCAATTCCAACAGTATCTCTTTGCGAAGCAGTGGTTTGCGCTGAAAGAGTATGCGAATAAAAAGAAAATTGATATTATCGGGGATATCCCGATCTATGTAGCTTTTGACAGTTCCGATACCTGGGCGAATCCGGAGCTGTTCCAGTTGGATGAGACGTTGACGCCCACGGCGGTGGCGGGATGTCCGCCGGACGCATTTTCCGCGACCGGACAGCTTTGGGGAAATCCGTTGTACCGGTGGGACTATCACAAAAAGACAGATTACGCGTGGTGGATGAAGCGGATCGGTTACTGTTATAAACTTTACGATGTGGTACGGATCGATCATTTCCGCGGGTTTGATGAATATTATTCCATTCCCTTCGGCGATGAGACTGCGGAGTTTGGCCATTGGGAGAAGGGACCGGGGTATGAGATCTTTCAGACCATGAAGGCGAAACTTGGCAAAAAGGCTGTGATTGCGGAAGATCTCGGATTTTTGACTAAATCGGTCATAAACCTGGTAAAGAAGACCGGGTATCCGGGTATGAAAATTTTGCAGTTTGCTTTTGATTCCAGGGAGGAAAGCGATTATCTTCCCCACAATTATGTGGCGAACAGCATTGTCTACACGGGAACCCACGACAATGATACGACGCTTGGTTGGTATGAGAAGCTGAACCGTAAGGATAAGGCTTTCGCAAAGAAATATTTGAACATAAAGTCGAAGAAGGATATTCAATGGGAGTTTATCCGGGCGGCCATGGCCAGTGTATCCGATACCTGTGTGATTCCCATGCAGGATTATCTGGGACTGGGGACAAAGGCCCGGACCAATATGCCGTCCACGTTGGGGACAAACTGGAAGTGGCGGATGCTGCCGGGACAGTTTACGGAAGAACTGGCGGAGCGGATTTTAGAAATGGCAAAACTTTATGGCAGGGCAGGCAGAGGGTGAGTTCTGTTTTGCCAGGCTTGTGTGAAAGGCTTAGAATATAGCACAAAGGGGTGTAGATTTGGGAGATGCAGATGGCGGAGATTACGATCAAGGACATAGCAAAACAGTGTGGCGTGGGAGTCAGTACGGTTTCCAGAGCGATCAATAATCATCCGGACATCAACCCGGAAACCAAAAGAATGATTCTGGAGGTGATCGATAAGACTGGGTTTATCCCAAATAACAGTGCGAGAAATTTAAAGAGGACGGACGCGAAGTGCATTGCGGTTTTGGTGAAAGGAATCACCAATCCCTTTTTCAGCAGCATGATTCAGATCATTGAGGAGGAGACACAGAGAAACAGATATGCGTTGGTGCTCCGCCATGTGGAGGCGCAGGAGGATGAGATTGATGTGGCTCTGGAGTTGGAAAAGGAAAAGCGCCTTCGCGGTATCGTCTTTTTAGGCGGCAAGTTTGAACATTCCGAGGAAAAGATCAGAAAATTGAAAGTGCCCTTTATATTCAGTACCATAGGAGTCAATGTACCTGATCAGATGAATAAAGTGGAGTTTTCCAACATTGCAGTGGACGACAGGTTGGAAAGCAAAAAGATGACGGAGTATTTATTGAAATTGGGGCACAGGCGGATCGCTCTGATCACGGAACGGTCTGATCTTCCCATCGGCCGTCTGCGCACGGAAGGGTACAGGCGGGCTTTCTGTGAATATGGAATTGCCGTGCCGGAGGAACTGATCTGCTATGTGCAGGAGGACATCGACCATTATTCCATGGAGAACGGTTATCTGACGGCGAAGAAGTTGTTGGAATCCGGGCAGGATGTGACGGCGATTTATGCGGTAGCTGACTCACTGGCTATCGGCGCCTGCAGGGCGGTGCTTGAAGCGGGAAAGAGGATTCCGGAGGATATTTCGGTGGCCGGATACGATGGCATTGAGATGGGAGAGTTTTATAATCCAAAACTGACCACGATCAAACAGCCGGTGGAAGAGATCGCAAAGAAAACGATCCGCCTGCTTTTGGACGTAATAGGGGAGCGCAGGGAGCATCAACAGATTGTCTTTCCTGCGGAACTTGTGGTAAGAGAATCTACGGGGCCGTGCTGATTCAAAAGCGTTGGCGGCTCAGATTGGAATTATGATAGGCGGGATCGTTCGTAACATCTTGACTGAACCAGTCGAGAGGGAGAAATGATTCCGCTGTTTCTTTGTCCGGAAACTCCACTTCTGCGATGATCAGAGGGGAAAAAGGAGGTTCAAAAATATCCAGTTCCACGCAGAGACTAATCTGGTCAAATAAATGTTTTGCGGACGACACAAATGTCGGGTCAAATTGTGGATGATCGATGGGAATGACATACCGTTTTTTTGAGATGATATTTCCGTCCGCCTTTTCCC